>NZ_JAHHIT010000198.1 GCF_024539675.1 Streptomyces hilarionis | reverse complement strand
CGCGTGCGACGCCCGGATCGCCCCGCTCCCCTTCCCCGGCGCGTCGCACGCGACCGGCGTGACGGAGGACCCGGACAACCCCCTGTTCGCGGAGTTCGGCTGGAACGAGCTCAAGGGCTGGGTCCGCGCCCACCCGGCAGTGGTGAGGAAGCATCACCCGGAGCTGACATCGCGTGACGGTCAGCGCAGCAGGGGCAGCAACCGGTCTCCGACACGGCTGATCTCCTGCTTGTAGGGGGTGTCGGAGAGGACGAAGTGGGCGATGCCGAGCTTGCGGTAGTTCTCCAGCGCGGTGGCGACGTCGGCGGCGGAGCCGACCAGCCAGGTGGTCCCCGCTCCCCCGCCACCGAACTTCCCGGGCGTGGTGTACAGGCAGGTGTCGAGCACCTCGCCCCGAGCGGCGAGGTCGAACAGCCGCCGCTGTCCGACGGCGGTCGCGCGGTCCCCCGCCCAGGTCAGTTCCTTCCCGCCGTCCGCCGCCATCCGCGCGACCCGTTCCTCGGCCGCGCGCCACGCCTCCTCCGTGGTGTCGCGCACCACCGTGGTGATCCGCAGCCCGAACTCCAGCGGCCGGTGCCTGCGGCCCACCTGCTCGCTCAACGCCTTGAGCCGGTCGATCCGTTCGGCAAGTCCGTCGAGCGGTTCGCCCCAGAAGAGTTGGACGTCCGCCTCGGCCGCCGACACCCGCTCGGCGGCCTCGGACGCACCGCCGAAGTAGAGCGTGGGATGCGCTCTCGTGTCGGTCAGGTAAGGGTGTGGGGCCACCGTGGACCTGCCGACCTGGAAGTGCTCCCCGTCGAACGTCACATCCTCCTCGGTCCACAGCCGTCGTACGAGATGGAGGAACTCCCTTGTGCGGTCGTAGCGTTGCGCGGGATCGCTGCGCGTGTCCCCGTACGCGGCGAGGTTGTCCAGTCCGCTGACGATGTTGACCAGGACCCGGCCACGGCTGAGCTGGTCGAGTGTCGCCGCCGCACTGGCGAAGTGGGCCGGCTGCCAATAGCCGGGACGGATCGCGATCAGGGGCTTGAAGGTGGTGGTCCGGGCCGCCAGCGCGGTGGCGACCGTGAAGGTGTCCGGGCGTCCCCAACCCGTTCCCAGGAGTGCGCCGCCCCAGCCGTGTTCCTCGGCCGTGCGGGCGAGGTCGGTGGAGTACTCGACGGAGCCCCAGCCGGTCGTCGTGTCGTCGCCGCGGTGCCCCGGCTCGACGGTGTTGGGGATGTACCAGAGGAATTCCGGGCTCATCGTGCTTCCGATCGCTGTGCGGGTGGTGGCCGTCGGAGGGCGCCTCGGGCACTGCGCGTGGATCGGTGTCGTACGCCCGGGGCAGCCGGACGTACGTCCGCTCAGGTCAAAGGGGACGCGGCAGCACGCGACAGTGGAATGGCGAAAGGGACCAGGGGATCAACACTGGGCGCTGGACACGCGTACGAGGTCGACGCATCGCTCGCTGGTGAGCAGCAGGACCTCAGGCATGCGATCGAGTCTCCGAGTGATCGATCGGATTGTCAATGTGCCCGATCCGCCGTCGCTTCGCCGGTCCCCAGGAGCCGGTGTGCGGTGGCTCCGCCCTGCCGACCGGTCGCACCGGTCGCGACGAGTCGGCGGTCCGCCCGTCCTGCGGGGAGACGAACATGGCGTCGGTCGGACCGTTTTCGACGATCACGTCATTCTCGGGACAGGTGGATCTCACATGTGGTCGCCTCTGCCCTCCCTGCGCATTCCCTATAATTCCTATCGGATTACTAGGAAACGATGCCCGGTCCTCCCGGCGGATGAAGACACCGCGCCACACCAACGAACTTGAGGAGACCACCCACCATGGGCGTTGCCATCAAGCCGTCCCAACCCGCCTCGGCATCCCACCGGACCGGGCCCAGCCCCGCTCACTGGTTGCACGTGGCCCATGAGATGGCGGACGACCTCGCCACAGACGCGGCGGCCAGGGAGCATGCGGGCAAGCCCCCCTTCGACGAGGTGTCCAGACTCCGTGAATCCGGACTGCTGAACCTGCTCATACCGGCCGAACTCGGCGGAGGCGGCGCGGAGTGGCCCACCGCGTACGCCGTGGTCCGGGCGATCGCGGCCACCGACTCCGCGATCGCCCAACTGCTGGGCTCCCACTACTTCCTGTCCTGGAGTGCCCGGTTCTTCACCGAACCCGGCCTCGCCGCCCGGATCGAACGGCTGTCAGCGACGGAGCAGTGGTGTTGGGGAGGAGGTTTCGCCGCTCAGGATCACCCGCTGACCCTGACCAGGAAAGGGAGGGGCTATGTGCTCGAGGGCACGCAGAGCTACGCCACCGGTGTCCTGGTCGCCGACCGGCTCGCGGTGCGGGCCGAGCGAGCGGGCAACCGTGAACCGGTCGCCGTCGTCGTCACTCCCACCCATCCCGGCGTGAGGATCGGCGCCGCGGAATCCTTCGGACAGCGGCTCGCGGCCGGAGGCGACGTGGGATTCGACGCCGTGCCCGTCACCGTCCACGACGTGCTCGGCTCGCTGGCCGCCGACGACGAGGTGCTGTCACCGTCGGCCGCTCTGGCCTCACCGATCGGGCGTCTCCTCTCCGTCCAGCTCCTTCTCGGCCTCGCCGAGGGCGCACTCGCCGAAGCGCGCGACTACAGCAGGGCGGCCCAGTCGTCCTGGCGCTCCTCCTGGCCGGACGGCTCTCCCCAGGATCCGCACGTACTGACCACCTACGGGGAACTCACGATCCTCACCCGCTCCGCCGCCGCACTCACCGATCAGGCACTCACAGCCGTACACAACGGGCTGGCCCGCGCCAAGGACCTCACCTACGACGAGTACGCCGACATCTCGGTCCACGTGACGATGGCCGAGGCCGCCGCTTCCAGGGCCGCCCAGGAGTCCACCAGCCGCGCCCTGGACGTCGTCGGCTCACGCTCCGCATCCGCACGGCTGGGCCTCGACCGCTTCTGGCGCAACGCCCGGGCCCACACCCTGCACAGGCCCGTCGCCCACCAGTTCCGCGACGCCGGGGACTACTTCCTCAACGGTGCCCACCCCCCGTTCGTCCTGCCGGCCTGACCCGGAAACCACGAACGCCGATCAGTGGCAAGGGCCACAGGTCGTCCACCGCGCACAGGAGTTGCGGGACGGATCGTTGCAGTGGCATGAAAACGTGCGCCGTTGATCCTGGGTCGGCGCCACCGTGGAACCGCGCCAGACCAGGTACCCCGTGTCGACACGCCCTTCCTTGACACTCGCAAGGGCGGACGACGTACGGTGAACCGGTGAATCTCTGACGGGTGGAGGCCTTCCATGCACGTACCGGGCGCGGCACCGTCAGGTGTCCGCACGAGTGCGCGCCTCATCACCCGGCGGCACGTCGACTACTGCCGCACCTCCTCCGCCGTCTGTCCTTCCGCACGCGTCTGACCCCTGCCGGCCCGCTCCCACCGGCCGTCTCGTCGTGGCCTGCCGGCCGCGAGTTCGCGTATACCCCGGAAGGAACCTCCATTGTCCGGCCCCGCCCTGCACCTCGCCGTCGAGATCGACGGTGACGGCGCTCATCCCGCGGCCTGGCGCCGCGCCGCCCACTCACCCGACCAGTTGCTCACCCCGCGCCGGGTGGCCGGGCTCGCCGCCGTGGCCGAGAACGCCGGGTTCACCCTCATCACCCTGGACGACGGCGCGCTGCCGCCCGGTGCCGCGCCGGATCCCGTCGGCCGTATCGGAGCTGTGGAGCGGGCGGCCTTCGTCGCGGCGTCCACGAGCACGATCGGCATCGCACCCGTCGTCCCGGTCACGTATGCCGAACCCTTCCATGTCTCCGGCCAGTTGGCGTCCCTGGACCACATCTCCGCCGGCCGCGCCGGATGGGTGGTGACGGACGAGGCCCGTCCCGAGGCGGCTCGTGCGTGGGGGCGCCCCGTGGTCGCCGACGCGGCCGCGCGGGCCCGCGAGTCCCGGGACGGCGTCGAGGTGGCCCGCGCCCTGTGGGACTCATGGGAGGACGACGCGGTCGTCCGGTCCGTGGCCACCAGCCGCTACCTCGACCGCGACCGGTTGCACTACATCGACTTCACCGGGGCGACGTACGCCGTCAAGGGGCCGGCGATCGTGCCGCGTCCGCCGCAGGGGCAGCTCGTCGTCCTGGGCCGGCCGGACCGGGTGCCCGCCGCACAGCTCGACATAGCTCTGGTCGAGGGCCGCGATCCGGCATCGGTCGCCGGGGCCGCCGCCGACGCCGGTACGCCCCGTGTCTTCGCCGAGGTCGAGGTGGCGCTGGACACCCCGGACGCGACCGGCGCCGAGCGCGTCGCAGATTTGGACCGGTACGCGCCGTGGACCGACCGGGGACGGCTGCGCCACATCGGTTCCGCCGACGGACTGGTGGCCGTTCTCGAAGAGTTGAGCCGTCACCTGGACGGGGTACGGCTGCATCCGCTCGTTCTGGACGAGGACCTGCCCGTCCTCTCCCGCCTCGTACTGCCGGCCCTGTCCGAGCGGCGTCTCGTCGCCCGCCCCCTGCCCGGCGCGTCCCTGCGCTCGACCCTGGGTCTGGAGCGCCCCGCCAACCGTTTCCCGGCCGCGGCCGTCCAGGAGGAAGCCCGATGACCCGCACCGACCCCCTCGACGTCCCCCGGCCACACGCACAACTGCACTTCGGAGTGTTCTTCCAAGGTGTCAACCACTGGACCATCTGGTCCGCCCCCGACAGCGGCTCGCAGATCGACCCCGCCTCCTTCCGCAAGGTCGCCCAGACCGCGGAACGGGGCCTGTTCGACGCGTTCTTCCTCGGCGAGGGGCTGCGGCTGCGCGAGGTCGACGGCAAGATCCACGACCTCGACGTGGCCGGACGGCCGGACGCAGTCACCCAACTCGCGGCACTCGCCGCAGTCACCCGCCGGATCGGCCTGGTCTCCACCTCCAACTCCACCTTCAACGAGCCCACCGATCTCGCTCGCCGTCTCTCCGGCCTCGATCTGCTCTCCGAGGGACGCGCCGGCTGGAACGTGGTGACCACGGACAACGCCTGGACCGGCGCCAACTTCCGCCGCGGCGGCTATCTCGACCACGCCGACCGTTACCGGCGCGCCGAGGAGTTCCTCACCGTGGCCCGCGCCCTGTGGGACGGCTGGGACGACCAAGCGGTCGCCACGTCCCTCGACGCGCCCGCCTGGTCGGTGGCAGGCGCCGTACGTCGAGTGCGCCACCGGGGACCGCAGTTCGACGTCGACCTCGCCCCCACCCTGCCGCGCAGCGCCCAGGGCCACCCGGTGATCTTCCAGGCCGGTGACTCCGGCGAGGGACGCGACTTCGCCGCCCGCAACGCCGACGTCATCTTCTCCGCGCACGGCACCGACTTCGACGACGCCCTGGCCTTCGCGGAGGACATCCGCACCCGCCTGCGCGCCGTCGGCCGGCCCGACGACGACCTGCGGATCCTCCCCGGCACCGAGATCATCATCGGCGCCACCGAGGAAGAGGCCGAGGAGAAGAAGCGCTGGATCCGGCTCCAGCAGGTCACGCCCGCCACGGCGTTGGGAATCGCCTCACTGCTGTGGGGCATCGACCTGTCCGACCGCGACGCCGACGGCCCGCTGCCCACCGAGGATCCGGTCGTCGCCGAGAACGACGGCTCCTTCGGGGCCCGGCGCATCGCCGACCCGCGGGCGGTCGTGGCCGAATGGCGGACGAAGGCAGAGGCGCACGGCTGGTCGCTGCGCGAGACCGTCATCGCCCTCGGCCCGCAGCGCGGGCACGTCGGCACTCCCTCCGGCCTGGCCGACAAGTTCGCCCACTTCGCCCGGCACGGCGCGATCGACGGCTTCAACGTCACGCCGTACCTGATCCCCGACGGCCTCGACGACATCGTCGACCTGCTCGTCCCGGAACTGCAGGAACGCGGGCTCTACCGCACCGATTACACCGGCACCACACTCCGCGACCACCTCGGCCTGCGCGCACCTCTCACACACCGGTCCGCGCAGGACCGGCAGCAGGCGGGCTGAGTGCCGGGATGCCCCTTGCCCGCAGGACTGAGGACACATGACTGACAAGAAGCTGTCACAGACGGACCGGAATGCGGGCTCAGCCTGCGCCGGTTCTGACTGACATGACTGTGGGAGTAGCACTCAACGCATCCGACGCACAGAACCAGGTCGACGCCACGGTGCAGTTGGCTCAGGAGGCCGCCGCCGCCGGGCTGCGGTCGGCCTGGTTCGGGCAGACCTTCGGGGCGGACTCGCCCCAGCTCGCGGCGATCGTCGGGCGCGAGGTGCCCGGCCTTCAGGTCGGCACCTCCGCGATTCCCGTCTTCGGCCGGCATCCACTGCTCGTGTCCAGCCAGGCCCAGACCGCGCAGGCCGCGACCCACGGCCGCTACCACCTCGGGCTGGCCCTGGGCACAAAACTGCTGACGGAGACCGGCTTCGGCCTTCCCTTCGAACGCCCCATCGCCCGCCTGCGTGAGTTCCTCACCGCCCTGCGGCAGTTGACCGAGACCGGCACGGCCGACTTCCACGGTGAACTGCTCACCGCGACCACCCCGGTCCCGGCGCGCGTGCCGGGCGCCGAAAGCGGTGTCCCCCTGCTGGTCGCCGCGATGGGCCCGCAGGCCCTGCGGGCCAGTGGGGAGCTGGCGGACGGAATCCTGCCCTACCTGGCCGGACCGCGCGCCCTGGCGGAGCACATCGTGCCCGCCCTGACCGCCGCGGCCGAGGCCGCTGGACGGCCCTCGCCCCGGGTCGTGGCCCTGGTGCCCGGAGTGGTCACCGACGACGTGGACGCGGTGCGGGCCAAGGCCACCGAACTCCTGGCGTTCTACGAGCAGATCCCGTCCTACGCCCGGGTCATCGAACTCTCCGGCGGTCGGCGGGCCGCCGACCTGGCCGTGATCGGCGACGAGAAGACGGTCAAGGCCGAGGTACGCCGTTACCGCGACGCCGGCGCCACCGAGGTCGTGTTCTCGGTCACCGAGATCGCGGGCGAAGCCGATCGCCGACGCACCTGGCGACTCCTCGGCGAACTGGCCGGCTGACCGCGTCCGCCGGCTCGACACCCCCTGCACCCCCTGACCGAAGGCACCCCGGCACAAAGGAGATTCCCCATGACCACCGAGGCCACCACCACGGACCTCCACGCGTTCACCGAGAACTGGCTGGAGTGGCACCGCGCCCAGGAGGCCCGGCTCGCCGCCCCGCACGGCTTCCTGGCGATCACCGGCCTGCACTGGCTCGACGACCGGCCCCAGCGCTTCCCGGACGCACCCGGCGTCTGGCGCACCGGACCCGACGGGGTCGTCGTGGACCTCGACGCCGGCGAGGAACTGGTCGTCGACGGAACCCCGGTGCACGGTGAACACCGCTTCGGTGTGCTTCCCGAGCGCGGCGGCGTCGACGCCGTCTGGGGAGACGCCGTCATCGAGGTCGCCAAGCGCGGCGGCCAGGACGTCGTGCGCCCCCGGCACCCGGACGCGCCGCTGCGCACGGCCTTCACCGGAACGCCCGCCTACGCCCCCGACCCGCGCTGGGCCGTGCCGGGCCGCTACCTCCCCTTCGACACTCCGCGTCCGACCACCGTGGGCGCCGCGGTCGAGGGCCTCGAGCATGTCTACGACGCTCCGGGCAGGGTCGAGTTCGAGCTGGACGGGCGCCCGCTGTCGCTGACCGCCTTCCCCGGCCAGGGTGCGGGCCGGCTGATGGTGCTGTTCACCGATGCCACCTCCGGTGTCACCACCTACGCCGCCAACCGGGCCCTCGCCCTGGAGCCGCCTGCCGCCGACGGCACCGTCGTCCTGGACTTCAACCGTGCCGCGAACCTGCCCTGTGCCTACACGGACCTGGCCACCTGCCCGCTGCCCCCTGCCGAGAACCGGCTGCCGGTGGCGATCGAAGCCGGCCAGAAGCTCCCCCGCGAGCGCGGCGGCTCCTGAGCCGCGCGCACCCTCGCCTCGACTCCCCTACCAAGCGTGCTTTTGCGCCATTGACGTACGACAAGAGCCCTCCGTACGATCACCGAAGGCATTGAGTGTCAGCGTCAAGCCCTGGCTCGCTGACCGGCAACCCTCCCGCGCGGTGGGGTGCTCCAGGTGAAAGCCCGGCGGGATCACCGACGATCTCCGCAAGCGCGTGGCCCCCTTTGCGGGGCCTGGGACAAGGAGGATCGGCATGCGTCTACGTTGTGACGACCCCGGCTCCTCCTTCGTCCTCGCCACGGTCTTCTCCCGGCTCTCGCGTCGGCGTCACATCGACCTGAAGCGCTCGAACAGCAGCCTCTGTCAGGACTGACAGGCCTTTCCACGGCCGGTCGACATCCGGCACCGGTCGTCGCCGCACCCGGCTCCGCGTGATTCAGCTCCGCGCCGGATCCCCGTTTCCCCCTGATCCCCGTCTGTACCGCGCTCCCCCGCCACCGGCAGCACGTCGGTCGGGGTGGCACGCCCACGCACGCCCGCGCCTCCTGCGGCACCCGTGCCTTGGTGACACGAGTAGGAGTACCCCTCCGTGAGAGCAATTCCGGATTTCCGATCCCCCCGATGGGCGGCGTTGACCGCCCTGGCCACCACCGGTGTGCTGCTGACCGCCTGCGGATCGAGCGTCGACGGCTCCGGCGACGGCAACGGCCGGCCGAAGTCCGGCGGCACCCTGACGTTCGCGGTGGGTTCCGACTCCGGCTGCGTGGACCCGCAGCAGGTCGGCAGCAACGAGAGCATCTACTCGGTGCGCCAGACCGTGGACTCCCTGACCGACCAGGACCCCAAGACCGGCAAGATCGTGCCGTGGCTGGCCAAGAGCTGGGACGTCACCTCCGACGCGACCCGGTTCACGTTCCATCTGCGCTCGGGTGTCACCTTCAGCGACGGCTCCCGGCTGACCGCGCAGGTGGTCAAGGACAACTTCGACGCAGTGCCGAAGCTCGGCCCCCTCGGGACCCTCGCTCAGGGGTACCTCAGCGGTGTCGAGAGCACCGCCGTGGTGGACCCGCTCACCGTCAGGGTGACCTTCAAGCAGCCCAACGCACAGTTCCTCCAGGCGACTTCGACCCACTCACTGGGCATCGAGTCGTCGGCGAGCGTGAAGAAGACCCCGCAGCAGAAGTGCAGCGACGGCGTCATCGGGTCCGGGCCGTTCGTGCTGAAGCAGTACGTGCAGAACCAGTCGATCACCCTGGCCAGGCGCACCGGCTACGGCTGGGGATCCTCTCTGTGGTCCAAGAAGGGCGAGGCCTACCTGGACAAGGTGGTCTTCAAGGTCGTACCCGAGGCGGGTGTCCGGGCCGGCAGTCTCCAGTCCGGGCAGGTGGACGCGATCAGCAGCGTCAGCAAGGCCAACGAGGCGGCCCTCACGGGCGGTCAGGTCACCCTGCTGCGCCGTGCCAACCCCGGCGTGGTGTTCGGCCTGGGCCTGAACAACTCCCGGCCCCTCCTGAAGGAGACCAAGGTGCGCCAGGCGATCCTGGCCGCCGTCGACAGGAAGCAGATCGCCGACACCGTCTTCCCGACCGGGACCCAGCCGGCGACCAGCGTCCTGGCGCACACCACACCCGACTACACCGACCTCTCCTCGGACCTCGCCTTCGACTCGGCCAAGGCCAAGTCCCGGCTCGACGCGGCCGGTTGGAAGGAGGGCGGCGACGGGATCCGCGTCAAGGACGGCAAGAAGCTGCGCCTGACCATCACCTGGTTCCCCAACGCGGCCACCAACCAGCCCGCTCTGGAGCTGGTCCAGCAGCAGCTGAAGGCGGTCGGGATCGACGTGGTGCTCAAGCAGCGCCAGGTCAGCGAGTTCGCCACCACGGTCCAGTCGAGCGACTTCGACGTGGTGTGGGGGAACGTGACCCGCGCCGACCCGGACATCCTGCGCACTTCCTTCTCCACCCAGCTGAACAACTCCTACAAGCTGCCTGCCAGTTCGCTGGACACGGAACTGTCCGAGCAGGCCGCGACCACGGACACCGCCAAGCGCGGGCAACTGGTGGAGGAGGCGCAGAAGCTGATCGTGCAGAACGCGTACAACGTGCCGGTGGTGGAGCTCCAGACCCAGTTGGCCGTGACGAAGAAGGTGCACGACCTCGACTTCGACTCGGGCAGCCGCGTCCAGTTGCACGACACCTGGATCGGCTGACGCGTGCGCCGCTATGTGATCAAGCGACTCGCGCAGGCGGTCGGGGTGCTGTGGGCGGCGTACACGGTGTCGTTCCTGGTACTGAACTGGCTGCCCGGGGACCCCGTCACCTCGATGGCCGGGGCCGGGATGGACTCGGGTGAGGTCGACCCGGCCCGGCTCGCCGCGCTGCGGCACGAGTACGGCTTCGACAAGCCCGTGCTCGTGCAGTACGCCGACTATCTGGGCCGGGCGGTGCGCGGCGACTTCGGCGATGCGGTCACCACGGGCCGCCCGGTGGCCGCCACCCTGGCCGACGCGCTACCGCAGACCCTGCAACTGACGGGGGCCGCACTGCTGTTGGCGATGCTGCTCGGCGGCGGTCTCGCGGTGGTGGCGACGTACACCTCGCAGCGGTGGCTGCGGCAGCTCCTGCTGTCGCTGCCCCCGCTCGGGGTGTCGGTCCCGACCTTCTGGGTGGGGCTGCTGCTCGTCGAGGCGTTCTCCTTCCGGTTGCACTGGTTTCCCGCGTTCGGCAACGACGGGCTGCATGGCCTGGTGCTGCCCGCCCTGACGCTGGCGATCCCGACCGGCGCGCTGGTCGCCCAGGTGCTGGCCAAGAGCCTGCTCACCGCGCTGGACCAGGCGTACGTGGAGACCGCGCGCGCCAAGGGCGCCGGGCGGTGGCGGGTGCATCTGCGGCACGCGCTGCGCAACGCGTCCCTGCCGGCACTGACGGTCGTCGGCCTTCTGGTGGGGCAGTTGATCGCCGGTTCCGTGGTCGTCGAGACGGTGTTCTCCCGCGACGGACTCGGCCGTGTGACCGCGGCGGCGGTCACGGCCCAGGACATCCCGCTGGTCCAGGGGGTGGTGGTGTTCGGAGCGCTGATCTTCGTGACGACGAACCTGGTCATCGACCTGGTCTATCCGCTCCTGGACCCCCGGATCGTGGTCACCTCGGACAGGAAGGCGGCCCTCGCATGAGCCAGAGCCTCGTCGACGACCCCGCCGAAGCGGCACCGGGACCGGCCCGCCCGGTCTCGGCGGGGCCGGAGCCTGATCCCGGCCGCCGCGTGGAGGTACGGCGACTGCTGCGGTTCGTGGTGCGTCGCCCGGGGCTGCTGCTGTCGGCGGTCGTCCTCGTGCTGGCGGTGCTGGCCTCCTTCCGGCCCGACCTGTTCACCTCGCAGGACCCGCTGAAGGGTGTGCCGTCGCAGAACTTCCGCGCTCCGAGCGGCAGGCACTGGTTCGGCACCGACGAACTGGGGCGCGATGTCTTCTCCCGTGTGGTCCACGGCGCCCAACTGTCCCTGAAGGCAACGCTGATCGCGGTGCTGGTCGCGTTCGTGGTCGGCGGGCTGCTCGGGGTGGTCGCGGGCTTCGTGGGCCGCTGGGCGGACGACGTGCTGATGCGCTTCGTCGACGTGCTGCTGTCCATCCCCGCGCTGTTCATGTCCCTGGCCCTCGTCACCGCGCTGGGCTACGGCACGGTGAAGGTGGCGGTCGCGGTCGGCATCGCCAGTGTGGCCGCGTTCGCGAGGGTGGCGCGCGCGGAGGTGCTGCGGGTGCGGCAGGCCGTCTTCGTGGAGGCCTCACGCGCGAGCGGAGCACGCTGGTACTCGGTGCTGGGCCGGCACGTGCTGCCCAATGCGGCGGGCCCGGTGATCGTGCTCGCCACTCTCGACTTCGGCTCCTCCATCCTGGCCGTGTCGGCGCTGAGCTTCCTCGGCTACGGCGCGCCCCCACCGGCCCCGGAGTGGGGCACGTTGATCTCCGACGGCCGCAACTACCTCGCCAACGCCTGGTGGCTGACCGCGCTGCCCGGGCTGGCGATCGCCGCGACCGTACTGGCCACCAACCGCGTCGCCCGGGCCCTGGACGGCGAATGGTCCCGGCAGCGATGACCGACGATCCCGAGAACGGCGAGAACGGTGACGACGTGAGCACACCACTGCTGGAGATACGCGGCCTGTCGGTGTCGTACCGCACCCGGGGCGGCACGGTCGAAGCCGTCCGGGGCGTGGACCTCGACGTGTGGCCGGGACAGGTGACGGCGGTGGTCGGCGAGTCCGGCTCCGGCAAGAGCACGACCGCGCACGCGATCACGCGGCTCCTGTCGGCGAACGGCAGCATCGACGCGGGCACCGTCCGCTTCGGCCGGCACGACCTGGCCACCCTGCCGGAGCCGGAACTGCGCACCGTACGAGGGGCACGTATCGGACTGGTCCCCCAGGATCCGACGGTCTCCCTCAACCCGGTCAAGCGCATCGGCGACCAGGTCGCCGAAGTGCTGCGCATCCACGGTCTGGCCACCCGTCGCTCGGCCCCCGCAGAGGCGATCGCCATCCTGGACCGGGCCGGACTGCCCGACGCCGGCGTCCGGGCCCGGCAGTATCCGCACGAACTGTCCGGCGGCATGCGGCAACGCGCCCTGATCGCCATCGCCATCGCCGCCCAGCCGGAGCTGATCATCGCCGATGAGCCCACCAGCGCGCTCGACGTGACCGTGCAGCGGGTCATCCTCGACCATCTCCAGCACCTCACCGAGGAGTCGGGCGCCGCGATCCTGCTCGTCACCCACGATCTCGGGGTCGCCGCCGACCGGGCCCAGCAGTTGGTCGTGATGTCACAGGGCAAGGTCGTCGAGGCGGGCCCCACCCGTGACATCCTTGCCGACCCGCAGGACGACTACACCCGGCACCTGCTGGCCAGCGCCCCCAGCCTGACCACCGCCCGGCCCCGCACCCTGCGCGCCGTCGACGACATCAGCTTCACCGTCCACCGGGGCCGGACCCTCGCCCTGGTCGGAGAGTCGGGCTCGGGCAAGTCGACCACCGCGCGCCTGGTGATCCGGCTCGCCGACGCGACCGCCGGACAGATCCTCTTCGACGGCACCGACATCACCGCCGCCAAGGGCGCCCGGGCCAGAGAGCTGCGCCGCCGCGCCCAACTCGTCTACCAGAACCCGTACGCCTCCCTCGACCCCCGTTTCTCCATCGGCGAGGTGATCACCGAGCCACTGCGCGCATTCAAGGTCGGCGACGGCGCCTCCCGGCTCACCCGCGCACGCGAACTGCTCGACCGGGTGGCCCTTCCGGCCGCCACGCTGGAGCGCCGCCCGGCGGAACTGTCCGGCGGGCAGCGCCAGCGAGTGGCGATCGCCCGCGCCCTCGCCCTCTCCCCCGACCTGGTGGTGTGCGACGAGCCGGTCTCCGCGCTCGACGTGTCCGTGCAGGCCCAAGTCCTGGACCTGCTCGCCGAGTTGCAGGCCGACACCGGGGTGGCCTACCTCTTCATCTCGCACGACCTGACGGTCGTACGCCAGATCGCCCACCAGGTCGTCGTGATGCGGGCCGGTCGCGTCGTCGAGACAGGTCCGCCGGAGGAGCTGTTCACCCGCCCACGCCACGAGTACACCCGACAGCTGCTCTCGGCCATCCCCGGCGGGCGCGTCCCCACCTCCACCGCCGAGACCACCCACGAGCTGAGGACCACGGTCGCATGAGCACACCCACCATCACCTCGCTGGCCTTTCTCACCCCGGGCAACTTCGCGGACGACGACCCGTACACCGGCCTGGAGGAGACACTCCGACTCTTCGAGTACGGCGAACGGCTCGGCTACGACGGCGCCTGGATCCGCCAGCGCCACCTCGAACACGGCGTCGGCTCGGCTGCCGTGTTCCTCGCCGCGGCAGGCCAGCGCACCGAGCGGATCGAGCTGGGCACCGCGGTCATCCCGATCGGCTACGAGAGCCCGTTCCGCCTGGCCGAGGACCTGGCGCTTGCCGATGTCCTGTCCCGCGGTCGCCTCCAGGTCGGCTTCAGCACCGGCATGCCGCACGCCGAACTGCTCGGCGACCTGGTGTACGACGGCGACTGGCGCGGCTTCGACCTGTCGTACGGCAGGATCGCCCGCCTTGTCGACAACTTGCGAGGCGACTATCTCGGCGGTCCGGACACCGTGATCCACTCGCCGGGCAACGTCCAGCGACCGCGGCTACAGCCGCACAATCCCGGTCTGGTGGAGCGGATCTGGTACGGCGGAGGCAGCCTGCGTTCCGTCCGCTGGGCCGCCGGGAACGGCCTCAACCTGCTGTCCGGCAACATCGTCACCGGCGAGGACACCGACGACTTCACCACCGCCCAGCTGAACCTGCTCTCCGAGTACCGGCGCGGCCTGGGCGACGACCGGACTGCGGCGCGGGTGGCGCTCGGGCGGGTGATCGTGCCGTTCGACAGCGCCGACGCGGCCACCCGGGCCCGCTACCGGGACTACGCGGCCAGTCGGCACGAGCGCAGCCTGAAGCCGCAGACCCTGGCGGCGCTGGCTCCGAAGCGGTTCCTGTTCGCCCCGGACGTGGTGGGCACCGCTGAGCAGATCCTGGAGCAGTTGGCGGCCGATCCCGTCCTGGCGCAGGTGTCGGAGCTGCGCCTGGAGCTGCCGTACGAGTTCCATCGCGAGGAGTACGAACAGATCCTGCACGACGTCCGGCAGCTGATCGCTCCCGAGCTGGGCTGGCGACCCGCTGCCCCGGCGCTTCAGGAGACGCTCCGGTGAGCGGTGTTCCATGTGATGGCGATGTACCCAGGCCCGTGGCAGGACTACGCACCGTAGCTGCCGGCCGTCATCGCGCTGCTCGCCACCCTCGCGACCCTCCCGACCCTCCCGACC
>NZ_JAHHIT010000197.1 GCF_024539675.1 Streptomyces hilarionis | reverse complement strand
GGGCGTCAGGCCGTGAGGGGTCCGGCGCGGGCCGTCGGCGGCGGGGATTGTCAGTGGTGGGGTGCAGCATGGGGGCATGGCGAGGACTGGGGCCGGGCGGACCGGCGGGACGGGCGGAGCGGTGAAGCGCGCGCGGCGTCCGGAGGTGCGGCTGCCCGCGTTGGAGCCGTACGGGGGCGGGGGTCTCGAGCCCGACGGGGACTACGACGGGGTGGAGTGGCGCGAGCTGGATCTCGCCGGGCAGGACGGCGGGGGAGCGCGGTTCATGGACTGCGCCCTGACGGGCTGCGTGCTGGACGAGACGAGACTGCGCCACGCGCGCTTCCTGGACTCGAGGCTGAGCGCTCTGCGCGGAGTCGGCACGGATCTGGCGGAGGCGACCCTGCGGGACGTCGAGCTGGTGGACGCGCGGCTGGGCGGGACCCAGTTGTACGGGGCCGTGCTGGAGCGGGTCGTGGTCCGCGGCGGCAAGATCGACTACCTGAACCTGCGGCAGGCGCGGCTGCGTGACGTCGTCTTCGAGGGGTGTGTGCTGGTCGAGCCCGACTTCGGCGGGGCACGGCTGGAGCGCGTCGAGTTCGTCGACTGCGCCCTGCGGTCGGCGGACTTCACGGCGGCGACGCTGACGGACGTGGACCTCAGGGGTGCGGTGGAACTGGGGCTCGCCGGGGGTGTGGACCGGTTGTCGGGGGCGGTGATCAGCCCGGCGCAGCTGCTGGACCTGGCACCGGTGCTCGCGGCCGAGCTGGGGGTCAGAGTGGAGGGCTGAGCCGGGCGGGGCCCCTTCGGCCCGGGGCGTCGGGCCCGTGCGGGCTCACTTCACGCGGGGGAAGCGGGCTTGCAGGGTCCAGACGGCGGGGTTCTCGCCGAGGTCCTCGTGCAGGTCGGTGAGGTCGGCGAGCAGGTCGTGCAGGAAGTCGCGGGCCTCACGGCGGAGTTCGGCGTGGGAGAAGGTGAGCGGGGCCTCCTCGGGGGGCATCCAGTCGGCCTCGATGTCCACCCAGCCGAAGCGGCGCCGGAAGAGCATGCGGTCGGTGGACTCGGTGAAGTCCAGTTCCGCGTACTGGGGGCGGGAGGCGCGCGAGCCCGCCGGGTCCTGGTCGATGTGCTCGGTGACGTCGCACAGCGCCCAGGCGAAGTCGAGCACCGGCACCCATCCCCAGGCTGTGGACAGCTCGCGGTCCGCCTTGGTGTCGGCCAGGTAGACGTCGCCGCAGAACAGGTCGTGGCGCAGGGTGCGGACGTCCGCGCGCCGGTAGTCCGTCTGGGGCGGGTCGGGGAAGCGGTTGGAGAGGGCGTAGCCGATGTCGAGCACGTAGGCGATGGTGTCACGCCCCCGCGTGGTCGTCCCACGTCGCCGTAGGATCACCGTCATGCCCCGATCCGCGCGTCTTGTCACGGTCGTCGCGTCATGGGTGTGCGGCCTGGCCCTGGTCGCGTGCGACAGCGGTGCGATGGGCGGCTCCGGGGGCTCGCCGGGGGCGGCCGGCGTCGGCGACCCGTACTTCCCGAAGGCGGGCAACGGCGGCTACGACGTCACGCACTACGGCCTCACCCTCTCCTACGCGCCCCGCGGCGACCGTCTCACCGGGACCGCGGTGGTCACGGCCCGGGCGACGCAGGACCTGTCCTCGTTCGATCTCGACCTGCTGGGCATGGAGGTCGAGGAGGTGCGGGTCGAGGGGGCCGGCGCGCGGTTCCGCCGGGACGGCCAGGAACTCGTCGTCAGCCCGTCCGAGACGCTCGCCGACGGCGAGACGTTCGAGGTGCGGGTCCGCTACGCGGGCAGTCCCGTGACGATCACCGATGCGGACGGTTCCCGGGAGGGCTGGCTGCGCACGGCGGACGGTGCGCTCGCCCTCGGCGAGCCGACCGGCTCGATGGCCTGGTTCCCCGGCTCCCACCAACCCGCCGACAAGGCGTCGTACGACGTCGCCGTCACGGTCCCGAAGGGGCTGACGGCCGTCTCCAACGGTGAGCTGCGCAGTCGGAGGACGGCGCCGGACGGGCGGACGACGTTCGTCTGGCACACCGCGGAGCCGATGTCGAGCTACGCGGCGACGCTGGCGATCGGCCGCTACACCACCACGACGTCCGTGATGGGGGACGGCCTGCCGGCGTATGTCGCGGTCGATCCCACGCAGGCGGCCGCGAGCCGCGCGGTGCCGGCCCGGCTTCCCGAGGTCATGGCCTGGGCGCAGGACAACTTCGGGCCGTACCCCTTCTCCTCGGTGGGCGCGATCGTGGACCGGCCGCAGGACGCGGGCTACGCCCTGGAGACGCAGAACCGGCCCGTCTTCCCCGGGCCGCCCGACATGGAGACCTTCGTCCACGAGATCGCCCACCAGTGGTTCGGGGTCTCCGTCACGCCGAGGAACTGGCGGGACATGTGGCTCAGCGAGGGCCTCGCGACGTACGCCGAGTGGGTGTGGACGGAGGACGAGGGCGGGGCCACGGCGCAGGAGACGTTCACCGCGCTGTACGACCACGGCGTGCGGACGTACGAGGACCTGTGGGACTTCCCGCCGGGAAAGCCGCCGGGGGCCGCGTACATCTCCGACTCCCCCGTCTACCAGCGGGGCGCGATGGTGATCCACCGGATCCGCCAGGCACTCGACGACGACGACGCCTTCTACGACCTCCTGTGGGGCTGGGCCGCCGCCCACCGCCACGGCGTCGCCGGCACGGGCGACTTCACGGCCTTCGTCGAGAAGCGGGCGCCGGACGTGGACTTCGACGACATCTGGTCGGACTGGCTGTACGGGGAGGGCAGGCCACCGCGCCCGTGAGCGGGGTGGGGCGCGCACCGGCGGGCGCGGGTGCGCGCGGCCCGGGCGGCGGGGCGGCTCAGGCCGGTCCGGGCCGGGGGCCCTCCCCCTTCCCCTTCCTGTTCTCCTTCTCCGCGTCGGCGACGAGCGGTCTGCGCAGCACGGCGCAGGGGCGGGCGCGTTGCCGGTCGGGGCGGCGGGCGATCACCTCGTAACCGAGCGCGGTCCAGAACGCGAGGCCGTCGGGGTTGGCGTCGAGGACGGCGAGCCGGACGGCCCGGTGGCCGGCCGTGCGCAGACGCGCCTCGACGCCTTCGACGATGCGCCGTCCGAAGCCCTGGCCCTGCAGGGCGGCGTCGACCATCAGCAGGCCGATCCAGGGGTCGGGGTCCGCGGGGTCGGGGTGCCGCGCGAGCGTGACGACGATGCCGACGAGCCGGCCCGCGCTGCGGGCGAGCAGCACCTCGACGTGCGGCTCGGCAAGCTCTGCGGCGAGCGCCGCGGCCACCTGCTCCGGCCGGACGTCGTCCGGGTCGGGGAAGTCGCCGCTGAGGGCGTGGAACGCGCGGTGGGAGGCGTAGAGGGCGGTGAGTTCGGTGAGGACGGGCGCGGGGATGTCGTGGTCGGGCGTGAGGCGCAGCGCGTCGAGATGCATGGCCGCAGGCTAGGCGCACCCGCCGGTGGGGCGTGCGCGCGAGGACGCGGGCGCACGGGGGCGGGGCCCGGACGCGGGCCGCCCCGCCCGGCGGGGTGCCGGGCGGGGCGGAAAGGGGTCGCTGTGTCGCCGTGGCGCCTCGGGGTCAGACGCTGACGCCGAAGTCCTGGGCGATGCCGACGAGGCCGGAGGCGTAGCCCTGGCCGACCGCGCGGAACTTCCACTCGGCGCCGTTGCGGTAGAGCTCGCCGAAGACCATGGCGGTCTCGGTGGCCGCGTCCTCGGAGAGGTCGTAGCGGGCGATCTCGGCGCCGCCGGCCTGGTTGACGATGCGGATGTAGGCGTTGCGGACCTGGCCGAAGTTCTGCGAGCGGTTCTCCGCGTCGTAGATCGAGACCGGGAAGACGATCTTGTCGATGTCGGCGGGCAGGCCGGCCAGGTTGACGTTGATCGCCTCGTCGTCGCCCGCGCCCTCGCCGGTGCGGTTGTCGCCCGTGTGGACGATGGTCTGGTCCGGCGTCTGCTTGTTGTTGAAGAAGACGAAGTGGGCGTCGGAGTAGACCTTGCCCTGGGTGTTGACCGCGATCGCGGAGGCGTCGAGGTCGAAGTCCGTGCCGGTGGTGGTGCGGACGTCCCAGCCGAGGCCCACGGTGACGGCGGTCAGGCCCGGAGCCTCCTTGGTGAGCGAGACGTTGCCACCCTTGGACAGGCTTACAGCCATGGTTGGGAGTCCTTCCCTCGTTTTTTGTACGGCTTCGCGGGCACGAAGCTACAGCTATCCCTATGAACGCAGCGGAGGCCGGTCAAGGTTCCCGGCGTCCTCGCGTTTCTTTACTTTCTTTACCAAGCGATATTCGCGTGACGCGGGCCGGTCCGCGGCGGGAACATGGTCGGCATGTCTGGTCCCTATGTCGTCCGCGGCTCCGTCTCCCTTCCCGAGGCCGAGCTCATGTGGCGTTTCTCGCGGTCTTCGGGGCCGGGCGGGCAGCACGTCAACACGAGCGACTCGCAGGTGGAGCTGCGCTTCGACCTGGAGCGCACCGAGGCGCTGCCCGAGGTGTGGAAGGCGCGGGCGCTGGAGCGGCTGGCCGGGCGGCTCGTCGACGGCGTCGTCACCGTCCGGGCCTCCGAGCACCGCTCCCAGTGGCGCAACCGCGAGACCGCCGCGGTGCGCCTGGCCGCGCTGCTCGCCGAGGCGACGGCGCCGCCCCCCAAGCCGCGCCGGCCGACGCGCATCCCGCGCGGGATCAACGAACGCCGGCTGCGCGAGAAGAAGCAGCGCTCGGAGACGAAGCGGGGCCGGACCGGGCGCGACTGGGGCTGAGCCGCACGGCGCCGCGCCGGGCGGCCCGGCAGCCGGACCGTCCGGGGTGCGGGCCGATCCGGGGCGCGGGCCGGTCCGGGGCGCGGGCGCCGACGGGGGCTAGGACGGGGGCCGGTCCAGGGCGAGGACGCCGACGGTCTCGCCCTCGACCTTCTCGCCGGTCTTGCGAAAGCCCAGCCTCAGATAGAACTGCTCGGGGCCGTGCTCGCCCTCGTGCCAGGTCACGTACATCTCGGTGGCGCCGCGCCGGCGCAGTTCGGCGGCGACGGACTCCACGGCGAAGCGGCCGTAGCCGCAGCCCTGTTCGCCGGCGGCGATGTTCAGCCGCCACAGGCCGGAGCGGATGAGGCTGCCGTCCCCGCCGCCCTCGTTCCAGTCGACGTCGAGGAAGGCCATGAGGAAGCCGACGGGCCGGTCGCCGTCCATGACGAGCCGCGGCCAGGCGACCCCGGGCGGATGGACGTAGGCCTCGGCGAGGGACTTCATGACCGGCGAGACCGCGAACTCCTGGTCGGGGTGGACGCGAATGCCCGTCGCCGCGTCGAAATTCGCGGGGGTTATCTCCACGAGGCGCAGGGGGGAACTCGCGGCGGTCGTCCCGCCCTCGCCGTCGGCTGTCGTGCCTGTCATGTTCGGCAGCCTAGGCGCGGGGTTCCCGCGTCGGCCACGGCATTTCCGGCGGCGTCAGCCCAACTGCCGGTAGGCGCCCCGGAAATAGACCAGCGGGCCGCCGTCCGCGCTCGGCGCCGACGCGGTCAGCACACGGCCGATCACCAGGGTGTGGTCGCCGGCGGTCACGCGTTGTTCGGTACGGCATTCCAGCGTGGCCAGCGCGCCGCCGACGAGGAGCGCGCCGCCCGCCTCGCCGCGGACGCAGGGCAGGTCCTCGAAGAGGAGGCGGTCGCTGATGCGTCCCTTCATGGCGAAGCGGCCGGCGATGTGGCGCTGGTGCTCGGAGAGCACGGACACCGCCCACAGCGGCTGTTCGTCGAGCAGGTCGTCCATGCGGGAGCCGGTGCGCAGGCCGACCAGGACGAGCGGCGGGTCGAGGGAGACCGACACGAAGGACGTCGCCGTCATGCCGACGTCCTCGCCGTCCGGGGCGCCGGGGTCGTCCGGGTCGAGGGAGGGTTCGCGCGCGGTCAGCAGGACCACGCCGTCGGCGAGCCGGGACATGGCGGCGCGGAACTCGTCGTTGCTCACCCCCTCAGCATGCCCGGAGGGAGTCTTCGGCACGGTCTTGAGCACATCGGGAGACACATCGAGGGACACATCGGAAACGCTAGTGTCCGATCGGTGCGCCCCGCATCGGACCTCCGCCCGAGTAGGGTCGTAGGACCGCGGACCCATATCCGGTCTCTGTCCGTGTTCGGGAAACGCACAGGAAAACGCGGAAACTCCACCCAAATGTTCACGTTCAGCTGTGACTTGAGTCACAAGACGCATTAATTGTTGACCCTGTGTACCGAGTGGGCAGCGCGCTGTGATTCAGTGGCGGAGGCGTCACAAGGAGACACACACCGACAACAGAGCACCAGAAACGACGTTGCGCCGAAGACAACCCTTGATTCGCTGCGAAGTCTCGGGGGGAGGGCGAAACACATGGAGACCGAGTCGGAGCCGTACGTCCGTCTTGCGTCCCTGCGACAGCTGCACCAGGTCATGGCCGACATGAACACGGCCCGCAGCCTGGCCGACACACTGCAGACGGTCGCCGACGGCGTGGTCACGGCACTCGGGTACGAGCTGGCGTGCGTCAATCTCGTGCGTCCCGACGGCGACCTCGTGGTCGCCGCCTTCTCCGGCAACCCGGCCGCCGAGGCCCTCATCACGGGCCGGGTCGGCTCGCGCGACTCCTGGGAGCGCCGCCTCGCCATGGGCGAGACCTGGGGCGACCTGATCTTCATACCCCACACCGAGGGCTGGGTCCTCGACGACGACGACGTCCCGCAGTGGTACACCGACGGACCCGCGCCCCGCTTCGAGGACGAGTGGCACCCCTCGGACCGGCTCTTCGCCCCCATGTACACGCCCGCGGCGCCCGGCAGCGGCGGCGCCTGCGGCGAGCTGATCGGCGTCCTGTCCGTGGACCGGCCGCGCAACGGACGCCGTCCGGGCGCGTGGGGGCGCGAAGCGCTCCAGATGTACGCCTTCCAGGCCGCCATCGCGATCAGCAACGCGCGTCTGCGCGCCAACATGCAGCGGGCACTGGTCAGACTCGAACGCGAGCAGCAGGCCCTGCGCGCCAGTGAGGAATCCTTCCGGCAGGCCTTCGAGTACGCCCCCTCCGGCATGGCGATAGCCGAGATGGGCGGCGACCAGCACGGGCGCATACTCCGGACCAACGACGCCCTGTGCCGCCTGCTCGGCCGCCCCGCCTCCGCGATGCGCCGCTACTCGTTCTCCGACCTCGTCCACCCCGAGGACATAGGCACCCTGCTCCGCACCTCCGCCGAAGGGGGCCGCGCCGAACTCCGCCTCGGCCGCCGCGACGGCACCTACCTCTGGGTCAGCCTGCGCAACTCCGTGGTCGCCGACGCCGCCGACGGGCCGCGCTTCCTCCTCACCCACGTCGAGGACATAGAGGACCGCAAGCGCCGCGAGCTCCAGCTCGCCCACCGCGCCTCGCACGACTCCCTCACCGGCCTGCCGAACTCCGCGGAACTGCGCTCGCGGCTGTCCGCCCGGCTCTGCCAGCGCCCCCAGTCGGTCCACCCCGCGGCCGTCGACGCCATGGACGCGGCCTACGGCCACGCCGCCTTCGACGCCAACGGGCACGGCTTCGACTACCGGCCCGGCGGCGCGGAGTCCTTCGACGGGTACGACCACCACGTGCACACCTCCGCACCCGAGGACGGCCGCGACGACGGCGCCAAGGGGCTCGCGGTCCTCTTCTGCGACCTCGACGGCTTCAAGTCGATCAACGACCGCTTCGGGCACAACGCGGGTGACGCTGTCCTCATCGAGGTCGCCCGCCGGCTGTCCCGTCAGGTCCGCGACGGCGACACGGTCGCCCGGCTCGGCGGCGACGAGTTCGTGATCCTCGCCGACGGTCTCGGCCGCGCCGACGCCGCCGACCTCGCCGTCCGGCTGCGCAACGAGATCATCCAGCCGATCCGCGCCGAGGGCCGGGCCGTACGGGTGGGCGCCAGTTTCGGCATCGGCTGGGCACATTGCGGGATGACCGCGGACGAAGTGCTGAAGTCCGCCGACGAGCGCATGTACGTCGAGAAACGATCTCGTCCCAAACAGCACAGACGGGCTGGATGATCACCAGGTCAGCGGCCCTGCCCGGGTGCCGTTGCGATCCGACTCACCCGTTTGGGCGGTGGGGACCGGGTAGGCTCGCAGTTCTCACACGTATGGATACGCGTACGCGTGTCGCATCGGCCCCGCACTGTTGAGGAGTACGAAGGGATGACGCCCGGCAATAACGGCGCGAGCACGCCCGAGGACGACGACCCGTTCGGCTACCTCTACGCCGACGGCCAGGCCAACGGCGCCCAGCCGCCGTCCGGAGGCGGCTACGGCTACCCCAACTCGGTCAGCAGAGTGCGTGCGGTCGGCGAGCGCCAGTACGGACAGCCGTCGCAGCAGCAGACCGCGCAGTACGGGCAGCCGCCGACGGTCCCGCAGCAGGGCGCGTACGGGCAGCCGAACGCGCACTACGCCGCGCCCGAGAACTTCGGCGGCGGCGGTCCCTCCACCGGCCGGCAGCCCGTGCAGAACGGCGGCGGCCGAGGCCGCGGCCCCAACACCAAGGGCCTGCTGATCGGCGCGGTCGCGGTGGTCGCCGCGGTCGTGATCGGCATCGCGGTGGCCATGGCGGGCGGCGACGACAAGAAGGACGACACCGCCGGCGGCGGACCGTCGTCCTCGGCCTCCGCCCCCCAGAGCGCGTCCCCGAGCGCGTCCGCCTCCGGCGACGAGGACGAGGCGGAACTGCCGAAGGCGGACGCGAAGGCGCTCAATCTGGGAGACGGTGTCACCACCTCTTCTGATGTCACGGGAGCGAAGGCTGCCGGCGGGATCTACGTCGCGGGCTTCAACCACGTGGGAGCCAAGGTGACTTGGACAGTCAACGGCATCAAGAAGGCGGGTAACTTTCGACTGTATGCGAGTTACAGCATCCCCGGTGTCGACGCCAACGCGACGCTGTCGGTGAACGGCAAAGCGAACAGTCAGCCACTGGGTCTGAAAAACTTCATCGGTTCCCCCGCTGGGAACTACGAAAAGGGCTGGCAGAGTACGTGGGCTCCGGTCACCCTAAATAAGGGGACCAACGTAATCGAGATTTCCTGCAATGCAGGCAATCAATGTGACGCGCTCTTCGATCAGGTATGGCTGGAATAAGGGTCTGACGGGATGGCCAAACGGTCCGCCGTTAAGTATGGCGGACCGTTACGGGTTTCTCAGGTCAGGCAATTCTGCCGAAACCTACGCACTCGTCTGCGACCCATCGCTTCACGCCAGCCCACTTGAGGGGTGTCCACGTATTATGCGTAGAGCCTCCGCTCGTACACCTGTATGACCCGCCCGTGACTGCGCCTGTGCAATTGGAGACCCAGCAGGGTATCGAGTCCGGTGTACCGTGGCCGAGTCCATGGACTCTGAGTACCGCGGTTGAAGTTGTCGATGTGCCTGCGCGAAGAGTCCAGTCCGACAGGCTGTAGGCGCCTGAGACGGCTGCATGTGCAGGGGAAGCGGCAAAGAAGAGTGAGGCTGTCAGTGCGCTCGGGATCGCGACCGCGCGCAAGACTGTTCGTATCACAGAGTCCCCATTCAGGTTCTTCGCCACTGGTCAGTGTGGCGAAATTTTTCTCATTGAATCATCGCGAAAACTGCTGGGGAAAGATCGATTCTCGGTCATCCTCTGTGGGATTACTGGGAAGGTGATAGGCGGCTCAGGCCGCCGTGGCTTCCCCGGTCACCGTGATGCGGGGGAGCAGTTCCTCGTAGGCCGTGCGGTCGAACTCGCCGGCTGTCGGGGCGGGGACCGTCGCCGCGGACAGGGCGGCCGCGCGGGTCAGGCGGTCCGGCCAGGGGAGGCGTTCGACCAGGCCCGACAGCAGGCCCGCGCACACCGAGTCGCCGGCGCCCGTGGGGTTGCCGCGGACGCGGGCCGGCGGGATGGCGCGCCAGCGGCCCTCCGGGGTCGCCGCGACCAGGCCCTCGGCTCCGAGAGAGGCCACCACCGACCGCGCTCCGCGTCTGCGCGCGTCCTGCGTCGCGCGCAACGGCTCGTGCGAGCCGGTGAGTTCGGCCAGTTCGCCGGCGTTCGGCTTGACGACGTCGGGGCGGGCGGCCACCCCGCGGCGCAACGGCTCCCCGCTCGTGTCGAGCAGGACGGGCACGCCCGCGGCCCGTGCCGTGCGGATCAGGGCCGCGTACGCGCCGACCGGCACTCCCGGCGGCAGGCTGCCGCACAGGGCCACCGCGTCGGCGCCGGCGAGCAGCCCCTCGTACGCCTCCTGGAAGGCGGACCACTCGGCCGGCGCGACGACCGGGCCGGGCTCGTTGAGCTGGGTGGTGTCGCCGGTCAGCACGTCCACGACCGCGACCGTGCGCCGGGAGGACCCCGCGACGGGCACCAGCGCGTCCGCCACCCCGGCGCTGCCCGAGAGCAGTTCCCGCACGCGCCGGCCGGTGGCGCCGCCCGCGAACCCGGTCACCGTCACCTCGTGGCCGAGGGCGGCCAGCACGCGGGCGACGTTCAGCCCCTTGCCGCCGGGCCGTTCCCGCACGTCGGTCACCCGGTGGGAGGCGTGCGGCCGCAGGGCGGGCACGTGATACGTGAGGTCGAGCGCGGTGTTCAGGGTGACGGTGAGGATCACGGGGCCGACCTCCCTCGACGGGCACGTGGACAGGGCTCGGATCCGCGCGTGTCGCGATTCCGGAGGCCTGATCATGCCAAAGAGACGGCGACCGGCCCAGTGGTCGGGTCGGCCACCGTCCCGGTGGAGGCGGACGTTTCACGCCAGTTGGGGATCCACCACCCAAACCCCCTTGCGCATCACGCCCTTGACCTGGAACTCCTCGTCGAGCAGGACCAGGTCGGCGTCCTTGCCGGGCTCCAGGGAGCCGATCCGGTCGTCCAGGCCCAGCAGCCGGGCCGGGTTGGCGGACAGGGCCGCGACGACGTCCTCGACCGGGATGCGGTCGACCGTCACCGCGCGCTGGAAGGCGCGGTCCAGGGTGAGGGTGGAGCCGGCGATCGAGCCGCCCTCCACGAGACGGGCGACGCCCTCGCTGACCTCGACCTCCAGCGGACCGAGCAGATAGCGGCCGTCGCCGATGCCGGCGGCGTCCATCGCGTCCGTGATGAACGCGACCCGGCCCGGGCCCGCGTGACGGAACGCCAGTTCCAGGGCGGCCGGGTGCAGGTGCGTGCCGTCGTTGATGAGCTCGACCGTGACCCGCTCGTCCTCCAGCAGGGCGGCGATCGGGCCCGGGGCGCGGTGCCCGAGGGGCGGCATGGCGTTGAAGAGGTGGGTGGCGACGGTGGCTCCGGCCTCGATGGCCTGAACCGTCTGCTCGTACGTGGCGTCCGTGTGCCCGACGGCGGCGATCACGCCGTGTTCGGCGAGCAGGCGTACGGAGTCCAGGCCGCCGGGGAGCTCCGTGGCCAGGGTGAGCATCCTGGCCCGGCCGCGCGCCGCGTCGATGAGCTTGCGGACCTCGGCCGGGTCCGGGTCGCGCAGCAGGGCCTCGGAGTGCGCGCCCTTGCGGCACGGCGAGATGAAGGGGCCCTCGAAGTGGATGCCGGCCAGGTCGCCCTGCTCGGCCAGCTCGCTCAGCAGGCCGGCCTGGCGGACGAGGACGTCCATGTCGTCGGTGACCGTCGAGGCGACCAGGGTGGTGGTGCCGTGCCGGCGGTGGGTGTGGATGGCCTTGAGGACGTCCTGGGCCGAGCCGGAGAAGGAGGCTCCGCCGCCGCCGTGGTTGTGCAGGTCGACGAAGCCGGGCACCAGCCAGTGGCCGGACGCGTCGACGACGGTTCCCTGCGGCGCCCCGGGCGGGGCCTCGGCGGTGATCTTCGTGCCGTCGATCGCGAGGCGGCCGTCGGTCACCGTGCCGGTGGGGAGCACCACCCGGGCGCCGGTCAGCACCTGCCTGCGTGCGCCGGTCGCGGGCCGCGGGTGCGTGGTGGCCGGTCGCGCGCTCGCGGCGGGGCCGCTCGGTGTCGCGTCCCGCGCCACTGGGGGGGTGGCCATCAGGGGGTTACCTCCGTACGGTCGGTCGATTCGAGGAGATCCCAGGCGAGCAGGCCCGCGCCCAGGCAGCCGGCGCTGTCGCCCAGGTCGGCGGGGACGATCTCCGGAAGCCTTTGGAAGGTCACCCGGCGCCGGACCGCTTCCCGCAGCGGTGTGAACAAGGTTTCCCCGGCCTCCGCGAGCCCGCCACCGATGACGAGCGTGCGCGGGTCCAGCAGGGTGAGGGCGGTGACCAGGCCGTCGGCGAGGGCGTCCACGGCCGTGTGCCACACCCGCAGGGCGCCGGGGTCGGCGGCGGCGACGGCCTTCGCGCAGTGCGCGGCGTCCGCGTCCGGGTCGCCGCTCGCCGCCGCCCACGCCTCGCCGACGGCGGCCGCCGAGGCGTACCGCTCCAGGCAGCCGCGCTGCCCGCACGGGCAGGGAGCGCCGTCCGGGCGTACGACGATGTGGCCGATCTCGCCCGCGAAGCCGTGGGCGCCGGCCTCCACCCGGCCGTCGACGCCGATCGCGCCGGCGATGCCGGTGCCCAGGGCCACGAACAGGAACCGGTCCGCGCCGCGGCCCGCGCCGATGCGGCCTTCGGCGAGGCCGCCGGTGCGCACGTCGTGGCCGAGGGCCACGGGAGCGCCGAGGCGTTCGGCGAGCCGTGCGCGCAGGGGGACGTCCCGCCAGCCCAGGTTGGCCGCGTAGACGGCGACGCCGTTGACCTCGTCGACGATGCCGGGGACGGCGACGCCGGCCGCCGCGGCGGGCTCGCCGAACCGTTCTACGCCGTGTTCGCGCAGGTCGGCGGCGAAGCCGAGGATGGCGTCGACCACGGCGTCGGGGCCGCGGTCGCGGCTCGTGGCCCGGCGGGCGCGGTGCAGCAGGGCGCCGTCCGCGCCGACGAGGGCGGCCTTCATCCCGGTGCCGCCCACGTCCAGGGCGATGACATGTCTCACGGGAACAGTGTGGCCCGAGGACCCGCAAGAGGTCTAGTCCACTTGCGTGGTGTAGACCTTACTCCGGATAACGGATCCATTGGTATGAGCAATCAGTTGCTCGATCGGACGATCCGGACGGTCCGGCAAGTGCAGACGGTTCAGACGGTTCAGACGGTTCGGCCGGGCAGTTCGGCCAGAAGGAGCGGTTCGGTGCAGCGGGCACGAAGGTCAGCGACGATCGCGGCGGCGTCCGCCCTCGGCATGTCGGCGGTCCTCGCCGGCTGCGGACTGACCGGAGGCTCCGACGACGTCACCCTCAGACTCGTCGCCGCCGACTACGGCGACAGCGCCGCCAACAGCTCCAAGAAGTACTGGGACCGGCTCGTCGAGGCCTACGAGAAGGACCACCCGGGCGTCACCGTCGACGTCAGCGTGTACTCCTGGAACGACGTCGACGCCAAGGTCAAGGCGATGGTCGACGCGGGCGACGCCCCCGACATGGCGCAGATCGGCGCCTACGCGGACTACGCGGACGCCGACCTGCTCTACAGCGTCGGCGACGTGGTCTCCATCCCCGTCGAGGCCGACTTCGTGCCCCGGCTCGCCGACGCGGGCAAGGTGAGCGGTGTGCAGTACGGCATGCCGTTCGCCTCCTCGACGCGGCTGCTCTTCTACAACAAGACCCTCTTCGCCCAGGCCGGCATCACCGCGCCGACCACGTGGGCCGAGCTCGCGGACGACGCGAAGGCGCTCAGGGCGAAGGGCGTGAAGTACCCCTACGCGCTGCCGCTCGGACCCGAGGAGGCGCAGGCCGAGACCTTGCAGTGGCTGCTCAGCGGCGGAGGCGGCTACACCCAGACCGTCAGCAGCTACAGCCTCGACTCCGCCGAGAACGTCGCCACCCTGGAGTGGCTGAAGGACGACATGGTCGGCAAGGGCCTCACCGGGCCGGTCGCCCCCGGCAAGCTGAACCGGGCCGCCGCGTTCGCCGCCTTCACCGCGGGCGACGTCGGCATGCTCAACGGGCATCCCTCGCTGATGAAGGCGGCGCAGAGCAAGGGCGTGAAGTTCGGCATGGTGCCGATGCCCGGCCTCGACGGCCCGACCAAGTCCTCCATGGCCGTCGCCGACTGGATGACCGCCTTCAAGCAGAACGGGCACGGCGACCAGATCGGCGACTTCCTCGACTTCGTCTACAGCGAGAAGAACGTCCTGGCCTTCTCGCGCGAGTACGACCTCCTGCCGGTCACCACCTCCGCCTCCCTGGTGATGGAGGCGGCCCCGCAGGACGCCGACCTCAAGCCGTTCCTGGAGGAGCTCCCGCTGTCCGAGAGCTACCCCGTCGGCCGGACCTCCTGGGCGAAGGTCAGCGCGCAGATCAAGAAGCGCATCGGCGCGGCCGTGACCGCGAACGGCCATCCCGCCGACGTGCTGGGCGGCCTGGAGACCACGGCCGTGACGGCGGAGACCGCCGCCGGCGAGTGAGCCGGATGTCGGCGCGGGGCGTTACCGTGCGGGCATGGAACGGCGAGCGGACACCGGCGGGCTGGGGGAGCGGGAGCGGGGCGTCCTCGCCCTGGAACGGCGCGGTTTCGCCGGTCCGGGCGCGAAGGAGCGGGCGATACGCGAGGAACTGGACCTGTCCCCGGTGCGCTACTACCAGCTCCTGAACGCCCTGCTCGACGACCCGCGGGCGCTGGCCCACGACCCGGTCACCGTGAACAGGCTGCGCAGGGTGCGCGCGGCGCGGCGGTCGGAGCGGTAACCCCGACGCCCGTTGGCTAGGGTCGCCGTATGGGCACCCACGAGACGCAGCACGGGACGCACTCCACGGCACCCGGACCCGGATCCCGTCCCCCCACCCCCCGGC
>NZ_JAHHIT010000196.1 GCF_024539675.1 Streptomyces hilarionis | reverse complement strand
GCTCCCGAGTCCTCCCCCACCCTCGATCCGCGTCTGCTGATCGCCCTGGGCCGCCCGGTGCACGGCGACTCCGTGACCCGGCGCACGGGGCGTGCGCTGCGCAGGCTCACCTCGTCCGTCGCGCAGGACGTCGCCGAACAGACCCGGATCGCCCGCGAGTTGCAGCAGCCCGTGACGACGGGCCGGGTGGTGGCCGTCACCTCCATCCGCGGCGGCGTCGGCAAGTCCACGGTCTCCGCGCTGCTGGGCCGCACCTTCAACCACTACCGGCACGATCTGGTGCTCACGCTGGAGGCGGACTCCGCGCTGGGCACCCTGCCGGTGCGCATGGGCGCGGAGGCGGTGCGCTGGACGTGCGCCGACCTCGCGCCGATCCTCACCCCGTCCATGCAGCTGACGGACGTGACCGGGTACCTGGTGCCGGTGGCCGACGGCGGCTGGCTGCTGCCCGCGAGCCGGGGCCAGGTGAGCGCGCCGCTCGACATGACGACGTACCGCAAGGTGACGCTGGCGCTGCGCCGCCACTTCGCGGTGACCGTCGTCGACTGCGAGTGCCTGCCCGGTGAGGTGGCCCGCACGGCCATGGACACCGCGCACGCCCGGGTCGTGGTCGCGCCGACGACGGCGGAGGGCGTCGGCGCCACCCGCCAGGTGCTGGAGTGGCTGGCCCGGCTGCCGCACTCGGCGCTGGCCTCCACGGTCGTCGCGCTGGTGTGCGGCAGTCCCGACGCCGTCCTCGACGACAAGGCGGCCGCCGGGCATCTCCGGGAGACGGGCGTCACCGTCGTCACCGTGCCGTACGACCGTCATCTGGCCGGGGGCGGGCCCATCCGCACCGAGCTGCTGGCGCAGACCACGCGGCACGCCGTTCTCCGGCTGGCCGCCGAGGCGATGGGGCGCGCGGTGAGGGTGCGATGAGCACCCGGCCGCCCCGGACCCACCCGCGCGCGGCACGCCGTCGCCCGCGCCCGCCCCGCCCCTCCTCCGTCACGACCCGCTCCGGAGAACTCCGCCCGTGACCCTGCGAATCGTCCACCGGCCCGCGCGCGGCACCCGCCCGCTCGAGCCCGCCCGGCCGCGCACGGTCGAGGCGCCGCCCAACCTGCCCGAGGGGAAGATCGGCAACGCGGCGACCGCGCTGCTGCCGATGGCCGGCGTCATGGGCTCCGTGATCATGATGACCGTGATCCGCAACAGCCGTTTCGCGGCGCTCGGCGCGGTCGTCCTGGTCTTCGCGCTGCTCGGGGCGGTGGCGCTGTTCCTGTCCCAGCGCGGCAAGGCGCAGCGCACCCGGCGCACCCAGCGCGAGCGCTACCTGGACTATCTCGAAGGGCTGCGGGAGGAGCTGGGGGAGGCCGAGCGCCGACTGCGGGAGGCCGAGCGGGAGCTGAACCCGTCGCCGGACGCCCTGTACGACCTGGTGCGCGATCCGGCCCGGCTGTGGGAGCGGCGCCGCCAGGACGCCGACTTCCTGCGGGTGCGGGTGGGCCTCGGCGACGTACCGGTTCCGGAGCCGGTCGTCCAGCAGAGCGGCGCCGGCGGGGTGCTGACGCCGCCGGACCCGTTCATGCTCAACGAGGCGCGCGCCCTGCAACGCCGGTTCGCGACGGCCGCCGACGCGCCGTTGGCGGTGCCGCTGGACCGTGCCGGGAACGTCAGCGTGGTCGGCGACCGGGAGGGCGTCCTGCGGGTGGCGCGGGCGCTGCTCGTGCAGACGGCGGTGACGCACGCGCCCGACGACGTGGCGCTCGCGCTGGCCGTGCCCGGGGAGCGGTCGGCCGAGTGGGAGTGGGCCAAGTGGCTGCCCCACATGCTGGATCCGCGGACGCCCGACGGTCCGGTGGCCGCCCGCCGGATCGCGCCCGACCTGCGGCGGCTGGCCGAACTGCTGCGCCCCGAGCTGGGCCGGCGCTCCGCGTACGCGGCGGAGGTGCGGCGCGGACTCGCCGACCGGGACGCGCTGCGGCTGGCCGGCCGGCTGCTGGTGGTCGTGGACGGCTACGGCGAGCCCGCCGGCGAGCTGCCGCGCCCGGACTCCGCGGTCGGGCTGTCCGACATGGGCGTCACCGTGGTGCACCTCCTCCAGGAGCGGATCCACGAGCCGGACGAGGTGAGCGTCCGCATCGGCGTGGACGGCGACCGGGTGGTCGTCGACGATCTGCGCGGCCTCGCCGCCGAGGGCGTCGTCGATCCGGTCACCGTCGCGGGCGCGGAGGGCGTCGCCCGGCTGCTGGCTCCGCTGCGGCTGTCGCCGGAGTCCGCCGCCGAGGGCGCTCCCGTCACCGGGCCGGTCGACTTCCCCGCGCTCCTCGGCGTCGCCGATCCCGCCGCCTGGGACCCGGCCGCCCTGTGGAAGCCGCGCGGCGAACGCGACTTCCTGCGCGTCCCCATCGGCCTGACGGACCGTCACGAGCCGGTGCTGCTCGACCTGAAGGAGTCCTCCCAGCTCGGGATGGGACCGCACGGGCTGTGCGTGGGCGCGACCGGTTCCGGCAAGAGCGAGCTGCTGCGCACCCTCGTCCTGGCGCTGGCCGCCACCCACCCCCCGGAGGACCTCGCCCTCGTCCTGGTCGACTACAAGGGCGGCGCCACGTTCGCCCCGTTCGCCGAACTGCCGCACGTCGCCGGGATGATCACCAACCTGGAGAACCAGGCCGGGCTCGTCGAACGGGTCCACACGAGCCTCGCCGGGGAGGTCAGGCGCCGCCAGCAGGTCCTCAAGGACGCCGGGAACGTCGCCGACATCGGTCACTACGCGGTGCTGCGCGCGACCCGCAGGCCGGACCTCGAACCGCTCCCGCACCTGTTCGTCGTCATCGACGAGTTCGGCGAACTCCTCACCGCCAAGCCCGACTTCATCGACCTGTTCCTGTCCATCGGCCGGATCGGGCGCTCCATCGGCGTGCATCTGCTGCTGTCCAGCCAGCGCATCGAGGGCGGCAGGCTCAAGGGCCTGGACACCTATCTGTCGTACCGGCTGGGGCTGCGGACCTTCTCCGCCGACGAGTCCCGCACGGTCCTGGACACCACCGACGCCTTCCATCTGCCGCCCCTGCCGGGGTTCGGCTACCTGAAGGTCGACACGTCCACCTACGAGCGGTTCAAGGCCGGGTACGTCTCCGGCGCTCACCACGGGCCCGCGGTGCGCGACCGCGCCGGCGACGAGCCGCTGGCCCTGCCCTACCCGGCGTACAACACCGCGCGAGGCGGCGAGGAGCAGGCGCAGGAGGCCGTCGCCACCCGGCGGGAGACCGGGCCGACCGTGCTGTCCCTCATGGTCGGCCGGCTCGCCGGCGCCGCGCCCGCCGTGCGCCGCATCTGGCTGCCCCCGCTGCCGGACGCCGTCACCCTGGACGCGGCCGCCGGGCCGGTCCGGGTCTCCGAGCGCGGGCTGCACCTGGCGCGCGCCACCGGCGGGATGCGGGCGCCGCTCGGCGTGCTCGACGACCCGGCCCGGCAGTGGCAGGGCCAGTGGGTGCTGGACCTGACGACGGCGGGCGGGCACGTGGCCGTGATCGGCGGCCCCCAGTCCGGCAAGACGACGCTGCTGCGGACCCTCGTGCTGTCCCTGGCCGCCACCCACACCCCGCGCGACGTCGCCGTGTACGGCCTGGACCTGGTCGGCGGCGGCCTGTCGGCGCTGGCCGCCCTGCCGCACGTCGGGGGCGTCGCGGGACGGGCGGACCGGGAGCGTGCGGCCCGTACGGTCGCCGAGGTGCGGGCCATGCTCGCCGAGCGCGAGACGCTCTTCCGCGAGCACGGCATCGACTCCGTCGACCAGCTGCGCCGGCTGCGCGCCGAGGGCCGGCTGCCGCGGCTCGGCTCCACGGACGTGGTCCTCGTGGTGGACGGCTTCGGTGCGCTGCGCGACGACTTCGCCGACCTCGACGAGCCCGTGGCCGATCTGCTCAAGCGCGGCGGCGGCTACGGCATCCACGTGGTGGCGGGCATGCTGCGCTGGAACGACGTCCGCATCGCCACCCAGTCGATGTTCGGCACGCGCGTCGAGCTGCGGCTGAACGACCCCGCCGACTCCTCCGTCGACCGCAAGCTGTCCGAGACGCTCTCGCCGGACGTGCCCGGCCGGGTGCTCACCGACGGCAAGCTGTTCGCGCAGGCGGCCCTGCCGCGTCTCGACGGCTCGCCCACGACCGGCGACCTGGGACCGGCGCTGGACGAGGCGGCCCGGACCGTCGACGCCAACTGGCCCGGCGCGCCGGCCGCCCCGGTGCGGGTGCTGCCCGCCCGGCTGCCGGCGGCGCGGCTGCCCCTGCCGGAGGCCGAACCGCGCCGGATACCCCTCGGCCTGGACCAGGACGCCCTGGCCCCCGTGCTGCTCGACCTCTTCGGCGGCGACCAGCACCTGCTGGTCCTCGGCGACAACGAGTGCGGCAAGACGAACCTTCTGAAGCTGGTCGTCGCCGGTCTCGTCGAGCGGTACTCCGACGAGGAGCTGGTCTTCGGCGTCTTCGACCCCCGGCGCGGACTGCGCGGCGTCGTCCCCGAACCGTACCGGGGCGGCTACGCGCACAACGCCGCCCTCGCCGGGGCCCTCTCCACGGGCATCGCCGCCGAGCTCGACAAGCGGCTGCCGGAGAGCGCCGACCCCGACGCGCCCGAGACGGGCGAACCCTCCTTCCGGGGGCCGCGGATCGTCATCCTCGTCGACGACTACGACATCCTCACCACCGCCGGACAGCAGCCCCTCGCGCCCTTCGTGCCGTACGTGTCCAGCGCGCAGGACATCGGCCTGCACTTCGTCCTGGCGCGCCGGGCGGCGGGGGCGTCCCGCGCGATGTACGAACCGCTGCTGACCGGCCTGCGCGAGACGGGCGCGACCGCCCTGCTCATGACCGGCGACCGCACCGAGGGGCAGCTCTTCCCCGGTCTGTACGCCTCCCAGCAGCCGCCCGGCCGCGGCACCCTGGTCCGTCGCGGCCGCCGCCACCAGCTCGTCCAGACCGCGCTGGCCGCGTCCGGGGACCCCGGGCAGGCCGGGGAAGCCGGGAAGGGGGAGTCGTGACCAGGGACGTCATCGCCCTCACCCCGAAGATGCCGGACACCTGGGCCCTGCTGGCCGGCCTGTACGCGGGCGGCCCCCTGACGCGGGTGAGCGCCGGGTCCGAGGGGGCCGTGCTGCGGCTGTGCGCCGCGGACGGCAGGCCCCTGGTGTCCGTGGAGGCCCCGCTGCTGGTCCAGGTCCCGGGCGAGGCCGAACGGCTGCTCGGGCGGGAGACGCCGGTGCCGTTCTGGTGGACCGAGGCGCGGGCCTCCGGAGCGGTGCCCGAGGCGGAGCGGCTCGCGGGCTCGGTGTGCGGGCGGCTCGCCCTGCTGCTGGGCGGCGGCACCTGGCCCGAGCGGGCCGCGAGCACCGACGTCGTGGACGTCGACGCGGTGGTGGCGCCCGACGACGGGCAGCCGGTCGTGGACGTCCTCACCGGGAGCACGGCCGTCGTGCTGGCCGACCGGCCCGTCCTGGCCCTGACCACCTGGCTCTCCGACCTCCTGCGCGGCAGCGCGGAGTCGGGCCGCGCGCTACAGATCGTCACCCCGCCGCACGTGCGGCTCAGCGCACCGGCCCGCGCCACCCTCGTGCAGCCGCCCAACCGCTGGGTCGTCCAGGACCCGGAGCAGGGCTACTACGACGGACTGTCCGGGGCGGTGCTGCGCTGGCAGGACGGGACGTTCGCACCGGCGCCGGGGGCCGACGGCACGGCCTCGGTCGCCGAGGCGTTCGGACGGACGTCCCCGAGCGCGCAGCGGCAGCTGATCGTGGCGTTCCGCACGACGCTGCCCGCGCGGGAGGACGTCGTCCTGGGCGAGGGCGTGGAGACGGCGTGGCGGGCGCTCACCGGCTCGCCGCCGGCCGGCTGGGGCACGGCGGAGCCCGTCAACCTGCCGTGGTCGCCGCGCCGGCTGACCGGCCTGGCCCGCGACCGGGCCCCCGAGCCCACCCATCTGGTCGTCGCCGGACACCCCGACCGGCCCGCGCTGGCGTGGATCCGGGTCACCCGGACCACCGCGGGCGTCGAGCAGGACGTCACCCTGACCCTCGGGTACGGGGAGGGCGACGAGCCGCCGCTGGACGCGGTCACCCCGCTCGCCGAAGCCCTCGTCGCGGGGCACGGCCTGACGACGATGCTGGTCTCGGTGCGCCGGGCCCCGCGCGACCTCACCACGGCGCCCGTGCTCCAGGCCCCGCCCCTGCCCGTGTCCTTCACCCTCGGCGCGCGGGACGTGCGCGGCATCGGCCTCACCCACGCCCGCCGCCCGCCCGTCGCGTCCCGCCCCGTCGCCCTCGGCCCCGCCTCCGCCCCGGCCCTGCACTACCCGCTGGGGGACGGGACGGACCCCGCCGCCCTCACCGAGCTCCACCGACTGGCGGCGCATCTGCGGGCGGGGGTGCCGGGGGCGGAGCAGGAGTCCTGACGGCGGCTTCTGGTACGGAAAACTTGCACCACTACTGGTACCGTTTTCTTGTACCGCCCTGTGCAGAGGAGTGCGTCATGTCGATAAGCGCCAGCGAGGCGAGGAAGACCCTGTTCCCCCTCATCGAGCAGGTCAACAACGACCACACCGTCGTGGAGATCACCTCCCGGTCGGGCGACGCGGTGCTGATGTCCGCCGACGACTACCGGTCGTGGCAGGAGACCGTGTACCTCCTGCGGTCCCCCGCCAACGCCGCGCGGCTGATGAGGGCGGTCGCGGCTTACAAGGCCGGGGAAACCGTCGAGAAGACCATGGACGAGCTGTACGCCGCGGCGGACGGTGAGGGGTGAGGGACGTCCGTTTCACTCCCGACGGCTGGGACGATTTCGCCTATTGGGCGACGACCGATCCGAAGATGTGCCGCCGGCTGGCGAAAGTGATCGACGACTGCCGACGCGATCCGTTCACCGGGATCGGGAAGCCGGAGCCCCTGAGGGGCGAACTGTCCGGGTTCTGGTCCCGCCGGATCAACGACGAACACCGTCTCGTCTACGCGGTGGAGGACAAGGCCGTCGTGGTCCTCAAGGCCCGCTACCACTACGTCTGATCAGCGGTCGCTGCGGCGCACGACGAGATGCCGAGCGGGCCGGGGGCGCACCACCGCCAGATCGACGACGTCGACCCGGATCAGGCGGCCGCCCCGGGCACGGGCGGCAGGGGGTCAAGACGAACCAGCCCCGCCACCGGCAAGGAGTCGTTCGTGGTCGCGCGCCCCGGCGGCGTGCTGGAGGAACTGGCCGACGCGCACGCCCTGAAGGCGGCCGCCGTCCTGGTGACGGTCGTCGGGGCCGTGCTGGAGGGAGGCAGGTCGACGGACGCCGAACTCGCCGCCTTCGTGCCGTCGCTGCACGCGGCGCTCGAAGAATGCGTCGGCATCATGGCGGTGGAGAGGGAGGGCTCGGCATAGCGCAGGGGCACCCACGCGCCCGTCCGGGGCCACGGGGCCACGAGGTCGTCAGTAGCTCAGGCCCCTGAAGTGCAGGAACGCGGAACGCAGTTCGGTGTCGAGGAGGAGGTCGAGGATCTCCTCCTCCCCCGCGAACAGGGCGTGGGCCGCCGGATGGCCGGACTGGTGGAACATGGCGACCAGGACGTCGATGAGGGGACGGTTCCAGGTGACCCGGACGATCTCCGTCGCCTTGTCGCGCTGGCCCTTGTCCATGGCTATGCGCCACAGCTCGATGGAGTGCCTGGCCGTCGCGTAGGCGTCCCTGCGGCCTTCCACCAGGACCGCTCTCGTGTTCAGGCCGAACACCTCGATGCAGGCCCGCCCCCGGTCGGTCAGGCCCCGGTACGTGCCGAGCGGGAGCACCAGCCGCAGGTGGTCCAACGGGTCCTCGGCCGACGGGTCGACGAGCAGCGGGCTGCCGTCGGCCTTGGTGGGGAAGAGGTTCCGCTTCTGGTTGCTGTTGCAGTACGAGCAGGCGAGCAGATGGTTCAGCCAGTCGAAGGTACGCAGCGGAGCCAGGCTCTTCGGCTCGAAGTGGTCGATGTCGGTGCCCTGGCTGTCACCGCAGTACATGCAGCGTTCGCGGCCGGGCGCCATCTCCGCGAGCCCGGCGACGAGCGCGGGGCGGACCTGCCGTCGGTTCGCCCAGAGTTCCTTCGCCCGGTCCTTGCGTTCCTTCTCCGTGGCCTGTCGCCGAATCTCGGCGGTGTGTTCGGCCAGTCGTTCCGTCGTGGCCGCCGGCAGGAGCGCCCGGCGCAGACGGATCACTCCTCGTCGCCCTTCGCACCCTCGGCGATCTCCTCCGCCAGGCGGTGGAGGTGGGCCGACACCTCGTCCACGCGGGCGGACGGCGAACTCGCGAGCCGCGCCTTGAGTTCCTTGTAGCGAGCCAGGGACTCACCGGACGGGGTCCCGTCGTAGATCTGCGCCTCCAGGTCCACGAACTCGGCCCTGGCCCGCTCGGCGCGCTCCGAGTACGGGGTGTCCAGACCGAACAGGTCCGAGAGGACCGCGTCGTCGCCGCTGCCGTACACCACCCGGTCGTACAGGTCCTGGCCGATGACCTCGGGCGGGAGCGCCTCGTCCACGCCGGGCAGTCTGATCAGTCCGCCGGGGTCGGCGGCCTGGCAGATGTAGGGGCTGTGCGTGGTGACGATGAACTGGATGCGGGGGAAGTGCGAGGTCAGCCACGGGCCGATACGGCGCTGCCAGGAGACGTGCAGATGGGCGTCGATCTCGTCGATGATGACGACGCCGGGCGTCACCAGACGGATCGACCCGTCGTCGATCTCCGGGAGGCCGGACTCCCACAGGTCGGCGCCGAACGCGTCGTGCAGTTGCTTGAGGATGTCGACGACCAGAGCGGCCACGGTGCGGAAGCCGTCGCTCATCTCCCGCATCGGGAAGCGGCTGCCGTTGCGCTCCACCCACAGGCCGTCGGAGTCGACGTCGACGATCCGGTACCCGTCCGGCAGCAGTCCGTCGCCGAGGAGCGCCAGGGCGAGCCCCTTCAGCCTGGCGGCGCCCGGGCGGCGTTCCAGCGCGCGCAGGTGCTGCTCGATCAGCCAGGCGACGCCTTCGGCGAGCGAGGCGTCCTCGTGGAAGAGGCTCGCGTGCCTGGCCACGGGCCCGGACGTCAGCATCAGCCGCTGCACCTCGCCCGAGCCGCCCGCCATCCGCCGGAACGGCCCGTAGGCCGCACTGAACCAGCCGGCGGGGTTGTCCGCCCACGGCCCGCGACGGGCGATGCTGGTCTGAGCCGTGGTGTACCTGATCTCCTGGAGACCGGGAAGGACGCCTCTGCGTACGGGAACCCGGCCGGACGTCCCGTCCCGGGGAGTGGTCCAGCGGAGTCCGGCGCGGACCACACCGGCAGGGGGGCGGCCCTGTGAGAAGCGGTCGTGGCTCGCGTCCCGGACGATCTCGACTTCGACCTGCCCCGCTGTGCTGTGCTCGGTCACCCAGTTCTCGAAACCCGGCACCAGGCCCCGTGCCACCGCGGGCCCGCTGAGCGCCAGTGCCATGGCCCGCAGCAGCGTCGTCTTGCCCGAGCCGTTGCGACCGGCGAGGACCGTCCACCCGGCGTGGCTGCCGTCGGGGCGGGTCAGGGTGAGGTCGACCTCGCGGGGGCCGTGGAAGGACTTGATGTCCTGCACGAGGATGCGGCTGACGTACATGGGCGGCGGCGTCCGTTCGTCGGGGTGTCGCGCCCGATCCTACGACCGTGGCCTGCCCGTTCGGATCAGGAACGGGCAGGCCACCGAAGCGCCAGGCCGCCTGCGTCAGGCCGCGGTGTGGGACACGAACCGCTCCGCCGTCTCCGCCAGGACCTCGCGGCCGTCGCGTGCCCACAGGCCGTCGTTGAACAGTTCGACCTCGATCGCGCCCGTGTACCCGGCCGTCTCCACGTGGCCCTGCCACTCGCGCATGTCGATCGCGCCGTCGCCGATCTGGCCGCGGCCGGTCAGCACGCCCTCGGGCAGCGGCGTCGTCCAGTCGGCGAGCTGGAAGGTGTGGATGCGGCCGTCCGCGCCCGCCCGGGCGATCTGTGCGGGCGCCCGGTCGTCCCACCAGACGTGGTACGTGTCGACCGCCACGCCGACCTGGTGGGCCGGGAAGCGTTCGGCCAGGTCGAGGGCCTGGGCGAGGGTCGAGACCACGCAGCGGTCGGCGGCGTACATGGGGTGCAGGGGCTCGATGGCCAGCTTCACCCCGTGCTCCTCGGCGTAGGGGCCGAGGACGGACAGGGCGTCCGCGATGCGTTCGCGGGCGCCGTGCAGGTCCCTATAGCCGGCGGGCAGGCCGCCGGAGACCAGGACCAGCACCTCGGTGCCGAGTGCGGCCGCCTCGTCGACCGCGCGGCGGTTGTCGGCGAGGGCCGCCGCCCGCTCGTCCGGGTCGGTCGCCGTGAGGAAGCCGCCCCGGCACAGGGTCGTCACCGTCAGGCCCGCGTCGCGCACCAGCTTGGCGGTCGCCTCCACGCCGTGGGCCTGCACCGGCTCACGCCACAGGCCCACGTTGACGACGCCCAGGTCCCGGCAGGCGTCGACGAGTTCGGGCAGCGACAGCTGCTTCACCGTCATCTGGTTGATCGAGAAGCGGGACAGGTCCCCGGCAGTGCTCACTGGTTCACCCCGTACAGCGACAGCAGGTTCTTCATCCGCTCCTCGGCGAGCTTCGGGTCGGGGAACAGGCCCAGTCCGTCGGCGAGTTCGTAGGCGCGGGCGAAGTGCGGGAGGGAGCGGGCCGACTGCATGCCGCCGACCATGGTGAAGTGCGCCTGGTGGCCGGCCAGCCACGCCAGGAACACCACGCCCGTCTTGTAGAAACGGGTGGGGGCCTGGAAGAGGTGGCGGGAGAGCTCGACCGTGGGGTCCAGCAGCTCCCGGAAGCCGGTCGTGTTCCCCGTGTCGAGGACGCGGACCGCCTCCGCCGCCAGGGGGCCCAGCGGGTCGAAGATGCCGAGCAGGGCGTGGCTGAAGCCCTGCTCGTCGCCCGCGATCAGCTCGGGGTAGTGGAAGTCGTCGCCGGTGTAGCAGCGCACTCCCTGCGGCAGCCTGCGCCGGATGTCGATCTCGCGTCCCGCGTCCAGCAGCGAGACCTTGATGCCCTCCACCTTGTCGGGGTGGGCGGCGACGACCTCAAGGAAGGTGTCGGTGGCCGCGTCCAGGTCGGACGAGCCCCAGTAGCCCGCCAGCGCCGGGTCGAACATCGGGCCCAGCCAGTGCAGGATCACCGGCTCGGCGGACTGGCGCAGCAGGTGGCCGTAGACGTCGAGGTAGTCCTCGGGGCCGGAGGCGGCGGCCGCGAGGGCGCGGGAGGCCATCAGGACGGCCCGCGCGCCCGACTCCTCGACGAGGGCGAGCTGTTCCTCGTAGGCGGCGCGGACCTCGGCGAGCGTGCCGCCGGCGGTGAGCTGGTCGGTGCCGACGCCGCAGGCGATGCGGCCTCCCACCGCCCTGGCCTCGGCGGCGGAGCGGCGGATCAGCTCGGCCGCGCCCGCCCAGTCCAGGCCCATGCCGCGCTGGGCGGTGTCCATCGCCTCGGCGACGCCGAGCCCGTGGGACCACAGGTGGCGGCGGAAGGCGAGGGTGGCGTCCCAGTCGACGGCGGCCGGGGAGTCCGGCGAGACGTCCGCGAAGGGGTCGGCGACGACGTGCGCCGCCGAGTAGACCGTCCGCGAGGTGAAGGGCGCGCCGGCGGTGAGGGCGAGGGGCTCGGCGCGGGGTTCGTAGGTGCGCAGGGCGCCGTCCGCGCCGGGCAGCAGGACCGTCACAGCGTGACCTCCGGGACGTCGAGGCGGCGGCCCTCGGCGGAGGACCTCAGGCCCAGCTCGGCGAGCTGGACGCCGCGGGCGCCGGCCAGCAGGTCCCAGTGGTAGGGGGCGTCGGCGTAGACGTGCCTGAGGAAGAGCTCCCACTGGGCCTTGAAGCCGTTGTCGAACTCGCCGTTGTCGGGCACCTCCTGCCACTGGTCGCGGAAGACCTCGGTGGCGGGGATGTCCGGGTTCCAGACCGGCTTGGGGGTCGCGGAGCGGTGCTGGACGCGGCAGTTGCGCAGTCCGGCGACGGCGGAGCCCTCGGTGCCGTCGACCTGGAACTCGACGAGTTCGTCGCGGTTCACGCGCACGGCCCAGGAGGAGTTGATCTGGGCGATCGCGCCGCCCTCCAGCTCGAAGACGCCGTAGGCGGCGTCGTCGGCGGTGGCGTCGTAGGGCTTGTCCTGCTCGTCCCAGCGCTGCGGGATGTGGGTGGCGGTGAGGGCCTGGACGGACTTCACGCGGCCGAACAGCTCGTGCAGGACGTACTCCCAGTGCGGGAACATGTCGACGACGATGCCGCCGCCGTCCTGCGCGCGGTAGTTCCACGACGGGCGCTGGGCGGCCTGCCAGTCGCCCTCGAAGACCCAGTAGCCGAACTCGCCGCGCACGGACAGGATCCGGCCGAAGAAGCCGCCGTCGATGAGGCGCTTGAGCTTGAGCAGGCCCGGCAGGAACAGCTTGTCCTGGACGACGCCGTGCTTGACGCCCGCGGCGGTGGCCAGGCGGGCCAGCTCCAGGGCTCCGTCGAGACCGGTGGCGGTGGGCTTCTCGGTGTAGACGTGCTTGCCGGCGGCGACGGCCTTCCTGATCGCCTCCTCGCGGGCGGAGGTGACCTGGGCGTCGAAGTAGATCTCGACGGTCGGGTCGGCGAGCACCGCGTCGAGGTCGGTGGAGACGTTCTGCGGGTCCAGCCCGTGCTGCTCGGCGAGCGCCTTCAGGGCGTGCTCGCGGCGGCCGACGAGGACCGGTTCCGGCCACAGCACGGTGCCGTCGCCGAGGTCGAGGCCGCCCTGTTCGCGCAGGGCGAGGATGGAGCGGACGAGGTGCTGGCGGTAACCCATGCGCCCGGTCACGCCGTTCATGGCGATCCGCACCGTTCTGCGTGTCACGTCGATCCCTTCATAGGCGTCGTGCGCAGCGTGTCTGCGCGTTTCGTACGCGTTGTGCGCGCCGCGTACGCCTCTTCCTGATCAGCGTGACAGCAAGCGCTTTCTATACAGGAAGAAGCTAGCCTCTGACCCGTGGTCCGGACAAGACCGTGTCCATCCCGAGTTGTTCGAGGGGGCGAACAACGGGGGTCCTGGGCCGTAAGGTCGGCTCGACACGCCCGGAACCGCGCCTGCCAAGGCCGCTGTCCACCTGGGCGTACGACGACGTACGACGAGATGTGTGACCGGAGGACGACGAGATGACGGTGACCCTGGCGGACGTGGCGGCCCGCGCGCAGGTCTCGCCCGCGACGGTGTCGCGCGTGCTGAACGGGAACTACCCCGTGGCGGCTACCACCAGGGAGCGGGTGCTGCGGGCGGTCGACGAGCTGGACTACGTGCTGAACGGGCCCGCGAGCGCGCTGGCCGCCGCCACGTCCGACCTGGTCGGCATCCTGGTGAACGACATCGCCGACCCCTTCTTCGGGATCATGGCGAGCGCGATCCAGTCGGAGATCGGCGGACCGGGCGGGCGCGCCGGGGGCGAACGGCTCGCGGTGGTCTGCAACACCGGCGGCTCGCCGGAGCGCGAGCTGACCTATCTGACGCTGCTGCAACGGCAGCGGGCGGCCGCCGTGGTGCTCACCGGTGGGGCCGTGGAGGACGAGCCGCACGCCTCGGCGGTGGCGTCCAAGCTGCGCAGGCTCGGCGAGGCGGGCACCCGCGTGGTGCTGTGCGGCCGGCCGCCCGCGCCGGACACCTCGGCCATAGCCCTGACCTTCGACAACCGCGGGGGCGGACGGGAGCTGACCGAGCACCTCATCGGCCTCGGCCACCGGCGGCTCGGCTACATCGCGGGCCCCGAGGAGCGCACGACCACCCGGCACCGACTGGAGGGCCACCGGGCGGCGCTGGCCGCGGCCGGCATCGAGGAGGACCCGCGCTGGACCGTGCACGGCCGCTACGACCGGCGGGCCGGCTACGAGGCGACGCTGGAGCTGCTGCGCCGCGACCCCTCCCTGACGGCGGTCGTCGCCGCCAACGACTCCGTCGCGCTCGGGGCGTGCGCCGCCCTGCGGGAGTCGGGACTGCGGATCCCCGAGGACGTGTCGGTGGCGGGCTTCGACGACCTGCCGTTCAGCATCGACGTGGTGCCGTCCCTGACGACGGTACGGCTGCCGCTGGCGGAGGCGGGAGCCCGTGCGGGACGCATCGCCATGGGCCGCGAGGAGCCCCCGCCCGGCGGCATCGCCACGATCCGCGGCGAGTTGATGGTGCGCGGGTCGTCCGGGTCGCCGCGGAGATGAGACTGCCGCCCGCCCACCGGGCGGCCCGGCTCCCGGAGGTCGTCCGCATCGCCGATCCCCGCGCCCCGTTCGCCGGGGAGAGCGTGCGGGGCGAGGTCGTCGCGGTCCGGGCCGAGGACGGACGCGGCGCACCCCGGACCTGATCGGCGGCCTGCCGGACGGCGAGCGGACCCGCTGCTTCCTGCCGGGCCGGGCCGTTCGCCTCCACGACGACGCCGGCCCCGAGCCGCTCTTCGAGATCGCGCTCTGCTTCCGGTGCGACGGCGCGCGCCTCCTGGGCCGCGAGGCGCCGGCAGGGCTGCGGTTCCAGGACTTCGGGGGGAGAGCCCTTCCCGGCGGGCCGGGAACTGCTGCGAAGTCTCCGCGCCGAGGCGGACGGCTGAGGCCGCGGCGCCGGGGGGCCGGGGCCGCAGGCCGCCGGGGCGCAAGGCCGCAGGCCGCCGGGGCGAAGCGGCCGCCAGGCCGAAGCGGGCGCCGCAGAGCCGGGGCCGCGGGTCCGCGGCCGCAGGGCCGGGCCGCAGAGCCGGGCCGCAGAGCCGGGCCGCAGGTCCGGGGAGCCGTCGAGGCCGAAGGAACCGCCGAGGCCCAAGACGCCGCAAGCCCACAGGGCCGCGAGGACCAAAGCGGCCGCCCCAGCGCCCCAAGCCCGAGGAACCGTCGAGGCCGAAGGAACCGCCGAGGCCCAAGACGCCGCAAGCCCACAGGGCCGCGAGGACCAAAGCGGCCGCCCC
>NZ_JAHHIT010000195.1 GCF_024539675.1 Streptomyces hilarionis | reverse complement strand
CGATCGCAAGGCGGAGGGTCACCCCGATACTGGTTGTATCGGGGTGACCCCGACAACGCGGCGAGCGTGCGTGCCAGGCGTCGCCGGGCAGACGGGACTTTCGAAACACGCCCTAGGCGGTCTTCGCCTCGCCCGGGCCGCGGCCGCCGCGGGCGTCGCGGGGGATCAGGGTCGGGTTGACGTTGGAGAGCACCACGTCCGCCGTGATGACGACGCGCGCCACGTCCTTGCGGGACGGGACCTCGTACATCACCGCCTGGAGGACCTCCTCCATGATGGCGCGCAGGCCGCGGGCGCCGGTCTGGCGCAGGATGGCCTGGTCGGCGATGGCCTCCAGGGCCTCGCGCTCGAAGTCCAGCTCCACGCCGTCGAGTTCGAAGAGCCGCTGGTACTGCTTGACCAGCGCGTTGCGCGGCTCGATCAGGATCTGGAGCAGCGCCTCGCGGTCCAGGTTGTGGACCGAGGTGATGACGGGCAGACGGCCGATGAACTCGGGGATCATGCCGAACTTGACCAGGTCCTCGGGCATGACCGCCTCGAACTGGTCCTTGGACTCCAGCTCGCGCTTGGAGCGGATCGTGGCGCCGAAGCCGATGCCCTTGGCGCCGGCCCGGGTCTCGATGATCTTCTCCAGGCCCGAGAAGGCGCCGCCCACGATGAACAGCACGTTCGTGGTGTCGATCTGGATGAACTCCTGGTGCGGGTGCTTGCGTCCGCCCTGCGGGGGGACCGAGGCGGTGGTGCCCTCCAGGATCTTCAGCAGCGCCTGCTGGACACCCTCGCCCGACACGTCACGCGTGATGGAGGGGTTCTCGCTCTTGCGCGCGACCTTGTCGATCTCGTCGATGTAGATGATCCCGGTCTCGGCCTTCTTGACGTCGTAGTCGGCGGCCTGGATCAGCTTCAGCAGGATGTTCTCGACGTCCTCGCCGACGTAACCCGCCTCGGTGAGCGCCGTGGCGTCGGCAATCGCGAAGGGGACGTTCAGCATGCGCGCCAGGGTCTGCGCGAGAAGCGTCTTGCCCGAGCCCGTGGGGCCGAGCAGCAGGATGTTCGACTTCGCCAACTCGATGGCGTCGTCACGCCCTTGGGCGCCGCCGTTCTCGCCGGCCTGGACGCGCTTGTAGTGGTTGTACACCGCGACCGACAGGGCCTTCTTCGCGGGCTCCTGGCCCACCACGTAGCCCTCGAGGAACTCGTAGATCTCGCGCGGCTTCGGGAGTTCCTCCCAGCGGACCTCGCTCGTCTCCGCGAGCTCTTCCTCGATGATCTCGTTGCAGAGATCGATGCACTCGTCGCAGATGTAGACACCGGGCCCTGCGATGAGCTTCTTGACCTGCTTCTGGCTCTTGCCGCAGAACGAGCACTTGAGCAGATCGCCGCCGTCACCGATGCGTGCCACGGTGTGCTTCCCCTTCGCCTGGGAGACGCCTGGACGCTTACGAATCCAGCGGCTCCTGGTGCTGCCTTATTCCGACGGTACCTTGCCTGGACCCCCGTTCGGGCCCCCCTTGGCACGGTTCACTGCGACGTGGACCGTGTCACACCGTGCCGAGGGGGTCCGAACGGAGCGACCGCGAACGTCAACGCAGAGACTCGTTGTTCATCTTCCGGGTGGAGATGATCTGGTCGATCAGGCCGTACGACAGCGCGTCCTCGGCCGTGAGGATCTTGTCGCGCTCGATGTCCTCGCGGATCTTCTCGATCGGCGTGGTCGAGTGCTTGGCCAGCATGTCCTCCAGCTGCGCGCGCATCCGGAGGATCTCGTTGGCGGCGATCTCCAGGTCGGAGACCTGACCGCGGCCCGTCTCACTGTACGGCTGGTGGATCAGCACGCGCGCGTTCGGCAGCGCCATCCGCTTGCCCGGCGTGCCGGCGGCCAGCAGGATCGCGGCGGCGGAGGCCGCCTGGCCCATGCAGACCGTCTGGATGTCGGGCTTCACGAACTGCATGGTGTCGTAGATCGCGGTCAGCGCCGTGAAGGAGCCGCCCGGGCTGTTGATGTAGACCGAGATGTCCCGGTCGGGGTCCATCGACTCCAGGCACAGCAGCTGCGCCATGACGTCGTTGGCGGAGGCGTCGTCGATCTGCACGCCGAGGAAGATCACGCGCTCCTCGAACAGCTTCGCGTAGGGGTCGTACTCGCGGATGCCCTGGGAGGTGCGCTCGACGAAGCGCGGGATGACGTAGCGGGACTCGGCGCGGGGTCCGGTGTATTCGGCCTCGGTGCGGGCGTAGATGCCGCTGCCGGGGAAGTCGTTCACGATGTCTCCTGGAAAGGGGGCTGGGGCGGTGGGCAGGAGGGGCTGGAGAGAGGCTCCGACGGCTTCCGACGGCTCCCGGACGCCCGCTGGGAGGCTCCGGGCGGCCCGGGAGCCCCGAGGGGCTTCCTGGGCCTCCCGGAGGCCTCAGCGGACTCCTGGGGCCTCGGAGGGAAGCAGGGGGCGCGGAGAGCTCCGGGGAGCGCCCTGTGCGGCCCTGCCGCCGTCAGGGGTGGCCTCAGGCCGCCCCGGTGCCGCCGCCGCCCGGCATGCCGGCGGCCGTCGGGATGACGTCGTCGATGAGGCCGTACTCCTTGGCCTCGAACGCGTCGAACCACCGGTCGCGGTCCGAGTCGCGGGTGATCTGCTCGACCGACTGGCCGGTGTGCTGCGAGGTCAGCTCCGCCATGCGCTTCTTGGTGTGCAGCAGCCGCTCGGCGTGGATCTTGATGTCCGAGGCCGATCCGGCCAGACCCGCGGAGGGCTGGTGGATCAGGATCTCGGCGTTCGGCAGCGCGAAGCGCTTGCCGGGGGTGCCCGCACTGAGCAGGAACTGGCCCATGGAGGCGGCCAGGCCCATGGCGATGGTCACCACGTCGTTCTTGATGAACTGCATGGTGTCGTAGATCGCCATACCGGCCGTGATGGAGCCGCCGGGGCTGTTGATGTAGAGGTAGATGTCCTTGTCCGGGTCTGCGGCAAGGAGCAGCAACTGTGCGGTGATCTTGTTGGCGATGTCGTCGTCGACCGGCTGGCCGAGGAAGATGATCCGCTCGCCGAGCAGCCGGTTGTAGACCTGGTCGCCGAGGCCACCGCCGATGGAAGGCTCGCCGGCGGCGGAGGGCATCAGATTCGTCACGTATCCACCTGCTCGTCTTACGACGGCGCCGGGCCGTCTCACGTGTACTGCCTGGGGCTCGGGGACTCCCCTGCCCTCGTACTCATGGACCCTAACGCGCGGGTCCCGTCGGAGAATCCCGGAGAGGAGAGTGTTCGCCGGGGGCGTAGTCGGCCGGGGGCGCGGACGACGAAGGGGCCCCGGAGCGATCGCCGCTCCGGGGCCCCTCGTGTGCGTCAGAGGAGACGCGGGGCTTTTCAGCCCTCGGTCTTCTCCTCGGAGGTCTCCGTCTCGGCGGCGGCCTCGGCGGACTCCGTGTTCTCGCCCGTCTCGTCGTCCTCGTCGTCCAGGTCGACGACCTCGCCGTTGGTGTCCTTCACCGTGGCGGACTCGACGACCGTGGCCAGCGCCTTGCCGCGGGCGACCTCGCCGACCAGCAGCGGGACCTGACCGCCCTCGACGACCGCCTGGGCGAACTGGTCGGGGGACATGCCGGAGGAGGCGGCACGGCGCATGAGGTGCTCGGTGAGCTCCTCCTGGTTGACGTTCAGCTTCTCGCGCTTGACGAGCTCGTCGAGCACGAACTGGGTCTTGATGCCCTTGACCGCGGCCTCGCGGGTCTCGGTCTCGAACTCCTCGGCGGTCTTGCCCTGGATCTCCAGGTACTTGTCGAGGTCGAGGCCCATCTGACCGAGCTGGTGGTGCTCCAGGTTGTGCTTGCGGGTGTTGATCTCGTCCGCGAGGAGCTTCTCGGGGACGGGCACCTCGACGAGCTCCAGCAGCTTCTCCAGGACGCGCTCCTGGGCCTGCGTGGCCTGGTCGTACTGCTTCATGTTCTCGAGGCGCTTGCGGCTGTCGGCCTTCAGCTCGTCGAGGGTGTCGAACTCGGAGGCGAGCTGCGCGAACTCGTCGTCCAGCGCGGGGAGCTCGCGGGCGGCGACCTGGGTGACCTTGACGGTGACCTCGGCCTCCTTGCCGGCCGCGGAGCCGCCCTTCAGCTCGGAGGTGAAGGTGGTCTCGCCACCGGCCTCCAGGCCCTTGACGGCCTCGTCGATGCCGTCCAGCAGCTCGCCGGAGCCGATGGTGTAGGAGACGCCGCTCGCGACGCCGTCCTCCAGGACCTCGCCGTCGACCTTGGCCTCCAGGTCGACCGTCACGACGTCGCCGTCCTCGGCGGCGCGCTCGACCGGGGAGGTCGAGGCGAAGCGCTCGCGGAGCTGCTCGACCGACTTGTCGATGTCCTCTTCGGTGACCTCGACGGCGTCGACCTCGACCTCGATGGAGGAGAAGTCCTCGGGGAGCTCCAGGGCGGGGCGCACGTCGACCTCGGCGGTGAAGTTCAGCGTCTCGCCGTCCTTCAGCTCCGTGATGTCGACCTCGGGCTGGCCGAGGACGTCGATCTCCGCCTCGTTGACGGCCTCCGTGTAGAACTTCGGCAGCGCGTCGTTGACGGCCTCCTCCAGCACGGCGCCACGGCCGAAGCGCTGGTCGATGACCCGGGCGGGGATCTTGCCCTTGCGGAAGCCCTTCACCGTGACCTGCTGGTTGATCTTCTTGTACGCCGCGTCGAGGCTGTCCTTGAGCTCCTCGAAGGGCACCTCGATGCTGAGCCGAACCCGGGTCGGGTTCAGGGTCTCCACGGCGCTCTTCACGGTTCGGTCTCCTTGGGGGCTGACTTCTTGGTTTCTGCCGGAGCCAGACCGGCTCCGACGGATTCGCCGCCCGGAGGACTTCAGAGAATGAGGACGCACGGGCGTGCAGCTTGCATAGTAACGGCAGCGACGACACGCCCCAAAGGCGATCAAGCGAGGTGACCGCACGGGCTGCCGGAGACGGTCCGCGACGGCCGCGGCATGTGGTCGGGGTGGCGGGATTTGAACCCACGGCCTTCCGCTCCCAAAGCGGACGCGCTACCAAGCTGCGCCACACCCCGTCTGGTGCGACACGTAGGGTACATGCCCGCACGCCCTCCGACCGCCGCATTCACCGGGCCCTCGGGCGGACGGCGGCGGGGGCGGAAAAGGCGGTGTGCGGCACAGGCCTCGGACCCGCTACGATGCGTGCAGTGCCGCGGTCGGCTGACCTGCGGCGCGTCATGTGCGGGCGTAGCTCAATGGTAGAGCACTAGTCTTCCAAACTAGCTACGCGGGTTCGATTCCCGTCGCCCGCTCTGTAGGGCTCAGGGCCAGGTCGGAGAGTGCGTTCTCCGCCTGGCCCTGTGCGTTCTCCGGGCCGCGTCGCGTCGTTCGCCCCCCCCACACACACACGTGCCTCCGCTCGTTTCGTTCGCGCCCCCGCGTGCCTCCGCGCGCCTCTCGGACGCTCCTCGGGCGCCTTCGCGGGAGGGGGCGGAATCGTTCGCCCGCCCGCGCGCGGAGGGCGGGACGCACGGTGTTTCTCGGGGAGGACGCCGGACCGGATCGTCCGGACGCCGTCGGCCTCGGTCGAGGCGACGAGTTGACGGAGCGGTGCCGGGGCAGCCTGGCGGCGTCGCACTCCTCCCAGCTCGGGACGGTGGTCTCGGACGTGACGTCGCCCTCGTCGACGCCGAGCCGGTGGAGCCTCGGGCCCCTGCGCGTGCTCGGACGTCGTCGCGACGGTGCGGAACCGGCCGTTCGCGCTCACGACCGCGTCCGCGGGGCGATCTCCTCGACCAGGCGGCGGACGCGCTTGGCGATCTCGTCGCGGATCGGGCGGACGACTTCGCCCCCTGCCGCGTTGTGGACGCAGACGGACAGGACGGACGGGCGGTCGGCTGCAGCGGTCATGGCGAGGGGTCCTGCCGCGGCGCTCGCAGTCGGTGAGGCCCGCCCGCCGGAGCAGCTTGAGGTGGTGCGAGATCGTCGGCTGCGACAGGTCGAAGGCCGGGGGCAGGTCGCACACGCGGACCTCGCCGCCCGACCGCGAGGCGATCAGCGACGGCAGACGCAGCCGGACCGGGTCGCCCAGCGCCTTGAAGACCTTCGCCGGCTCGGCCGCCTGGACGTCGTACAGGGGCGCGGTCACGAGGCCGGGGCAGCAGCCCGCGGGCGCGTCGTCCCGCCCGAGGGCGAGCTGAGCACGCCCTCCAGGACAAGGTGCGGGTCCACGGACCCGGCCGGGAGCCCTGGGAGGTCCGCGTGGTGAAGGCCGACGCCGGCTGCCGCACCGGCCCGGGCGCCGCACACGAGGCCTCGGCGAGCGCGGGATGCGCCGGCGACCGAGCCCACCGCCGACGGCCGGGCCCGTGGCCGGGCGGACCCGGCCGCGGGCGCACCGCACGGGAGGATCCGGCCGCGAGCGGGCCGCGAGGGGCGCGCCCCTCGCCTCAGAAGCTGATCGAGTTGATCGTGTCGGCGAGGGAGTTGAGGAACCGGTTGATCGACGGGGCCATGCCGGTCGACGCGAGGAAGAAGCCGAACAGGATGGCGACGATGGCCGGGCCCGCCTTGATCGATCCTCCTCGGATCAACACGACCAGGATGATCGCCAAAAGCAGCACCACTGACAGTGAAATGGCCACAACTGATCACACGCCCTCGGTCGGTCCGCACTCCCGAGACCATCGTGCCACCAACCCGGCCTCCCTATGCGGCCCGTGACGCATCATCGCGCGACCGTCTCCGGCCCCCGGTGCGCCGCATGACAATTCGGGGGCTTGTCCGCACGGGAATTGGGACGGCCGCTCCCCTTTTCCACACAACGTGTGCGCAGGGAATTCGAATAATGACCGTTGTCACGTCAACTACGGCCCCACAACCGGCGTTATGCACCTTTTAGTCGGGATGAATCGTGACATCACGGTCGGTCAGGCTTTCACTGACACGCGCGACCCGGATCGACGCCGGGTCCGGGACGCCGCATAACGAGGAATGACCTGGAGTGTTTTACGAATACGCGGGCACGCGGCTAGGGTGCCTCGAATGTTCCACGCCGCCCCGTCTCTCGTTCCGGGCTCCCGCTCGCCCAAGAACCGGAACGATCAGCACAACGGTCCCCAGGACGATCACGACGACCGGTCCCCCGGCCGGTCCGGCTCCGGCCGCCCCGGGGACAGACCCGCCGAGCGTCCGTCCCCACGGCCCGGCGGGCAGCGCGACGCGTTCTTCGACAACGCCAAGTACCTGGCCATCGTGCTGGTCGCGCTGGGCCACTCCTGGGAGCCGCTCAAGGGCGACAGCCGGGTGCTGCAAGCCGCGTACATGCTCGTGTACACGTTCCACATGCCGGCGTTCATCGTCGTCTCGGGGTTCTTCTCGCGCAGCTTCGACGGCAGCCCCGCGCGGCTGAAGCGGCTGATCACCGGGGTGGCCGTGCCCTACGTCGTGTTCGAGAGCGCGTATCCGCTCTTCAAGCGCTTCGTCGACCACGACCCGCAGGCCGCCATCACCCTCCTCGACCCGTACTACCTCACCTGGTTCCTGTGCGCGCTGTTCATCTGGCGGCTGACGACGCCGATCTGGAAGATGCTCCGCCACCCGCTCCCGGTCGCGCTGGCCATCGCGATGCTGGCGTCCCTGACCCCCCACTTCGGCGGTGACCTGGACCTCCAGCGCGTCCTTCAGTTCCTGCCGTACTTCGTGCTCGGCCTGTGCCTGCGGCCCGAGCACTTCCGGCTGGTCCGTCGCCGCTCGGTGCGGATCGCGGCGGTCCCGGTGTTCGCCGCGTCCCTGGCGTTCTGCTGGTGGGCGGTGTCGAGGGTGGACACCGGCTGGCTCTACCACCGTTCCGCCGCACAGGAGTTCGGGCAGCCGTGGTGGGTCGGCCCCCTCATGCAGCTCGGGCTGCTCGGCTGCTCACTGCTGCTGACGGCGTGCTTCTTCTCCTGGGTGCCGGGGCGCAGGACGTGGTTCACGGCGCTCGGCGCGGGCACGCTGTGCGGCTATCTGCTGCACGGCTTCCTGATCAAGGGCGCCGACTACCGGGGCTGGTTCGACCACCCGGCGCTGCACGGGCCGCTGGGCGAGATCGCGGTCAGCGTCGCGATCGCCGCGGCCGTCACCGCGCTGTGCAGCCCGCCCGTACGACGGGTCTTCCGGTTCGTGATGGAGCCGAAGATGGCCTGGGCCTTCAAGCCGGACGCCGCCGAACTCGCCCGCGAGCGCGCCGGGCGGCAGCCGGACCGGGACCGGCGGCCCGAGCAGGAGCTCCCGCGGGAGCGGGAGTCGGCCTCGGCGCCGCGTGAGCCGGCCGGGGTTCAGGAAGGCTGATCCGTGAGGCCGAGAAGGGCGCGCATCCGCGCGTACTTCTCGGTCAGCCGGATGCGGGTGGGCTGGTCCAGGGCCGCCAGCCGGGCCGGGTCGGCGTTGTGCGCCAGGTCCGCCTCCTTCACCAGGAGCGCGCCCGGCGTGGCGAGGATGCGCGCCGCGTACGCCTGCGGTGTCTCGCCCGTCCGCTTGGTGACCGCCGAGACGACCGCTTTCGTACGGTCGCTCAGGTCGGCCGCGGCCAGCCAGGCCTCGGACAGGGCGTCGTCCTCGACGGCGTCGTGCAGCCAGGCGGCCGCGATCTGGTCGGCGTCGCCGCCCCGGTCGCGGACACCCTGCGCGACCGCCCGCAGGTGCTCGGCGTAGGGCCGGCCGGCCTTGTCCGTCTGCCCCGCGTGGGCGGAGCGGGCCAGGGCCTCGACCTCGGGCAGCGTGAGCATGACGGGTTCCCCTCGAAGGACAGGGCTCGGGCCGGGCCGGCCGGGCTCAGGACAGCGGCGCCGACAGGGCCGTGGGGCCCTCGCGGCAGATCAGCAGCAGGGCCCGGTCGTCGTTGACGTCCTTCGCGACGGCCTCGATCAGGTGCCAGGCGGCGCCCTGGAAGCCGCCGGCCACATAGCGGTCGGCCTCGCCGGTGAGGCGGTCGATGCCCTCCACTATGTCCCGGTCGGACGTCTCCACCAGGCCGTCGGTGAAGAGCATCAGCACGTCGCCGGGGCGCAGCGAGCCCTTCACCGGGTCGAACTGGGCGCCGTCGTACACCCCGAGGAGGGGGCCCTCGGCGGCCTTCTCCTCCCAGCGGCCGCTGCCCGCGCTGAGCTGGAGGCCCGGCGGGTGGCCGGCCGAGTAGAGCTCGTAGTCGCCGGAGTCGAGGTCGAGGACGAGGTGGATGGAGGTCGCGAAGCCCTCGTCCCAGTCCTGGCGGAGCAGATAGCCGTTGGCGGCCGGCAGGAACGCGTGCGGGGGCAGCGAGCCGAGCAGTCCGCCGAAGGCGCCCGACAGCAGCAGGGCGCGCGAGCCGGCGTCCATGCCCTTGCCCGAGACGTCGGTGAGGACGACCTCCAGGGTGCGGCCGCCGTTGGTGCGGGCCGCGACGACGAAGTCCCCGGAGAAGGACTGGCCGCCCGCGGGCCGCAGCGCCATCTCGCGGTGCCAGCCCGGCGGCAGGCCCGGCAGCTTGCTCTGCACGCGGATGCGTTCGCGCAGGTCGAAGAGCATGGTGCCGCCGCGCCGCCAGGGCACGCCGACCCGGCTGCGGAACTGGGCGATGAGCAGCCCGAAGAAACCGCATGCGGCGACGACGAGCACCACGCCGGGCGTGACGCGGGAGGGGCCCTCGGTGTACGGGCCCAGCCGCACCGACTCCACGATGAGCGCCGTGGCCGCCGCCGCGTACAGGCCGAGCAGGCTCGACGGCCGCAGCAGCAGGCCGCCGGCGACGATCGGCAGGACGAGGGCGGCCGGGGAGCACCACACCGAGTTGGCGAGCGTGGTGAGGGCGATCAGCGGCACGGTGAGCAGCAGGAAGGCCAGCGCGATCCAGTCCGAGCCGTCGCCGCGGAAGTAGTCCACGGCGCTTCGGCGCACGCCGGTGCGGACCCGGTGCCACAAGTGCCTCATCCGGGCCGCCAACGTCTCGGCTTCCGCGCGCCGCTGTCGTCCTGCTGCCATTAGTTCGGGACCCTATCCATCGAACCCGTCGCTTGGCACGGGAGGTCCCACTTGTCCCCCCTCCGAGGCTCAACTTCACAGTGAACTTCACGGAAAGCGCTCGCGCCGCCGGGTGGGCGAAATTCCCTGGCTCGTCCCGCATCGGGCTGCTAGGCATGAGGTCATGACGAGCGAGGCGGCAGGGCGGATGCGGGACCTGCGACGGGACGAATGGGACGAGTGGTACGACGCTCTCCTCAGGGCCTTCGGCGGGGTCGCGGAACCGCCCGAGGAGCGGGAGCTCTTCCGGGGGCTCACCCCGTACGAACGGTCCCTGGGCGTGTGGGACGGCGACAGGTGCGTGGGGACGGCGGGCGCCTACGACTTCCGGCTGACCGTGCCCGGCGGGGCCTCGGTGCCGACGGCCGGTGTGACGATGGTCTCGGTGAGCGCGACGCACCGGCGGCGCGGGATGCTGACGGCGATGATGCGCCGGCTGATGGACGACGTGCGGGCGTGGGGCGAGCCGCTGGCGGCGCTCACCGCGTCCGAGCCGGCGATCTACGGCCGCTTCGGGTACGGCACGGCGACCTTCGCGCTGAACGCCGAGATCGACACGAGCCGGGTGGGGCTGTCCGTCCCGGCCGGGGCGGACGACGTACGCGTGCGGTACGCCGACCCCGGCGCCGAACTCGCGGCGTGCGAGCGCGTGTACGCGCACACCGTGCCCGGCCGGCCCGGGATGCTGGCGCGGCGGCCCGGCTGGGAGCGGCTGGGGCTGCTCGACCCGGAGAGCGGGCGGGGCGGCGCGTCGCCGCTCCAGTGCGTGCTCGCCGAGCGCGACGGCGAGGTCACCGGGTACGCCCGCTTCCGGGTGCTTCCGCGGTGGACGGACGGCGGGCCCGACGGGCAGGTGCAGTTGCAGGATCTGGCCGGGGTGGACCCCCTGTCCCGGGCGGCGTTGTGGCGCTTCCTGTTCGACGTCGACCTCACCGCCTCGCTGAAGCTGCGCGGGCGGCCCGTGGACGAGGCGTGGCAGCATCTCGTCTCCGACGTCCGGCGCTGCGACCTGCGGGTGCGGGACTCGCTGTACGTCCGGCTCGTGGACGTCGGCGCGGCGCTGGAGGCGCGCACGTACCAGTCGCCGGTGGACGTGGTCCTGGACGTCGAGGACGCCTTCTGCCCCTGGAACACGGGGCGTTGGCGGCTGAGCGGCGACGCCAAGGGGGCGGTCTGCACGCCCACCGCGGACGCGCCCGATCTCGCGCTCTCGGTGCGGGAGTTGGGGGCGGCGTACCTCGGCGGGGTGAGCCTGGCCTCGCTGGCGGCGGCCGGCCGGGTGCGCGAGGAGCGGCAGGGGGCGCTGGCGGAGGCGGCGGTGGCGTTCGGGTCGGCGTCGGCGCCCTGGCTGCCCCACGGCTTCTAGGACGTGTCGCAGGCGGCCCCGGCCCCGGGCCCCGGACCCGTCGGCTTCGGTTTCCCCGGCGGGCCGGTCAGTTCTTCTGGCGGATCCTTCAGTTCTTCTGGCAGGTGGGGCACCAGAAGAGGTTGCGGGCGGCGAGGCCGGCGGTGCGGACGGTGTCGCCGCACAGGTGGCAGGGCTGGTGCGTGCGGCGGTAGACGTACACCTCGCCGCCGTGGTCGTCGACGCGGGGCGCGCGGCCCATCGCCTCCGGGGTGTGCTGGGGGCGGACCGTGTCGATGCGGTTGTGGCGGACGCCCTCGCGCATGAGGGCGACGAGGTCGGCCCAGATCGCGTCCCATTCGGCGGGCGTGACGGTCCGGCCCGCCCGGTAGGGGTCGATGCCGTGCCGGAAGAGGACCTCGGCGCGGTACACGTTGCCCACGCCGGCGATGACCTTCTGGTCCATGAGGAGTGCGGCGATCGTCGTACGGCTGCGGGAGACGCGGGCGTAGGCGCGCAGCGGGTCGGCGTCGGCGCGCAGCGGGTCCGGGCCGAGCCGGGCGTGCACGGCCCGCTTCTCGACGTCCCCGATCAGGGCGCACGTCGTGGGACCCCGGAGGTCCACGTAGGAGGTGGGGTCGGCCAGGCGCAGGCGCACGGTGTCGGCGGACGCGGGCGCGGGGGCGTCGCCGAAGGCGACCTTGCCGAAGAGGCCGAGGTGGATGTGGATCCACCGTTCGCCGCCGAAGCCGAGGAAGAGGTGTTTGCCGTGCGCCTCGGTGCGGGTGAGCGGGCCGCCGGTGAGGAGGGCGGCGGCGTCGGCGAACTTGCCCTGGGGGCTGGTGACCTGGAGGGGGCGGCCGGCGAAACGGGCGTAGTCCTGTGCCAGCCGGTGGATGGTGTGCCCTTCTGGCACCGGCGCGTTCCTTTCCGCACCGCCCGCGCGCCCGAACCGGTCGGGCGGGGCGGGCGGTCCGCGTCCGGCGCCCGGCCGCCGCGAGGGACGGCCGGGATCCGGACCGCGGGCTACTGCTGGGGGTGGTGGGCGGGGATCTCCGGGAGGTCGCCCGTGGTCTCGTACGCCGCGAGCATGTCGATGCGGCGGATGTGCCGCTCGTCCTCGGAGAACGGGGTGGCCAGGAACGTCTCGACGAACTTGGTCGCCTCGTCCTGGGTGTGCATGCGGGCGCCGACCGCGACGACGTTGGCGTTGTTGTGCTGGCGGCCGAGGGACGCGGTCTCCTCGCTCCAGGCGAGGGCCGCACGCACGCCCTTCACCTTGTTCGCCGCGATCTGCTCGCCGTTGCCGGAGCCGCCGATGACGATGCCGAGGGCCTCGGGGTCCGCGGCCGTCCGCTCCGCGGCGCGCAGGCAGAACGGCGGGTAGTCGTCCTGGGCGTCGTAGATGTGCGGCCCGCAGTCGACGGGGTCGTGACCCGCCGCCCTGAGCCATTCGACGAGGTGATTCTTGAGTTCGAAGCCGGCATGGTCCGAGCCGAGATACACGCGCATGGGATGAGTGTGACACGGGCGGCGCGGGGTAGCAGCGCCGGGTGCCGCGTCCATAAAGCCTGCTCAACCCCATAGAACCTCAGGAAAACCTCAAGTAACGATTCCGAATCAGAGGTTCCCGAATTCATTCACCTCCGATTCACTGGACCGGCTCGTAACGCTTCCCCCCACACGAGGCACCAGATTCCCCACGCGGCGCAAAGGAAGACCGTCCCCATGACTTCGCAGCCGACCCTTTCCCCGGCAGAGCACGACCCCGGGGCCCCCGCGGCCAACGGTTCCGGCCTCCAGGCGGGCCTGAAGAACCGGCATCTGTCGATGATCGCCATCGGCGGTGTCATCGGCGCGGGGCTGTTCGTCGGATCCAGCTCCGGCATCGCCACCGCGGGCCCCGGCATCCTGCTGTCCTACGCGCTCGTCGGCACGCTCGTGGTGCTGGTGATGCGCATGCTCGGGGAGATGTCCGCGGCCAACCCGACCTCCGGCTCGTTCTCCGCGCACGCCGACCGGGCGCTCGGCCGCTGGGCCGGGTTCTCCATCGGCTGGCTGTACTGGTTCTTCTGGGTCGTCGTGCTCGCGGTGGAGGCCACCGCCGGGGCGAAGATCCTCGAAGGGTGGATCCCCGCCGTACCGCAGTGGGGCTGGGCCCTCATCGTGATGGTGGTGCTGACGGCCACGAACCTGGTCTCCGTCGGCTCCTACGGCGAGTTCGAGTTCTGGTTCGCCGGCATCAAGGTCGTCGCCATCGGCGCGTTCATCGTCGTGGGCGCGCTCGCCGTCTTCGGCGTGCTGCCCGGCGTCGACAGCGACAAGGCGGGACTGGGCAACCTCACCGACCACGGCGGCTTCCTGCCCCACGGACCCGGCGCGATCCTCACCGGCGTGCTGCTCGTCGTCTTCTCCTTCATGGGCAGCGAGATCGCCACCCTGGCCGCCGGCGAGTCCGAGAACCCGCAGCGGGCCGTGACCAAGTCGACCAACAGCATCATCTGGCGGATCGGCGTCTTCTACCTCGGCTCGATCTTCATCGTCGTCACGCTGCTGCCCTGGAACGACCCGTCCATCAAGGACCAGGGCTCCTACGTCGCCGCCCTCAACTCCCTGGGCATCGCGCACGCCGGCCAGATCATGAACTTCATCGTGCTGACGTCGGTGCTGTCCTGCCTCAACTCCGGGCTCTACACGGCCTCCCGCATGGCCTTCTCGCTCGGTGAGCGGGGAGACGCGCCGAAGGCCTTCGCCCGGACGACCGGCCGGGGCGTCCCGCTCGCGGCGATCGTCTCCTCCGTGGTCTTCGGGTTCGTCGCCGTCTTCTTCAACTACCGGTTCCCCGACTCCGTCTTCCTCTTCCTCGTGAACTCCAGCGGGGCCGTGGCCCTGTTCGTCTGGCTGGTCATCTGCTTCTCGCAGCTGCGGATGCGCAGGATCATCCAGGCCGAGGCGCCGGAGAAGCTGGTCGTGAAGATGTGGCTGTACCCCTACCTGACCTGGGCCACCGCCGCGCTGATCGTCTTCGTCCTCGGTTACATGCTGACCGACACCGAGGGCGAGAGCAGCGGCCGGACGACGGTGCTGCTGTCGCTGCTCGTCGCGGCGGTCGTCGTCGCCATCGCCTTCGTGCGGCAGTGGAACGGCCGCAAGGACCGGCCGGCCTCCGTGGCCACGACCGCCACGACGACCGGCACGGACACGGACGCGCAGACCAAGGTCTGAGCGACGAGCCCGGGTCCGGGTGAACGACCGAGGGGAGGAGGCCCGCCGAAGCGAGCGGGCCTCCTCCCCTCGGTCGTTCCGCCGTGCCGCGCCGCCCCGGGTCCGGCTCACGTCACCGTGAAGCTGTCCTTGACCTTTTCGTACGTCGGCAGGGCCGACGCCTCCGCCCCGGGCTGGTACCAGGTGTTGACCTGGTACGACGTCCCGTTCTCGTCGAAGCCGAGGAGCCGGGCGTGCCAGGGGGTGCCCCTGAGGGTGAACGTGTACTCCCAGACGACCGCCCGCAGGCCCCGGAACGTCGTCTCCTCCAGGCGGATCTTGCGGTAGTCGCGGCCCTCCCGGGCGTTCTGCTCGGACGTGCGCCAGGTGTCCATCAAGTCCCCCCGCGCCAGGGAGGACTTGGCGACGAGCTCCTGGACGCCGTCCGGGGACGTGTAGTGCACCTCCGCGCCCGTCTTCACGTCGCGTCGCCAGCCCCTCGGCGTCGCCCAGGCGAAGCCGCCGGCCTCCTGGTGCGCGCCCGGGGGCAGACTCGGCGGCCTGAAGGTCCCCTCGACCGTCGGGGAGGCGGACGGCGCGGCCGTGGTGACCGCGGAGTCGGCGATCGCGGAGGGGCCGGGCGGGGATCCGGCGGTCCGCCCGTCACCGTCGTGCCCACCGGGAGCCGTCGCCAGCAGGACGGCGGCGACCACACCGGCGACGACGACCGCGGCGAGGGCGGCGAGGGCGCCCCGGCGCGGGCCGGAGCGCCGGCCCGCTCGCCCCGGACGGGTACGCGCGCGCCGGCCGCCGCCCACGGAAGCGGCCGCAACGGCCGGCCCGGGCAGCTCACCGCCGGGCCCGCGCGCGGGCGGCTCGCCCGCGGCCGGCGCGCCCTCGGCCGGCGGCCCTTCCGCCTGCCGGATGGGCCCGCCCGGCGCCGGCATTCGTTCCGTGACCGCCCTGGATCGGGTCAGGGAGACGCCGGGGTGCGGGTGCGGGTGCGGGTGCGGGCCTGCCGCGGGGCCGCGGGGCAGGGGCTCGGCTTCCGGCTGCGGGCGCGCCTCGGACACGACGGCGGGAGCGGCGGCCGCGGAGGCCGCGGAGGCCGCGACCTCGGGGACCCCAGGGGCTTCGGGGGTGTCCGGGGC
>NZ_JAHHIT010000194.1 GCF_024539675.1 Streptomyces hilarionis | reverse complement strand
GCATCCGCGCCCCGAACACCGGCAAGGTGTCCCACAGTTCGCGCCCCATCCCGACCCACTGCGACCCCTGGCCCGGGAAGACGAACACGACACCGGAGTCAGTGGCCCGACCGGACACCACGCCCGGACCCGGCACGCCCTCGGCCACCGAGCGCAGCCCCGCCAGCAACGCGTCACGGTCGCCGCCCAGCACCACCGCCCGCTCCTCGAACGCCGACCGCGTCCCCGCCAGCGACAGACCCACGTCCACCGGACGCAACTCGGGACGCTCCACCACCCGCTCCAACAGCCGGCCGGCCTGCTCCCGCAACGCCGCCCCACCACGCCCCGACACCACCCACGCCACCGGCCCCGACGGCTCGCCCGCGCTCTCCCGCGCGTCCTCGGCCTGCGGCGCCTGCTCCAGGATCAGGTGCGCGTTGGTGCCGCTGACGCCGAAGGAGGACACCGCGGCCCGGCGGGGGCGGCCCGTGTCCGGCCACTCCCGCGCCTCGGTCAGCAGCCGGACCGCGCCCGAGGACCAGTCGACGTGCGGCGTCGGCTCGTCCACGTGCAGCGTCTTCGGCATGACGCCGTGCCGGAGCGCCATGACGGTCTTGATCACGCCGCTCACCCCCGCCGCGTACTGGGTGTGCCCGATGTTCGACTTGACCGAGCCGAGCCACAGCGGCCGGTCGGCAGGGCGGTCCTGGCCGTAGGTGGCCAGCAGCGCCCGGGCCTCGATCGGGTCGCCCAGCTTGGTCCCCGTGCCGTGCGCCTCCACGAGGTCCACGTCGGCGGTGGCGAGCCCCGCCTCGTCCAGGGTCCGCAGGATCAGGCGGCGCTGGGCCGGACCGCTGGGCGCGGTGAGGCCGTTGCTGGCGCCGTCCTGGTTGACGCCGCTCTCGCGGACCACGGCCAGCACCGGACGTCCGGCGCGCCGGGCGTCGGAGAGCCGCTCCAGGACGAGCACGCCGACGCCCTCGCCCCAGCCGGTGCCGTCGGCGTCCGCCGAGAACGCCTTGCAGCGGCCGTCGGAGGCCAGGCCGCCCTGCCGGGAGAACTCCGGGAACGCGCCGGGCGTCGCCAGCACCGAGACACCGCCGGCCAGCGCCAGCGAGATCTCGCCCTTGCGCAGCGCCTGCACGGCCAGGTGCATCGACACCAGCGACGACGAGCACGCCGTGTCCACGGTGACCGCGGGCCCCTCCAGACCGAGCACGTACGCCACCCGGCCGGACAGCACACTGCTGGAGGTGCCGGTCAGCATGTAGCCGTCCAGGGCCTGCGGCGACGCCGACAGCAGACCGGCGAAGTCCCCGCCCGTACCGCCGAAGTACACGCCGGCGTCGCTGCCCCGCAGCGACCGCGGGTCCAGCCCCGCGCGCTCCAGCGCCTCCCAGGACGTCTCCAGCAGCAGTCGCTGCTGGGGGTCGGTGGCGAGCGCCTCACGCGGGGAGATGCCGAAGAAGTCCGCGTCGAACTCGCCCGCCCCGCGCAGGAAACCGCCCTCCAGGGTGGTCGAGGCCCCGGACTCCACGGCGTCCGTGCGGTACAGCCCGTCCAGGTCCCAGCCGCGGTCGTCGGGGAACCCCCCGATGGCGTCCACTCCCTCGGACACCATCCGCCACACGTCCTCCGGGGTGTCGGCCCCGCCCGGGAACCGGCACGCCATGCCGACGATCGCGACCGGCTCGTGCGCCCTGTCCTCCACCTCACGCAGCCGGCGCTGGAGTCCGCGGGCCTCGGTCACGGCCCGCTTGAGGTATTCGCGGTACTTCTCCTCGTCGGACATGTCGCTGCCAGCTCCTTGGTGAGGTGTTCGCGGTCAGAGAGCGAAGCCCTGGTCGATCGCGTCGAACAGGTCGTCGGTGGTCGCGCTGTCGAGGTCGGCGAGGTCGGCGAGGCCGTCGCGGCCGCGCGCGGCGGCCGGTTCGGGCTCCTGCGCGCTCCACTGCGACAGCAGCCCGCGCAGCCGGCGCGCCACCCGGTCGCGGTCGCCGCCTCGCGCGTCGATCGCCCCGAGGGCGGCCTCGAGGGCGTCCACGCCGGCGAGCGCGGCCTCGACGCCGGACAGCCCGGCCGGGGCGAGCTCGGCGAGCAGTTCCGCGGCGAGCGCGGTCGGCGTCGGGTGCTCGAAGACGAGCGTGGCCGGGAGCCGCAGCCCGGTGGCCGCGGCGAGCCGGTTGCGGAACTCCACGGCGGTCAGCGAGTCGAAGCCGAGCTCGCTGAAGGACTGCTCCGCCGCGACCGCGGCGGCCGAGGAGTGGCCCAGCACCACCGAGGCGTGGGAGCGCACCAGCTCCAGCACCCTGCGGTGCTGTTCGACGTCGGGCAGACCGGTCAGCCGGGTGCGCAGCTCGCAACCGTCGTCGCCGGAGCGCACCACCCGACGCGAGGCGCCCTGCGCCAGACCCCGGAAGAGATGCGGCACGTCCTGCGCGCCCGCCCGCAGCACGGCCGCCGTGAGCCGCGTGATCACCTGCAACGGGACGTCCGCCCCGCAGGCCAGGTCGAACAGGGCGAGCCCCTCGGCGTCGTCCAGCGGCCGCATCCCGGCCCGCTCCATCCGCCGCACCTCGTCGTCGGTGAGGTGGGCGGTCATGGTGCTGCGGGTGTTCCAGAAGCCCCAGGCGAGGGAGGTGGCGGGGTGGCCGTGGGTGCGGCGGTGGTGGGCGAGGGCGTCGAGGTAGGTGTTGGCGGCGGCGTAGTTGGCTTGTCCGGGGGTGCCGAGTTGTCCGGCGGCGGAGGAGTAGAGGACGAAGGTGGTGACGGGGTGGTGGAGGGTGAGGTGGTGGAGGTGGGTGGCGGCGTCGATCTTGGGTTGGAGGACGGTGTGCAGGCGGGTGGGGGTGAGGGTGGTGGTGGTGGCGTCGTCGAGGGTTCCGGCGGTGTGGATGACGGTGGTGAGGGGGTGTTCGGGGGGGATGGTGTCGAGGAGGGCGGTGAGTTGGTGGGGGTCGGTGGTGTCGCAGGCGGTGAGGGTGATGTGGGCGCCGGCTTGGGTGAGTTCTCGGGTGAGTTCGGTGGCGCCGGGGGCGTGGGGTCCTTGGCGGGAGGTGAGGTGGAGGTGGGTGAGGCCGTGGTGGTGGACGAGGTGGCGGGCGAGGAGGGCGCCGAGGGTGCCGGTGCCGCCGGTGATGAGGGCGGTGCCGTGCCGGTCGATCCCCCGCGGCACGGTGAGGACCGCCTTGCCGACCAGTTTCGCCTGGCTCAGGTCCCGCATCGCCTCGCGGACCCGGCGCAGGTCGTAGACGGTGACGGGCGGCGGCTCCAGCCGTCCGTCGCGGTACAGCGCCATCACCGCGACCAGCATCTCCTGGATGCGGTCGGGACCGGCCTCCATCAGGTCGTACGCCCGGTAGGACACGCCCTCGTGGGCCTCGGCCACCCGCGCCGGGTCGCGCTTGTCGGTCTTGCCCATCTCCAGGAACCGCCCGCCGCGCGGCAGCAGCCGCAGCCCGGCGTCCACGAACTCGCCGGCCAGGCAGTCCAGCACCACGTCCATCCCGCAGCCGCTGCTGGTCTCCATGAACCGCTCCTCGAACTCCAGCGTCCGGGAGTTCGCGATGTGCGCGTCGTCCAGCCCGTAGGCGCGCAGCGTCGGCCACTTGCCGGTGCTCGCGGTGCCGTACACCTCGGCTCCCAGGTGGCGGGCCAGCTGGACCGCCGCCACTCCGACCCCGCCGGCCGCGGCGTGCACCAGCACGGACTCGCCGGGGCGCACGTCCGCGAGGTCCACCAGGCCGTAGTAGGCGGTGAGATGGGTGATGGGGACGGTCGCCGCCTGCTCGTAGGACCAGCCCTCGGGCATCGGCGTCAGGAACCGGTGGTCGCACACCGCGACGGGCCCGAACGAGTCGGAGCACAGCCCCAGCACCCGGTCGCCGACCGCCACGTTGGACACGCCGGCGCCCGTCTCCAGCACCGTGCCGGCCACGTCGCCGCCGATGCCGTTCTGCCCCTCGACCATGCCGAGCGCCACGATGACGTCCCGGAAGTTCAGGCCGACCGCGTGCACGGCCAGGCGGACCTGACCGGGGCCGAGCGGGTCCAGCACCTCGGGGCAGGGCACCAGGGCCATGTTCTCGATCGTGCCGCGGCCGGTGCTCTCCAGCCGCCACGGGGTCCGGCCGGGCGGCGGCAGCAGCGCCGCGTGCGACCGGGCGCGGGCCAGCCGGGGCGCGCTGACCGTGCCGCGCCGGATCGCGGCCCGCGGCTCGGCGCACCCGAGCGCGCCCGGGAACGCCCCGCGGGACTCCGCCGCCCCGTCCAGGTCGATCAGGGCGAGCCGGTCGGGGTTCTCGGTCTGCGCCGAGGTCACCAGACCCCAGCTCGCCGAGTTGCCCAGGTCGCCGACGTCCTCGTCGTCGTCCGTGGCGACCGCCCCCGACGTGACGAGGACCAGACGCGCGGAGGCGAACCGCTCCTCGGCCAGCCAGGCGCGCACGACGCCGAGCGTCGCCTCGGCCGCCGCGTGCGCGGCGGCCGCCGGATCGTCCGGGCCCGCGGGGGCGAGGCAGTGGACCACGGTGTCCGGCACGGGGCCGTCCGCGGCCAGCTCCTCGAACCCGGCGCTCGTCCGCACCGCGGCGGCGGCCAGCCCGAACAGGTCGTCGCCGACCAGGGCGTAGGGCGGGGCGTCCGCCACCGGCAGCGCCGTCCAGTCCAGGTGGAGCAGCGCGTCCTCCAGCGCGCCGCCGGTCGGCCCGTCGAGCACGACGGGCCTGGTCACCAGGGACTCCACCGACACGACCGGGCGTCCGCCGTCGTCGGTGAGCAGCAGGGCCAGCCGGTCCCCCGAGGGGGTGAGGCGGACCCGGGCCGTCGTCGCGCCGGTCGCGAACAGGTGGACCCCGGTCCAGGAGAACGGCAGCCGTACGCCGTCGTCCCGGCCGCCGGCGAACGCCATGGCGTGCAGCGCGGCGTCCAGCAGGGCGGGGTGGACGCCGTGGCGGGCGGCGTCCTCCCGCTCGGACTCGGGCAGCCGGACCTCGGCGAACAGTTCCTCGCCGCGCCGCCACACGGCGTGCAGCCCCCGGAAGGCGGGACCGTAGTGGTAGCCGCCCGCGGCGAGTTCCTCGTAGACGCCGTCCACGTCGACGGGTTGCGCGCCGGCCGGCGGCCAGGCGGTCTCGGGGGCGGGCTCGGCGGGCGCGTCCGCGCTCAGTGCGCCGGTCGCGTGCAGCGTCCAGTCGTCCTCGCCGGCCCGGGAGTGCACGGTGAGCGTGCAGCGTCCGGTGTCGCCGTCCGGGGTGGCCCGGACCTGCACCGCCACCTCGTCCTTGGGTCCGTCGCCCAGCAACAGCGGCGCCTGGAGCGTCAGTTCCTCCAGATGCGGGCGGCCCAGCAGATCGCCCGCCCGGATCGCCAGATCGACGAAGGCGGTGCCGGGCAGCAGGACCCGGCCGGAGACGGCGTGGTCGGGCAGCCACGGGCGGGTGCGCGCGGACAGCCGGCCGGTGAGCAGCACGCCCTCGCCGTCCGCCAGCGCCACGGCCGCCCCCAGCAGCGGATGGTCCGCCGGGTCGAGTCCGGTCGCGGTCAGGTCGCCGGCGCCCCGGCGCGACTCCAGCCAGAACCGGCGCCGCTGGAAGGCGTAGGTGGGCAGGTCCACGTGGCGGGCACCGGTTCCGGCGAACACCGCCGGCCAGTCGACCTCGACGCCGAGCACCCCGAGTTCGGCGACCGAGGTCAGGAACCGCCGCGTGCCGCCGTCGTCCCGGCGCAGCGAGCCCACCGCGGCCCCGGGCCGGCCCGCGTCGTCGACGGTGTCCTGGAGCGAGGGCACCAGCACCGGATGCGGGCTGATCTCCGCGAAGACCGCGAAGCCCTGCTCCAGCGCGGCCCGCGTCGCCGCCTCGAACTCCACGGTGTGCCGCAGGTTCCGGTACCAGTAGGCGCCGTCCAGTTCCGTGCCGTCCAGCGGGGCGCCGGTGAGGGTGGAGAAGAACGGCACCGCCGCCGGACGCGGCCGGATCCCCGCCAGCTCGCCCGCGAGCGTCTCCTCGATCTCCGCCACCTGGGCGGTGTGGGAGGCGTAGTCCACGGGGACGGACCGGGCGCGCAGGCCGTCGGCGGCGCACCGCGCGAGCAACTCCTCCAGCGCCTGCGGCTCCCCGGCCACGACGGTGCTCGCCGGCCCGTTGACCGAGGCCACCGAGATCCGGCCGTCCCACCGGGCGATCAGCTCCCGCGCCGCCGCGGCGGGCAGCGCCAGCGACACCATCCCGCCGCGGCCGGCCAGCGCCCGGCCGATCGCCCGGGCCCGCAGCGCCACCACGCGCGCGCCGTCGCCGAGTTCCAGCGCGCCGCAGACGCAGGCGGCGGCGATCTCGCCCTGCGAGTGCCCGATCACCGCGTCCGGCGTCACCCCGTGGGCCCGCCACAGGGCCGCCAGCGACACCATCACCGCCCACAGCGCGGGCTGCACCACGTCCACCCGGTCCCACGGCGGCGTGCCCGGCTCCTGCCGCAGCACGGCCGACAGCGACCAGTCGACGTACGGTTCCAGCGCCCGCTCGCACTCCAGCAGCCGGTCGCGGAAGACCGGCGCGGAGTCGAGCAGCCCGGCGGCCATCCCCGCCCACTGCGCGCCCTGTCCGGGGAAGACGAACACCACCCGGCCGTCGCCGACCCGGGAGCCCTCCACCACGCCGGGCGGCAGCGCCGCGTCCGGGTCCGCGGCCCGCCGCGCCAACGCGGCCGCCCCGGCGAGCAGTTCGTCGCGGTCGCCGCCCAGCACGACCGCGCGGTGCGCGAGCCGGGCCCGGCCCGCCAGGGTGTGGCCGACGTCCACCGGGGCCAGCTCGGGGCGTGCCGTCAGGTGGCTGACGAGCCGTTCGGCCTGCCCGTACAGGGCGGCCGGCTCGTGCGCGCCGAGCACCCAGGGCGTCGCCCCGCCGGCGACCGGCCGGGCCGGCGCGGCGGCCTCCTCGGCCGGCGGCTGTTCGAGGACGACGTGGGCGTTGGTCCCGCTGATGCCGAACGACGACACCCCGGCCCGCCGCGGCCGCCCCGCGTCCGGCCACGGCCGCTCCTCGGCGAGCAGCTCCACGGCCCCCGACGACCAGTCGACCTGCGGGGACGGCCGGTCCACGTGCAGCGTCCTGGGCAGCAGCCCGTGCCGCATCGCCATGACCATCTTGATGATCCCGGCGGCCCCGGCCGCGGCCTGGGTGTGCCCCATGTTGGACTTCACCGAGCCCAGCCACAGCGGCTCCGCGCCGGCCTCCCGCCTGCCGTAGGTGGCGAGCAGGGCCTGCGCCTCGATCGGGTCGCCCAGGGTGGTGCCCGTGCCGTGCGCCTCCACCGCGTCGACGTCGCCGACGCCCAGCCCCGCGCCCGCCAGGGCCTGTTCGATGACGCGCCGCTGCGCGGGCCCGTTGGGCGCGGTCAGCCCGTTGGAGGCGCCGTCCTGGTTCACCGCGGAGCCGCGGACCACCGCGAGCACCGGGTGTCCGTTGCGGCGGGCGTCCGACAGACGCTCCACCAACAGCATTCCGGCGCCCTCGCCCCAGCCGGTGCCGTCGGCGCCCTCGGCGAACGACCGGCAGCGGCCGTCGGGCGACAGCCCGCCCTGCCGGGAGAGCTCCACGAACACCCCGGGCGTCGCCATCACGGTCACGCCCCCGGCCAGCGCGAGGTCGCACTCGCCGGAGCGCAGCGCCTGCGCCGCGAGGTGCAGGGCCACCAGCGACGACGAGCACGCCGTGTCCAGCGTGACCGCGGGCCCCTCCAGTCCCAGCGTGAACGCCACCCGGCCCGAGGCGACGCTGCCCGCCGAGCCGGTGCCGATGAACCCCTCGACCTCCTCGGGCAGGTCGCCCGGCCCGGAGCCGTAGTCGTGGTACATCACCCCGGCGAACACCGCGGTCCGGCTGCCGCGCACCGCGCGCGGGTCGATGCCGGCCCGCTCCAGCGCCTCCCACGAGGTCTCCAGCAGCAGCCGCTGCTGGGGGTCGGTGGCGAGCGCCTCACGCGGGGAGATCCCGAAGAACTCGGCGTCGAACTCGGCCGCGTCGTACAGGAATCCGCCCCGGCGCACGTACGACGTCCCCGGCCGCGTCAGCTCCGGGTCGTACAGCTCCTCCACGTTCCAGCCGCGGTCCTCGGGCATGTCCGCGGTCGCGTCCCGCCCGGCGGCGACCAGCTCCCACAGGTCCTCGGGGGTGGCCACCCCGCCGGGGTAGCGGCACGCCATGCCGACGATCGCGACCGGCTCCCCGGCGTCCACGTTCGCCGACGGCGCGGGCCCCGCGGGCGGCCGGTGGCCGCCGGTCAGTTCGCCGAGCAGGAACTCCACCACCGCCGACGGCGTCGGATGGTCGAACACCAGGGTCGCGGGGAGCCGCAGCCCGGTCGCCGCCCCCACCGCGTTGCGCAGCTCGATCGCGGCGAGCGAGTCGAAGCCGAGCTCGCGGAAGGTCCGCCGCGGGTCGAGCCCGTCGGGGCCGTCGTGCCCCAGCGCCCCGGCCGCGTGGGTCCGCACGAGGTCCAGCAGCAGCCGTTCGCGCTCCGCCCGCGGCGACTCCCGCAGGCGGGCCGCGAAGGCCGTGCCCGCACCCGTGGCCGCCGGGCCCGCGGCCGCGGCCCGGCGCACCGGGGCCCGCACCAGGGCGCGCAGCAGCGGCGGCAGCGTGCCCGCCGCGGCCCGGGCGCGCAGCGCGCCGGGCTCCAGCGGCAGCGGCACGGCGACCGGCGCGTCCAGCGCGACCGCCGCGTCGAAGAGGGCGAGCCCCTGCTCCTCGGTGAGCGGCGCGATGCCCGACCCCGCCAGCCGGCGCATGCTCTGCTCGTCGTCGGTGAGGTGGGCGGTCATGGTGCTGCGGGTGTTCCAGAAGCCCCAGGCGAGGGAGGTGGCGGGGTGGCCGTGGGTGCGGCGGTGGTGGGCGAGGGCGTCGAGGTAGGTGTTGGCGGCGGCGTAGTTGGCTTGTCCGGGGGTGCCGAGTTGTCCGGCGGCGGAGGAGTAGAGGACGAAGGTGGTGACGGGGTGGTGGAGGGTGAGGTGGTGGAGGTGGGTGGCGGCGTCGATCTTGGGTTGGAGGACGGTGTGCAGGCGGGTGGGGGTGAGGGTGGTGGTGGTGGCGTCGTCGAGGGTTCCGGCGGTGTGGATGACGGTGGTGAGGGGGTGTTCGGGGGGGATGGTGTCGAGGAGGGCGGTGAGTTGGTGGGGGTCGGTGGTGTCGCAGGCGGTGAGGGTGATGTGGGCGCCGGCTTGGGTGAGTTCTCGGGTGAGTTCGGTGGCGCCGGGGGCGTGGGGTCCTTGGCGGGAGGTGAGGTGGAGGTGGGTGAGGCCGTGGTGGTGGACGAGGTGGCGGGCGAGGAGGGCGCCGAGGGTGCCGGTGCCGCCGGTGATGAGGGCGGTGCCGTGCCGGTCGATCCCCCGCGGCCGGCGGGGCGTGCCCGTCGCCCGGACCAGCCGCGGGGCGCACGCCCGGCCCTCCCGCAGCGCCACCCGGGGCTCGTCGGCCCCGACCGCGGAGGCCAGCGCGGCCAGCGATTCGTCCGTGCCGTCGCAGTCCACCAGGGTGATCCGCCCGGGGTGTTCGCTCACCGCCGAGCTCAGCAGCCCCCAGACCGCGGCCTGCACCGGGTCCGGGGCGGCGTCCTCCGTCACCGCCACCGCGTTCCAGGTCACCGCCACCAGCCGTGAGGCGCCGAGCCGTTCGTCGGCCAGCCAGGCCTGGAGCAGCACCAGGGCGCGTTCGACGGCCTCGTGCGCCGCGTCGGCGTCGGGGGAACCGTCCGACAGCCCGGCCGAGACGACGACGAACTCCGGCGCCGGGGCGCCGGCCGCGACCGCGGCCCCCAGGCCGGCCAGGTCATCGTGGACCTCGGCCCCGGGCAGCCCGAGCAACGCGGCGTCGACGTCCGGGCCGGGGTGCGCCGCGGGGGAGCGGCCGGACGCCGGGGGGTCCGTCACGGCGTCGGCGGCGGCCGGGGCGGCCGTGGGCGGTCGGGTCGCCGTTCCCGAACGCAGCACGGCCCAGCGGCCCGTCGTCCCCGCTCCGCCGCACGCGAGCCACGCCGGCACGAGCAGGGCGCCGGCCGGGTCCGGCGCGGCGACCGTCCCCGCCGGGCGGACCGCGAGCGACTCCACCGTGGCCACGGGCCGGCCGGCGGCGTCGGCGAGGAACAACGCGAGGGTGTCGGGGCCGGTCGGGGTCAGCCGGACGCGCAGGACGCGGGCTCCGGCCGCGTGCAGGGACACCCCGCGCCACGCGAAGGGCAGCCTGGCGCGCCCCTCCTCGCCGAACTCGCCGGGCAGGAACGCCGACGCGTGCAGGGCGGCGTCGGCGAGGGCGGGGTGCAGCCCGAACCCGGCCGCCCGGTCGGCGACCTCGTCCGGCAGCGCGACCTCGGCGTACACCTCGTCGCCGTGCCGCCACACCGCGCGCAGCCCCTGGAACGCCGGCCCGTAGTGCACCCCGGCCGCAGCGAAGCCGGCGTAGCAGCCTTCGACGTCCAGCTCCTCCGCCCCCGGGGGCGGCCACGCCGTCAGCTCGTCCCGCGGCGCGGGGCCGCCCGGGGCCAGGACGCCGCCCGCGTGACGCGTCCACACGTCCTCGGCGGCGTCCTCGGCCTGGGTGTACAGGCCGAACGGGCGCTCACCGGAGGCGTCCGGGGCGTCCAGGGTGAGCTGGACGCGCACACCGCCGCTCGGCGGCAGGGCCAGCGGCAGTTCCAGCGTGAGGTCGGCGACCCGGTCCAGCCCGACGTGTCCGCCCGCCCACAGCGCCAGTTCGGCCACCGCCGTGCCGGGCAGCAGCACCGTGTCGCCGATCGTGTGGTCCGCCAGCCACGGCTGGGTGTCGACGGACAGCCGTCCCGTGAACAGCCGGCCGTCCCCGCCCGCCGGCGCCAGCACGGCGCCCAGCAGCGGGTGCTGCGCGCGGACCAGCCCCGCGGCGTTCACGTCCCCCGCCCCGGGCACGGCCCGCAGCCAGTACCGCTCGCCCTGGAAGGCGTACGTCGGCAGCGGCACCCGTCGCGTCGGGCGCTCGCCGAAGAACGCCGTCCAGTCGACGGGCACACCGGCCGCGTGCGCCCGGGCCAGCATCGCCGTCAGCGTGCGCACCTCGGGGCGGTCGCGGCGCAGGGCGGGCGCGACGACGGCGGGGCCCGAGCCGGCGAGGCTCTGCTCCGTCAAGGCGGTGAGCGCGGCGTCGGCGCCGAGCTCCAGGAACACGGTGACGCCCTCCGCGTCGAGGGTGCGCACCACGTCGTGGAAGCGGACCGGCTCGCGGGCCTGCCGGGCCCAGTAGGCGGGGTCCGCCCACGCGGCGGCTTCCGGCACGGTGCCCGTCACGCTGGAGACGACCGGGATGCGCGGCGGCTCGAACGACAGCCGCGCGGCGACCTCTGCGAGCGCCTCGACCACGGGATCCATCAGCGGCGAGTGGAAGGCGTGACTCACGGGCAGCCGCCGCGTCCTGCGCCCCAGCCCCGTGAAGTGCGCCGCGATGCGGGTGACGACGTCCTCGTCGCCCGACAGCACGACGGATCCGGGCCCGTTGAAGGCCGCGACGCCGGCCGCCGCCTCGTGCCCGGCCAGCAGCGGCAGCACCTCGTCGGCGGTGGCCGCCACCGAGACCATCGCGCCGCCCTCGGGCAGCCGCTGCATCAACCCGCCCCGGGCGACGACCAGTTCGCAGGCGTCGGCCAGCGACAGCATGCCCGAGACATGGGCGGCGGTCAGCTCGCCGACCGAGTGCCCTGCCAGCAGCCGCGGCCGTACCCCCCACTCCTCCAGCAGCCGGAACAGGGCCACCCCGAGCGCGAAGGTCGCCGACTGGGTGTACAGGGTCCGGTCCAGCAGCCGCGCCTCGGCGCTGTCCGCCCCGGCCAGCAGCAGCGGCAGCAGCGGCCGGTCGAGCCGCGCGTCCAGCTCGGCGCAGACCTCGTCCAGGGCCCGCGCGTACGCGGGGAACGCCTCGTACAACTCCCGCCCCATGCCGGGCCGCTGGGCGCCCTGGCCGGTGAACAGGAACGCGCAGCGCACCTCGCCGGCGATCCCCTCCGCCAGTCCGGCGGGACGCTCCCCGCGGGCCAGCGCGGCGAGCCCGTCCAGCAGTTCCCCGCGGCTCTCCGCCAGCAGCACCGCACGGTGCTCGAAGGCGGTCCGCACGGTCGCCAGCGCGGCCGCGACCCCGGCCGTCGACAGCTGCGGCCGGTCGAGCAGGTGGGCGTGCAGCCGGGCGGCCTGCGCGGGCAGCGCGGCGGCGGTGGCGGCCGACAGCGGCACGGGCAGGACCCGGCCGGGCGGGACGTCCTGCGCCTCTTCGTCCGCCGGGAGGTCGGCCGCGGCCGGCTCCTCCAGGATGACGTGCACGTTGGTGCCGCTGATCCCGAACGACGACACCCCGGCCCGCCGGGGGCGCTCGCCGCGCGGCCACGCACGGTTCTCCGTCAGCAACCGCACCGCGCCCGCGGACCAGTCGACCTCCGGCGTCGGCCGGTCGACGTGCAGCGTGCGCGGCAACTGCTGGTGACGCATCGCCATGACCATCTTGACGACGCCGGCGGCGCCCGCGGCGGCCTGGGTGTGGCCGAGGTTGGACTTGACGGAGCCGAGCCACAGCGGGCTGCCCTCGGGACGCTCCTGGCCGTAGGTGGCGAGCAGGGCCTGCGCCTCGATGGGGTCGCCGAGCGTGGTGCCCGTGCCGTGCGCCTCCACCGCGTCGACGTCGGCGAAGCCCAGCCGCGCCGAGGCCAGCGCCTGCTGGATGACGCGTTCCTGCGAGGGGCCGTTGGGGGAGGTGAGCCCGTTGGACGCGCCGTCCTGGTTCACCGCGCTGCCGCGCACGATGGCGAGCACCTCGTGGCCCAGGCGGCGGGCGTCCGAGAGCCGTTCCACGACCAGCAGGGCGCAGCCCTCGCCCCAGCCGACCCCGTCGGCCGCGGCCGCGAACGACTTGCAGCGGCCGTCGGAGGCGAGGCCGCGCTGACGGGAGTTCTCCACGAACGTGGCGGGAGTGGACATCACCGTCGCGCCGCCCGCGAGCGCCAGCTCGCACTCGCCGTCGCGCAGGGCCTGCACCGCGAGGTGCAGCGCCACCAGCGACGACGAGCACGCGGTGTCGAGGGTGACGGCGGGACCCTCCAGGCCGAGGAAGTAGGAGATCCGGCCGGACGCCACGCTTCCGGCCATGCCGGTGCTCAGATAGCCCTCGACCTCGTCGGGGAGCTCACCGGGCCCGGAGGCGTAGTCGTGGTACATCAGCCCGGTGAAGACGCCGGTGCGGGAACCGGCCAGGGACCGCGGGTCCACCCCGGTGTTCTCCAGCGCCTCCCAGGCGGTCTCCAGCAGGAGCCGCTGCTGGGGGTCCATGGCCAGCGCCTCGCGCGGCGAGATCCCGAAGAACTCGGCGTCGAACTCGGCCGCGCCGCGCAGGAATCCGCCCTCGGTGGCGTACGCGGTGCCCGGCACGTCGGGATCGGCGTCGTAGAGCTCGTCGAGCGCCCAGCCGCGGTCCGACGGCATGTCGCCGATCGCGTCCTCGCCCCGCAGCACGAGCTGCCACAGGTCCTCGGGCGATCCGACGCCGCCGGGCAGCCGGCAGGCCATGCCGACGATCGCTATCGGCTCGGTGTCGCCCGCCTCCAGTGTCCTGATGCGCCGGTGGGCCTGCCGCAGATCGGCTGCCAACTTCTTGAGGTAATCAACCAGCTGCGCTTCGTTCGTCACCCGAGAACCCCGCCTGAGAGATTGGCACACCGCGCCCTTCGAGGGCGAAGCTACGAACCTCACCCCCCTAAACGCGTCCCCTCAGCCACCCCAGAAGGCGAGGGCGGGGGAATGCGGACGGGTAGGGGTTGGCGATAGGGGTGACCCTCTGTCTAGCCTTCGGATGAATTCCCGTGCCGTGACGAGGATCTGGAGTGTATCCCGCGATGAGCATTTCCGAGCAGGAATCTGCGGAACCGGCGGAGCAGACTTTCACCAAGCCGCCGGCCCCGGAAAGGATGCACGACCTCGACTTTCTGCTCGGTGATTTCCGAACGGAGTGGACGAACTTCACCGCGGACCCGCCCACGAAGGGCACGGCCTCCTGGAACACGGCCTCCACGTTCGGCGGCCACGCGTACGAGATGACCCAGCTGGTGACGGAACACGACCTCACCGGCCGTTTCGTCGTCCAGTGGGTCGAGTCGGACTCGTCGTTCTCCGGCTATTACTACGACGACTGGGGAAACCGCACGCTGCTCGTCTCCGACGGCTGGCAGGACGGATGTCTCACGTTCACCGGTGATTGCGTCGGATTCGGCCGGACGTTCCAGCTCCGCGAGCGGTACGAGATCGTCGACGAGAACCATTACCTGAAACGCGGTTTCGTCAAGCTCGACCCCGAGGGCGACTGGATTCCCGCCGACGAGGTCCACTGCCACCGCGTCTGACCTCTTCCGGGAAATCGACGCTCGGGTGCACGGCTCCCGGGAAAGGCGAAACAACCATGACCCTGCTGACCGAGGCGGTGCGCGCGGGCGCGTCCCCGCAGGAGCTGGAGCGGGCGGAACCGCCCCGGGAGTACACGGCCGCCTACATCCAGGCCGAGGACGCCCGGATGTTCGACGGGGTGGCCGACCGGGACGTCCGCAAGTCGCTGCGCGTCGGCGAGGTGCCGATGCCCGAACTGGCGCCGGACGAGGTGCTGGTCGCCGTCATGGCGAGCGCCGTCAACTACAACACCGTGTGGTCGGCGATGTTCGAGCCGATCCCGACGTTCCGTTTCCTCAAGCAGTTCGCGGCCCAGGGCGGCTGGGCCGAGCGCCACGACCTGCCCTACCACGTGATCGGCTCCGACGGTGCCGGCGTCGTCGTCCGCGCCGGATCCGGGGTGCGGCGCTGGCGGATCGGCGACCACGTGGTGATGAGCTGTGTGCAGCCCGACGACCAGGAACCGGCCACGCACGCCGACGGGATGCTCGGCGCGGACCAGCGCATCTGGGGCTTCGAGACCAACTTCGGCGGCCTGGCCCACTACGCCGTGGTCCGGGCCAGCCAGCTGATCCCCAAGCCGGCCCACCTCACCTGGGAGGAGGCGGCCTGCAACCCGCTGTGCGCGGGGACCGCCTACCGCATGCTGGTCGGCGAGCGCGGGGCCCGGTTCAAGCAGGGCGACGTCGTCCTCGTCTGGGGGGCCGCCGGCGGACTCGGCGCGTATGCGGTGCAGTTCGTCAAGAACGGGGGCGGCATCCCGGTCGGCGTCGTCAGCTCGCCCGAGAAGGCCGCCGCCGCGCGCAGGCTCGGCTGCGACGTCGTCGTCGACCGCCGGGAGATCGGCCTGGACGACCGCACGGCGGACGACCCGCGCGCGGTCGTCGAGGTGGGCAAGAGGCTCGGCTCCGTCATCCGCCGCGAGGTCGGCGAGGATCCGCACGTCGTGTTCGAGCACGTGGGCCGGGCCACCTTCGGGGTCTCGGTGTTCGTGGTGCGCCGCGGCGGCACCGTGGTCACCTGCGGCTCCAGCACCGGCTACCAGCACGGGTACGACAACCGCTACCTGTGGATGAAGCTGAAGCGGATCATCGGCAGCCACGCGGCCAACCTCCAGGAGCAGTGGGAGGTCAACCGTCTGATCTCGCTGGGCCGGATCATGCCGACGCTGTCGGAGGTCTACCCCCTGGAGGAGATCGGGGAGGCGGCCCGCTCGGTGCAGACCAACCGGCACATCGGCAAGGTGGGCGTCCTGTGCCTCGCGTCCGCCCCCGGCCAGGGCGTGACGGACCCCGGCCTGCGCGCCGAGTTGGGCGAGGCCCGCCTGAACCCCCTGCGCACCCCCGCCACGGCCTGACCCGGCCGGCCCCTCCCGGCCACTCGTCCCC
>NZ_JAHHIT010000193.1 GCF_024539675.1 Streptomyces hilarionis | reverse complement strand
CCGTGGGGGCGACGCCGAGGGGTGGAATACGGCGTAATAAGGTCGCTGCATGCTTGATGCCCTGACGCTGGTGACCGGCGTCGCCGCGTTGCTCCTCGCCGCCTGGTGCGGCTGGGCCGCCTACCGCGACCAGCCGACGAAGGACTGGCACTTCATCGGGATGGCCGTGGTCTCGCTGCTGGCGGTGATCCAGCTGGTGGTCGGGATCGTGCAGCTGGCGCGGGGCGAGAAGCCGGAGCAGGGCACGACGATCTTCGTGGCGTACCTGCTCGGGGCGTTCGCGTGCGTGCCGACGGCGGGCTTCATGTCGCTGGCCGAGCGCACCCGCTGGGGTTCGGTGACGGTCGCCGCGGCCGGTGTGGTGCTCGCCGTGCTAGAGGTGCGGCTCTTCGACATCTGGGGAGGCTGAGATGACGGCGACGCAGGAGAAGCCGGCCCGGCTGATCGGCGGCCCCGGGCTGCTGCTGGTGTGGTTCTACGGCGTGATGGTGGTCGGGGCGGTGTCGCGGTCGGCGTACCAGATCGCGACCGAGTTCGACCGGGCGCCGTTGTCGTACGCGCTGTCGGCCGTGGCGGGCGTGGTGTACGGCTTCATCACGTACTCGCTGGTGCGGGGCGGGGAGACGGCCCGCAGGGCGGCGCAGGTCTGCTGCGCCGCCGAACTCGCGGGCGTGCTGATCGTGGGCACCTGGACGCTGATCGAGCCGTCGGCCTTCCCCGACTCGACCGTGTGGTCGCAGTACGGGATGGGGTACGTGTTCATCCCGGTCCTGCTGCCGCTGTCGGCCCTGTACTGGCTGCGGCGCTCACACACCGCGCGCACCCCCGCTACGCGGTAGCCGCGTACTCTCCCGCCTGCTTCTCCAGGACGATCATCGGCACGCCGTCCGCGCCCTGGGAGGTGCCGACCGTCCGGTAGCCGACGCGGCGGTACAGGCGGAGGTTGCCCTCGCTGCGGTGGCCGGTGAAGAGGCGGAACGTCTTGGCGCCGCGCTCCTCGGCGAGGGCCGACTCGGCGGCGCGCAGCAGCCGGGCTCCGATGCCGTGACCCTGTAGGCGCGGGTGGACGCAGAGTTTGCCGATGGCCGCCGCGCCGTCCTCGGTGAGGTTGCCGCGTACGCAGCCGACCACCTCGTCGCCCAGCCGGGCCACGAAGACGCAGTCGGTGGCGAGCTCCTCGCGCACCGACGCGAGGGTCTGGACGAGAGGGGCGATGCGGTAGTTGCCGTACAGAGCCGCTTCGCTCTGGAAGCACAGGTACTGCAGCCTGAAGATCTGCTCGGTGTCCTGCTCGCCCGCCACCGAGATGGTCACGCTCATGCCCATGTGCGCACGCCTCCCGCTCACCTGATCGCCTGTGGTCCCTCACTCCTATCCCCGCAGTTCGCGGGCCGCAACCTCCGGCGGAAGCAAACGCCGCAGACATCCCAGACATCGGGAACGTTCCGGCCCGAGACTGCCCTGTGAGATACCCAACTTGCCAGCGATCTCGCGGTAGGTGAGGTCCTCCGGCGACAGCATGGCCTGAAGGAGACGGGAGCAGCGGCCGGGCAGGCGGTGCACGGCCTCGCGCAGGGCGCGGTGGCGGGCGGCGGTCAGGGCGAGCTGTTCGGGGCCGCGGTCGAGCTCCTCGGCCGGCTCGCTCGTGTAGGGCTGCTCACGGCGGACCGTGCGGCGGATGCGGCGGACCTCGGCGCGCACGGCGCGGCGCAGCCAGTCCTGCGGGTCGGGCGGCGGGCCGTCGGTGGCGAGGTGCTCCAGGAGGCGGAGCCAGACCGCCTGTTCGAGGTCCGCGGGTTCGGTCCCCGCGGCGTGGGCCTCGGCGGAGGCCTCCGCGTTGAGCAGCGGGCGCAGCGCGGTGAGCAAGTCGTGCGTCATATGCGCCACGATGCGAGCGCCCGGGCGGTCGGTTGCCCGGGCGCCCGACTGTCACTCCAACGAGGAATCAGCCGTTGACGAAGTCGGCGCGGGCGAGGACGCCGGTGTCCGGGTTGTCCGTGAAGACCCCGTCGATGCCGGTCGCGAAGTAGGTGCGGAACGCGCCGAAGGAGTCGCCGTACCCGTCGGCGTCCGTGCCCTTGCGGAAGTTCGCCGGCAGGAAGGGGTTCTCGTTGCGCATGGTGTACGGGTGCAGGACCAGGCCGACCGCGTGGGCGTCCTTGACCAGGGTGGTCGGCCTGGTGAGGTTGCCGGAGGCGTCCTTGGGGATGACGAGGTCGAGGGTGGGGCCGATGCCCTGGGCGTAGCCCGCGATCTCGCGCAGGCCGGCCCGGGTGACCAGGTCGGCGACCGTGCGCGGGTCGCCGGTCTCGACGAAGTCCCAGGGGCGGGTGTCGGCGGCGGACAGGAGCACCACGAGGGGGTTGTCCACCAGCTTGTTGAGCCGCTGGATGCTGGTGGGCTCGAAGGACTGGAGGATGACCGGCGAGTTCTTGCGGTCCTTGCCGTGCTTGTGCAGCAGCTTGGCGACCCGCTCCTCCAGGCCCAGGCCGAGCTTGCGGAAGTAGGTGGGGTGCTTGGTCTCGGGGTAGATCCACACCTGCTTGCCGCGCTTGCGGGTCTGCTCGTCCTGCCACTTCAGGACTTCCTCGAAGGTGGGGATCTCCCAGCGCCCGTTGTACAGCGTGTTGTGCGGGCGGTTGGCCGGGATGCGCTCGACCGCCCGCAGGGTCTTGAGCTCGGCGAGCGTGAAGTCCTCGGTGAACCAGCCGGTGGTGGACACGCCGTCGAGCACCTTCGTCGTCCGGCGGGCGGCGAACTCGGGGTGGTCGGCGACGTTCGTCGTGCCGCCGATCTCCGGCTCGTGGCGGCAGACGAGATGGCCGTCCCTGGTGGGGACCAGGTCTCCGGCCTCGACGATGTCGGCGCCGAGGTCGAGCGCCAGCTGGTAGGAGCCGAAGGTGTGCTCGGGACGGTAGCCGCTGGCGCCGCGGTGTCCGATGACCGTCGGCACGGGCAGGCTCTTCAGCCCGCCGCCGTGACCGGCTCCGGTCCGCGCCCCGGCGGCCCTGGCGGCGCCCGGCAGGCCGAGGACGCCTCCGGCGGCGCCGAGCACGGCCGCGCCGAGGAGCGCCCGCCGTCCGGTCGTGCCCGCGCCCGCGTGCTGGTTCGACTCCTGCGTGTCCTGCGTGCCCATGGGGCCTCCTGCCGTCGGCTCGTCCGTGCGGGCCGATCGTAGGGGCGTGGACATGACCGTCGGGAGACCTCGGCCCCAACGCGCGGGTGACGCCGCATGGCGGGTGCCGTACATCCGGTGCCGTACATCGGGTGCGGGGTGTCCCCTACGACACATGCCGGGCAGGACGTACCACGATGTGACGGAACGTCGGATCCGTCGCGCCGGACGGATTGGGCAGGGGCCGCGGGGGAACGCGGTTCAGTGCCGGTCACGGAGGTCGCGGCCCGGACGCCGGCGGCCCCGGCCTCCCAGGTCACGGCCGCCACGGGCCCGGCCCCGTCGGCCGCGGTCACGACGGTCGGCCCCGGTCGCCGACGTGCCGCGCGTCGTCCGGGCCGCCGGGGAGGACGACCCCGGCTCCCCCGGTTTCGCGGTCGTCTCGCACCCGTTGCGACCGGATGACGGGCGGGCGGCGGCTCGGCCGTACAGGTGCACGTACGTCAACAGTGAGTAAGACCCGGATGACCCGATGTGCGTCGGGCCCGCAGCCGCGAGTATCGTCCTAGTTCTCACCTGCACATACTCATACCGTTTTCCCTTGACATCGGAGGGCTCGTTGTCCCGCTTCGCGCTCATCAAGGCAGTGCTCGGACCGGTCATGCGCCTGATGTTCCGCCCACAGGTCGAGGGCGCGGAGCACATCCCCGGCGACGGCCCCGTGATCCTGGCGGGCAATCACCTCACCTTCATCGACTCGATGATCCTGCCCCTCGTGTGCGACCGGCAGGTCTACTTCATCGGCAAGGACGAGTACGTCACCGGCAAGAGCCTGAAGGGCCGTCTCATGGCCTGGTTCTTCACCGGGGTCGGCATGATCCCGGTGGACCGCGACGGCGGCCGCGGCGGCGTGGCCGCGCTGATGACCGGCCGCCGGGTGCTGGAGGAGGGCAAGGTCTTCGGCATCTACCCCGAGGGGACGCGCTCGCCCGACGGCCGCCTCTACCGGGGCCGCACCGGCATCGCCCGGCTGACGCTGATGACCGGCGCGCCGGTCGTCCCCTTCGCGATGATCGGCACGGACAAGCTGCAGCCGGGCGGCGCGGGGATGCCCCGGCCGGGGCGGGTCACCGTGCGTTTCGGCGAGGCGATGGAGTTCTCCCGTTACGACGGCATGGACCGGGACCGCTACGTGCTGCGGGCCGTGACCGACTCCGTGATGACCGAGGTCATGCTGCTGTCCGGGCAGGAGTACGTGGACATGTACGCCACCAAGGCGAAGGCGGCGTAGGCCTCCGGCGGTTGGGCGGGGGCGTCCTCGGGGAGGTGTCCCGGGTGCGGGTGCGGGTGCGGGTGCGTGTGCGGGTGCGGGTGCGGGTGCGTCTTGGCTCGTCGCGCAGTTCCCCGCGCCCCTCAAGAACGCCGGTCACCCCACGCCGGACGCCGAGCGCGGGCGCGTTCCCCACGCCCCCGAAACGCGCCGGACACCCGACCCCAGACGTCGAGTGCGGGTGCGTCGCGGCTCGTCGCGCAGTTCCCCGCGCCCCTCAAGAACGCCGGTCACCCCACGCCGGACACCGAGCGCGGGGCGTGATCACAGCGCCCCTCAAGAACGTCGGTCGCCCCGCGCCGGATGACCGGCGTCGGCGCGTTCCCCGCGCCCTTCAAGAACGGCCGTCGCCCCACGCCGGATGACCGGCGCGGGGGGTGGTTCACCGTGCCTCCGGAAGGGGCCGGACGCTCGGCTCGGGGCGTCGCGTGTTCAGGGGCGGTTGTCCAGGCGTTCGTTGCGCAGCATGAACCAGGCCGCTGCCGCCGTGGCGAGCAGGACCGCCGCGCCCACCCCCGACGCCACGCTCAGGCCGTTCACGAACGCCTCGCGGGCCGAGGTGAGCATCTCGTCGGCCGCGGCCGCCGGCATGTGTCCGGCCGCCTCCACCGCGCCCCCGAGTGACTCGTGCGCCCCCTGCGGGGTGCCCGCCGGGGCCGCGAAGCCGCGGTAGACGCCGGTCACAATGGAGCCGAGCACGGCGATGCCGAGGGCCGCGCCGAGTTCGTACGCCGTCTCCGACACCGCGGACGCCGCTCCCGCCTGGTCCTTGGGCACCGAGCCCAGGATGACGTCGGCGGTCACCGTGAAGGAGAAGCCGGCACCCACGCCGACCACCAGCAGGACGCCCCCCAGCACCGGGTAGCCGGTGGACGGTCCGATCGTCGTCAGGGCCGCGAGGGCGAGGCCGATCGCCGCGAGGCCGCCGCCGACCGCGGCCCGCACCGAGAAACGCCGGGCGACCCGGCCCGCTGCCAGGCCCGCCGCCACCGCGCCGATCGCCGCGGGCAGTTCGGCCAGTCCCGCCTCGAACGGGGCACGTCCCTGGACGAGTTGCAGGTACTGGGAGAGGAAGAACACCAGGCCCGACAGGCCCAGGATGGTCAGCAGGTCGGCGAGGACGGCGCCGCTGAAGCCGCGGTTGCGGAACAGGCGCATGTCCAGCAGCGGGGTCGGCAGGGTCAGCTGGCGGCGGACGAAGCCGAACAGCGCCGCCGCCCCCAGCAGGCCCGTGCCGAGCGAGGCCCAGGTGAGGCCGTGGGTGGCGGCCTCCTTGACGGCGTACACGATGCCGATCATGCCGAACAGCGACAGGAGGACGCTCGGCAGGTCCCAGGGGCCCGGGTGCGGGGTGCGGGACTCGGGAAGCGTCCTGATGCCGACGAGGACGAGGACGACCATCACCGGCACGTTGATGAGGAAGACCGAGCCCCACCAGAAGCGCTCCAGCAGGAAGCCGCCCACGATGGGACCGACGGCGGTGCCGGCCGAGGCGGTCGCGCCCCAGATGCCGATCGCCAGGCTGCGTTCGCGCGGGTCGTGGAAGAGGTTGCGGATCAGGGCGAGGGTCGCGGGCATCAGGGTCGCGCCGGCCACGCCGAGCAGCGCCCGGGCGGCGATCATCGTCTCGGGGGTCGTCGCGTAGGCGTTGAGGACGGATATCAGGCCGAACGCGGTGGCTCCGGCGAGCAGGATCCGCTTGCGGCCGATGCGGTCGCCGAGGCTGCCCATGGAGACGAGCAGGCCGGCGATGACGAACGAGTAGACGTCCCCGATCCACAGCAGCTGGGTGCCGGACGGCGCGAGATCCTCGCTGATGTAGGGGGTCGCGAGACCGAGGACCGTCGCGTCGACGGCCACCAGCAGCACGGCGAGCACGAGGACGGAGAGCGCGAGCCAGCGGTCCGGACGCCTCACCGCCTCGGTCGTGGTCGTCGGCCGCAGGGTGCTGGTCATGGTTCCTTCCTTCGTCATGCGGGATCGCGGGGTGCGGGTTCGCGGAGCGCCGGGCCGCCGGGAGCGAGGTCGCCCGCGTTCGGGACGCCCGCGTTCTGGGCGCTCGGGTTCTGGGCGCTCGGGTTCGGGTGGGGCGGGAGTGCGGGGGGCCTGAGGGCTCCGCCGAGCAGCAGTTCCACGACCATGCGCGGGAAGTCCTTGGGAGCGCCCTTGCCGCTCTGCACCATCCACACGCCCGAGGCCAGCAGGCCGAACAGGGCTTCGGTGAGCCACGCCGGCGTCAGGTCGATGCGGAACTCCCCGTCGAGCTGGCCGCGCCGGAAGAGGGCGGAGATCCGGTCGTCGATCCGGGTCCAGCCCTCGTGCTGCTCCTCGCCCTCGAAGAGCTGGTTCTCGGTGTAGAGGAAGGCGAGCAGGCCGGCGGCGGACTGGGACTCGGCGACCAGCCGGCGCACGGCGTCGCTCGCCGGGCCGTCGTCGAGGCGGGCCGCGTCCAGGGCGGACTCGCACTCGGCGATCCCGAGGGCCTCCAGGGCGCGGACGAGCGCGTCGCGTCCGGCGAAGTGCCGGTGCAGCGTGGCACGGCTGATGCCGGCCCCTTTGGCGACCTCGTCCATCGTCGCGGTGGATTTACGGGTCAGCAGGGCGGCTGCGCTGCGCAGCACATGATCACGGTCGACGGCCATGAGACAACCATAAACCATGTGAGACGTTCATGTCTCATCATGGGCATGGGTGCCTCACTGTGAGGCGCCCTTGTGCTGTGCCGTGCTGCCGTGCCGTGCTGCTGTGCCGTGGTGGCGGGCCCGTCAGTGCCAGGGCAGGCGGCCGCGCTGCTCCCAGTAGGCGCGCGGTTCCTCGGCCAGGGCGGCGAGCCGGTCGAGCTGGTCGTCGTCGAGGTCCACGACGGCCGCGTGCAGATTGGAGGCGAGCTGGGCGGCGGTCGCGGCGCCGGAGAGGACGACTCCCGCCCAGGGCATGCGCAGGACCAGGGCGAGGGCGACGGCGTCGCACCCGAGGGAGGCCTCGGCGGCGACCGCCTTCAGGGCGTCCGGCGCGTGGGGTCCGGCGAGACGGCCGTTGGCCATGCCCTCCTTCACGATCACCGTGAGGCCGGCGTCGTGGGCCTCGGCGAGGGCGGGACCGGCCGAGGTCTCCAGGGCGTTGTACGTCGACTGGACGGTACGGAAGAGGGGTTCGCCGTCGACCGTGACGGCCAGGGCGGCGCGGATGGCGGCGGCCTGGGCGGGGCCGCTGGTCGAGAAGCCGACGGTGGTCCCGCGGGCGGCGGCCTCGGCCAGCTTCGCGTGGAGTTCCTTGTCGGTGAGCGCCGGACTGTCCGGCGTGACCGAGTGGATCTGGTACAGGTCGAGCCGGTCGCCGAGCAGTTCGGCCGTCTCGGCGCGCTGGCGTTCGTACGTCGCGAGGCCGTGGTCCTTGACCTCGTGCCGCTCCGCGTCCGCGCTCCACCCGGCGGTGTAGGTGTAGCCCCACTTGCTGCCGACGACGACGTCGTCGACGTCCGGCCTGGCCTTCAGCCAGTCGGCCAGGAACTCCTCGGAACGGCCGTAGGAGCGGGCCGCGTCGATGTAGCGCACGCCCTGGGCGTAGGCCGCGTCGAGGAGTTCATGGGTGCGGGCGCGCAACGCCTCGACGCTGCGGTCCGCCCCGAGGTCCTCGTCACGGCCGAGGGTGATGTAGCCGGGGCGGCCCACCGCGGCCAGGCCGAAGCCGATGTGGCAGGTGGGGGTCGTTGCGGCGGCCAGGCGGGCGAAGGGCATCGCGGGCTCCGTGGGGTCGGCTCCGGTTCGGCCCGACCAACGTATCCCGCGACGGCCCGGCCCCGACGTCCGACTCCCGACCGCCGATCGCTGATCGCCGATCAGCGATCGGCGGGCGAGGCCCGTCGGGACCCGCCGCCCACCGCCCGGCTTCCCGTTCCCGCGCCCGTGCCCGTGGAGTCCGCGGGCGCCGGGTGCCGCCTACCGCTTCTCCTTCGCCGTCGCCCACTCGTGCTGCGCCGCCACGTTCCGCTTCACCTCGGCGAGCTGGACGGCTACGGCGCTGGGCGCGGTGCCGCCGCGGCCGTCACGGGAGGCGAGGGCGCCGGGGACGTTGAGGACCGAGCGCACCTCGGGCGTGAGCCGGGCGGAGATCTTCGCGAACTGCTCGTCGGTCAGCTCGTCCAGTTCCTTGCCCTCGGCCTCGGCGACCTTGACGCACTCGCCGGCGACCTCGTGCGCGACGCGGAACGGCTCGCCCTGCTTGACCAGCCATTCGGCGATGTCGGTGGCCAGGGAGAATCCGGCCGGGGCGAGCTCCTCCATCCGCTCGCGGTGAACCGTGAGCGTGGCGATCATGCCGGTGAAGGCGGGCAGCAGGATCTCCAGCTGGTCGCAGGAGTCGAAGACCGGCTCCTTGTCCTCCTGGAGGTCGCGGTTGTAGGCCAGGGGCAGGGCCTTGAGGGTGGCCATCAGGCCGGTGAGGTTGCCGATGAGACGGCCGCTCTTGCCCCGGGCCAGCTCCGCGATGTCCGGGTTCTTCTTCTGCGGCATGATCGACGAACCCGTGGAGAAGGCGTCGTGCAGGGTGACGAAGGAGAACTCCTTCGTGTTCCAGATGATGATCTCCTCGGCGATCCGGGAGAGGTTCACGCCGATCATCGCGGTGATGAAGGCGAACTCGGCCACGAAGTCCCGTGAGGCCGTGCCGTCGATGGAGTTGCCGACGCTGCCGTGCTCGAAGCCGAGGTCCTTCGCGACGGCCTCCGGGTCCAGGCCGAGGGAGGAACCGGCGAGCGCGCCGGAGCCGTAGGGCGAGACGGCCGTGCGCTCGTCCCACTGACGCAGCCGTTCCGCGTCGCGGGACAGCGACTGCACGTGGGCGAGGACGTGGTGGGCGAAGAGGACGGGCTGGGCGTGCTGGAGGTGGGTGCGCCCGGGCATCGCCACGTCCGGGTGGGCCTCCGCCAGGCCGACGAAGGCGTCCTGGAACTCGGCGAGCAGACCGCCGATGATCCGGGCGTGGTCGCGCAGGTACATCCGGAACAGGGTGGCGACCTGGTCGTTGCGGGAGCGGCCCGCACGCAGCTTGCCGCCGAGGTCGGGCCCGAGACGCTCCAGCAGGCCCCGCTCCAGGGCGGTGTGGACGTCCTCGTCGGCGATCGTGCCCACGAACGAGCCGTCGGCGACGTCCGCTTCGAGCCGGTCCAGCCCGTCGAGCATCCGGGTGAGCTCGTCCTCGCTGAGCAGGCCCGCCTTGTGCAGCACCCGCGCGTGGGCGCGCGACCCGGCGATGTCGTAGGGCGCGAGCCGCCAGTCGAAGTGGACGGACGCGGACAGCTTGGCCAGGGCCTCGGCGGGACCGTCGGCGAAACGGCCGCCCCAGAGCCTTACGTCACCGCTGTTGCTGCTCACTTGCGCTGCTCCTCACCGCTGCCCGAACGTTATGCATGAGTATGCAGAGCTCCGCATGATTCGTCAATCCAACCTCGCCGGGCCGGGGACGGAACGGACGGAACCGGGGTTTCCGCGCGGCCCCGAAGATATTTGAAGACGCCTTGAACAATGGCAACCGCTTACCCGTACTCACCCCTGAACGCCGGCGCCGCGTTGACACACCCACTCCTGACCCAAGTGAGGCATCCGCATGTCCAGGGCTCTTCCGAAGTACAACAAGCGTCGCGTGGCGATCATCGGCGGTGCCGTCGCCGTGGCTCTGACCGGTGCGGTCGTGGTGAACACCGCCCTGGCCGGGGAGTCCAAGAGCGGAGGGGCGACGACCAACGCCCAGACGCTCGCCGCCGGACCCGGCACCATCGTGTGCCCCGACGTGGCCTCGAAGCTGCCGGCGGTCCCCGCCTCCGCCAAGGCCGAGGTGGACCGCAACCTCGCCCTGTTGCAGACGCAGATCAGCGAGGCCAACACGCGGTTGCAGAACACCGTGGGCCAGGGCGGCCCCAACTTCGTGCAGAACGCGATCCTCGGCCCGCTGAAGGACAAGCGCGTCTCGACCGTCAACCGCATCGCCACGGCCATCGGACGCACCGCGGCCAAGCCGGCCGGCCTCGACGCACTGGCCCCGTGCGCCCTCAACGGAGCCGGCGCCGCGGCGGGCAACCAGGGAAACCAGGGCAACAACAACGCCGGGAACAACGGCAACGCCGGGAACAACGCGAACAACGGCAACGCGGGGAACAAGGGCAACAACGGCAACGCCGGCAACAACAACGCCGGGAACGCGGGCAACGCCGGCGCGGTCGGCACGATCACCTGCCCGGACGTGGCCTCGCAGCTCCCGGCCGTCCCCGCCACCGCCAAGGCCGAGGTGGACCGCAACCTCGCCCTGTTGCAGACGCAGATCAACGAGGCCAACACCCGCCTGAAGAACACGGTCGGCCAGGGCGGCCCCAACTTCGTGCAGAACGCGATCCTCGGCCCGCTTCAGGGCAAGCGCGAGTCCACCATCGACCGCATCGCCATCTCGATCGGCCGCAAGGGGACCAAGCCGCAGGGGCTGAACGTCCTCGCCGCCTGCACGCTGAACAAGTGACGTGACAGGCTCGGTGGCCGCCCCGAGATCCTCCGGCCGGGGCGGCCACCTGTCCGTCCGCGCACACGGGCGCGGACGGCCCGTACGCGTGAGCGCACGGGTTCCCTAACTCCTTAGACACACGAAGGGCTTTCCCGGATCATCGTTGGACATGGGAAAGACCTATGAGCGCATAGACGGCAGGCTCCGGACGTTCATCGAAGAGCAGCCCCTCTTCTTCACCGCGACCGCGCCGCTGGCGGGCGACGGCACGGTCAACCTCTCCCCCAAGGGACTCAAGGGTTCGTTCGCGGTGCTCGACGAGCACACCGTGGCCTACCTCGACTTCGCCGGCTCCACCGCGGAGACCGTCGCCCACCTGCGCGAGAACGGCCGGATCACGCTGATGTGGTGCGCCTTCCAGGGCCCGCCGAACATCGTGCGGGTGCACGGCCGGGGCGAGCCGGTCTTCCGCGACGACCCCCGGTTCCGCGAGCTCCTCGCCCGCTTCCCCGCCATCGACCCGAGCCGCCACGGGCTGCGCGCGATCATCGTCGTGCACGCCGAACTCGTCCGGGACAGCTGCGGCTACGCGGTGCCGTTCATGACGTACGACGAGGACCGCGAGCTGCACGGCCGGCGGTTCGCGCGGGAGGACGACGACTCGCTCAGCGCGTACTTCGCGAAGAAGGACCACATCGCCACGAGCATGGACGGCCTGCCCGGGCTGCCGTTGCCCCTGCGCCCGATCTGACACCCCTCCCCCGAAGGGCCGCCGGGCGGCGGTGCGCACGGTCGGCCCACCCGGCCTGCCGGCGCCGCCGTCCGCGCCTAGCGTCTGAGCATGCGCTCCCGTGCCGTCGTCGCCGCCCTTCTGTGGCCGTCCCTGCTCCTGCTCGGTGCGGCGGCCCCGCACCGCGACGCCGCCGTGCCACTGCCGGCGACGATGGCGGACACCGGCGGCGGCGCCCAGCTGATCACCGCCGTGACGCCGAGGGCCGACGGCGCCTCGGGCACGCTCGCCTGGTGGGACCTGCGGGACGGCCGCTGGACGCGCGCCGGCTCCGCCCCGGCCCGGTTCGGCGCGAACGGCCTGGTCGAGGGGACCGCACGCCGGCAGGGCACGAACACCACGCCGACCGGCCTGTACGGCCTCCCGTTCGCCTTCGGACTGCGACCCGCGCCCCGCGGGACGACGTACCCGTACCGTCCCGTGCGGCAGGACTCCTGGTGGTGCCAGGACAACGCCTCCGCCGCCTACAACCGGTGGACCGAACCGCGGCCCGCGCACTGCCGTGCCGCCGAGTCCGAGCACCTGGTGACGTACCGGACGCAGTACGCGCACGCGCTCGTCGTCGGGTTCAACTACGACAGGCCCGTGCGCGGCCGCGGGGCGGGGATCTTCCTGCACGTCGACGGGCGGGGAGCGACGGCGGGTTGCGTGTCGGCGCCGCAGGACGCGCTGCGGCGGATCCTCGCGTGGGTCCGGCCGGACCGACGTCCCCACATGGCGATCGGCACGTCCGCCGGGCCGCTCGCCCTCACCCGGTACTGAGCCCTCGTGTCCCGGGGCGGCGCGGGCGCCGGCGAAGCGTCCGAGCACGCGTTACCTGCGGTCGCCCCGTTCCCGGGACGCGTCCGACGTCTCGGCGCGCCGCTGAACACTCCGCGCCCGCGGCCCGTATCTGAGGGCCAAGGGTCCGTACCCACGGAGGAACAGTGACCACGACGATCGCCGGCGGCCGTGCCGCCCGCCGCCAGACGATGCGCCGCATCCGTCCGCGCCGCTCCCCGGCCGTTCCGCTGCTGCTCGCCGTGTGGGCGGGCGCGGCGGGCGTGCTGTGGCTGTGGTGGCACAACACGCCGAACATCGCGGACGACAACAGCAAGATCCTCAACGCGGGACGGATCACCGGGCTGCTCGCCGGGTACCTGATGGCGCTCGTCGTGCTGCAGATGGCGCGGGTGCCCGCGCTGGAGCGGCGGGTGGGCTCGGACCGGGTCGCCCGCTGGCACGCCATGAGCGGCCGGTACACGCTGTGCCTGGTCTTCGCGCACGTCTTCCTCATCATGTGGGGGTACGCGCTCCAGGCCGGCAAGACGCTGGGCGACATCGTCCAGCAGACGGTCGACTCCGTCGAGCAGCTGCCCGACATGGGCAAGGCGGCCATCGGCACCGGCCTGTTCCTGCTGATCGGGCTGGTGTCGATCGCGCCGGTGCGCCGGCGGATGCCGTACGACACCTGGTACCACATCCACCTGCTGACGTACGCGGCCGTGTTCCTGACCTTCTGGCACCAGATCACCACCGGCAACGACTTCGCCATCGAGCCGACCGCGAAGACGGTCTGGTACGCGCTGTACGGGTCGGTCACCGCGCTGGTCGTCTGGTACCGCATCATCACCCCGCTCCGGCTGAACCTGCGTCACCGCATGTACGTCGAGGCCGTCATCGAGGAGACGCCGGGCATCGTGTCCGTGCTGATCGGCGGGCGCAAGCTGCACCGGATGGGCGCGGAGGCCGGACAGTTCTTCCGCTGGCGGTTCATGGCGCCGGGGATGCGCCTGAGCTCCCACCCCTACTCGCTGTCGGCGGCCCCCCGCCCGGAACTGCTGCGCATCACCGTCAAGGCGATCGGCGACCACAGCGCCGCGCTGCGTGAGCTGACGCCCGGCACGAAGGTGTGGGCCGAGGGACCGTACGGCGCGATGACGGCGTCCCGGCGCAGCCGCGGCAAGGTGCTGCTGGTGGCGGGCGGGGTCGGCATCACGCCCATGCGGGCGCTGTTCGAGACGCTCCCGGGCGCGGCCGGTGACATCACCCTGCTCTACCGGGCCAACAGCACCCAGGACCTGGCCCTGTGGGACGAGCTGGCGAAGATCGCCGACGAGCGCGGGGCGCGGTTGATGTACGCCGTGAACAGCCCCGACGGGGAGCGCCCCGACATCTCGGCGGAGTCCCTCCAGCGCAAGATCCCCGACATCGACAGCCACGACGTGTTCATGTGCGGGCCCAACGGCTTCGCGCAGGGTGTGTACGAGGCACTGCGCGGCGCCGGGGTCCCCGCCCGCCGCATCCACCACGAGTCGTTCGAGATGTGAGCGACCCGTACGCACGGGAACCTCGCCACCAACCGGAACCAGGAGCTCAGGAAGCGATGAGGAAGAGCCACCCTCTTCGGCGGGTCGTGCTGGCCACTGCCGCCACCGTGTCAGGGATCGTGCTGCTGCTGTCGCTGAAGCCGTCGTCCGACCCCGGTTCCGCGCAGGCCGCGGGCTCGGGGACGGGCGCGGCGGCGGCGCAGGAGGCGGCCCAGGGCGGAGCGGGCGCGCCGGTGACCGGCACGATGACCGGCGACGCCGTCCAGACGCAGTACGGGGCCGTGCAGGTCCGCATCACCGTGGTCGCGAACAAGATCATGAAGGCCGAGGCCGTCCAGGCACCCAAGGGCGGCACCAGCGACCAGAAGACCGCGCTGGCCGTGCCCAAGCTCAACGCACAGGTCGTCGCCAAGCAGAGCCCGGACATCGACACGGTCTCGGGCGCCACGTACACGAGCGAGGGCTACAAGAAGTCCCTCCAGTCGGCGATCGACAAGGCGAACGCGAGCGCCGGGTCCGGGTCCGGGGCCTCCCAGGGTTCCGGCAGCGCGCAGGCCTCCGGCGCCTTCACCGGGGCGGCGGTCCAGACGCAGTACGGAACCGTGCAGGTCCGGATCACGGTGGCCGGCGGGAAGATCACCAAGGCCGAGGCCGTCCAGGCCCCCAAGGGCGGCACCAGCGACCAGAAGACGGAACTCTCCGTCCCCAAGCTCAACCAGGAAGCCGTCGCCAAGGGCAGCGCCGACATCGACTCCGTCTCCGGCGCGACCTACACCAGCGAGGGCTACAAGAAGTCCCTTCAGTCGGCGCTGGACCAGGCGAAGGCGAAGGGCGGTTCGGGGTCGGGCTCCGGGGGCGCGGGATCCTCCTCGGGGGCCGCGCAGGCCAAGACCGTCACGGGCGCCGTCCAGCAGACGCAGTACGGGCCGGTCCAGGTCCGGATCACGGTCGCCGGCGGGAAGATCACCAAGGCCGAGGCCGTCCAGGCACCCAAGGGCGGCACCAGCGACCAGAAGACCGAGCTCTCCGTCCCCAAGCTCAACCAGGAAGCCGTCGCCAAGGGCAGCGCCGACATCGACTCCGTCTCCGGCGCGACCTACACCAGCGAGGGCTACAAGAAGTCCCTTCAGTCGGCGCTGGACCAGGCCGGTGGCTGACACCATGACCGAGCCCGCGCCCGCCGTGGTGCGCCATGCCGAAGAGGTCATGGGCACCGTCTTCTCCTTCGACGTCCGCGGCGGCGCGCCCGAGCCGGTGCGGGCGGCGCTGGCCGAGGCCATCGCCTCGCTGCACCGGGTGAACGAGGTGTTCAGCACCTACCGCGAGGACAGCCAGGTGTCCCGGCTGGCGCGCGGTGAGCTCACCGTCGACGCGTGCGATCCCGAGGTCGCCGAGGTGCTGGCGCTGGGCGAGGAGGCGGAGCGGGTCAGCGAGGGCTGGTTCAGCATGCGCTACCAGGGCCGGCTGGACCCGACCGGCGTCGTCAAGGGCTGGGCCGCCGAGCGTGCGGCCCGGCTGATCGCGGCGGCGGGCGTGAGCGGGGTGAGCGTCAACGGCGGCGGGGACGTGCAGTTGCTGGGCGTCCCCGGACCCGAGCGGCCGTGGCGGGTGGGGGTGTCCGACCCGCTGCGGCCGGGCGGCCTGGCGGCCGTGGTCTCGGCAGCGGGCGCGGACGAACTCGCCGTCGCCACGTCGGGCACGACGGAACGCGGCGCCCACATCGTCGACCCGCGCACGGGTCGTTCCGCGGTGACGGACCTGGTGGCCGTGACCGTGGTCACTCCCCGTCTGACCTGGGCGGACTGCTGGGCCACGGCGGCCTTCGCGATGGGTTCGCGGGAGGCGCTGGCGTGGCTGGAGTCCCTCCCGGACGTCGAGGCGCTCCTGATCACGGCGGGCGACGAGGTCCGCTGCACGGGAGGCCTGGCCCGCCGCCTGGGCTGACCCCACGAGAACGGCCGCCGGACGACACCCCCGGCGGCCCCTGCCCCGCCCGACCCGGACACCGC
>NZ_JAHHIT010000192.1 GCF_024539675.1 Streptomyces hilarionis | reverse complement strand
GGGTCCGTGGCCGGACCCGCTGGAACCATGGGGGATCCGCCGACTCCCCACCCGCCCGACCAGGCGTGCCTTGCGGGAACCCGCTCTTACGCAGGGGCTCCGAGCGGCGGGTGCTCGAGCACGCGGGGTTTGTACTCGACCAGTTGGATGCGGCCGTCGAAGGTTCGGTGCTCGAGCATGTCGAGGGCGACGTCCGGATAGCCGTCGTAGATGCGTTCTTCGCCCGTGGCCCCGGTGATCACGGGGAACATGACGACCCGGAAGCGGTCGACGAGTCCGGCACGGAGCAGGGAGCGGCACAGGCCGAGGCTGCCGATCGTGCTGAGGAGCCCTGAGCCCGTCGACTTCATGGCGCGGACGGCCCCGACGGCGTCGTCACGCACGAGCGTGGAGTTCGCCCATGTCAGCGGCTCCTCGAGAGAGGAGGAGAACACCACCTTGGACGCTTGTGTGAGCGCGTCGACGGACGCCTCTTCCTCGGGCCTGAACTCGTCCTGGCCCTGCGGGACCTCACCCGCGGCGAAGCCCGACATCAGGCGGTAGGTGTTCGCTCCCATCAGGTAGGTGGCTTCGGGCTGCTCACCGAGCCACGCGAGATACTCCGGGCCCTCCAGACCCCAGAACCCGGGCCATCCCTCTCCCGACGCATAACCGTCGAGGGAGGTGATGAAATCGACGAGAAGATCCGACATGGCAGCATCCTTTCCTGGGCTGTCATGAGCTTGGACCGGCCGGTAGCCGCAAAATCATCGGCCACGCCGTGGAGTAACCGGAAAGCCACGTGACGTCGCAACCGATCAGTCGACCGTGCGGCACGCCCGCAAAGAGCTGGAGATCATGACGTTTGCCGTACGCACGCGGTTCGGCTCCGATCTCCACTCGCCCGACGACCACGGCGCCCGTCGGCCGCGACCCCACTCTCACGCCAGAAAACGAGCACTCCCGGTGACGCCTGAGATCCCTGACCACTCGGGGGCAACGGGCCGCGTGCCCGCGCCTACCGGGCCGCGCTCCACGTCGCCGCCGTCCTCCTCCGGACACGACGCCGACCGAGGAGACGGCACCTAGGCGCCCGGCAAGGCCTCCGGCCGGTCCGTGACGGCGAGCAGGGCGTGGACGCTGGTCTCCATGGCGCGAGCTGCCGACTCGACGTCGAGTCCGCTGCTGCGCCAGTGGTACCAGGCACCCCAAGTGGTGACGGCGTCCAGTCCGTTGAGCAGGTCGGCACCGCGTCCCTCCGGGAGCCGCGCGAGTTCCTGGGCGAAGACCTCCTCCAGGCGTCTGCGCGCGAAGTCGAGCACGTGCCGGGTGGCTTCGTCGACGCGCTCCGACGGGTGTTCCAGGCGCAACATGGCGAGCCGGGCGGGGGTGATCCACTCCAGGATCCGCGCGCGCTGTTCGACGAGCGCCGTCACGCGCCCCGCCCGCGGGCCGTCCACGGGGAGGGGCCGGATCTGTGCGGCCAGCTGGTCCAGCCGCCGGGCGATGGCCGTGTCCGCGAGCTGGGACATGTCGGCGAAGTGGTGGAAGACCAGGCGTCGGGACACTCCCGCGCGCTCGGCGACCCGGTCCGCGGGAAAGTGCGATTCCCCTTCGTCGAGCAGGGACAGCATCGCGTCGGCGATCTTCTCGCGGGTCTGCCGTCCACGCTCCGTACGGCCGTCGGGGACGCGGTCGGGCGCGCGTCGGGTCGGCTGCTCCACCTCGGTCCTCCCAGGGTCTCGTTGACATTCTTGCACTCCCGATGCAACTGTTCCATTGCACGCCCAGTGCAATAAGTTTCGAGGGGGGCGGCCGGTCGACATCCCGCCGTCGGGTTGCCCCCGCCGTACGGGAGGACGACTTCCTGATGTTCCTGTCCGTCGGGCGCTGGTGCGCCCGCAGACCCAAGAGGACCCTGGCAGCCTGGCTGCTGTTGCTCACCGTGTCCGCCGCCGCCGTGGCGGTCTTCGGCAAGGTCACCACCGAAGCCGTCACCATCCCCGGCAGCGACAGCCAGGCCGCCCGCGACGCCGGGGCGGCGTTCCACGACTCGGCGTCGGGGCGGCAGCCCGTCGTCCTGTACGCGCCGCCGGGCGCCGCGGGCCTGACCGACCCCGGGACGAGGCGGGCGGTCGAGGCGGCGGCGCGGGCCATCGGGAAGGTGCCCCACGTCGTGGCCGTCACCACCCCCTACGCCCCGGCCGGCAAGAACGCACTGAGCGCCGACGGTCGCACCGGCTATCTGACGGTCGAACTCGACCTCGGCGGACGGGACATCGCCGCCGACACCACCCGGAGCATCGTGGAGGCGGCCGCGCCCGCCACCGGGGCCGGACTCGAGGTCACGGCAGGCGGCGACCTGGCCGCAGCCGCGGACAAGGGCTCGACCGGCCACAGCGAGATCATCGGCCTCACAGCCGCGTTCGTCGTCCTCGCCGTGGGATTCGGCAGCCTGGTCGCGGCCGGCGTCCCGCTGCTCAACGGGGCTCTCGGCCTCGCCGTCTCGCTGTCCGCGATCGGCCTCGTCGGCCACCTGATGGACATGCCGTCCTCGGGCACCACCATCGCCGCCATGATCGGTCTCGGAGTGGGCATCGACTACACCTTGTTCTGCCTGACCCGCTTCCGGGAGCTCCGGGCGTCCGGCGTGGGCGTCGAGGAGGCGGCGGCGCGCACCATGGCCGGGTCGGGCAAGGCCGTGGCCTTCGCGGGGTGCGCCGTGATCACCGCGCTGGCGGGTCTGGCGCTGGGCGGACTGCCCCTGCTGCACGCCCTGGCCCTCGCACCGGCCATCGCCGTCCTGGTCGCCATGGCGCTCACGCTCACACTGCTGCCGGCCCTGCTCTCCCTGCTGGGAAGGTGGCTCACCCCGAAGGCCGGTCCGCGGGAGTCGTCGCCGGCGCAGGCGGAGATCGCACCGCAAGGACCGCGAGGCTGGGGTCGAGCGGCGCAGTACGTGGCCGCTCGACCGTGGCGGTGTCTGCTGGCCGGCCTGCTCCTCACCGGCGTACTGGCCGTGCCCGCCTCCCGATTGACGTTCGGCCAGCTGGACGCCGGCGACAAGGCCGCCGGAACGTCGAGCCGCATCGCCTACGACCGGCTCGCGGACGCCTTCGGGCCGGGCGTCAACGGCCCGCTCCAGGTCACCGGCGAGCTGTCCCGTCCGGCCGCCGGCCCCGGCGACGGCCGCATCACGGCGGTCTCCGACGCGCTCCTCGCGACGCACGGCGTGGCCTCCGTGGCCCCGGCACAACTCAGCGGCGACGGCCGGCAGGTGCGGTGGCAGGTCACCCCCACCACGGCCCCCGGGGATCCGAAGACCGCCGCCCTCGTACGCGATCTCCGGGAAGACGTGCTGCCCCGCGCCACGTCCGGCGCCGACCAGGTGACGCACGTGGGCGGTGCGACAGCGGCCCAGGACGACCTCAACGAGCGCCTCGCCCGCCGGATGCCGGTGATCGTCGGCTTCGTGCTCGCCGTCGCGGCGCTGCTGTTGCTGGTCGCCTTCCGCTCGCCGGTCATCGCGGTGAAGGCCGCGCTGATGAACCTCGTCTCGGTCGCCGCGGCGTACGGCGTGCTGACCGCGGTCTTCCCGTGGGGCTGGGGCGCGGACCTGATCGGGCTCGGGGGTCCGGTGCCGGTCCCCGGCTACGTACCGCTGCTGATGTTCGCCGTGCTGTTCGGCCTGTCGATGGACTACGAGGTGTTCCTGCTCAGCGCCGTCCGGGCCGCGTACCTGCGCGGCGGCGACAACCGGCAGGCCGTGATCGGCGGACTCACCGCCACGGGGCGGATCATCACCTCCGCGGCACTGATCATGGTCAGCGTCTTCCTCAGCTACCTGCTGTCCGACGACCCGGTGGTGAAGATGTTCGGGCTGGGTCTGGCCACGGCCGTCGCGCTGGACGCCACCGTCGTCCGCGGCATCCTCGTGCCGTCCACGATGGTCCTGCTCGGCCGGGCGAACTGGTGGCTGCCCGTGTGGCTGGACCGGTTGCTGCCGCACCTGGACGTCGAGGACGACGGGCAGGACCAGGTGCAGCCCCGCGCCGACACCGACCGCACCGACGAGGCGGACGATGCACACGGGCCCCACGTGCCGGGCAGCGCACCCGTCACCGCAACCCGGAGGTCTTCGTGAGCCGCCACCCGGCACCCGCCCCGGCCCCCGCCCGCAAACGGCTGCTCTGGATCACCGTGACGACGGGGGCCCTGATCGCCCTCCTGCCCGCCGCCGACCGGTTCGCCGCCGTGTCCGCCGAGCACCGGCTGGCCGACCTCATCGCCGGACGGCAGACCGCGGTGGTCGGCACTCCCCAGGTGAGCATCGACGCCTTCCCGTTCCTGCTGAGCGCGGCCGAGGGAAGCTTCTCCCGGGTGGCCGTGCGGGCGGACGCCGTCACCGGGCGGGGCCGACCCGTGCAGGCCGCGGTGGACCTGAAAGATGTGTCGGAGCACGCCGGTTCCTACCGCGCCGCGTCGGCGGACGCCCGGTTCACCGCGCCGTTCAGCTCCTTCGGCGCCGACTCTGGCCCGGACCTGTCCCTGTCCGACGACGGCCACGGCAGGCTCCGCGTCGAACGGCAGGTGTTCGGTCTGCCGCTGACCATCACCGCGGAAGTACGGCTGTCCGGCCGCACGGTGAAAGTCGTGCCGGTCGCCGCGTCGCTGGCGGGGCGCGCCGTGGACCCGGCCGGCCCGCGTATCCAAGAGGCGTTCGCCGGGCAGGACCGAACCCTCCCGAAGCTGCCCGCGGGCCTCGATCCAAGGGACGTCTCGGTGACCGCCTCGGGCGTGGTGCTGCACGCCCACGGCGACGACATCCGTCTCACCTAGTCATTTCCTGCTGCACCCCGGTGCGTGCGGATGCCGGTGAGGCACTCGCCGCAAAGTGATCTCCAGGGCGTTGGACACGGTCGGCACGGAGTGCCGTGCCGGCAGTGCACCCGTCCAAGGCGCGCTCTCGACGCCTGCTGCGAGAGCCACTGAGGCGGTGAAGGCACCCTTCCCCAGGGGGCTCCCCGGCCGCGGTCACCGACCCGATCCGGCCAACCGGGGCCGTCGTCAGCGGCACCCTGCCGAGGGAGGAGCGATCGCACCCGACGTCTCTTCTCCCCCGGGCTCAGCGATGAGCGGCCGGGGTCCGGTAGGAGTCCACGGTGGCGTTCAGCACCTCGGTCCAGGGGGTGGGTTCGATGCCGAATGCGGCGACGGCCGCCTCCGAGTCCATCACGAAGGGGCGTTCGAACTGGTAGGCAACCTCGCGCAGGGCCCGAACGGTCGGGTTGAGCACACCGAGCGCCGTCAGCATGAGGCCCGGAACCTCGCCGACCCGGACCGGCGCGACCCCCGCGGCCTCGGCGAGGTCGGCGACGGCCTCGCGCTGGGTGCGGGGCGGGTTGGTGGGGACGTGCCAGGGGCGGCCCCAGGCCCGTTCCTCACTGCCGACGGCGACCAGCAGCCGGGCGGCGTCCTCGGTGTACGTCCAACTGTGGGCGGTGTCGGCGCTGCGCAGCACCTGGACGCCGCGCCCGGCCAGCAGGCGTGGCACGACCCGGGCCCCGAGCGGGCTCTCGGCGTGCGGCCCGATGTAGTCGGAGCTGCGGATCTCGGTGGTGCGGATCCGTCCGGCCCGGTGCAGGGCGAGCGCGTCCTCCCACATCCGGGCGCGTACCCGGCCCTTCACCGAGTTGGGGGCGAGCGGGGTGTCCTCGGTCATCGGGGCGGTGACCGCGCCGTAGCCGTAGAGGTTGCCGACCGTGGCCAGGACGGCCCCGGAGCGCTCGGCGGCGGCCAGGAGAGCCGCTGCGAGCGGAGGCCAGGCCGTGGCCCATCGGTGGTAGGCCGGATTGGCGCAGTTGTAGAGCACAGCCGCCCCCGTGGCCAGCTCGCCGAGAGCTGCGGCGTCGGTCGCGTCCAGCCGCAGGTGCCGTATGCCCGGCAGCCCGTCGGCCGGCCCGGCCGCGGCGCGTGCGGCTCCCGAGCGGCTGACCACGACGACCTCCTCGCCGCGTGCGGCGAGGAGCCGGGCCGCGGCCGAGCCGATGGGACCCGCGCCGACGATCAGGTGCTTGCTCACGACTTCCTCCGATGCGCCAGAGAACAGTGTTCTCGTCAGGTCGATGCCGAGAGAGTGGCGCAGTGCCGACGTCCTTGTCAAGAACAGTGTTCTCGTTTGCGTCCGGTGTTCTCGTTCCGTCGGTTCCGTGTCAGGATGGACGCATGTCCACCCCTCACAAGCCCCGCACCGCACGGGAACGGGCCCGGATCGAGTTCACCGCGGAGATCAAGGCGGTGGCCCGCCGACAGCTGGCCGAGAGCGGCGCCGCGGCGCTCTCGCTGCGCGCCGTCGCCAGAGAGCTCGGCCTGGCCTCCGCTTCCGCGCTCTACCGCTACTTCCCGAGCCGCGACGCTCTGCTCACCGCGCTCATCCTGGACGGCTACACCTCCCTCAGCGACGCCGCCGAGGCCGCCTGCTCCGCGCCGGACTCGGGGCCGGCGGATGCGCTGGAGCGCTGGGTCGGCGTCTGCCACGCGGTACGGGACTGGGCGTTGACGCATCCGCACGAGTACGCGCTGATCTACGGCTCGCCGGTGCCCGGCTACTCCGCTCCCCAGGACACCGTGGCGCAGGCGACCCGGCTCCCCTATCTGATCGGCGCGCTCTTCACCGAGCGTCTCGCCGAGGACGGCGACTCCCCCGCCGACTCCCGGCCCGCGATGCCCGACGACGCCCGGCAGTCACTTGCGCCCCTGCTCACCGCGCTCCCCCCGCACACCCCGGCCGACATGGTCATGAGCAGCCTGATGGCCTGGACCTACCTCCTGGGCGCCGTCTCCTTCGAGGTCTTCGGCCACCGCCGCGAGATCGTCACCGACCCCCGCGCCTTCTTCGACCACGAAGCCCGCCGCCTCGGCGCAGCCCTCGGCCTCGCCCCCTGAAAGAACGGTGGAGGGCCGCCGACCGCCGCGATACGCCAAGCACGGCCTGGGCGTTTGCCGCGCGAGGGCGCGGGACACCGCGTGCGATGCGCACTCATGTCCTCGCCACTGAGCCGGTCGACGGCGACACGCCCCCATCGCCCGCACATCGACGCCCGCACCTCACAGCGGCCGTCCACCCGAACCGTCATGACCGGGCTCAGCCGGGCACCCGTTCTCCGGAGACCGGAAGCGGTGGTGCGGTCCCCGGGGACAACGCTCGGACGGAGGGGGTGGCGACCATGGCGAGGGTGGCGAGGAGGATGAGCCCGGCGGCCCCGTAGAGGGTGGCGTGGAGGCCGACGAGGAGCACGGCGGGTCCGGCGGCGAACTGGGCGAGCGGGAGCGCGAGGAAGGAGCCGAGATCGTCGTAGGCGTAGACACGGGCAAGGCGGTCCTCGGGAATCTGCTCGTTGAGGGTCGAGTACCAGGCGACACCGGCCTGCTCGACCCCCACGCCCGCCACGAAGTCGGCGAGCACCAGCACCCAGGTGTACGGGGCGAGCACGAGCAGCAACGGAGGCACCGCCATCAACCCCATCAGCGCGCAGCCGGCCAGGATCGCCCGCCGGGGCCGCCAGCTCAGCGACAGCACGCCGCCGACGACCGCGCCCAGCGAGGACGCGGCGACGGCGAGACCCCAGCCGCCGCGGCCGATGCCGGTGGTGTCGGCGACGGCCGGGCCGAGGACGGTGAGCGAGGCGGTGATGCCGGCGTTGAGGAAGCAGAAGGCGACCACGATCACCCACACCCAGGTGCGGGAGGTGAACTCCCGCCAGCCGACGCGCAGATCATGCAGCACGCCGGGGCTGGGCGCGGGCCGGGCGACCTGGACGCGGACGAGCGCGAAGGACGCGGCGGCGAGCGCGAAGCTGAGCGCGTCGACGGCCAGGCCCCAGCCGGGGCCGACCGCGGCGACCAGAACACCGCCCAGCGAGGCGCCCACGATCGTCGCGCTGCTGCCCGCCAACCGGGAGAGCGCGAGGGCGGCGCGGCGGGACTCGGCCGGCACGGTCTGGGGCAACAGGGCCTGCACGGCGGGCTGGTAGCAGGAACCGGAAGCGCCGTTGACCGCGGCGAGCGCCATGAGCAGGGGGATGGCCGCGTGGTGGGTGAGGACCAGCACGGCGACCACCGCCTGACTCGCCGCGCAGACCACGCTGCTGCCCACCAGCAGCGGGCCGCGCGGCAGCCGGTCCGCCAACACCCCGCCGTACAGCAGGAAGACCACGCCGGTGAGGGAGCGGGCGCCGACCACCAGTCCGAGCGAGCCGACCGAGCCCGTGGCGTCGAGCACGGCGAACGCCAGGGCGATCGGCGCCACGCCGTTGCCGATCAGGTTCGCCGACGTCCCCATGAAGAGGTGCCGAAAAGGACGGTGGCGCAGAGGGGCCAGGGCCGCAGACATGCGCCCGATCGTCCGGACGGGGCCACGCATACGTCAACGGGTTTACGACCCGCCCAGGCGCCCGGCCGCCCACTCGATCCCCCTCCCCCTGGCCGTTCGGTCGGCGTCCTCACTTCCCGCCGACGGCACCGGACGGAACCGTGGATTTCGCCGGTGGAGGGAGGACGACCTGTGTCTGGCCCGCCACCGGGGGCGGTGGGGTGGTGTCCTGGGCCGGGAGTCCGGACGGGTCGGCCGACCGGGAGAGTGCCTTGTCGAAGTCGACCAGGCCCGTCTTCTCCACGATGGCGATGTGGTCCATCACGGTGTCGTTGGTCCTGTCGGCCAGGGCACGGATCAACGAGTTCTTCGTGGTGGTGCGCACGCTCGCGATCGTGGAGAGGATCTGGCCTTGTGTCGCACGCACGAGGGTGGCCATGTCCGTGTCGAACTGCTTGCCCGTGGCGGCGCCCAGTTGGGCCACGAAGCCCTGCTGTTGCGGCGAGGGCTGGTTGGGCAGCGTGATGCCCAACTCGCCTGCCACGCCGCGGCAGACGGCGTCCAGCGCACCGTGCCCGGCGATCAGGTGCTCCCCGGCGACCCTGACCGCCTTGGTCGTGCCCTTCTGCACCGCCATCTGACCGACGGGGTACTCCCACAGCCCGGCCGCCCGCATCTCGACCACGAAGTCCCGGTCGGCTTCCGTCAGCGGCCCGGTCGCCGGGCGGGCGATGATCCGGTCGGGTGCGCTGCTGACCTTCTGGACTCCGAGCATGGACGGGTAGACGAGCGAGCCGAGAGTGAAGGCGATCCCACCGCCAAGGAAGAAAGTTCCCGCGATCTTCCGTGAAACGAGCACCGTGTCTCCTGATCCGAATCGGATCCCGCACACGGAGGAGTACGGACACGAGCCCCGGAAAACTCTCCGGAAATCGCAATGGGTTCGCAAAATCGATCGTCCTGCTTTTCAGGCCGGCCGGAGCGGTTGATACGCCGGAGCACGCAAGGCGCGTGGCGGCCTCGGCGAGCGCCCGGGCGTCGCCGCTCGTCGACGCCTGACTGTCCGGCGGCGCGAAGAGGGGCCGTTCGGCCCCGACTCACGGCTGAAGCATGGGCCGTTCGCCCCTATCGGAACAGGGTGCCCTTGCGACGATCATGTGGCGGCGGCCGGGAAGGGCCACATCCATTCCCGCACACACGGCGCTTTCCGGCTCGTCGGCGACGTAGAGCAGACACGGAAGGACGCTGTCCGGTGGGCGAGGCGCAGACGCAGCATTAGGGACCGCGCGGCCGCGCGCCGAGGTCCTCCCGGTGAACGAGACACCCTCACCGAACTCGATCGCCCCGGGCCGCAGGTGATATCGCACGAACTCCCGGGCGTGCCCCGACTTCGTGCCAGGTTCCTCGCGCCGGGTTCCTTTTTCGCTCCTTGCTCGACGATCGCCTGCTTTCCCGGATGCGACAACACCCCCGCCCACGGCATCTCCGAATCTCCGACTGCCCGACTGCCCGACTGCCCGACTGCCCGACTGCCCGACTCTGGGGAGACGTGGATCACACGCCGCCGTGTCACAGGACGTGGGGTCGTCTCGTCCCAGGGTGTGCAGGCACCGACGAGCACGAAGGAGATCGCCATGGACGCGCGACTGAACTACTTCGCCACCCCGACCGCCGCCAAGATCCTCAAGCACTTCATGTCGGCGGGCAGGACGTTCAAGGAGTCACCGCTGCCGGCGCCGACACGGGAGCTCGTGGCGCTGCGCGTCAGCCAGATCAACGGCTGCGCCCTCTGCATCGACATGCACACCAAGGAGGCCGCCGCGGCCGGGGAGACGTCGCTGCGGCTGAACCTGGTGGCGGCGTGGCGGGAGGCCACCGTCTTCACGGAGGCCGAGCGCGCCGCGCTGGAACTGGCCGAGCAGGGGACCCGGGTCGCGGACGCGGCTCACGGGGTCAGCGACGACGTGTGGGACCGTGCCGCGAAGCACTACGACGAGGAACAGCTCAGCACCCTGGTGGTCCTGGTCGCGTTCACGAACGCGGCGAACCGGCTGAACATCATCGCCCGGCAGCCGGCGGGCGACTACGAGGTCGGACAGTTCCACTGAACGGCCCACTCGTCGACCTTGCTCACGCCGCTGCCGGCCCGCCGGGGCACGTCGCCCGCCCCGGCGGTGGCGTTGCACGGCAGCGCCGACGGGCCGCAGGATCACCAGAACGTGCCGGGCCGGGACGCACGGCGCGTGAGACGACCCCAAGGAGGACGCCGTGAGCAAGGTCGACGAGTTCGAGGAGTTGCGGCCTCTGCTGTTCTCCCTCGCCTACCGCATGCTGGGCAGCGTGAGCGAGGCCGAGGACGCGGTGCAGGAGACCTGGCTGCGCTTCGACGGCTCGACGACCCGTCCAGCGTCGGTCAAGGCGTTCCTGTCCGCCACGGTGACGCGGATCGCGATCGACGTGCTGCGCTCCGCGCGGGTGCGGCGGGAGAAGTACGTGGGCCCGTGGTTCCCCGAACCGCTGCTGAACGACCCGTATCAGGATCCGGCGCGCTCGGCGGAGCTGGCCGACTCCGTGTCGATGGCGGCATTGCTGTTGCTTGAGCGGCTCAGCCCGCTGGAGCGGTCGGTGTTCGTGCTGCGGGAGGTGTTCGGCTTCGGGTTCGACGACATCGCCTCGGCGGTGGGGCGTTCGGAGGCGGCGTGCCGGCAGCTGCTGGTACGGGCACGGCGTCACATGGAGGCCGGACGGCCGCGGTTCGAAGCGGACCGTCAGGAGCGGCAGGAGCTGGCGGCACGGTTCTTCGACGCCCTCCGCGAAGGCGACGTCGCCGGCCTGCGGGACCTGCTGGCCGCCGACGTGCAGATGGTCGGGGACGGCGGCGGCAAGGCCCCGCAGCTGGCCAGGGCCGTCGTCGGGGCCGAGAACGTGGCTCGACTGCTGGCCTCCGTCTTCCCGCTGCTGGCCCGGATCGACGTCACGTTCCAGCCGCACGAGGTCAACGGCCAGCCCGGCGCCGTCTTCCGCGACCGGGACGGCAAGGTCCTCCATGCTCTGGCTCTCGACGTGCTCGACGGGCAGATCCAGACCATCCGCTCGGTGATCAACCCCGACAAGCTCGGCCACCTCGGACCGGTTGCCGACGCCTGGGCCATCGACGGCGAGCTGAAGCGGACCCGCCGACGGATGAAGTGACACCGGGACCGGTGTGGGCAAGCTCTTCGGCGATCCGGCGATCCGGCGATCCGCCGATCCGGAGCCCACGGTCCGCCGTCGCCGACGCCCGCACCGAATGCGGGCCGGTCAAGCGGACCGATCAGGCGGGCCGGTCAGTCGAACATGGCGCAATGGACCGCATCCATCAGGGCCGCGCCGGTCCGGTGCGCCTGCCTGGTGAGCGTGGACGTGGCGAAGAAGAAGGAAGCCGTGCGGCGGCCCGTGGAGTCGGTGACGTTGTAGGTCGCGTAGCCAGGGACGACGCCGACATGGTCCCAGACCGTGCCGCAGGAGGTCTTCGCCGTCTCGATTCCCAGCCCGTAGCCGAGCTCGTCGGGGTCCTCCGGCCCGCCCTCCGGCACGGTGGTGCGCATCTGGGCGAGCTGTTCGGCGGGCAGCAGGCGGCCCGACATCAGCGCACGGTAGAACCGGGACCAGTCACCGGCCGTGGACACGATCGCGGCGTCCGCTCCGGCGGCCGTGACGTAGTCGCCCGTGACGTCCACGTGGTCGTCGTGCCGGGGACCGGCGTAGTGCCTGAACTCTTCGGGGACGTCCGGGGGCATGTGGGCGGCGTCCGGCTCGTAGCCGTGCGCATGCCGGCTGCGCCAGGCGGAGCCGGTGGCGTAGAAGGTGTGGCGGAGCCCCAGGGGCCGTGCGATTCGGTCCCGGACCAGCGCCGCAAGCTTCTTGCCGGTGGCCTTCTCCAGGACGGCGCCGATCGCGATGTAGTTGGTGTTGCTGTACGACCACGCGGTGCCGGGCTCGAACAGCGCCGGGTGTCCGCTCACCAGGTCCAGTATGTCCGTCGACGTCCACACGTGGGGGTCCTGGCCGGTGAGAGCCGGCGCGAGGGCGGGGTCCTCGGTGTAGTCGAACAGCCCGCTGGTGTGGTTGAGCAGCATGCGCAAGGTGATCGCTTTGCCGTTGGGCACTTCGCCGGGCAGCCACTTGTCGACCGGATCGGTCAGGGCCAGTGTGTGCTCGGCGACCAGTTGCAGGACGAGGGTGGCCATCACCGTCTTGGTGTTGGACGCTTCTCGCACCTCGTCGTCCGCCCTGAGGCGATGGTCCTTCTCCGTCCAGGCGGCCTGCTCTGAGATCTCGATGGGCCGGCCGTGCCCGTCGTCCACCCGCACGACCACCCCGGGCACTCCCTCTTCCACCAACATCCTTGCCAGTGACCGAAGATGAGCGCGTGTGGTCGCAGTGCGGTCCTGCGTGGCCGCCGGGAGCGTCCCGGGACGGGCGGCGGCGATGGCGCGGACCGCGCCGCCCTCGCCGATGACGTCGGCACTGGACGGGGTCGCGACGAGGGGCACGAGGAGGGCCGCGGACACCGCAACCGTCGCTGCCGCGCGTAGCGCGGTCGGGGGGAAGCGCCGTCGAACGTCCACATGCATGCGCAATGCGCACTCCTTCACGATCCGGATGGTCGTCGGGCACGATCGGCGGTCCGGGAGGCGAACACGGCTCCCCGCTCGGCGAGTTGTCGCGTCGTCCCGGACGAAGCCGACTCCGGCGTGCCCAGCACGGGCCGGGGAGCCTCTCGGACCATAGCCGAAGGCGAGAAAAGAAGTGACTGCCCGTCACTTGTTTGTTTCCTCACCGGATTCCTGGGCGGAACCCGCGAGTCGAGGCAGTTCCAGAGCAGTCACGCTGCCGTTCCCGGCCCTCCCCTGTCATCCCGCCCAGGTCGGCCGTCCCCGGTCCGCAGCGCTCGGAGTCACTCGAAGAGGGCGACGACTCCCCTGATCCAGACCGCGAGGAACGCGAGGACGACCACCAGACAGCCGACGCCCACCAGCACGCCTCCGACGGTGGAGTGCCCGGCGGGCGACTTCCCCTGCTCTTCCGGCTCGCTGTAGGAGGCGGGGGCGTCCCAGTCGACGGGGTGCCCCAGTTCCTCGGCGCACGCAGTCCGCAATCCGAGCAACTGCGCCTGCGCGAAGGGCGTGGCGGCCAGCGCCTCGGGTCCGCGCCAGGCGAGAGCCTTCATCCGCCACCCGGGAGATCCATAGCGCGCCTCGAAGGCAGCGGTCTCTTCGGCGTCGCGGTCCTCTTCGAGGAACATCCAGCGTCCGGCTTCCGCGGCATCGCCGTAGAGCCGGTACACCTCGGCCAGACGCCGACGGAGTGTCAGGTCGTACGGGAAGGACGAGATGAGACCGCGCAGACGCTGGCGCGCGACGGGTACACGGCCGGCGGCCAGGTCTGTCTCGACTCGGGCAAGGGTCTCACTCAGGGGCATGAACACATGATCGGATATCGCGCTCACCCGCGTCGACCCGGTTTCGCCGCTCAACGACGCGCCGCCGCGTGACCGCCTGCCCCGCGCTCCGTCGCGGTCCCGGGCATGCGGCGGGCACGGGAAGCCACCGGGCAGTCCGCCGCGGAGCCTGCTGTGGGGCAGCAGACCGAGCAGCAACGGCCGGGCGTCGGCGTCGTCCTTCAGGCGCGCAACTCGCCGGGGGAGGGCGGTGCGCATGGCGTGTGCCGTGTCGCCGCCCTGCCCAGAGGCCCCCGGCGCCCGGCGCGCGACAACGCGCCGGGCGCCGAACCCGGGATCAGGCTCCCGGGTGCAGTCCGAGCCAGCCCGGCGACGGGTCTCCCTTCACCTCACCGAAGTACAGGGCGAAGGTCTGCTTCCAGCGCTCGATCGCCGCGCGGTCGGCCATGAAGCGCGGGAAGCCGTCGAGGTTGCCGTTGGGGTACTCCCAGACGGGCTTCAGTCCCGTCGGCGGCGTGACATCGGTGCGGACGGACCAGCCGTTGGTGGCGGCCTTCTGCTGCTCGACGGAGAGCCGCCAGTTCAGGTACAGCTTGGCGGCAGTGGGGTTCTCGGCCTGCTTGAGGATCGCGGCCCGCTGTCCCCAGGACATGAACGGCGCCGTCTCGGGCAGCACCCACTTGACCGGCCCCGTGGACAGGGGCGCACCGGAGCCGCCGATGCCGACGGCCTTCTGACCGCTGCTGACGGCCGCCGACGGGGTGTAGCTGCCGCGGGCGAACTGAAGGTCCTGGGCCGCGAGTCGAGCGAGCCAGTCCCAGCCGTACTTCTCCACGTAGAGGGTGTAGAGGTAGAGGACAGCGTCGTCGTCGTGGGGGTAGGAGGAGGCGATCTTCCCCTTCCAGCGGGCGTCGACGAGGTCGAGCGGACCGCTGGGGATGTCCGAACCGACGGCGGCGGGACCGTACATGTAGCTGAACGCGCTCACCTGGACGGCGACCCAGGCGCCGTGCGGGTCCTTGAAGGGGGCGTAGAGCCGGGAGAAGCCGGCCGGCTTGTAGGCCAGCAGTCGGCGTTCCTGCTTCCAGCGCACGAAGTCCTGCACGGTCTGGAGCTGTACGACGTCGGGTACGAGGGTGTCGGTGGCGAACTGGTTGTCGACGCGCACGTCATGGAACTTGCTGTAGTCGACGACCACGGTCAGGTCGATGTCCGGGAAGCGGTTCTTGAAGCCGTTGCGGATCCCGTCCGCCTGGCTGGAGACATCGCCTCCGGCGTAGATCACGAGCTTGCCGCCCTCGGCGAGGGCGGCCTGGTAGAGCTCGTCGAGGGACCGGGTCTCCTCGGCGCCGCCCGATTCCCCGCGGCCGGTGGATGCCTGGGCGGAAGTGGCGGAAGCAGTGGCGAAGCCGAGACCGAGGGCGGCGCCCGCTCCGGTGGCGAGCAGGCGGCGTCGGCTGGGAAGGCTGGTCATGGTGGGGGGGGTGCCTCTCTGTCCGGATCAGTCATGCATCGGGGGAAGCGGGACCAGGGCAGCGGAACGGCACGTCGACCGAGCACGGCTCCGGTGACCTGGTGCTGCCGTGGGGGTCAGAACATGGTGTTGTCGTTGGCGCTCTTCTCGGGCACTTCCTGGATCACGTCCCAGTGCTCGACGATCTTGCCGTCGGCGACGCGCCAGAAGTCGGCGACGGCCATGCCGCGGTCGCCGGGCTTGAGGTGCAGATTGCTGTGGGTGACGACCAGGTCGTCTTCGGCGACCGCGCGCTTGATGTCCAGGCGCAGGTCGGGGAACTGCCCGCGCAGCCAGTGCACGTAGCCGACGAACGCCTGCGGGCCGTCCTGTGCCTCGGGGTTGTGCTGGGTGTAGCTCTCACCGAGGTGGGCGGCGGCGGCCGCCTCGGGCTGGTGGTCGTTGAAGGCCTGCTCGTAGAAGGCGATCACGAGCTTCTTGTTGTCCGCAGCGGACATGAGTGGCTCCCGTCTGACAGGGGGTGCGGTTCGACTCGGCCGGTTCGCCGTCCTCGCCGACGCCTCTGCCTGGCCTTCGCCACCGGTGAGCCGGCCGCCGCGGTCCGGGGAGTGCTCGACGAGCGCCTCGGTGAGCACGGCACCGCCGGCCTGCCGGACGATCCGAGCGTCGGCGCCCTCGACATGGCCGAATTCTCGGACCGGAACTCGGCAGGCACCGCCGCGCGGACCACCGCAGACCACCTCTGCGGGCAGATGCGGGTGGCGGGTGGCGGGTGGC
>NZ_JAHHIT010000191.1 GCF_024539675.1 Streptomyces hilarionis | reverse complement strand
GTGACGGGGCGGGGGTGCGGGCGGCGTCGGTGCGGTCGGTGACGGTGGCCGCGGTGGTGGAGGAGGGGGAGGGGCCCTGTCTGGAGGAGTTGGAGGAGTTGGTGGGGCAGTCCGCGGCCGCGGGGATGGTGGTGGAGCTGTCGGTGGAGGGTGAGGTGCGGGCGTACGCGCCGGAGGTGGAGCAGACGGCGTACCGGGTGGTGCAGGAGGCGTTGACGAACGTGCACAAGCATGCGGCGGGGGCGAAGACGCGGGTGCGGTTGGCGCATCGGGTGGCGGAGATCGCGATGCAGGTGGAGAACAGTGCGCCGCCCGAGGTGGGGTCGGCGTCGTCGGCGGGGTTGCCGTCGGGGGGGAACGGGCTGGTGGGGATGCGGGAGCGGGTGGTGGCGTTGGGCGGGGTGTTCGTGTCGGGGCCGACGGAGTCGGGGGGTTTCCGGGTGTCGGCGGTGATTCCGGCGTCCTGACGGGGGCTTCGGTGCGGCGGAGGCGTCCCGGTGCCGGTGTCGGTGCCGGTGTCGGGTTCGCGGTGGCGTGACGCGGGGTGCCCTGCGGGGCGCCGGGTGCGGTGGCTCTTGCGGGGCCCGGGGGTGCTGGTGCGGCCGGGGTCAGCCGGCGGTGAGGCGGGTGGGTTCGATGCCGGTGGTGAGGGCGCCGAGGGCTTGGTCGATGTCGGGGCCGAGGTACCAGTCGCCGGTGTGGTCGAGGGCGTAGACGCGGCCTTCGGCGTCGATGGCGAGGAGGGAGTGGGTGTCGGTCTCGGCGCCGAGGGGGGCGACGTCGGTGTCGAGGGCGCGGCCGAGGTCGGCGAGGGTGCGGGCGAGGTGGAGGCCGTGGAGGGGGTCGAGGTGGAGGGTGGTGGCGGCGATCTGCCGGCCGGGGCCGGTGGGGGTGACGGTGAGTCCGCCGAATTCGGCCCAGGCTTCGACGGCGGCGGGGAAGACGGCGTGGCGGTGGCCGGCGGGCGAGGTGTGTGCGCGGAGGGTGTCGGCCCAGATCTCGGCTTGTTTGATGTCCCAGCGTCCGGGTTGCCAGCCGGCGGCGCGCAGGGCGGCGTCGACGGGTACGGGGAAGCGCGTGGTGGAGGTGCGGTCGGGGTGCATCTGCCCTTCGTTCGTCGTGCTGGTGGTGCGTGGCCGGGTGTGGGGGGTTCGGCCTGGGGTGTGCGGTTCAGTCGGCGGTGGCGGGGTCGACGACGCGGACGCCGAGGTGGGCGCTGAGGGCGGTGCAGGCGCGGCAGGGGGTGGCGAAGCTGCCGTGCAGGGGGTCGCCGTCCTCGCGGATGTGGCGGGTGGTGAGTTTGGCTTGTTTCAGTGTCTTGCGGGCTTCGCCGTTGGTCATGGGGCGGCGGGCGGCGCGTCTGCTGCGGGCGGCGTCGGCGGCGGCGATGTGGCGGGAGATGAGGAGTGCTTCGGCGCAGCGGCCGGTGAAGCGGTCGCGCTGGGCGCTGGGGAGGGTGTCGAGGAAGTCCTGGACGAGGGGGTGCAGGGGTGGGGGCTGGTCGCCGCGGGCGGCGGTGCCGGTGAGGGTGGCGCCGCGGACGGAGAGGGCGGCGGCGACGGTGGGGAGTATGCCGTCGCGGCGGTGGCGCAGGGCGGGGGTGTGGGGGGTTTCGCTGGTGGACCAGCCGATGCGGGGATCGCCGGTGGGGCCGTTCGTCGCGGTGGTGGGGGCGGTGTGCGGGTCGCCCGTGGTGTGGTGGCGCAGGTCGTCGGACCTGCCGGTGGGTGACCCCGTCTGCGTCGCGTTCATGGTCGCCTTCCCCTCCCGTGCATCCCCCGGAAGGACACAGGGTGCCAAATGGCGAGGCGGGTGGGGAAGCTGGGGCGGTGCGACACGCCCGGGTTTGGGCTGGCTGTCACGGCGGGGTGACGGCTGGTCACGGAAGCGGAGGGCCGGTGACCGCTGTCGTCGTACCGCATAGGCTGTCGCCACCGTGAGCGCGCGGTTGACGCGCGTTGGCGGTTGTTGAAGACAGTCGATACGGGGCGTGGCGGGCCGGTTCACAAGCGGAACGGGTCGCTGCGGGCCGTACAGAGTGCCGCAGGGGGCAACCGCCATGACTACAGGTCGGCTCGGGCAGCAGGCCGCGCCGCCGAACGCGGCCTATGCCGGGCAGGTCGTGCATTTCCCGGATCCGGTCCGGGCGGCACGGCACCCGGGGGGTGTGCGGGTGGACGAGCGGGGTTACCCGGATTTCTCGCCGTACGCGCGCGCGGTCGCGGAGATCGCGGATCCGCCGGAGGGTTTCGGCGTGGACGAGTTGCGGTTGACGGACTACGTCTCGGCGAACGCGGCGTCGGCGGCTTCGGGGCACGAGCTGTGGGACACGGTGTCGGCGGTGGCGACGCCGCACGGCTGGACGTGGCACCACGTGGTGGGGTCGCGGCGGCTGGAGCTGGTGCCGGTCGAGGTGAAGGCGTTGTTGCGGCATCACGGCGGGGTGTCGACGGCGGTGGTGGACCAGGCGAAGCGGGGGACGCGTCCGCTTCAGGAGACGCGTCCGGCGCATGTCCGGCTGCCGAAGTCGGGTGTGGCGGTGACGGAGCAGCAGGTGCAGGGGGTCGAGGAGGACCTGGGGTACCGGTTGCCGGGTGCGTACCGGTCGTTCCTGAAGGCGGCGGGCGGTTGTGCGCCGGTGGGCGCGGCGTTGGACGCGGAGCTGGGGCTGCTGGTGGACCAGCCGTTCTTCACGGTGCGTGACGAGGCGGCGGTCAACGACCTGGTGTATGTGAACAAGTGCCTGCGTGATCATCTGACGAAGGACTATCTGGGCGTCTGTTTCGTGCAGGGCGGGCTGCTGGCCGTGAAGGTGCGCGGGGAGCGGGCCGGTTCGGTGTGGTTCTGTGCGTACGACGACGTGCGGGACGTGGATCCGGGGTGGTCGCCGGCGGAGCGCATGGAGCGGTTGCTGCTGCCGTGCGGTGAGGACTTCGACGTGTTCCTGTCGCGGCTGGCCGGCAATCCGCCGGAGCTGGAGACGGTGGCGAATCTGATGGTGGACGGCGGGTTCGCGCGGGCGGTTCCGGTGTCGTCCGTGGCGTCCGCGGGTGCGGGGGAGTGAGCGGGACGATGGTGACGTTCGCGCAGGCGCAGGAGCGCGCCGAAGAGTGGGTCAACGGGGACGTGCCGGCCTATCAGCACCGTGAGGTGCGGGTGCGGGAGTTCGGGCTGGGGTTCGTGGTGTGGGCCGAGGACCGGGCGGAGGGGCCGCGTTCGGACGGGGGAGCGCAGCGGCTGGTGATCGCCCGGGACAGCGGGGAGGCGACGTTGTGGCCCGCGGCGCCGGTGGGCGAGGTGATCCGCCGGTACGAGGAGGAGTACGGCCGTGCGGACGGTCCCGTGGACGCGGCGCCGGCGCCCGCGGCGCGGGTGGATCTGAACCAGACGTCGTTCCTGCTGTCGCCGCCGGAGTGGTTGCAGGAGGCGGCGGACAGGATGGGCATTCCGGACCGGCGGGACGCGGGTTCGGGCGCCGGTGAGGGCGACGGCGGGAGTGCCGGTGGCGGTGCTGCGGAGCCGGCCGCGGCCGGGCCGCGTTCCGGTGCGGGCGTCTCGGACGGCGCGGGCGCTTCCGCGGGTCTGCCGGTCGCCGGTGACCCTTCGCTGCCGCGTACGCAGGGCGGGGCGCCGGGGAGCGGGTTGCCGCAGACGCAGGGCGGGACGCCGGCGGCGGCCGCGTCCGGGCCGGCCGCCGCGCCCGCTCCGGCGGGGGCGACGCCGTGGGCCGGGACGGACACCAACGGCGACGCGGGCGACGACCGTTCCGTGCCGCTGCCGGCGACCGTGTTCGCGCCGCCGCTGAGCGGTTCCGACGACGACGGGGCGGCGCGGCCGTCGGCGGCCTCGGACGCCAAGACGGCGTTGATGTCCGGCGGCAGCGGACTGCCGCCCACCGCGGTCTCGCCCGCGCTCGACCCGTCGGGCCCGGGCGGTCCGGCCGGCGGGCCGGCTCCGGCTGCGGCGTCGTACGGCTACCCGCAGGGCCCCGGGGCGTCCGGCGCCTCCGGTGCGGCCGGTGCGCAGAGCGGGCCGGTGCCCGAGGGTTCGTCCTACGGCCGTCCGCCGGGCGCGGGGGCCGCTCCGGCTCCGGCTCCGGCTCCCGACGCCGCGGGTTCGTCCGCGCGGCCGCTCGCGCCGAACGCCGGTGACATCGCCGACGCGGCGACCAGCAAGGCCGCGCCGCCGCCGCGCAGGGCCCGGGGCGCGGGGGCGCCGCCGCCTCCGCCCGGGGCGCCGGGAGCGCCCGGTGCGCGTCCGGGCGGTACTCCGCCGCCTCCGCCTCCGGCTCCCGGGGCGGGCGTTCCGGGTGCCCCGGGCGCTCCGGCGGGGGGCTATGTGCCCACGCAGATGCTGTCCTCCCTGGGGCCCGACGGGCCTGGCGGCCCCGGCGCCCCGCAGCCGCCCGGTGCGCCGAGCGCGCCCGCCGGGCCGAACCCGCCCGGCGGCACGCCTCCCGGCGGTGTCCACCATGCCGCGACGATGCTCGCCGACCCCGGCCGGATGGGCCCGGGCGGCCCCGCCGGCCCCGGCGCGCCGCAACCGCCCGGTGCTCCCGGTGCTCCCGGTGTTCCTGGTGGTCAGCCGGCCCCGGGTGCTCCCGGCGTGCCCGGCCCGGCGCCGGCCGGACCGGGCGGGCCGGGTGCGGTGCACCATGCGCAGACGATGCTGGCGGGGCCCGCGCAGGGCGGCCCCGGGGCGCCTCCGCCCCCGCCGCCGCAGGCCCCGGGCGTGCCCGGTTTCCCGGGTGCTCCCGGCGCTCCCGGTGTGGTCCATGGCGGGCCCGGTGTGCCGCCGGGTGCTCCTCAGCCGCCGATGCCGCCGCCGGGCGGCCATGTGCCGGGGCAGCCGCCGGCGTACGGGTATCCGCAGCAGCAGGGGCTGCCGACGGTCGGCCCGGGGTACCAGGCGGTGCTGCGCTATCGCGCGCAGGACGGTTCGGAACAGCAGCTGATCCGGCGTTCGGCGCCGGGCACGCCGCATCCGGAGTGGCAGATCTTCCACGAGCTGCGGGCGATGAACGTGCCCCCGGACCAGGTGCTGGAGCTGCACACGGAGTTGGAGTCGTGCGAGCTGCCCGGTGCGTACTGTGCGCGGATGATCCGGGAGCAGTGGCCGCAGGCGAGGATCACGAGCATCGCGCCGTACGGCACGGATCACGCCAGCCGGCAGCAGGGCATGCAGCAACTGCTGGCGCATCAGGGCGAGTTGCATCAGGTGGCGGACGGTCCGGCGCGTCCGGCGCCGGTGCGTGCCCCGTTGCCGCCGGTGCAGCCGGTGCCCCCGGTTCCGCCGGAGGCGGTCGGGCAGGAGCTGGCCGCGGCGTTCGGACCGGCGGTGTTCCGGTTCGAGCAGGCGGCGGTGTCGCGGCAGGGTGTGCCGCCGGTCGTGGCGCACACGCTGGTGGTGGCGGGTCTGCCGGCGGACATGGGACCGTTCTTCTGGGCGCAGGCCCAGCCGGGGCGGCCGGTGCCGACGCTGGCGGAACTGGCGGCGGAGCGGGGTGTCCAGCCGGCTCCGGACGCGGGTTCGTACCTGGTCATGGGCAGTGACTTCGGCAAGGCGATCTGCGTGCAGTACGGGACGGCGAACATCGTGGCGGTGCCGGTGGAGGCCGGGCCGGGCGGTGGATCGGTCGCGCCGCAGTTCGTGAACACCGGGCTGCCGGAGTTCGCGCGCTGCCTGGCCCTGCTCGGGCGCATGTGGCGGCTGCGGTTCGGTCTGAACCAGGAGCAGGCGGGGCGCTGGACCGTCGACTTCCAGGCGCAGTTGGCCGCGCTCGACCCGGCGGCGCTCGGTTCGCCGGAGAGCTGGTGGTCGGTGCTGCTGGAGGAGATGTGGGACGGGCTGCTGTGACGGGCGGTCGGTGACCCGCGCGCGGTCGGGCGGGTGACGCGAGGGGGCCGGACCCGGTCGCAGGACCGGGTCCGGCCCCCTCGCGCGTCGTGCGAAGCACCGCCCCCTCGCGCGTGCTCCCTCACGGCAGGAGGCGCTGGTCGTCCCGCACCCCGCCCCTGCCCGCCGGGCTCCTCCCGTGCGTGTCCTTTCGTGCCCGGTTTGCATCCGAGACCGGCCGTGACTTGTGTGCGGAGTGTCGCGTTATGAACACTTCCGTCCGATCCATCAAGATATGCGCGACGTCATTCATGCCGTGTCCGTCTGGTGGCGAGGGGTTCGAGGATGAGCAGCGCATCGGTGTCACCGCCCGGGTTCGTGACCGTCCGCGGCCGCGGCTACCGGCCCGACCAGGTGGAGGCGTACACCGCCGCGCTCTGCGCCGACCGGGACGCCGCGTGGGAGCGGGCCGCGCGGCTCACCGTCCTCGCCCGGGACATGGAGGCGGAGGCCGAGCAGTTGCGCGTCGTCGTGACCCGGCTCGCGCCGCAGACGTACGAGTCGCTGGGGGAGCGCGCACGCCGCGTTCTCGAGCTCGCGGTCGAGGAGGCGGCGGACGTCCGCGAGAACGCGCGGCGGGCGGCGCTGGAGGAGGTCGAGTACGCCGAGACGTGCGCCCTCGATGTGCGCCGGGCGGCGCGGGAGGAGGCGGACGCGCTGCGCGCCGACGCCGAGGAACGCGCCGGTCGGCGGTTGCTCGCGGCGCGCGCCGAGGCGGACGAGGTGCGCGTCGGCGCCCGGCGTGAGGTGAAGGAGTACCGCGGTGAGGCGCTGACCGCGCTGCGCGAGGTGCGCCGGCGCACCGCCGCCGTGCTCGCCGGGCAGGAGGCGGAGCAGGCCGAGCGGTGGGCCGCCGCGGAGCGCGAGGAGGCCGAGCGGGCGGCGGCCCTGGACGCCCGCTACGCCGTGGCCGTGGCGGGGGCCGAGGCGGCGCTGTCCGGGGCGGAGCAGGCGTTCGCCGAGGCGGAGGAGGCGGCCCGGTGCGCGCAGGAGGAGGCCCACGCGCGTGCCGCCGAGATCCTCGCCGAGGCGCGCGCCCGCGAGGAGCGCACCGTGCGGGAGACGGAACGGCTGCTGCGCGAGCACGGCGCGCGCGGGGAGGACGTCCAGGCGCACATGGACCACGTCCGCAACAGCCTGTCCGCCCTCACCGGCCGCGCCGCCGAATGAGACCCCGGGGGGGGGCCGGCTCTAGTTCTCTCCGCGGACGGCTCCTGCCAGGATCCAGCCCTCCACCGCCTCGTACTGGCGCCGCTGTTCCTCCGCCTTGCGCCGGCCCGAGAGCGCCGTTCCCAGCCAGCCGAAGGCGAAGCCGAGGGGGACGGTGACGATGCCGGTGGTGGTGAACGGGAACCAGTTGAAGTCGGCCTCGGGGAAGGCGGCGAGGGGGGAGCCCGACACGAGGTTGGTGCCCGGCATGAGGAGCAGGACGGACACCGTGCCGCCGATGAGGGTGGCCAGCAGGCCCGTGCGGGTGTAGCGGCGCCAGAAGAGGCTGTAGACCAGCGCCGGGGCGAGGGCCGAGGCGCCGAGGCAGAAGGAGAGGGTGACCAGGGGCTGGAGGCTGCGGTGCTGGATCTGGGTGGCCAGCAGGATCGTCGGGGCGCCGACGGCCAGGGCGGACAGCCGGGCCAGGAGCATCTCGCGCCCCGGTGACATGCTCGGCGCGCGGGCGGCGAAGACGTCGTGGGCCAGGGAGTTGGCGCAGGCGAGGATCATGCCGGCGACGGAGGCGAGCACGGTGAGGAAGATCGCCGTCGTGACCGTCGTGAACAGGAGGGTCTCGGCGGTGGAGACGTCGGGGCCGAACGCGGCCCTGGAGCCCAGCAGGTAGGCGGTGTTGCCGCGCGGGTCGGCCCCGGCGATGACCGCGCGGCCGACGAGGGCCGTCGCGCCGAAGCCGACGACCGTGATGACCAGCACGAACAGGGCGACGCCCGAGACGGCCCAGGACAGGGACCGGCGCACCTGACGGGCGCTGGAGGCGGTGTACATGCGCATGGTGATGTGCGGCAGGCACGCGCCCCCCAGCACCACGGACAGCTGGGCGGTGATCATGTCGAGGCGCGGGTAGGGGCTGCCGGCGAACTCCAGGCCGGAGCGCAGGAAGGTGTCGCCGACCCCGCTGCCCGCGGCCGCCGCGTCGAAGAGGGCGCCGGGGCTCCAGTCGAAGCGGTACAGCACGATCAGGGAGATCGCGGCGCCGGAACCGAGCAGCGTCACGATCTTCAGCATCTGGATGAGGGCGGTGCCCTTCATGCCGCCGATGGCCGCGTAGCTGATCATCAGCACGCCCATGCAGACGATGCAGCCCGTCTTCACGGCGTCGCCGGAGAACCCCAGGATGAAGGCGAGGAGCTGGCCGGTGCCGGCGAGCTGGACGAGCATCATCGGCAGCAGCGCGGCGAGGGTGACCGCGCAGGCCGTCATGCGCACGGCCCGGCCGGGCATGCGGCGGGCCAGGGCGTCTCCCATGGTGAACCGGCCCGCGTTGCGCAGGGGTTCGGCCAGCAGGAACATCAGCAGCATCAGGGAGAGCGCCGTGCTCAGGGCGAGGACGACGCCGTCGTAGCCGCACAGGGCGATCACGCCGCCGGTGCCCAGGACGGTGGCCGCGGAGATGTAGTCGCCGGCGATGGCGAGGCCGTTGCGCAGGGGGGAGAGGGAGCGGTAGCCGGTGTAGAACTCGTCGAGGTCGTCGCGGTCGGGGCCGGTCATCACGCACAGCAGCAGCGTGACGGTGGCGACGGCGGTGAACGCCACGAGGGACATGGTCTGCGCCTCGTCGCTGAATCCGTTCATCGTCCGGCCTCCCTGGAGCGCGTCGCCCGGGCGTCCCGCCTGGCGTCGATCTCACCGAGGGCGCGGATGCGCTCGGCGAGCGGGTCCACCCGGCGTCGGGCGGTGCGCTCGTACACGACGATCGCCAGCCCGGTGACGGGGAGCTGGAGCAGGGCGAGCAGCAGTCCGGCGGGGAGGCCCGGGGCGAGGTCGGCCGTCATGAGGGACGGCGCGAACGCGGACAGGACGAGGAAGGCGACGAAGTAGCCGAGTGCGGTGAGCGTGGCGACGCGGCGCTGACGCCGGTACGCGCCGCGCAGGACGCGCAGGTCGCTGTGGTGACCGAGGGGAGTGTGGGGGGAGGGCCGCCGTGGGGCGGGTTCGGGCGGTGGGGGCGGCGGCTGCCAGGGGTAGGTGGGTTCGGGGTGCGACGGGTGGTGGAACATCCCGCTCCTTGCATGGCTCGGGTCCGTGGCGGCGGACCGCAGGGAGGTGGGGGGCGAGGGACGCACGCTACTCGGCGGTACGCCCGATGCGAAGGGTTTTCACCAAACTGGCTGGTCGGTATGCGCTTACTGCGCGCCACGGCGTCTGACCTGGGGTGTTACCCGCGTTAACCCCGAGCCTCGGGGCGACGCACGGCGTACCGCGTCGGGCTCGGCCGAGCACCGCGTCCGGTCCGGCCGCGCGGGCGTGCCGTCCGGACCGAGCCGCGCGGGCCCGGCGCCCCTCCCGCCCGAGCCGGCCCGGCGCGCCTTCCGCCACGAGCGGGCCGAGCGGCCCGTGGGGGTCATTCCGTGCGGACCGGGAAGCGGCGCGGCGCCAGCGTCAGCAGGACGACGAAGGCCAGCGCCGCCGCGCAGGCCGCGCCCAGGTACACGGCGTGCACGGCGTCGGCGACCGCCCGGCGGGTCGCCTCGGGGGCGGCGCCGGCGCCCAGGTCGCGGGCGAGCGCGTCGAGGTCGCCCGCGCCGCCGAGGCGGGCGGCCAGCACGCCGTTGGCCACCGCCCCGAAGAGGGTCGCGCCCACCGTCTGGCCCGTCTGCCGGCAGAACAGCACGGACGCGGTGGTCGTCCCGCGTTCCGACCAGCCGACCGTCGACTGCACGCCGACGATGAGCGGCAGCTGGAAGAGGCCGAGCGCCGCGCCGAGCAGCAGCATCAGCGCCGTCGGCTGCCAGGCCCGGCCGGGAAACGGCAGCAGCGGGAACGCGAGCAGGATCAGGGTGGCCGCTCCGATCCCCAGCAGCGCGGTGTCCCGGAACCCGATGCGCCGGTAGACGTGCTGGCTGAGGGCGGCCGACAGCGGCCAGCTCAGCGTCCACACGGACAGCACGAACCCGGCGGTCACCGGCGCGAGGCCCAGCACCGCCTGCGCGTACGTCGGCAGGAAGACCGTCGGCGCCACCATCAGCAGGCCCAGCGCGCCCAGGGCGAGGTTGACCGCGGCGATCGTCCGGCGCCGCCAGACCCAGCCGGGGATGATCGGCTCGGCGGCGCGGCGCTCGACGGCCACGACCAGGCCGGCCAGCGCCAGTCCCGCGCCGAACAGGGCCAGCGAGGGCGCCGACCACCACGGCCAGGCCACCCCGCCCTGCACCAGCGCCGTCAGCAGGGCCCCGCCGCACGCGAACACCGCCAGCGCGCCCGCCCAGTCCACGCGCGCGCGGGGCTGTCCCTCCTGCCCCGGCTTCCGGTGCGGCTCGTGCAGATGACGGACGATCAGCCACAGGGCGGCCGCCCCCACCGGCAGGTTGACCAGGAAGATCCAGCGCCAGTCGGCATAGGCGGCCAGCACTCCGCCGAGGCCCGGCCCCGCGACCGCCGAGACCGCCCACACCGTGGACAGCTTCGCCTGGATCTTCGGACGTTCCTCCAGGGGATAGAGGTCGGCGGCGAGCGTCTGCACGGTGCCCTGGAGCGCCCCGCCGCCCAGGCCCTGCACGACGCGGAACGCGATCAGCGCCCCCATGTTCCAGGCCAGCGCGCACAGCAGCGAGCCGAGCAGGAACAGGGACGCCCCGGCGACCAGGACCGGCTTGCGGCCGAAGGTGTCGGAGAGCTTGCCGTAGACCGGCAGGGTGACGGTCACGGCGAGCAGGTAGCCGGAGAACAGCCAGGAGAAGACGGAGAATCCGCCCAGGTCGCCGACGATCTGCGGGACGGCCGTGGAGACGACGGTCGCGTCGAGGGCGGCCAGCGCCATGGACAGCATGAGCGCGGCGACGACCGCCCCGCGTCGGTGCGCCCGCGCCGGCTGCCCGGTCCCGCGTGTCGCGCGTCTCGTGTCCCCCACCGGATTCCCTCCCCGTGTCCCCGCGCCGTCGTGGCGTGGCGCCGTGCCGCCGTGTCCTCGTGACCCGTGTGTCCTCGTGACGACCCGCGTGTCCTCGGGGGTCGATTCTCCGTGTCCCGTGCACCCGACCGGCGGAACCGAGCCTCCCATTTGCGGCTCGCGCGACGGGAGGGCGCAGGCTGAGCGGGCCGGAGGGTGGAGACGCCCCCGAGGGTTTCTCCACCCCGCGGTGGACTGCCCCTAGGGGAAACTCCGTACCAGGGCTGGGGGAGGGTTCGTACCGGCGGAGGAGGAGACGGGCTCGGGCGGTCCTTAACCTGGCTTTACGCCGTCGACGGGGGTGACGGCGTACGGCAGGGGGGCGCAGGCCCCCGTGCCGGGGGGTGGGGTTAACCCCCCGGGAAGACGGGCCCGAGCACCAGCGCGCGGGACCGCCTCCCGCGACAGACTCTTCGACGTGACGCGGCACCGGCGAACGCCGCCGGCGCCGCACCACCCGGCACCATCGCTCGCGGCGCCGCACCATCGTTTCTGATATCCGACTTAGGAGACTTACCGTGACATCGGCTGTGACCATTCCCAGGCACGGGGGCACTGGAGGGCGTACGGCCGTTGCGGCGCGGGCGCGGCAGGTCGTCAAGGCGTACGGAACCGGAGAGACCCGGGTCGTCGCCCTCGACCACGTCGACGTGGACGTCGCACGCGGTCAGTTCACCGCGATCATGGGCCCCTCGGGGTCCGGCAAGTCCACCCTGATGCACTGCCTCGCCGGGCTCGACACCGTCTCGTCCGGGCAGATCTACCTGGACGAGACCGAGATCACCGGACTGAAGGACAAGAAGCTCACCCAGCTGCGGCGGGACCGGATCGGCTTCATCTTCCAGGCGTTCAACCTGCTGCCCACGCTGAACGCGATAGAGAACATCACGCTGCCGATGGACATCGCCGGCCGCAAGCCCGACCAGGCGTGGCTGCGCCAGGTCGTGGAGACCGTCGGCCTCGCCGACCGGCTCAAGCACCGTCCCACCCAGCTCTCCGGCGGTCAGCAGCAGCGCGTCGCCGTGGCCCGCGCCCTGGCCGCCCGGCCGGAGATCATCTTCGGGGACGAGCCGACCGGCAACCTCGACTCCCGGGCCGGCGCCGAGGTCCTGGGCTTCCTGCGCCGCTCGGTGGACGACCTGGGCCAGACCATCGTGATGGTCACGCACGACCCGGTCGCCGCCTCCTACGCGGACCGGGTGCTCTACCTCGCGGACGGCCGGATCGTCGACGAGATGTTCAAGCCGACCGCGGAGACCGTCCTCGACCGCATGAAGGACTTCGACGCGCGGGGGCGTACGTCATGACCGTGCTCAGAACCTCGATGCGCAACTTCTTCGCGCACAAGGGACGCATGGCGCTGTCGGCCGTGGCGGTCCTGCTGTCGGTGGCGTTCGTCTGCGGGACGCTCGTGTTCACCGACACCATGAACACGACGTTCGACAAGCTGTTCGCCGCCACCTCCTCCGACGTGACGGTGAGCGCGAAGAGCTCCTCCGAGACCGGTGAGACGACGTCCCGCACCGGCAAGCCGCCGGTCGTGCCGGCGGCCGTGGTCGACCGGATCCGCAAGGCCGACGGGGTGAAGTCGGCCGAGGGCACGGTGTTCTCCACCTCGGTGACCGTCGTCGACGCGCACAACGGCAAGCTGTCGCCCAGCAGTGGTGCGCCCACCATCGTCGGCAACTGGAACGGCAACGACGCCCGCACCATGAAGATCACCTCCGGGGCGGCGCCCAGGAGCGAGGACCAGGTGATGGTCGACGCCGACACCGCCGACAAGCACCATCTGGCACTCGGCGACGAGATCGGTGTGATCACGGTTCTGGGCACGCATCATGCGCGCGTGTCCGGCATCGCCGCCTTCGAGGTCACCAACCCCGGCGCGGCGATCTTCTACCTGGACACCGCGACCGCCCGGAAGGCGCTGGTCGGCGAGCCGGACGTCTTCACGAACATCAACGTCACGGCGGCGGCCGGGGTGAGCGACGCACAGCTGAAGAAGAACGTCGCGGCCGCGATCGGCGTCGGCTACAAGGTGCAGACCGCCAAGGAGGTCGCCGACGCCAACCAGAAGGACGTCCAGAGCTTCCTGAACGTCATGAAGTACGCGATGCTCGGCTTCGCCGGGATCGCCTTCCTCGTCGGCATCTTCCTGATCATCAACACCTTCTCGATGCTGGTCGCCCAGCGCACCCGCGAGATCGGTCTGATGCGCGCCATCGGCTCCTCCCGCAGGCAGGTCAACCGGTCCGTGCTCGTCGAGGCGCTGCTGCTGGGCGTGATCGGCTCCGTCCTCGGGGTCGGCGCCGGTGTCGGCATCGCCGTCGGCCTCATGAAGCTCATGGGCCTGACCGGCATGAAGCTCTCCACGGACGACCTGACGGTCGCCTGGACCACCCCGATGATCGGCATGGTCCTCGGTGTCGTCGTCACGGTGCTGGCGGCCTATCTGCCGGCCCGCCGGGCCGGGAAGGTCTCCCCGATGGCCGCGCTGCGCGACGCGGGAGCCCCGGCCGACGCCAGGGCCGGCGTGGTGCGGGCCGTCGTCGGTCTGCTGCTCACCGCCGCCGGCGGCGCGGGACTCTACCTCGCCGCCGCCGCCGACAAGGCCGCCGAGGGCTCGCTCTGGCTGGGTCTCGGCGTGGTGCTGAGCCTGATCGGCTTCGTGGTGATCGGCCCGCTGCTGGCCGGTGCGGTCGTCCGGGTGCTGGGCGCGGTCCTGCTGAGGGCCTTCGGTCCGGTCGGACGGATGGCGGAGCGCAACGCGCTGCGCAACCCGCGCCGCACCGGCGCCACCGGCGCGGCCCTGATGATCGGCCTGGCACTCGTGGCCTGTCTGTCGGTCGTGGGCTCCTCGATGGTGGCCTCGGCCACCGCCGAGCTGGACAAGTCGGTCGGCGCGGACTTCATCGTCCAGGCGAGCGACGGCGCCAAGCCCCTCACGCCGGCGACCGTGAAGGCCGTCCAGGACACTCCCGGTCTGGCTCACGTCTCCCGCCTCAAGGAGGTGCCCACCGAGCTGACCCTGCCGGGCGGCGGCGCGGAGCGGCAGAACGTGTTCGCCACCGACCCGACCTACCCGAAGGACGTACGTCGGACGACCCTCTCCGGCGATCTGTCCGCCGTGTACGGGGGCGACGCGATCTCCGTCGGGTCGGACTTCGCCGACAAGCACAAGCTCAAGGTCGGCGACACCCTGAAGGTCGCGTTCGACGGGGGACGTACGGCCCCGCTGAGGGTCGCCGCCGTGACCTCGGACGACACGTCGATCGACAAGGGCGCGATGTACGTCGCCATCACGACCGTGGGCAGGTACATGCCCGCGGACCGGATCCCGCTGGACCTCGGCGTGCTGGCCGCGAAGAGCGGCGACGAGCACCAGGTCTACGCCGCGCTCAAGAAGGCGGTGGCCGCGGACCCCTCGGTTTCGGTCTTGGACCGGTCCGACTACAAGAAGGACCTGAGCGACCAGGTGGGGCAGCTGCTCAACCTGGTGTACGGCCTGCTCGCCCTCGCGATCGTGGTCGCGGTCCTGGGCGTGGTCAACACCCTGGCGCTGTCGGTGGTGGAGAGGACCCGGGAGATCGGGCTCATGCGGGCCCTCGGCCTCTCCCGGCGTCAGATGCGCCGCATGATCAGGCTGGAGTCGGTGGTCATCGCCCTGTTCGGCGCGCTGCTGGGACTCGGCCTGGGCATGGGCTGGGGTGCGACCGCCCAGAAGCTCCTCGCCCTGGAGGGCATGAAGATCCTGGAGATCCCCTGGCCGACGATCACCGCGGTCTTCGTCGGGTCGGCCTTCGTGGGCCTGCTCGCCGCCCTGGTACCGGCGTTCAGGGCGGCGCGGATGAACGTGCTGAACGCCATCGCGACAGACTGATCGCGACGGACTGGTCGCCACCGGAAGACGAGGAACGGCGGGGCGCGGAGATCGACTCCGCGCCCCGCCGTCGGCGTGCTCGTGCCTCGTTCCGGACGCGGGACGCAGGCGGTGGACAGCGGTGGGTCAGCCGGCGGCGCTGACCGCGCCGTAGTACGTCTTCGCGGCCCTGCGGCAGGCCGCCTTCAGCCTCGCGCGCTGCGCGGCCGGGTACGGGTCGGCCCAGGGGCGGTAGTCGCAGGCGCTGTACAGGTCGCGCAGGAGGGCCTTGTCGACGCGCTTCTTGTGGTCTCGCTTGAAGGCGGTGTTGCCGACGAGCGACTTGTAGTTGCGGTAACTGAAGTCGTGGCGCCAGCAGCCCATCTTGAAGTCGTAGCCGCCGGGCTGCGTGTCCGGGGAGTTGGTGCAGTAATCGGTGTTCCAGTTGAACCGGTACTTCTCGATCGCCGGCTTGCGGGCCATGTGCTGATTCATCGCGTCCAGCCACTTGCCGGTCGACGCATTCGAGTCCTGGGTGAGGACCTTCATCTTGGCGAGCTTCTGCGCCTTGGTCACGGCGGCGGCCGCCGACGGGGAGGCATTTCCGCTCGGTGCGGTATCCGCCAGGGCGGGCGCTGCTCCTGTGGCGAGGAGGACACCCGAAAGTGCAAATCCGGACAGTGTGGCACGCAATGTGTTCATGACTGCTTTTCCTTTCCGGTCGAGGTGGCCGTAACGATGGCATGTCCGCGACGGGAAGGGCAATCGTCTTTCTGTCGGACAGCGGCCCGGGCAATTCGGAGTTCACTATTCCGTACAGTCTGACCTGCGCCTTCGCTGGAAGTGTGGATCGGAATAAAGTTTCGTCGTATGCCGGGGACGGTATATCGGAACGTAGGCGTGGGTGTCGCCGAACCGTGTTCCTGTCGGGGAAGCTCAGATGTTGCTCAAATGGCTTCCGGGTATTCCCGGTGTGGGATATCGGCTCGGGTGCATTCTGTTCTGTCGCGCCCGAAAAGAGCCGGAAAGGCCGGGGGTCGTGGATAGAAGGATGAAAGAAAGAAGAAAGGCCGTCGAAAGGACATGGAAAGGAGGTTGATAGGACGCCGATAGGACGCCGGGAGGACGGGGAGGGCGGCGGCGGCCGGACACCGGGAGGGAGCGGAAGAGGGAGGGGAAAGGGGGGCGCGGGCC
>NZ_JAHHIT010000190.1 GCF_024539675.1 Streptomyces hilarionis | reverse complement strand
CCCCCGCGGGCCGCGGTGGGGTCCGGGGGCGCAGCCCGCGGGGGCGTCTACCGCTACCGTGGGCAAGATGAGCACCGCGGACCAACAGGCCCCCCGGTCCCTCGCGGAAGCGCTCCGCGCCCGGGACGACGCTTCCCTGGCCGCGCTGCTGCGCGCCCGCCCCGACCTGATCACGCCGGTCCCGACGGACCTCACCCAGCTCGCCACCCGGGCCGGCACCCGTGCCTCGGTGGTGCGCGCGCTGGAGCGGCTCGACGCGTTCGCCCTCCAGACCGCGGAGGCGCTGGCCGTGGCGGGCGATCCGGCGACCTGGGACGAGCTGCTCGCTCTGATGGCGGGCGACGCCCGCGACCCGGCCGTCGCCGCCGCGCTCCCCGGCGCGCTCGCCGCACTGCGCGAACAGGCGCTGGTGTGGGGCGCGGACGACCGGCTGCGACTGGTGCGGACCGCCCGGGAACTCCTCGCGCCCTCCCCGCAGCACCCCTCCCCGACGGGGCTCGGGCCGAGCGTGCGGGAGGCGACGGCGGGGATGTCGCCGGGCCGGATCCAGGAGTTCGTGACGAACGCCGGGCTGCCGTCCACGCACGACTCGGTGTCCGCCGTCTCCGCGCTCTCCTCGCTCTTCTCGCGCCGCCGGAAGATGGCCGCGCTGCTGGCCAAGGCGCCCGCCGGTTCGGTCGACGTGCTGGAGCGGCTGGTGTGGGGGCCGCCCTACGGGCAGGTCACGGCCGAACCGGCGGCGCACCTGCGGTGGCTGCTCGACCGCGGGATGCTGCTGCCGACGGCGCCGGGGACGGTCGTCCTGCCGCGCGAGGTGGCCCTGCATCTGCGGGCGGGCCGCGCCCACCGGTCGCCGCAGCCGACGCCGCCCGCCGTGCAGCCGCTCGTCACGCACCGTCCCGAGGTGGTCGACGCGACGGCGGCCGGCCAGGCGTACACGGCGCTGACGACGGTCGAGGAGTTGCTGAAGGAGTGGGACGAGGGCGGGCCGGCGGTGCTGCGGGCCGGTGGGCTGAGCGTGCGCGACCTCAAGCGGACGGCCGTCGCGCTGGACGTGTCCGAACCGGTCGCCGCGTTCTGGGTGGAGCTGGCGTACGCGGCCGGTCTGCTCGCCTCCGACGGTGAGGCGGACGAGCGGTACGCGGCGACCCCGGAGTACGACGAGTGGCTGGAGCGGCCGCCCGCCGAGCGATGGGCCCAGCTGGCGCAGGCCTGGCTGACGGCGACCCGGACGTCCGGGGTGGTCGGGGGCCGCGATCTCAAGGAGCGGGCGCTGTCGGCGCTGGGCCCCGGCCTGGACCGGTCGGCGGCGCCGGAGGTGCGGCGCCGGGTGCTGACGTTGCTGGCCGGGCTGCCGGAAGGGGCCGTGCCGGAGGCGGAGGCGGTGCTGGCCCGGCTGCGCTGGGAGCACCCGTTGCGCGGACCCCAGCCCCAGGGCCCCGCGGGCCCCCCGGGCTCGCACGGCTTCCAGGGCGAGGAGGATCTGCGGTCGCGGCTCGCCCGCTGGACGCTGACCGAGGCCGAGATGCTGGGCGTGACCGGCCGGGGCGCCTTGGCGGCGCACGGCCGCGCCCTGCTGGGGGCGGGCGCGGCGACGCCCGCCCGCCCGGCCTCGGCCGGAGCGGGAGCGGTCCCGGCCGGGCCGGGCGACAAGCTGCCGGCCCACCACAGAAGCGTCGCCCCCGCCGCGGCCGCCGCGTCGGCCCCGGAGCAGGCCGTGGCCACCGCGGCGGCCGCCCGGCTGCTGGCCCCGCTGCTGCCCGAGCCGCTGGACCACGTGCTGCTCCAGGCCGACCTGACGGCCGTCGCACCGGGTCCGCTGAAGCGGCCGCTGGCCGACGTGCTGAGCGTCCTGGCGGACGTCGAGTCCAAGGGCGGCGCGACCGTCTACCGCTTCACGCCCGGTTCGGTGCGCCGGGCGCTGGACGCCGGGCGCAGCGCCTCCGACCTGCACGCCTTCCTCGCCGAGCACTCCCGCACGCCGGTGCCCCAGCCGTTGGCGTACCTGATCGACGACGTGGCGCGCCGGCACGGGCACCTGCGGGTGGGGGCGGCCTCGGCGTACGTGCGCTGCGACGACGAGTCGGTCCTGAACGAGATCCTCGCCGACAAGCGGGCCGCCGCCCTGCGTCTGCGCCGGCTGGCGCCCACGGTGCTCGCGGCCCAGGCCGACCCGGCGGCCCTGCTGGACGGGCTGCGCGCGATGGGCTTCGCGCCGGCCGCGGAGTCCGCCGAGGGCGACGTCCTGATCACGCGCGCGCACGCCCACCGCACCCCGCCCCGCACGGCCCCCGAGCCGGTGCCGGACGGCCCGCCGGTGCCCGACGGCACTCTCCTGTCGGCGGCGATCCGCGCGATCCGCGCCGGTGACCTGGCCGCCACGGCCCCGCGAAAACCGGCCGAGGACGCCGCCCCGCTCGGTCCCGGCCGGCTCCCCCGCACCAGCTCCGCCGAGACGCTCGCCACCATGCAGGCGGCCGTCCTGACCGGGGAGGCGCTGTGGATCGGCTACGTCAACGCGGAGGGGGCGGCGAGCCAGCGGGTCATCGCCCCGGTCCGGGTGGAGGGCGGTTTCGTGACGGCGTACGACCACACGGCCGACGAGGTGCGCACCTACCCGCTGCACCGGATCACGGGCGTGGCGGAGCTGGCCGGCGACTGACGGCGGCGGGCCCCTCCCGCGGCGTCCGGCTCCGGCCCTCTCAGCACTCCCCCACGGCGGCGTCCGCGGCAAGGCCGAAGTGGGCGCGGGCCTCGGTCTCCAGGCCGGCGGGCGACATCCGGTCGCGCAGGGCGGCCCTGGTGAAGACGCCGAAGTGGGACTCGGTCCAGCGCGCGTACTCCTCGCCGTCCGGCGCCTCGTCCCGGCCGACGACGACGAAGCCGCCGTCCGCCGCGTGGTCCCGTCTCAGCCGCACCACCTGCGGGTACTGGCCGGCGGCGCACTCCACCAGGCTGCCGTCCCGCACGCCGTACTCCACGCACAGCGCGTCGACGCCGGCCCGCACCTCGCCGGCGCGCTCCTCCAGTTCGAGCGCCCGCGCCCGGCAGAACCAGCGCACGTCGCGCACGAGGGCGCCGTCGGCCGGGCCGCTCCTCCCCGACTCCGCGACGAGCCGGGCCTCGATCACCGGCCGCACCTGCGCCCAGAGCTCCTCGTCGACGTCGGCCGGCCACATCACCCAGGTCCCCGTGACCGCGAGGACGGCCGCTGCTCCGACGCCGACCGCGCCTCTGCGGAACGACAGGACCGGCATACCGTGGACTCCTCACCGCGTCGCGCCCGTCGCGCTGCTCTCCCGGTCAGACACCCGCGGAGGCCCCAGGGTTGCCCAGCCGCGGAAGGACTCCGCCGGGAGCCGCAGCGGAGCCGGTGCGGGCCGGGAGGGGGCCGCGGCCCGTCGTCCGACGACGTCGTGCGGCACACTGGAGGTTTGGCCCGTGCGGAAGGGATGGCGTACGTGAACGGACCGCTGATCGTCCAGTCGGACAAGACTCTGCTCCTGGAGGTCGACCACGAGCAGGCCGACGCGTGCCGTCGGGCCATCGCGCCGTTCGCGGAGCTGGAGCGGGCGCCCGAGCACATCCACACCTACCGGCTGACGCCGCTGGGTCTGTGGAACGCGCGGGCCGCCGGGCACGACGCCGAGCAGGTCGTGGACGCGCTCGTGCAGTACAGCCGCTACCCGGTGCCGCACGCGCTGCTGGTGGACATCGCCGAGACGATGGACCGCTACGGCCGGCTGACGCTCAGCAAGGACCCGGCGCACGGACTGGTGCTGACCACCACGGACCGGCCGGTGCTGGAGGAGATCCTGCGTTCCAAGCGGGTGGCCCCGCTGGTCGGCGCGCGGATCGACCCGGACACGGTCGTCGTGCACCCCTCCGAGCGCGGCCAGATCAAGCAGACGCTGCTGAAGCTGGGCTGGCCGGCCGAGGACCTCGCGGGGTACGTCGACGGCGAGGCGCACGCGATCGAGCTGGACGAGGACGGCTGGGCGCTGCGGCCGTACCAGCGGCAGGCGGTGGAGAACTTCTGGCACGGCGGGAGCGGGGTCGTGGTCCTGCCGTGCGGGGCGGGCAAGACGCTGGTCGGCGCGGGCGCGATGGCGCAGGCGAAGTCGACGACGCTGATCCTCGTGACGAACACGGTCTCGGCCCGGCAGTGGAAGCACGAGCTGGTGAAGCGGACGTCGCTGACCGAGGACGAGATCGGCGAGTACAGCGGGACGCGCAAGGAGATCCGTCCGGTCACCATCGCCACGTACCAGGTGCTGACGACCCGCCGTAAGGGCGTCTACCCGCACCTGGAGCTGTTCGACTCGCGCGACTGGGGGCTGATCCTCTACGACGAGGTGCATCTGCTGCCCGCGCCGGTCTTCAAGTTCACGGCGGATCTGCAGGCGCGCCGGCGGCTGGGTCTGACGGCGACCCTGGTCCGTGAGGACGGCCGCGAGTCGGACGTGTTCTCCCTCATCGGGCCGAAGCGGTTCGACGCTCCGTGGAAGGAGATCGAGGCGCAGGGCTACATCGCGCCCGCGGACTGCGTGGAGGTCCGGGTGAACCTGACGGACTCCGAGCGGCTGGCGTACGCGACCGCGGAGGCGGAGGAGAAGTACCGGTTCTGTGCGACGACGGCGACCAAGCGGAAGGTGACGGAGGCGCTCGTCCGGCGTTTCGCCGGGCAGCAGATCCTGGTCATCGGCCAGTACATCGACCAGCTGGACGAGCTGGGCGAGCACCTGAACGCTCCCGTGATCAAGGGCGAGACGACCAACGCGCAGCGCGAGAAGCTCTTCGACGCGTTCCGGGAGGGCGAGATCAGCGTGCTGGTGGTGTCGAAGGTCGCGAACTTCTCGATCGACCTGCCGGAGGCGACGGTCGCCATCCAGGTGTCGGGCACCTTCGGCTCGCGTCAGGAGGAGGCGCAGCGGCTCGGCCGGGTCCTGCGTCCCAAGGCGGACGGCCACCAGGCCCATTTCTACTCGGTGGTGGCCCGTGACACGCTCGACCAGGACTTCGCGGCGCACCGCCAGCGGTTCCTGGCGGAGCAGGGCTACGCGTACCGGATCATGGACGCGGACGAGCTGCTGGCAGGGGGCTGAGCCGGTCTCGCGGGCTCGCGCGCCTCGTGCGGGGGTCCGCCGCGCGGTGGGGCGTCAGACGGCCGGCCGCCTGCTGCGGACGCCGGCCTCCGGGCCGTACTCGCCGAGGATGACGACGTCGAAGGCGGCGACGGCGAAGACCTTGATCGCGCGCAGGGCGTCGCCGAGGCGGTGGCGGTGGCCGTCGGACAGGGGGGTCGCGCCGGACGGGCGACCGGGGGCTGGGGTGATGGTCGCTGTACTCATGTCTCCATGATGGGATCCGGGACATAAGGGCGGCATCGGTCCCAGGTCCCCGGTGTGCGTCCTTCTCGGGTACACCCGGGGGGTGCGGTCTCCCCCGGGAGGTGGAGTGCCGCCCGTAGGGGGTGGACGGCCGCCCGGGCGGGGTGGAGGGGCCGGGTGCGGGGCGTGTCGGGGTGGTCGGAAAATCCGTTCGCGTGTGCCGGTGGCGGTCCCCTAGAATCTCCGCTCTTGCCCGCCTCCCTCGCCGGAGCGCCGCCGTCCGGACGGAAACCGGACGGCCCTCACCGCAGCCCCCTCAGCCGGTCCGGAGGCACCCCCTTGTCCACGCCGTCCCCGTCGTCAGCGCCGTCGGTTCCGTCAGCGCCTTCGGTTCCGTCAGCGCCGTCCCCGCACGCCGACGACGATCCGCTGGCCCGCGAGCGCTCCCATCTGTCCGCGTCGCGCACCGCCCTGCGCGCGATGCGGGAGGACGCGGAGTCCCTCGACATCCGCGACGTGACCGCGAACTGGGTCAACGCGCAGATCCTGGAGCGCCAGATCGGCGAGCGCATCAAGGCGCTCGCCGACCTCAGCGACACCCCGCTGTTCTTCGGTCGGCTGGACTACCTGCACGCTCCCGGCGCGGACCGTGCGGAGGGCGCCGAGGGCGAGCGCTTCTACATCGGGCGGCGCCATGTGCACGACGCGGACGGCGACCCGATGGTGATCGACTGGCGTGCGCCGGTCTCGCAGCCGTTCTACCGGGCGTCGAAGAAGGACCCGATGGACGTGGGGCTGCGCCGCCGCTTCGGCTACACGCGCGGGGACATCACCGCGTACGAGGACGAGCACCTGTCCGACCCCGGGGACCCGTCGGTGGCCGCGGCCACCAGCAAGCTGCTCCAGCAGGAGATCGAGCGGCCGCGCGTCGGCCCGATGCGCGACATCGTGGCCACCATCCAGCCCGAGCAGGACGAGATCGTGCGCAGCGGGCTGGGCGGGACGGTCTGTGTGCAGGGCGGGCCGGGCACGGGGAAGACGGCCGTCGGTCTGCACCGGGTGGCCTATCTGCTCTATGCCCACCGCGAGCGGCTCGCCCGCACGGGCACGCTGGTCATCGGGCCGAACAAGTCCTTCCTTCAGTACATCGAGCAGGTGCTGCCCGCGCTGGGCGAGCTGACGGTCCGCCAGGGCACGGTGGACGACCTGGTGGCCCGGGTGGAGGTGCGGGGCGCGGACGACGCGGCGGCGGCGGTCGTCAAGGGCGACGCGAGGATGGCGCAGGTGCTGCGCCGGGCGCTGTACGCGCACGTCGGCACGCCCGAGGAGCCGGTCGTCGTGGTGCGCGGCTCCCGGCGCTGGCGGGTCGCGGCGTACGAACTGCAACAGATGGTGGACGAGTTGCTCGACCGGGACATCCGGTACGGCGCGGCCCGCGACGCGCTGCCGCAGCGCATCGCGCACGCCGTGCTGGTGCAGATGGAGCGCTCGGGGGAGGCGCCGGACGACCGGGTGCAGGACGCCGTGGCCCGCAACAGCGCGGTGAAGGCGGCGGTGAAGCGGGTGTGGCCGGTGGTCGACCCGGCGAAGCTGGTGCTGCGGCTGCTCACGGACGCGGAGTTCCTCGCCGTGCACGCGCGGGGCGTGCTGAGCGAGGAGGAGCAGCGGACGATCCTGTGGGCGAAGCCGGTGCGGTCGGTGAAGGCGGCCAGGTGGTCGCCGGCGGACGCGGTGCTGATCGACGAGGCGACGGACCTCGTGGAGCGCACGCACTCGCTCGGCCATGTGGTGCTGGACGAGGCGCAGGACCTGTCGCCGATGCAGTACCGGGCGGTGGGGCGGCGCTGCACGACGGGTTCGGCGACCGTGCTGGGCGACCTGGCGCAGGGCACCACCCCGTGGGCGACCCGCAGCTGGGAGGAGGCCCTCGCCCACCTGGGCAAGGCGGACGCGGTGGTCGAGGAGCTCACGGCCGGTTTCCGCGTGCCGACGGACGTCATCGCGTACGCCTCGCGGCTGCTGCCGCACATCGCGCCGGGGCTGGCTCCCGTCGCGTCCGTCCGGGAGAACCCGGGCTTCTTCGAGCTGCGGCAGGTCTCGGGGGTCGAGGAGGTGGTCGCGGCGTGCGAGGAGTCGCTGCGGCACGAGGGCTCGACGGGTCTGATCGCGGCCGACGCGCGGATTCCGGCGCTGGCGGAGGCGCTGAAGGCGGCGGGCGTCGCCCATCTGTCGCCCGGCGAGGAGACGACGGCCGACAACCGTCTCACCCTGGTGCCGGCCTCGCTGGCGAAGGGTCTGGAGTACGACTACGTGGTCCTCGACGAGCCGCGCGCCGTGGTCGACGGGGAGCCCGACGAGCGGACGGGGCTGCGCCGGCTGTACGTGGCCCTGACCCGTGCGGTCTCGGGTCTGACCGTGACGCACACGGCCGCGCTGCCGCCCGAGCTCGGCTGACCGGCCCCGGTCCGGTCCGTCGGGCGCCCTGCCCCGCCCTCGCGCAGTTGGCCGGATCCGGCTGCGGCGGGCGGACGGGGGCGGCGGGCCGGGGTCACTGCGGCTGTGCCGCGTCCAGGGCCTGCCGCCATGCGCGCACGGAGCGCTCCGACACCGGGCCCGTCCAGCCGTGGGGGCGGGCGGCGCCGCCGATGTGGAAGGCGTTCAGGCCGGCGGAGCGCAGCCGCGGCACGTGGTCCAGGCGCAGGCCGCCGCCGACGAGGAGCTGCTGTTCGTAGCCCGGTTCGGTGTGCCGGGCCGCCTCGGCGAGGAGGGTGGGCAGACCGGCGTCGACGCCGTCGGCGGAGCCGGCGGTGAGGTAGGTGTCCAGTCCGGGCAGGCCGTCCAGCTGTTTGCGGACGGCGTCCCGGTCGGCGGCGTGGTCGAGGGCGCGGTGGAACGTCCAGGGGCAGCCGTCCAGTTCGGCGACGACGCGCTCCACCGCGGTCAGGTCCACGGAGCCCTGCGCGTCGAGGAAGCCGAGCACGAACTCCTCGGCGCCGGCCTCGCGCAGTTCGCCGGCGGTCCGCACGAGGCGGTCGACGTCCTTCGCGGCGCCCGCGGCGAAGCCGTCGGCGAGGCGCACCATCACGCGCAGGGAGAGGTCCACGGCGGCCCGGATCCCGGTGAGCGCGGCGAGCGGCGGGGTGAGCCCGTCGGCGGCCATGTCGGTGACCAGTTCGAGGCGGTCCGCGCCTCCGGCCTGGGCGGCGACCGCGTCCTCGACGTCGAGGGCGATCACCTCCAGAACTGCACGCTTGCTCATGGGACCCCATTCGTCGGCGTTCATCGACGCTCTTCGGCTACAGGTCTAGTCCAATTTAAGAATACGCCGGTCGGCGCGACAATGAGGCATGGCCGACCTCGACGCCCTGCGCACCCGTTTCAGCCACGCCCTGGAGGGCGTCCGGAGCCCGGCGGGCGGCCCCGACCCCGGGCCCTACGCCGACGCCCTCCTCGCCCGCTGGCAGGAGCCGCAGCGCCGCTACCACACGCTCGCGCACCTCACCGCGGTCCTCGACCGCGTCGACGAGCTCGTCGCGCACGCCGCCGACCCGGACGTCGTCCGGCTGGCGGCCTGGTTCCACGACGCCGTCTACCTGCCGGACCGCTCCGAGAACGAGGAGCGCTCCGCCCGGCTCGCCGAGCGCGCCCTGGCCGAGGCCGGCGTGCCGCCGGAGCGGACGGCCGAGGTGGCGCGCCTCGTGCGGCTCACCGTCACCCACGACCCGGCCGACGACGACCCCGACGGCCAGGTCCTGTGCGACGCCGACCTCGCGGTCCTCGCCGGCCCGCCGGCCGCGTACGCCGCCTACACCGCCGCCGTCCGCGAGGAGTACCACTTCGTCCCCGACGACGCCTTCCGCGCCGGCCGCTCCGACGTCCTGCGTCAACTCCTCGCGCTGCCCCGCCTGTTCAGGACCCCGTACGGGAAGAAGGCGTGGGAGGAGACGGCCCGGTACAACGTGCGGGGCGAGCTGGAGCTGCTGACCTCGTGACCGCCGCCTCGCCCGCACCGCCGCCCGCGCCGCCACCCGGGCCCCGCGCGCCCGCCCCGCGCATCCCCGCCGGACGCCTCACCCTCGAAGGCGTCTCCCCCGCAGCCGCCGCCGGACTGCGGGCGGGCGGCGGCGGAGGCTTCGCCTGGCTCGGCGGCGCGCCGTTCGAGGGGACCCGGGAAGCCGCCGGGATGACGGCGGGCGCGTACGCGCGCGGGGTGCACCGGCCGGAGTTCGGCCTCTACGTCCTCGTACGCCGGGCGGACGGTCTGGCCGTCGGCAGCATGGGCTTCCACGCCGCTCCCGACGAGGACGGCCGCACCGAGATCGGGTACGACCTCGTCGAGGCCGCCCGCGGCCGCGGCTACGCCACCGAGGCGCTGCGCGCGCTGGCCGGCTGGGCGCTGGCCCGGGACGACGTCCGGCGCCTGTTCGCGGTCGTCGAACACGCGAACGCCCCTTCCCGGGCCGTCCTCGAACGGGCCGGCTTCGTCAGGGTCGGCGAGGGCGAGGGCGAGTACGCGTATGAGCTGCGCGGCCGACCTCACCTGACGTAGCCGGGGCCGATCTTCGTCGCATCTCCCCCGCCGCCCGGCTCGCGCTTCGGATAATTCCGGCACGGCCGCGCCTCGCGCGACCGCGTGCGCCGGGGGAAACGGGGGAACGTCATGAGCAGCAGCGGCCCGCCACCGGAGCCGCCCCGCCCCCCGCGACCCGACCCCGACGCCCACCGGCTGGCCCGGCAGAGCGTGCGCTGGGCCGTCATCGGGGTCGTCGTCAGTTCGGTGCTCGCCCTGGCGGGGCTCTACCAGTCCTCCCACGGCGGCGGCCGGGGAGGCGCGACGGACGGCGGCACCAGCTCCGGCCGCGGCTGGAGCACCGGACCCGCGCCGGGCCCGGACACCGGCACGGCCACCGCCTCCCCCTCCCCGGCGGACGCCGCCTCCGGCGCCACCGAGATCTCCGACTCCGGCGGGACGCCCGACGCGAACGCCTCACCGGACGACGGCGCCGACGGGACCGGCGGGAGCGACGGATCCGGCGGGTCCGGCGGATCCGACGGGCTGACCGCCGCCGAGCACGAGCTGCGGGACTCGCTCAACGCCGACCAGTGGTCGCGCGAGAGCTGCTCGCACGCCCAGTGGCAGGGCGCGACGGCCGCCCTGTTCTGCACGGTCACCACGGTCGACGCCGGCGGCGTGCCCGGCGCCGGCAAGGCCAGCGTCGTGATGTACGACACCAAGTACGACCGCGACGTGGTGTTCCAGTCGTACGCCGGGCGGCTCCAGCCGGGCAACTGCGACGCGCAGAACGGCGTCTACGGCACCTGGCGCGAGAACAACACCGGCGGCTCCGCGGGGGACGTGGTCTGCTTCTTGTCGGACACCGGCCAGTACGTCTTCCTGTGCAGCTACTACGACCGCCCCGCGCTGGTCCAGATCAGCGGCGCCGACCGGGCGCGGCTCGTCTCCTGGTGGCACACGATGGAGCCGGTGTTCACCCGCTGACGCCGCCGTGCTTGCGCCGTCGCAGGCCGGCCGCCGTCAGCAGCCGCACCACCTCCCGGCTGCTCACCTCGACCGCGCCGGCCGCCACCAGCTCGGCGTAGCGGTGCGAGGGGATGTCGTAGTGATCGCGTTCGAAGGCGCGCCGCGGGACGCCCGACCGGTCGGCGAAGGCGTGCAGTTCCGCGTACGAGACGTCGCTGACGAGGTGGGACCACATCCGGCCGTGCCCCGGCCAGTCCGGCGGGTCGATGTAGACGGTCACGAGCGGCTCACGAGGTCGGCGCGCCGCCCGTGGCCGACCCCAGCGAGCCCACCGACGCGACCTTCACGCCCGCCTTGTGGCACACCCAGTGCGGGTCCGGGCCGAGTTCGGGCTCGACGTCGAGGGCGTGCGGGTCGCCGGAGCCGCAGACCGGGCACAGCGGCCAGCGGCCGTGGCTCTCCAGCAGGGCGTCCTGCACGTCCTGGGCCACCAGCCCGGCGACGTACGCGGCGCCCTCGGGCCACTGCTCGACCCACCAGCGCCGCTGCACCACGGAGTCCTCGACCATCGACACGACGTCCGCCGCGGCGACCTCGCCCGAGGCGAGATCGGCCAGCACCAGGGCACGCGCCGTGTGCAGGGTTCGTTCCAGCGGGTCGACGGGGGTGAGGGGATCGTCCATGCCCCCATTGTGCGCACTCCCGGCCCGAACCCGGCCGGCGGATGCGTGCGGGCCGCCGGGCCGCGCCGGCCGCGTCGTGCGAGGCGTCGGCCCACCGGCACCGGTAGACCGTAGGGGTGCTCGTGCGGCCCCCGGGCGCCGAACCGCATCCGACCCCGGCCGCCGGTCGCGTCCGCGCGCGGAACCGGGCGGACGGGACCGGCGCGCGAGCCGCCCCGCCCGACGTCAGACGCCCCCGCACCGGAAGCGAGACCCGTCCCGATGACCTCCAGCCCGGACCCCCAGGAACTGCGCGCCGCGCTCGCGACGCTGACCACCGAGGCGTTCCGCCCCGACCTCTCCGAGATCGACCGGCTGCCCACCCTGGACATCGCCCGCCTCATGAACGCCGAGGACGCGGGCGTGCCCGCCGCCGTGGCCGCCGAGCTGCCCGCGATCGCCGCCGTCATCGACGCCGTGGCCGACCGGATGGCGCGCGGCGGCCGGCTGGTCTACGCGGGCGCCGGCACCGCCGGCCGGCTCGGCGTGCTCGACGCCTGCGAGTGCCCGCCGACCTTCGGCACCGCCCCCGGCCAGGTCCTCGGCGTGATCGCCGGCGGGCCGTCGGCGATCACGGCGGCCGTCGAGGGCGCCGAGGACTCCCCGGAGCTGGCCGAGGCCGACCTCGCCGCCCTCTCCCTCACGCCCGAGGACACGGTGGTCGGCGTCTCCGCCTCCGGCCGCACCCCGTACGCCGTGGGGGCCGTCGCGTACGCGCGGTCCCGGGGCGCGCTGACCGTCGGACTGGCCTGCAACCGGGGCAGTGCGCTGGCCGCGGCCGCCGACCACGGGATCGAGGTCGTCGTGGGGCCCGAACTGCTCACCGGCTCCACCCGGCTCAAGGCCGGCACCGCGCAGAAGCTGGTGCTGAACATGATCTCGACGGTCACGATGATGCGGCTCGGCAAGACCTTCGGGAACCTGATGGTCGACGTCCGCGCCACCAACGACAAGCTGCGTGCCCGCTCCCGGCGGATCGTCGCCCTGGCGACGGGCGCGGCCGACGACACGGTCGAGGCGGCCCTCGCGGCCGCCGACGGCGAGGTGAAGAACGCGATCCTCATCGTGCTGGCCGGCGTGGACGGCCCCGCGGCCGCCCGCCTTCTGGAGGAGTCCGGGGGCCATCTGCGCGCCGCGCTCGCCGCCGCGGGCGGCTGAGCCGCACGCTCGACGGGTGCCCAACGACTCCTCCACCACAGCCGCCGCGATCCTGCCCCTGGTCGGCGGCCCCGCGAACGTCACCTCCGTCGCCCACTGCATGACCCGGCTGCGGCTCGGCCTCGCCGATCCGTCCCGGGCCGACGGGGCCGCCCTGCGGGCCGTGCCCGGGGTGCTCGGCCTCGTCCTGGACGACGGCTCCTGCCAGGTGGTCCTCGGACCGGGTGCGGTGACGCGGGTGACGGCCGCGTTCGAGGACCTGCTCGCCGCCACCCCCGCCACCGACGCCCCCGTCCCGGGGGTCTCCGCCACGGCGGCCGCCGACACCCCGCCGGCCGCCGCCGCGCCGGGCGGGCGGGGGACGGGGGCGGCGCCCGCGGCCCGCCGGACGGCCGCGAGCGGCCCGAAGGCGGTGCTGCGCCGGCTCGCCGCCGTCTTCCTCCCGCTGATCCCCGCCCTCGTCGGCTGCGGGATCCTCGCGGGCGTCGACGGCCTCCTCGTGAACGCGGGCCTGCTGCCCGGCCTCACCCCCGCGCTAACCGCCCTCGCCTCCGGCTTCATGGCGCTGTTCCCCGTGTTCGTCGGCTACAACACGGCGAAGGAGTTCGGCGGCACCCCCGTCCTGGGCGGGGCCGTGGCGGCGGTCGTCGTCCACCCGGGGGTCGCGAAGGTGACGGCGTTCGGGGTCGCGCTCTCCCCCGGCCAGGGCGGGGTCCTCGGCGCGCTGGCCGCGGCCCTGCTGGCGACACGGGTGGAGAAGTGGTGCCGCGGCCGCGTCCCCCAGACGCTGGACGTGCTCCTCACGCCCACCCTGACGGTCCTCGTCGCGGGCCTCGGCACGCTGTACGGGCTGATGTACGCGGCCGGAGCGGTGTCCTCGGCCGTCGGCACGGCGGCGAACTGGCTGCTGGCGACGACGGGCCCGTTCGCCGGCCTCGTCCTGGGCGGCCTCTTCCTGCCCCTGGTGACGCTGGGGCTCCACCAGGCCCTCATCCCCGTCCACGCCACCCTCATCGAGCAGCAGGGCTACACGGTCCTGCTGCCCGTCCTCGCGATGGCGGGCGCGGGCCAGGTCGGCGCGGCGATCGCGGTGTACGTCCGGCTGCGCCCGGGCGCGCCCCTGCGCACGACGATCAGGTCGGCGCTCCCGGCCGGACTGCTCGGCGTCGGCGAGCCCCTGGTCTACGGGGTGTCGCTGCCGCTGGGACGCCCCTTCCTGACCGCCTGCGCGGGCGGGGCGGCCGGCGGCGCCTTCGTCGGGTTCTTCGCGATGCTCGGCGACACGGTGGGGGCGACGGCGATCGGACCGTCCGGCTGGGCGCTGTTCCCGCTGCTGGCGGGCAACCGGGGGCTGGGCGAGACGGCGGCGGTCTACGCGGGCGGCCTGCTGACGGGGTACGCGGTGGGCTTCGCCGCGACCTACGCCTTCGGCGGGGTGACGACAGCGGCCGCGACCGCCGCCACCGGTGATCCGCACGACCCGGGCACGGCCACCGGCCCCGATCCGGACGGCCCGGTCGCCGTCGGCGACGATCCGCGCGGCCCGGTCGCGTCCGCCGCCAACGCCCGCCATCCGCAGGGTTCCTGAACCGGGGGCGCACCCGGGCCCGTCCCCGGGCTGCGCGTGCTCCCGGCCCGCCCCGAACCCCCGTCCGGGACGCCCGGCCTACCCTTGGTGCCATGAACCACGCCCAGCTCACCGCTCTCGGTCGTGCCCTCCGGCTGTGCGGAGAGCACGGCGAGGCCCTGACCGCCGACACGCCCGACGCCCGTCTGCACGAGGTCAAGGCCGATCTGCGGCGGGCCCTGGAGCTGCTGGACGACAGCGTGGTGGGCGCCGCGCCCACCACCCGCTGCGCCGAGCACCCGAACGGTCCGGTCGACGAGGCGGCCCACGACCTGTGTCTGCTGTGCGAGACCCGCCGCCGGGCCGCCCGCCGGGCCGAGTTCAACGGGCCGGCCCCGCAGGCGCCGCACACCGCCCCCGCCCCTTCCCGCTACGGCGCCCGCGCCGACCGGCCGCAGCCCCAGCAGCGCTGGCTGGCGGAACTGTGGACCGGCCAGGAGTGGCAGCTGTGCGGGACGCCCCGGCGCGACCGCCGCGAGGCCGAGCTGTACATCACCGCCCTGCGCCGCGGTTCCCGGCCCGCGATGGCCTACCGGCTGGTGCACGAGTTCACCGACTACGAGGTGCTGCGCGTCTGGGGCACCCCGGTGAAGGTCGACATCGAGCCGATGGGCAGTCTTTAGCGCCTCAGCTGAGGGTCTTCAGCGCGGCGGCGTCGTAGGGCTTCAGCTCGTCGAGGCGACCGGCGAGGATCTTGGCCGCCCACTCCGGGTCCTGGAGCAGCGCCCGCCCGACGGCCACCATGTCGAACTCGTCGCGCTCGAGGCGGTCGAGGAGGTCGTCGATGCCCTTGACCGGGGAGCCCTCGCCCATGAAGCCCTTGATGAAGTCGCCGTCGAGGCCGACCGAGCCCACGGTGATGGCGGGCTTGCCGGTGAGCTTCTTCGTCCAGCCCGCGAGGTTGAGGTCGGAGCCGTCGAACTCCGGGAGCCAGTAGCGGCGGGTGGAGGCGTGGAAGGCGTCGACGCCGGCGGCGGCGAGCGGGGCCAGGATGGCCTCCAGCTCCTCGGGCGTCTCGGCGAGCCGCGCGTCGTAGGCCTCCTGCTTCCACTGAGAGTAGCGGAAGATGACCGGGAACTCCGCCGAGACGGTCTCCCGGACGGCCGCCACGATCTCGGCGGCGAACTTGGCGCGGGCCACCGGGTCGCCGCCGTACGCGTCGGTGCGGCGGTTGGTCCCGGCCCACAGGAACTGGTCGATCAGGTAGCCGTGGGCGCCGTGGATCTCGACGCCGTCGAAGCCGATGCGCTCGGCGGCGGCCGCCGCCTCGGCGAACGCGCCGATGACGTCGTCCAGGTCGCGCTGGGTCATGGCCTTGCCCGTGCCCTCGGTGCCGTCGACGCGGATGCCGGAGGGGCCGACGGCGGGCGCGTCCGCGTAGGGCGGCTCGCCCTGCTTGCGCACCATCCCGATGTGCCACAGCTGCGGCACGATCGTCCCGCCGCCCGCGTGCACCGCCTCGGCGACCTTCGCCCAGCCCGCGAGCTGCTCCGCGCCGTGGAAGCGGGGCACCCGGTCGCTCTGCCCGGCGGAGTCGTGCCCGACGTACGTCCCCTCGGTGACGATGAGGCCGACACCGGCGGCGGCCCGGCGCCCGTAGTACGACACCACGTCCTCGCCGGGAACGCCGCCCGGCGAGAACATGCGCGTCATGGGGGCCATGGCGATGCGGTTCGGGACGGTCAGTCCGTTGATCGACACCGGCCGGGACAGGATCTCGGCGGCGCGGGAAGAGGCAGGCTGGGTGACACTCACGTGGGGGACTCCTCGTGGACGGGAACCGGGCGGTATGTGCACGCGCATGGAGTGCGCTCCTCACGGAACGCCCCCGGCCCCCGACCCCATTCCGCC
>NZ_JAHHIT010000189.1 GCF_024539675.1 Streptomyces hilarionis | reverse complement strand
TCGACGTGCACGACGTCGTAGGGGGCGATGCGCCGGCCGATCGCCGTGGTGCTGGTGTCACGCGGCGTCGACGCGCTGGAGATGATCTCGGGCAGGCCCGCCACGTTGTAGCTGAGCACGGTGAAGCGGCCCGAGTCCCCGGCCGTCACGGCCGCCGCGGCGGCGGTGGCCGTGGCGGCGGTCGTGCTCGCGGTGGCGGTCGGGCTCGTGGGGGTGGCTGCGGCCGCCGTGGGGAGGGCGGCGAGGGCGAGCCCGCCGAGGGCGGCGGCGGCGCCCAGGCAGGCGAGAGGTCTGCGCATGCGGGGGTGTCTCCTGGGGAGTGGGGAGTGAAAGCGGTTGCCAGGGAAGCGAATCCGAAGTTACCGCCGGTTACCCCACTTGTCGTGCCCCCGGCAAAACTTTCCGCGCGCTCTTGTCCGTCCCGTGGGCGCGGCGTCGGCGCTCGTTTCCGTGCCGTTCGCCCCGCGGGCCGGCGGACGCGGCGGCCGACGGGCGCTCGGGCTCGCGGGCGCGCGGTCGGCCGACGGACGCGCGGTCTCGCGCGGGGAGGGAGACCTGGCGACCGCCACCCGCGCCACCCCCGCCGCCCACCCCTCGGGCTAGCGGGTCGGGCCGGGGCCCGGCCCGACGACGGGAGAGGAGCCGCCGCCCCGACGTCCGCCTCCGGCGCCCCCGTCCGAGCCGTCGTCCCCGCGATCCGAGGCCGGCCACACGTAGGGCAGGTCGTCCGGCACATCGGGGAAGAGCGGGATGTAGACGTCCGGGTCCTTGCGCACCAGCGCCGAGCGGTGACTGCGGTGGAAGACGTCCTCGCCGAGCCACGGGGGCAGTTCCCCTGCGTCGGCCAGCCGGGCCTGGTCCCGGGCCGGCGCGCCCGGGGTCGCGGTGGGCGGCAGAGGACGGGACGCCGTGAAGTCCGCGACCAGCGTGGCCGCGCAGGTGTCCTGGTGGCCCAGGTCGCACCACGCCCGGCAGATCTCCAGCCCGTACCGGACCAGCGCCTCCTCGTACCCCGCCCACATGCGCACGGCCGGATGCCTGCGCCATCCGTACCCGGGCCGGACGAGACCGCGCAGCACCTGGATCGCCTCGACCCGCTGCTTCCCCAGCCGCCGCCGGTCCAGAACGAGCGCCGAGGCCCTGAAATCGGGGTAGGGCAGGAAGGTCTGCATACCGCCGCACCTTTCCGAGCCTGCCGGCGTCTCAGAGCCTGTCGGCGTCCTCTTCCCTGACCGGACCCGGAACCCGTCGGCGTCCTCCGCGGGTCAGAGGGTGGTGCCGGGGTCTCCGGGGCGGATGCGTCCGCGCCAGCCGCCGGTCCCGCCGCCGCGGCCCTCGACGTAGTCCTTGAAGCGGTGGAGGTCGCCCTTGACCCGGCGGTCGATCATGCCGAGCAGGTCGGCGCCCTTCTCGGCCATCCCGGAGGGCTCGACGTCCATCACGAGCTCCACCCGGGTGTGGGTGTCGTCCAGTCGCTCGAACCTGACCGATCCCCGCTGCTGCGTCTCGCCGCCGACGACCCGCCAGGTGATGCGGTCGTCCGGCAGCTGGTCGACGATCTCGGTGTCGAACTCGCGCCGCACCCCGCCGATCCTGGTGGTCCAGTGGTTGTGCCGCTCGTCGAGCTGGCGCACCTCCTCGACACCCTCCATGAAGTTCGGGAACTCCTCGAACTGCGTCCACTGGTCGTAGGCCGTGCGGACCGGCACCTCGACGTCCACCGCGTCCTTCACCGTGCTCATGCGGACCTCCCGGTCGCTGGTCGTGTCTCTGCCTGTCGTGCTGTCGTGCTGTCGTGCTGCCGCGCCGCCGCGTCTCGGCGCCCGCGGCCGTCGCGCCGTCGCCGGGTACCCGCGCGGGCCGGCCCGAAGACCCGCACGGACGAACAGACTCCGGACAGCGAAAAAAGTCCTGTTTGCCGGAAATCTGCGTATGGGCCGCGCCGGGCCGGATACCCGGACGGCATGACACGGACACTGAAGCGGCGCGGGTGGCACGGACGCCACGAGGGGCGCGACGCCGCCGCGCACGAGGACGAGACGGTGCGGGCCGCGGTCGCCGAAGGGCCCGGGCGCGAGGAACGGGACGCCGGCGAGGGCCGGAGCGGCCACGACCGGGGCGGCGAAGGCCGGGGCGAAGGGGACGCGGTCTCCGCCGGTCCGGACGAGCGGGTGGAGCGGCGCGCGCCGGACAGCCCGGCCGACCTGCCCCGGCGGTCGTGGTCGGCGGTACTCAAAGGCACGCTGAAGGAGTTCAAGAAGGACGAGCTGAGCGACCGGGCCGCGGCCCTGACCTACTACTCGATCCTGGCGTTGTTCCCCGCGCTGCTGGCGCTGGTGTCGCTGCTGGGCGTCGTCGGTCATTCGGCGACGCAGACGGTCCTGGACAACATCCAGAAGCTGGCGCCGGGTCCCGCGCAGGACGTCCTGCGCAGCGCCGTGCGGCAGATGGAGGGCAGGGGCGGCATCGGCTCGGTCATGGCGGTCGTCGGCCTGGTGCTGGCGGTGTGGTCGGCCTCCGGGTACGTCGCCGCGTTCATCCGCAGCGCCAACGCCGTCTACGACGTCCCCGAGGGCCGTCCGGTGTGGAAGGTGCTGCCGGTGCGGGTCGGGGTGACCGTGGCCCTGATGATCATGGCCGTGGTCAGCGCGCTGATCGTCGTCTTCACCGGCGGCCTCGCCCGCCAGGCGGGCACGGCGCTGGGAGTCGGCGACGCGGGCCTGACGGCCTGGTCGATCGCCAAGTGGCCGGTGCTGGTGGTGCTGGTCACCGCCATGATCGGACTGCTCTACTGGGCGACGCCGAACGCCAGGGTGCGCGGCTTCCGCTGGATCACCCCGGGCAGCTTCCTCGCCCTGCTGATCTGGATGGTCGCCTCCGCCGGGTTCGCGCTGTACGTGGCGAACTTCGGGTCGTACAACAAGACCTACGGAGCCCTGGCCGGCGTGATCGTCTTCCTGGTGTGGTTGTGGATCACGAACCTGGCGATCCTCCTGGGCCTGGAGTTCGACGCGGAGATGGTGCGCCAGCGCGCCGTCGCGGGCGGCCACCCGGCCGACGACGAGCCCTACGTCCAGCCGCGCGACACCCGCGCGTGGGACGAGGAGGACCGCCGACGCCTGGGGACGTGAGCCCGGGCGGGACACCTTTCGGTGACGGCGGCCGGACGCGCGGTAGGGCGGGGCCGTCCGGGGTACCGGGGTGTCCGACCGGCAGGAACGCCGAACCGGCGGCCCGCCCGCCCGGAAGGAACACCGTGAGCGCTCACCCCCCTCTCGCCCTCGCGGCGGCGACCCTCGTCGCCTTCGTGCTGCTGCTGCGCTGGGGAGCGACGCACCGCTCCGGGCCGGGCCGTCACCGCGACGGGGTCGGGGGACCGCACCGGCCGGGGAGCCGCGCCGGTGACGTCGGCGCGGCCGTCGCATCCCCCGGACCCGGTGACCGGGTCGGCTCCGCGCCTCCCGTCGCCCGGGCGGCCGTCGGCCGCGGGGCGCCCGCGCCGGGCGACGCCGAGCGGCGTCCCGTCACCCACCGGGAGCGTCCGCGTTCCTTCCACCCGCACGTCCGCGAGACCGCGGCCCGCGACACCACGGTCGGCGCGCGCTAGCTGTATCGACCACGAGCGTCGTCGACGGGGGCCGGACGGGCGGGGGCGGGCGCCGAGCGCTCTCCCGTGCGCGCGGCTACAGGTAGTCCTCCAGGCGGGCGACCGTGTAGCCCTGTTCCTGGATGTGGCGCAGCAGGTTGGCCGTCATCTCCGTCATGGTGGTGCCCTTGAGCTCGGACGGTCCGCGGAAGTGGGCCAGGATGATGTCGCCCGGGTGGAGCTTCTTGTCGCCGCGCTGGTACTGCATGTTCGTGATCTGCATGGACTCGCGCCACAGGACGATGCTCTCCATGCCGCAGGCCGCCGCGGCCGCCCGGGTGTCCTCGTTGTAGTTGCCGTACGGCGGACGGAACAGCCGGGGCGCGGAGCCGTAGTGCTCCTTGAGCTTCTGCTGCTGGCCGCAGATCTCGTGCTTCTGGGCGGCCGCGCCCAGGGTGCGCAGGTTCGGATGCGTCAGCGTGTGGTTCTGCACCCCGGCGCCGAGGGCCTGGAGCGGCTTGAAGTACCCGTAGTCGGCGCTGATCGCGGCGTCCGTGAGGAACATCGTGAAGGGAATCCTCAGCTCGCGCATCATCGTGACGAACCGCGGGTCCTTCTCCGCGCCGTCGTCGAACGTGAGGAAGACGATCTTCCGCGTGGTGGGTATCTCGCTGATCACCGGGACCTGGCCGCCGGCGGCCTTGCGCCCCGCCGGTTTCGTCGCGGGCGGGGCGGGCGGCGTGGCCAGCGGCTTGAGACCCCACTTGCGGTACGCGGCCCGCACGGCCTCCTGCGCCGCCGCGCCCCCCTCGCCCCGCGCGGCCCGGGTGGGCGAGGCGGAGCCGTCCGGCGTGGCGGAGCCGGAGCCCGAGGCCGCGGAGGATCCGGCCGTGCAGCCCGCGGCCAGTCCCGCCGCGAGAAGGAGACAGGCCGTCGCCGCCGTCTTGATCCGCCTGTCCACCGCGCCCCGCCCCGAGTCGTCCGAACACCAGTCTGTCCGACATGCTTGACGCCGAACTGATGTCCGGGGTTCCACACTCTGGCCTGCGGGTTCACCCCCGGGACCACCGCCACCCGAGTGATGTGTCCTTCGTCTCGGCACCGGATGCCGCCCGGTTCGAGAACGCCCTGGCCGGGGGCGGCGGGACAGGCGCGAACACGGCATCAGGGCAGGTCACAGCCTCGCGACGCCCGCGGCCACCGAGAAGGCAGGAGTCCCGGCAGGGGAATATCTACGTCCGCGGCAGGAGAAATAGTCGTCGCGCGCGACGGGTATTCCCCGGACCGGAAGTCGGTCGGAATTATTTTTCGCCCCGGCAGAATGACGCCGTGCTAGTGTCGAGACCAGTTGCAGTTGTGGTTGCCTTGAGGTTTTCCGACGGGTTGATCATCACGGCGACCGGAGTTGGCACAGGGCGAACTCCGAGCACCGTCCCGAAGGAGACAGTTATGGCTACCGGCACTGTGAAGTGGTTCAACGCGGAAAAGGGCTTCGGCTTCATCGAGCAGGACGGCGGCGGCGCCGACGTCTTCGCCCACTACTCGAACATCGCCGCCCAGGGCTTCCGTGAGCTCCAGGAAGGCCAGAAGGTGTCGTTCGACATCGCGCAGGGCCAGAAGGGCCCGACGGCCGAGAACATCGTCCCCGCCTGACACAGGCGCGCTGACGCATACTTCTGCAGCTGGGGCCCGCACCTTGGGGTGCGGGCCCCGGCTGTTGCATTTCCGGGTGTTTTCCCTCCCCGTCCGCCGGTACTCCGGCCCCCGTTTTTCGGCTCGTTCCCGCGATTTTCTGCGCTGTTCAACTCGCTGCGGAATTCCTTGGCACGCGCCCGTATCAAGGAAGGTTTCTTCATGAACCGTGCGCAGAAAACTCGCACTTATGACCGTTTCGGAAGCTCGAACGGCGGTCGTTCCGGCGGCTCCCGCCGCTCCTCCGGCTCCGGCCGCCGGCCGTCCGCGCCGCAGGGCGAATTCGCCCTGCCGAAGACGGTCACCCCCTCGCTGCCCGCCGTCGAGTCCTTCGCCGACCTCGCCCTGCCGGCCCCGCTGCTGGCCGCGCTCGGCCAGCAGGGCGTGAGCGTGCCGTTCCCGATCCAGGCGGCGACCCTGCCGAACTCGCTGGCCGGCCGCGACGTGCTCGGCCGCGGCCGCACCGGCTCGGGCAAGACCCTCGCCTTCGGCCTCGCGGCACTGGCCCGCACCGAGGGCCGGCGCGCCGAGCCCCGGCGGCCGCTCGCGCTCGTCCTCGTACCGACCCGCGAGCTCGCCCAGCAGGTCACCGACGCGCTGACCCCGTACGCCCGCTCCGTGCGGCTGCGACTGGCCACCGTGGTCGGCGGGATGCCGATCGGCAGGCAGGCCTCCGCGCTGCGCAACGGGTCCGAGATCGTCGTGGCGACGCCGGGACGACTCAAGGACCTCATCGACCGCGGCGACTGCGTCCTCGACGACGTCGCCGTCACCGTCCTCGACGAGGCCGACCAGATGGCCGACATGGGCTTCATGCCCCAGGTCACCGCGCTGCTCGACCAGGTGCGCCCCGACGGGCAGCGGATGCTGTTCTCCGCCACCCTGGACCGCAACGTCGACCTGCTCGTCCGCCGCTACCTCAGCGACCCGGTGGTGCACTCCGTCGACCCGTCGGCCGGCGCGGTCACCACGATGGAGCACCACGTGCTCCATGTGCACGACGCCGACAAGCACCGCACCACCACCGAGATCGCGGCCCGCGACGGCCGGGTGATCATGTTCCTGGACACCAAGCACGCGGTGGACCGGCTGACCACGCACCTGCTCAACAGCGGCGTGCGCGCGGCCGGCCTGCACGGCGGGAAGTCCCAGCCGCAGCGCACCCGCACCCTGGCCCAGTTCAAGACCGGGCAGGTGACGGTGCTGGTGGCGACCAACGTCGCCGCGCGCGGCATCCACGTCGACAACCTCGACCTCGTCGTCAACGTCGACCCGCCGAGCGACCACAAGGACTACCTGCACCGCGGCGGCCGCACCGCCCGGGCCGGCGAGTCCGGCAGCGTCGTCACCCTGGTGACCCCCGCCCAGCGGCGCGGCATGACGCGGCTGATGGCCACGGCCGGCATCTCCCCCCAGGTCACCCCGGTGCGTGCGGGCGAGGCCGAGCTGAACCGCATCACGGGCGCCCAGGCTCCGTCCGGCATCCCGGTCGTCATCGCCGCGCCGCCGGCCGCGAAGCGCCCCCGGCGCACCGGGTCCGCCGCGTCGGCGTCGGGCTCGTCCACGGGCTACCGGGGACGGCGCGGCACGGGCCGGCCCGACCGGGAGCCGGCCCAGCGCGCCGGCAGGCGGCGCCCCGTCGCCGGCCCGGCGGCCTGAGGCGTCCCACCCCGCCCCCGACCGGCGCGCCGTACGCGCCGGTCGGGGGCGGTCGGCTTCATCCACTTCGGCAGGAGGCATCTTTGACACCGGTTCGCACGCGACAGCACCGGGCGGATTCCGCTCCCTCCACCAGGGTCCACGGCGTGGAGCCGTCCGGGCCCCGGGTCCTCGACGACATGACCGTCGAGGTGGCCCTCTCCCTGATGGCCGGCGCGGGAGTCGAGTACCTCGTCCTGTGCGACGGGGACGACCAGTACACGGGCGCCGTCAGCCGCGCCCGGCTCACCGCCTTCCGCGACTCCCCCGCGTACTCGGACCGGATCCGGCTGCGCGACGTCCCCGGAGCCCCGCCCGCCTGAGGCACGCCTCGCCGGCCGGACCGGCGTCCCGCGGCACCGCTCATGGACGTGCCGCGGGCGCGGGACGGGGCGGGGCGGGGCGGATCGCCGGGATCACCCCCTCTCGGCCGCGCCCGTTCCCCGGGTCCGGACCGCCCACGACACTTCGGGGTCCGCCGGGCGACGAGGTTTCCCCGGCGGCGGCGTCCTACCGGGTGACGGGCGCGCACGGCGCCCGATGCGAGGGGGGGTGGCGCAGGGTGAAGAGCCTGGAGAACAAGGTCGCGGTCGTCTACGGCGGAGCGGGATCGCTGGGCGCGGGCGTGGCGCGGGCCTACGCGGCGGCGGGGGCCCGGGTGTTCCTCGTCGGCCGCACGGAGGAGACGCTGCGCAAGGCCGCCGCCGGGACGGGCGCGGAGTACGACGTGCTGGACGCACGGGACGAGCACGCCGTCGAGGCCCACGCGACGTCCGTCGTCGAACGGGCGGGCCGGCTCGACGTCTCCTTCAACCTCGTGCCGCGCGGCGACCTCCAGGGCGTGCCGCTGACCGAGATGTCGGTCGAGGACTACACCCGGCCGGTCCTGCGGGGCCTCGCCTGCCAGTTCGTCACCGCCCGGGCGGCTGCCCGCCGGATGTCCGCGCAGGGGTCGGGCGTGATCCTCTCCCTGAACAGCGGGTCGGCCAACGGCACCCCGATGCTGGGCGGAACCGGCGCCGCCGACGGCGCGCTGGACGCGATGGTCCGCCAGTTCGCGCAGGAGGTCGGGCCGGCGGGCGTCCGTGTCTGCGGGATCTGGACCGCCGGCGTCGTCGACGCCCTGACCCCCGAGAAGCTGACGGCCGCGGGCGCGCCGGCCGCCGACGAGGCCGCGGTGGAGGGCATCCGCGCCCACCTGGACGGGATGCGGATGACGCGGCGTTCGCCGCGGATCGCGGACATCGCCGCGCTGGCCACGTTCCTCGCCTCCGACGCGGGCGTCGCCGTCACCGGCACCTGGGTCAACGCCACCGCCGGGATGTTCCCCAGCTGACCCGCCCCGTCGGCCGGCTGCGCGCCGGGCGGCCGGACGAGGGCGATCGGGCCCGTGGTCCGCGGGCCGGAGACCTCGGGCCGTGGTCCTCACCCCTCGAGCACGCGGTGCTACGCGGTTCTACGGGGTGAGGAGGACCTTGCCCGCGACCGTGCCGGACTCGGCCATGCGCAGGGCCCCGGCGACGTCGGCGAGCGGGTACCGGGCCGCGATCCGGGGGGTGACGTCGCCCCGCTCCAGCGCCGCGAAGAGCGCGGTGAGGTCCGCGCGCAGCCGGGCCCGGAAACGGTTCCCGGCCAGGGCGCGGCCCGCCCACACGTTGAAGAAGCAGGCGCGGCGGCGGTTGGGCAGCGCGTTCCACAGCCACAGCCGTCCGACGAGCTTGAGCACGGGCCACTGCTGGGAGCCCTCGTCGTCCCGGGTGGAGGCGGTCCCGTACGAGACGAGCGTGCCGCCGGGCGCGAGCAGCTTCCAGGAGTCGACGATGCCCCGGCCGCCGACGTGGTCGAAGACCGCGTCCACGCCCTCGGGGGCGAGTGCGCGGACGTGCGCGGCGACGTCCCCGGAGCGGTAGTCGACGGGGGTGACCCCCTGTTCCCGCAGGGCGTCGTGGTGGCGGGCCGACGCCGTGCCGATCACCCGCGCGCCGGCCGCCCGGGCGAGCTGGACGAGGATCGTCCCGACACCGCTGTTGGCGCCGTGCACCAGGACGGTCTGCCCGGCGCGGACCCGCGCCCTGCGGTGCAGCATCTGCCAGGCGGTGATGCCGTTGACGACCAGCGTCTCCGCCTCGCACGGGTCGATCCCGTCGGGCACCGGCACGGCGTCGGCCGCGTCCACGAGCACATGGCTGGCCCAGGCGCCGACCTTGACCAGGGCCGCCACCCGCCGGCCGGCCAGGTGGGCCGCGACGCCCTCGCCGGTCGCCTGGACCGTGCCGACCAGGTCGTAGCCGGGCACGAAGGGGAACGGCGGCTGGTCGTAGTACCGGCCGCGGCGCATCTGCTGCTCGGCGAAGGAGACCCCGGTCGCCTCCATCCGGACCAGGACCTGGCCGGGGCCCGGGACGGGGACGCGCCCGCGCCGGATCTTCAGGCCCTCGGGCTCGACCTTGCCCGGCAGGACGATCTCGACGAGTTCTTCGGCGGTGTGGTGCACGACGGCCTCCAGCGGTTCACGGCCACAGCCGGTTAGCTGTGCTTGTGTTCGTTAGAAGTTGTAACGCAACGCCGGAGTCAGTGTCAATAACCTTCGTGATAACGTCTAACTATCCTGAACGGGAAGGCGGCGGCACACCATGGCGGAGACGGGCACGACGACCCCGCGCGAGCGCTACCGGGCCCAGGTCCGCGCGGAGATCAAGCAGCGGGCGTGGGAACAGATCGCCACGGCGGGGGCGTCCGGGCTCTCCCTCAACGCGATCGCCAAGCAGATGGGGCTGAGCGGGCCGGCGCTGTACCGCTACTTCGCGGGGCGCGACGAGCTGATCACCGCGCTGATCAGGGACGCGTACCGCAGCCTCGCCGACGCCTTCCGCACGGCCGCGGCGCAGGGGACCGGCCTCGCCGGGCTGGCGCACACGCTGCGGGCCTGGGCGCTGGACGACCCCCAGCGGTACTTCCTCGTCTACGGCACCCCGGTCCCCGGCTACCACGCGCCCGACGACGTGACCGCCCTCGCGGCGGAGATCATGACCAGCCTGCTCGACGCGAGCGCAGGCGTCCCCTCCGACGACCCGGCCACCCCGTCCGAGGCCCCGGCCGCCCCCTCCGACGACCCGGCCGCCCCGTTCGCCGCCCGGCTCGAAGGCCTCGGCCCGCAGTGGGCGGACGGCCATCCCGCCCCGCCCGCCGCCCTGCGCCGGGCCCTCGCCTTCTGGACGCGGCTGCACGGCGTCCTGTCCCTGGAACTGGCGGGCCACTTCACCGGCATGGGCTTCGACCCCGCCCACCTCTTCGCGGCGGAGCTCACCACTTTGACCGCCGGGCCCACGAGCTGACGACGACGGGCCCGCGACACGCAGGCCGGACGAACGACGGCCGGGAACACCGGGGCCCGCGACGCGAGAGAGGCGGCGCACGCCGGCCGGGGGCCGGGGCACGCCGCCCTCGGGCGGAACGGTGGGGGACCTGCGGCTACTTCGGGTCGCGGCGGAACTGCGCGGTCGACCAGCGGTAGCCGAGGGCGGTCAGGCCGACGCACCAGGCGACCGCGAGCCACCCGTTGTGGCCGATCCCGGTGCCGAGCAGCAGCCCGCGCAGGGTCTCGATGGCGGGCGTGAACGGCTGGTACTCGGCGATCGGCCGGAACCAGCCCGGCATCGAGTCGGCCGGGATGAAGGCGCTGGAGATGAGCGGCAGGAGGATCAGCGGCTGGGCGCTGTTGGCGGCCGCCTCGGCGTTCGGGCTGGCCAGGCCCATCCCGACCGCGATCCAGGTGAGCGCCAGGGCGAACATCGTGAGCAGCCCGAACGCGGCCAGCCACTCCAGGGCGCCGGCGTCGGTGGAGCGGAAGCCGATGGCCACGGCGACCGCGCCGACGACGAGCACGCCGGCGACGCACTGGAGCACGCTGCCGACGACGTGCCCCACGAGCACCGACCCGCGGTGGATCGCCATGGTGCGGAAGCGGGCGATGATGCCCTCGTTCATGTCGGTGGCGACCGACACCGCGGTCCCGATCACCGTGCCGCCGACGGTCATCATCAGGATGCCCGGGACGATGTAGGCGACGTAGTCGGAGCGGTCGGCGCCGCCGATCCCCGCGCTCATCACGCCGCCGAAGATGTAGACGAAGAGCAGCAGCAGCATGACCGGCGTGAGCAGCAGGTTCAGGGTGAGGGAGGGGTAGCGCCGGGCGTGCAGGAGGTTGCGGCGCAGCATCGTCCGTGAGTCGCGGGCGGCGAGGGAGAACCGGGAGGGGCGGGCGGGAGCCAGGGGAGCGCTCATCGGACGGACTCCTTGGACTGGTGGGGAAGGCCGGCGCTGCCGGTCAGGGCGAAGAAGACGTTGTCGAGGTCGGGGGTGTGCACGGTCAGCTCGTCGGCCTCGATGCCGGCACGGTCCAGCCGGTCGAGGACGGAGCGCAGCTCGCGCTGGCTGCCGCCGCTGGGGATCTGCACCGTCAGGGCCTCGTCGTCGCCGATGGCGTCGGCCAGGGCGGAGAGGGCGTCGCGGTGGCGGGCGGGGTCGGAGAAGCGGAGCCGCACGTGTCCGCCGGGGACCAGCCGCTTGAGTTCCCCGGCGGTGCCCTCGGCGGCGATCCTGCCGTCGTTCAGCACCGCGATGCGGTCGGCGAGTTCGTCGGCCTCCTCGAGGTACTGCGTGGTGAGGAAGACCGTGACGCCGTCGGACACCAGCTCGCGGATGATCTGCCACATGGTGTGCCGGGAGCGGGGGTCCAGGCCGGTGGTGGGCTCGTCGAGGAAGATGATCCGCGGGCCGCCGACCAGGGTCATGGCGATGTCGAGGCGGCGCTTCATGCCGCCGGAGTAGGTGGAGGCGGGTTTCTTCGCGGCCTCCACCAGGTCGAAGCGCTCGAGCAGTCGGGCGGCGGCCCGCCGGCCCTCGTCGCGGGAGAGGTGGTGCAGGTCCGCCATGAGGAGCATGTTCTCCTCACCGGTGATCAGCCCGTCGACCGCGGAGAACTGGCCGGTGACGCCGATCGCGGCGCGGACCGCCTGCGGGTCGGCGGCGAGGTCGTGGCCGCCGACGCGGATCTCGCCGGAGGCGGGGTCGGGGGAGACGAGCGTGGAGAGGATCTTGACGGCGGTGGTCTTGCCGGCCCCGTTCGGGCCCAGCAGGGCGAAGATCGTCCCTTCCGGGACCGCCAGGTCGACCCCGTCGAGCACGGTCTTGTCACCGTAGGACTTGCGCAGCCCGTTCGCCGCGATGGCCAGGCCTTTCATGGGGTTCTTCTCCTTCGGGAACTGCGGATCGAGGCTGCGGGCCCGTGACGTCGGGCGCTGTGGGGCGGTGGTTCAGAGACTGCGGGCGGTGATGTCGCCGTAGGCGGTGGTCGCGTGGATGCTCAGGGCGGCGACGCCGTCGGCGTTGCGCAGCGCGTTGTGGACGCGGCCGAAGCCGGTGCCGGCGTCCAGGGCGGCGGAGACCCCGCGCGCGGCGCCGACCGAGATGCCGCCGGCCTCGGTGCGCAGCGTGACGGTGCCGCGCACGGCCTCGGCGACGCTGATGTCGCCCTTCTGGGTGCTGATCTCCGCGGGGCCGCCCAGCCGGCCGACCGTGATGTCGCCCGCCATGAGCACGAGGCGGGCGCTCGCGGTCTCGTCGAGCTTGACCGAGCCCTGCGCGCCCTCGAAGGCGACGTCGCCGAGCCGTCCGACGCCCCGGAGCTCGCCGCTCGCCGTCCTGGCCTCGACGTGGGAGCCGACGGGCAGCTGAACGGTCACCTCGACGGCCCCGGAGCTGCCGAGGATCCGGCTCTTCGCCGGAGCGGCCTCGATGCGCAGGACGCCGTCGGCGTAGTCCACCGTGATCCGCTCGGCCGCCTTGACGTCGCTGCCGTTCGAGGCGTTCGCGGGCAGGACCTCGACCGTGCTGTCGGACCGGTCGGCGGCGATGAACCGGATGCGTCCGGCGGGGACGTCGAGGACGGCGGACACCGGGGCGGGGGTGGCGAACTTCTGCATCGTTCTCTCCTCTGACGACTGACTGTTTCCGACAGAGGAAAAGCTACGTTGCGTTCACCGATCTCTCAATACTGTTGTTGCATCCAAAGCACATATGGCCAGCTCAACAAGCCTATTTCATTGCAACGGTCCAGAATTTAACGCAACGAAGCACCCCCTCACGTTGCAATGAAATGGAAGCGAACGCTATGCTGGACACCAGCACGGAGCGGGAAACGGCACCATGGAGGAGATCGCGATGCCGGGAGGCAGGCTCACCCAGCAGGAACGCCAGCAGATCGCGCTGGGACTGGCCGACGGCCTCGCCTACGCGGAGATCGCCAGGCGTCTCGACCGGCCGACCTCGACGATCACGCGCGAGGTGATGCGCAACGGCGGCCCCGCCTCCTACCGCGCCGACCTGGCCCACCGCGCCACCGAGCGCCGCACCCACCGGCGCCGGCCCGCCGCGCCCCGGGGAGCGCAGGCGCCCCCGCAGGCGCACGGGCGCGACCCGGAGGCCATGCGCGAGTACGAGGAGCTCTTCACCACCGTCCTCATAGGATCCGGCACGCCCGCGATGATGGCCCGGGTCCTGACCTGCCTCACCCTCACCGACTCGGGCAGCCTCACCGCGGCCGAACTCGTCCAGCGCCTCCAGGTCAGCCCGGCGTCGATCTCCAAGGCGGTCGCGTTCCTGGAGAGCCAGGGCCTGGTGCGCCGAGAACGCGACGAACGCCGTCGCGAGCGCTACGTCGTCGACGACGACGTCTGGTACCAGTCGATGATCGCCTCCGCCCGGGCCCTGCTCCAGGTCATCGCGATCGCCCGGCAGGGCGTCGGCGTCCTCGGCCCGGGCACGCCGGCCGCCACCCGCCTGGAGAACGTCGCCCGCTTCCTCGACTTCGTCAGCGAGAGCACCACCCGCGCGGCGGAGCAGGCCCGCGCGATCCTCTCCACACCGCCGCGGCCCGCGACGCCCGAGCCCGCCACGCCCCGAGCCACGGCGCCCGAATCCACTGCGTCCGGCTCCCCGGCGGTCCCGCCGCCCTCCGCCTGACCCGCCGAGGGCCCGGGTCGCGTGACCCGGGCCCTCGCCGCCGCCGGTGCGTCAGTCGTGCCCGCGCCCGGCGGTCACAGCGTCACCTGCCTGCCCCCCAGGGTCACCACGAGACGGCCGTCCGAGGCGAAGGACCAGCCGAGGGCCCCCGAGTAGGAGGCGCAGCGCGAGCCGTTGGCGCCGGTCCAGAACTGGTTGGTGGCGTCGGCGTCACCGACGGTCTTGTCGTTCGAGCCGGTCACGCCGAACCGGCACGAGGTGTTGCCGCGGAACACCGACGTCCCCGCGTCCCACGAGTAGTTGCGCTGGGCGTTGTCGATGCTGAGGTTGTTCGAGACGGCCATGGAGCCCGGGTTGCTGTTGTAGGTGAACCCGTGCTTGCCGTTGTGGAAGGCGATGCTGCGCCGGACGACGTGGTTCACCGCGATGTCGTCGCCGCCGAGCTTGAAGCCGTTGCGGTCGCCGTTGGCGTTCACGGTGCCGTCGGAGAGGGTGCCGTTGCCGTAGGACAGCGAGTCCTCGACGGTCACCGGGCCGATCGGGCCGGTGTCCGTCTTGGTGTAGAGGTCCCAGCCGTCGTCGATGTTGTGGTGCGAGACGGCGTAGCGGAAGACGTTGCCGGCGCCGGTGGTGAGCTTGGCGGCGAAACCGTCGGCGTCCTCGCCGTCGGAGTCGGCGTTGTCGTGCGACTCGGCGCTCAGGACGAGGTTGTCGGACGGCCACTGGCTGCTCGGCGTGGTGGAGGCGATCCGGCCGAGCTGGAGTCCCGTGTCGCGGTTGTACGCCGTCACCGTGCGCTCGATGACGTTGTGGCTGCCGCCCACGTAGATCCCGTTGTCACCGGCGTGCTGCACGGCGAGGCCGTACACGTGCCAGTACGAGCCGAAGAGCTGAAGCCCCCGGTTCGCCGCGCTCTCGCTCTGCGCGGAGAAGTCGAGGACCGGCTTCTCGCCCGGGTAGGCGGACAGCGTGGTGCGGGCGGCGGCCGTGCCGTTGCTGGTCTGCGGGACGGTGACCGTGGAGGCGTAGGAGTACGTGCCGCCGCGCAGGTAGATCGTCCCGCCCGCGGAGACCCGGCTGATCGCCGAGGTCAGGGTGGTGGGCGCGGACTGGGTGCCGGCCGCGCCGTCGACGCCGGCCGGCGAGACGTAGATCGCGCCCCCGGCGGGCGGGGTGGTCCCGCCGTCGGTCGTCACCGCGTCGACGTAGTCGACGTTGGGCAGCCCGGCGGCCGTGGTCGGGGCGAGCCGGATCGTGTTGGCGCCGGCGTTCAGGGTGACGGTGAAGGTCTTGGTGACCCAGGTCGACCAGGCTCCGGTGGCCTCGAAGGACGGGGTCTGGACGGTGACGCCGTTGACGACCAGGGAGGCCGCGCGGGCGGCCGCGGTCCCGTTGGCGAAGCGGACGCTCAGGGCGGCCGTGCCTGCCGTGGCCGCGGTCACCGTGAACTGGGCATGGCCGCTGGTCGAGTTGGCGCCGTTGCAGAATCCGCTGCCGGAGTAGCCGGTCCAGTCGGAGTCGACGGTGCCGGTGCAGACCGCCGGGGAGGACTCCGCCTCGTAGCGGGTGGTGGCGGCCTGCGCCGTGGGGCCGGACAGGGCGACGAGCGCGCCGGACACCAGGCTGACGCACGCCATGACGGATCTCAGCTGCATGTTCATCTCCAGGAACGGGTCGCGTAGGGATCGGCCGAACTGGAAAGCGCTTTCTCCCGGAAGTTAGAGGGCTGATATGGACGCGTCAAGAGTCGCGTACTTGATTCCTGTTCATATGCATGGACACAGGATGCGGCGTTCCCAAGGCCCTCAAGGGATTCGCGCAGGAGCCTCACACAGACTGCACACCGTCTCGCGAACGACTCGTTAGCGTGACGGCCGTTCGATCCCACGTGCGAACGTGACCAGGTCGCGGCCCCGCACGGGGTGTCGGCACGTCAACTCAGGAAGACCGCAATGGACTACTGCTCCTCGTGCCGTCGACACCTCAACGGCGCCCTGGCGTGTCCCGGCTGCGGGGCCTACGCCCCGGACATCGCCCCGGTCACCACCCACGACCGCGTCGTCCCGGCCCGGGCCGCCCGGCCGATGTACACGACCACGTACGCGCATCCCATGCCGTGGCTGGAGCCCTCCCCCCGTACGGAGCCCACCGTCTCCCCCGGGGAACCGCCCCGCACCTCGCCCTCCGCCTCGTACGCGCCGTCGTCCGCACCGTCGTCCGCGCCGTCCTCCGAGCGGCCCGGCGGGCGGCCCGCCGACCCCTCGCCCCTCGCGGCCGCAGGGCCCGCCGACGCGCCCGCCGTGGAGCCGGCGCCGGCCGCGCCGCGGGGACGGGCCGCCCGGCGGCGGCAGCTGGCCCGCTGGAAGAAGCACCAGCGGCGGGCCGTCGTCGCGACCGCCGTCGCGCTCGTCGGAGGCGGGCTGACCGTCGCCGCGCTGGACCGCCAGGGCGGCGACCGGACGCAGGCGGCCGCCGCGCCGGAACTCCCCGCCGCGCCGGGCGGGGAGGAGCCCGCCTCCGACCGCACCCGCCCGACCGTGACCCGCTCCGACGCCCACCGGCCCACC
>NZ_JAHHIT010000188.1 GCF_024539675.1 Streptomyces hilarionis | reverse complement strand
GCCCTGCGTGGCCCGCCCCGCCCCCACCCATTGCAGGGCCGCCCAGAAGGGCAGCACGACCCAGGCGGGGAACCTCAGCGGCAGGAAGAACAGGAACGGCAGGAGACTGGTCACCCGGGCCCGGGGAAACAGGTACAGGAACGCTCCGAGCACCGCCGAGATCGCGCCCGAGGCGCCCACCAGGGACTGCGACGACCCGGCGTTGGCCGCCGCGTAGCCCAGCAGGGCCAGGTATCCGCAGCCGGTGTAGAAGAGCGTGAACTCCACGCGGCCCATCCGGCGCTCGGTCATCGCCCCGAAGACGTGGAGGAACAGCATGTTGCCGAGCAGATGCACCCAGCTGCCGTGCACGAAGAGGGCGGTGAGCGGGCTCAGCACGGCGCCCGGAGCGCCGTCGAAGAACTCGGCGGGCACCACGCCCCAGCGCCGGAAGTAGGCGCGCTGCGCGGCGGGCAGCGCGTCCCCGGCGCCGTACGCCGGATTGAGGCCCGAGGCGGGACCGATCACGAAGATCAGACAGCACAGGGCGATCAAGCCGTGGGTCACCGGCGCCGAGGAGGCGCGGAGCGCCCTGCGGACCGACCCGTTCCAGTTGCTGATCATGGCTACAAAGCATGACGTAACGGGACGTACTCTCCTGGGCCGCCTCGCCGCCGGACGGCCCCCGTGGACGGACGGGCGGCGAGTACCCGCCAGGCCGTAGGGTTACGAGCCACACGCACGGGGGAGCCTCCGGCCCGACCCCGGCGCCAGAAGCGGGACACTAGAAGGAGCGGAAAGTCACGATGACGGTTCCCCTGCCGACCGCCACGACACGGTGGCGCTGCACGCTCTGCGGCAACCTCACGCGGTTCGACGTGACGCGCTCGTCGAAGGTCGTCGAGTACGTGCACCTCGACCTCGCCGGTGAGCCGAAGGTCGAGGAGCGCGACGTGGTCAGTGAGACCATCGAGTCGGTGCGGTGTCGCTGGTGCAACGCCGTGGACCAGGTGGAACTCGTGGATCGGCCGGGCGCCGGTTCCTGACGGTGGGGTCCCCCCGCTCGAGCGACGTCGAGAGCGGGGGAGGGCCCGCACGGATATTGGGGTGTGACGGATGGTGGAGAGCGCAGGCGGGGGGCCGGGCGACGGCGCCGCCGAGATGCTCGACCGTCCGCTGCCGGACGGCGTGCGGCGCAGGGTCGTCACGATCGTCTCCGACGGCTTCGGCGGGCTGACGGTCGGCGAACTGCCCGCGCAGTTGCGCCAGTACGCCCGGTTCGCCCCCAACCGACGGGCCAAGTTCGCGGGGAACGCGATGGCGGCCGCGCTGGAGACCGATCCGCTCTTCCGGCAGCGCATCGCCGAGAAGTACAGAGAGGCCCAGCCGGAGCTGTCCGGCGCCCTCGACTCCGGCTCGCCGACCCCGGCCGCGGACCCGCTCGACGTGGCGGCCGCGGCCTACGTGCTGCGGCCCGCCGGCTGGGTGAAGCTGGTCACCGCGGCCGGCGAGGAGGCCCAGCGGGCGGACGCGGAGCGGGCCGACGAGGAGAGCCGGGCGGAACTGGAACGGCTGCGCGCGGAGCTGGACCGGGCCCGGGAGCAGACCCGCACGGACACCGAGCGGCTGCGCGCCGAGCTCGACGCGGCGAAGAAGGAGACCGAGTCGCTGCACCGCAAGCTGCGCTCGGCCCTCAGCGACGTCAAGCGGGGCGAGGCCGCGCTGCGCAAGGTGCAGGGCGAGATGGAGACCCTGCGCGCCGAGGGGCACGCCCAGGTGTCCGCCGCCGAGAGCGAGACCCGGCGGCTGAAGTCGCGGCTGGGCGAGGCGGAGGCCGCCCTGGAGGCCACCCGGCGGGCGGCGCGCGAGGGGCGCAGCGTGGAGGACATGCGGGTGCGGCTGCTGCTGGACACCGTGCTGGACGCGGCCCAGGGGCTGCGCCGGGAACTGGCGCTGCCGCCGGTGTCGGTGCGGCCCGCGGAGACCGTCGACGCGGTGGAGCCGGGCCGGATGACCCCGAAGGACATCGCCGCCCGCGCCCTGTCGGAGCACGATCCGGCCATTCTCGACCAGTTGCTCGCGTTGCCGCAGGCGCATCTCGTGGTCGACGGCTACAACGTCACCAAGACCGGCTATCCGCAGATGCCGTTGGAGAAGCAGCGGTTGCGGCTGCTCGGGCAGCTCTCGCAGCTCGCCGCGCAGACCGGCGCCGAGGTCACCTGTGTCTTCGACGGGGCCGAACTGGCGGCTCCGGTGCTGCTCGCGCCGCCGCGCGGGGTGCGGGTGCTGTTCTCCAAGCCGGGCGTCACGGCCGACGAGCTGATCCGTCAGCTGGTGCGGGCCGAGCCGTCGGGTCGTCCGGTCATCGTGGCCTCGACCGACCGGGAGGTGGCCGACGGGGTCGCCAAGGTGGGAGCCCGACCGGTGGCTTCCGCGGTACTTCTGAAGCGCCTGTCCTGAAGGTCGACGTTCGCAGGTTTAATGACCGAATTGACGCAATCATCACGCAACGTAGTGTCAATCGCGCATCACTGCTCGTGAGTTGAGTGAAAAAACTGCGTTGCGTGAGGGGTTTTTTTCTCTGGAGGATTTGAACTGATCACGGCGAGGTCACTAAGGTCAGGCCTCGAACCTCCACACGGGTGATCACTCAAAAGAAGGAGCCCGTCTCCGTGGCGTCCCACCGTCGACCGAAGCAGCCCAGTCGCGCACGCGTGACCGTGCTGACCACCGCAGCCGCCGCTGCCGTCGTGCTGAGCTCCCAGGCCGCCAACGCGGCGCCCAGCGAGAAGCTCACCAAGGACGAGGTCAAGAGCAAGGTCGACAAGCTCTACGAAGAGGCGGAGCAGGCCACCGAGACGTACAACGGGGCCCAGGAGAAGCAGGAGAAGCTCCAGAAGGAGATCTCCACCATCCAGGACAACGTGGCGCGGGGGCAGGCGGATCTCAACGAGCTGCGCGACTCCATGGGTCTGGCGGCCGCCGCCCAGTACCGCACCGGGTCCATAGACTCCTCCTTGCAGCTCCTTCTCTCCTCGAACCCGGACGACTTCCTGGACAAGGCCTCGGCCGCCGACCAGTTGAGCGCCCAGCAGGTCGAGGCGCTCAAGAAGATCCAGGAGAAGCAGCGCGAACTCGCCCAGCAGCGGGCCGAGGCCTCCGGCAAGCTCAAGGACCTCGCCACCACCCGCACCGAGCTGGGCAAGAAGAAGAAGGAAGTCCAGGGCAAGCTCGCCGAGGCGCGCAAGCTCCTCAACACGCTGACGGCCAAGGAGAAGGCGGCCCTCGCCGCCGCCGACACCCGCGCCAGCCGCGACGCCGGTCAGCGCGTCGACCTCGGCGACGCCCCCACCGGCTCCGGCCGGGCCATGGCCGCCTTCCAGGCCGCGCAGAGCCAGCTCGGCAAGCCGTACCACTACGGCTCCACCGGCACCGCCATGTACGACTGCTCGGGCCTCACCTCCTGGGCCTACGGGCAGGCCGGCGTCGGCATCCCTCGGACGTCCGAGGCACAGGCCAACTACGGCACGCGCATCTACTCGCAGAGCGACCTCAAGGTCGGCGACCTGGTGTTCTTCTTCAACGACCTGCACCACGTCGGTCTGTACGCGGGCAACGGCCAGATCATCCACGCGCCGCGCACCGGGACCGTCGTGCGCTACGAGTCGATGGGCACCATCGGCGGCCCGTTCATGTTCGGCGTCCGGGTCTGACCCACGCCGGACCGGGGTCCGATCACCTTCAAGATCAGGACACCATGCCGCCCGAACGGGCGAATCATGACGACGAGGAGTGACCCCACGCCCCGCCGGTGACCTGCGTCAGCGGCGGGGCGTCACTGTGCGTGCCCACCGAGGTCTTTGGCCGACCCCCACCGGCGGGGCTACTGTCTGCCGCGTTTCCCTGTCCACCGGTGGAAGGAGCGCGGCTTCCCGTGGGGTCCCATCGCCGCCTTGCACAGTCCGGGTTCGACCGGGGCGCCTGCGCCCTGAGCGTGCTGTCCGTCGCGGCCGCCGCCCTCGGCGCCGTGTCCGCCGTACCGGCCACGGCCGCCCCGCACGACGGCACCCGTGCCGAGGTGGACCGCCTCTACGAGGAGGCCGAGAAGGCCACCGAGGCCTACAACAAGGCCGACGAACGTTCCGGCGCCCTGCGCCGGCAGCTCGGCGACGCCCAGGACCGGGTCGCCCGGCAGCAGGAGCGTGTCAACGACCTGCGTGAGGAGCTCGGTTCGCTGGCCGGGGCCCAGTACCGCTCGGGCGGCCTCGACCCCTCCCTCGCGCTGCTGTTCTCCGACGACCCGGAGGAGTACCTCGCCAAGGCGTCCGTCCTGGACCGCATCACCGCCCACCAGGCCGGTGAACTGAGGGAACTGCAGGGCGCCCTGCGCGAGCTGCACCAGGAGCGCTCGGAGGCCGGCCACCGGCTCGCGGAGCTGGAGAAGAGCCGCGAGGCCGTGGCCGGCCACAAGCGGACCGTGGAGCGCAAGCTCGCCCGGGCCAGGCAGCTGCTGGCCTCCCTGCCGTCCGGGGAACGCGCCGCCTACGACCGCGCCTCGCGCTCCGGGCGCGAGGACCTGCCCGGCCTCTCGGGCGGCGCGGTCCCGGCGTCCGGCCGTGCGGCCGCCGCGCTGGCCGCCGTCCGCTCGGCGCTCGGCAAGCCGTACGTCTGGGGCGCCAACGGGCCCTCCGGCTTCGACTGTTCGGGACTCATGCAGTGGTCGTACGCGCAGGCCGGCGTCGCGCTGCCGCGCACCTCGCAGGCCCAGGCGCACGCCGGCCGGCGCGTTCCGCTCTCCCAGGCCCGGCCCGGCGACATCGTCACCTACCGCTCCGACGCCAGCCATGTCGGCATGTACGTCGGCAACGGACAGGTCATCCACGCCCCCTATCCGGGCGCGCCGGTGCGCTACGACCCGGTCGGGATGATGCCGGTGTCGTCCGTCACCAGGCCCTGACCCCCGGCCCCTGCGGCGCGGCCGCCGTACGATCGGGTGGATGAGTGGTCGATGGCGGGTGCGCGGATACCGGGCCGTGGGGGCCTGGCCGGTGGTCGTCACGCTCCTCGCCGCCCTGGTCGCCTGCGGCGGCCGGCCCGCGACGGACGGCGCGCGGGCCGAGGTGCAGCGGCTGCTGGACCGCAGGGCCGCCGCGGTCCTCCACCACGACGCGCGCGCCTACGCGGCCACCGGCGACGCCGCCGGGTTCGCCGCGGTGCGGGCGGTCCCGCTCGCGGCCTGGTCCTACCGGGTGACGACGCTGCGGCGCGGCGGGGACACCGCCACCGCGGACGCCGAGCTGAGCTACCGGGTAGCGGACTACGACCGCGCCCCGGTCGTCGTGAAGCGCACCGTGCGCCTGGCGCGGGGCGCGGGCGGGCGGTGGTCGGTGACGTCGGAGAAGCCCGCGAAGGAGACCGGCCAGCAGTTGTGGGACCAGGGCGCGGTGAACGCCGTGCGCGGGGCGCACAGCCTGGTGCTGGGGGTCGGGCAGTCCGGCGAACGGCTGCGGTCCTTCGCCGAACTGGCCGACGACGCCGTCCCGGCCGTGTCGGCGGCCTGGGGCACGGCCTGGGCGGGCCACGTCGTCGTCCTGGTGCCGAAGTCGCTGGCGGGCATGGCGGGGCTGCTCGGCTCGCCCGCCGCCGCCTACCGGGGGATCGCCGCGGTGACGACGGGGGAGACGGGCGGCCGGGCGAAGGCGCCCGCGGACCGGGTCATCGTCAACCCCGACGCGTACGGCATGCTCGGCCGGGTCGGCCGGCAGGTGGTCCTCACCCACGAGACGACGCATGTCGCCACCCGCGCCCACACCGGCGCCGCCACCCCGCTCTGGCTGTCCGAGGGGTACGCCGACTGGGTCGGCTACCGCGGCACCGGGCGCACCCCGCCCGAGGTCGCGCCGGAGCTACAGCACTCCGTCATGACGGGGAGCGTCCCGGCCGTGCTGCCCGCCGACGGCGACTTCGCGTTCTCCGGCGACGCGAGCCGGCTGGCCGAGGCGTACGAGGGCGGCTGGCTGGCCTGCCGGATGATCGCCGAACGCTGGGGCGAGGAGCGGCTCGACGCGTTCTACCGGGCCGTCGGGGAGCACGAGGAGCGGGCGGGGGCCGTGGAGGGCGCGCTGAAGGACGTCCTGCACACCTCGCTCCCGCGGTTCACGGGGGACTGGCAGGACTACCTCAGGGCCCGCCTCGGCTGAGCGGCCACGACCGCCCGCCGGAGCCCTCCCGGTCCGCGCCTCCCGTCCGCGCCGCCCTCGTGCGGCGTTGCCGGGCGCGGCCGTGCGGGGCGTTTGGATAGGGTCGGTCGCGATGCACAAGACCCTCATCGTGACGAACGACTTCCCGCCCCGCCCGGGCGGGATCCAGGCGTTCCTGCACAACATGGCGCTGCGGCTCGACCCGGACCGGCTCGTCGTCTACGCGTCCACCTGGAAGCGTTCCCGGGAGGGCGTCGAGGCGACCGCCGCCTTCGACGCGGAGCAGCCCTTCACCGTCGTCCGCGACGCCACGACGATGCTGCTGCCGACGCCCGCGGCGACCCGCCGGGCGACCGGACTGCTGCGCGAGCACGGATGCACGTCGGTGTGGTTCGGGGCGGCGGCGCCGCTGGCCCTGATGGCCCCGGCGCTGCGCAGGGCCGGCGCCGAGCGGCTGGTGGCCACCACCCACGGGCACGAGGCCGGGTGGGCGCAGCTGCCCGCCGCCCGCCGGCTGTTGCGCCGGATCGGCGAGAGCACGGACACGATCACCTACCTCGGCGAGTACACCCGCTCGCGGATCGCGACGGCGCTGAGCGCCGAGGCGGCGGGCCGGATGGTGCAGCTGCCGCCGGGCGTCGACGAGAAGACCTTCCACCCCGGCTCGGGCGGCGACGAGGTGCGGGCGCGGCTCGGGCTGACCGACCGGCCGGTGGTCGTGTGCGTCTCGCGGCTGGTCCCGCGCAAGGGGCAGGACACGCTGATCGCGGCCATGCCCCGGATCCTGGCGGCCGAGCCGGACGCGGTGCTGCTGATCGTCGGGGGCGGCCCGTACGAGAAGGACCTGCGTGCTCTCGCGCGCGAGCGCGGGGTCGCGGCCTCCGTGCGCTTCACCGGGGCGGTGCCCTGGTCCCAGCTGCCCGCCCACTACGGCGCCGGGGACGTCTTCGCCATGCCGTGCCGGACGCGGCGCGGCGGACTCGACGTCGAGGGGCTCGGGATCGTGTATCTGGAGGCGTCGGCGACCGGGCTGCCGGTGGTCGCCGGGGACTCCGGAGGCGCGCCAGACGCCGTGCTGGACGGCGAGACGGGGTGGGTCGTGCGCGGTGGCTCCCCGGCGGACGCCGCCGAGCGGATCGTCGCCCTCCTCGGGGACGCGGAGCTGCGCCGACGGATGGGGGAGCGGGGCCGGCTCTGGGTCGAGGAGAAGTGGCGCTGGGACCTGCTCGCGGAGCGGTTGAGAACATTGCTCTAGACTTTTCTCCCTTTGCTCTAGGCGGAGGGCGAAAATCCGCTGATGCTGCGCACATGACAGCCAAACTGATGCAGCGTCAGCTGACGAGACGTCAAATCCTTGGTATGGCCGCCCTCCAGACGGCGGCCACTCTCGGCTTCACCCGCGTGGGCATCCAGTCGGCCCACGCGGCCGAGCCCGCCGCGGTCGAGTCCGCCCCCGCGATCGTGGTCGGCTCCGGTTACGGCGCCGCCGTCGCCGCCCTGCGCCTCGGCCAGGCCGGCGTCCGCACCCTCGTCCTGGAGATGGGCCGGCTGTGGAACACCGCGGGCCCCGACGGCAAGGTCTTCTGCAACACCGCCTCCCCCGACCAGCGTTCCATGTGGTTCCGCACCCGCACCGAGGCGCCGTTGGCCACCTTCCTGTGGCTGGACCTCGTCAACAAGGACATCGGCCGCTACCCGGGCGTCCTGGACCGGGTGCACTTCGACGCCATGTCCGTCTTCGTGGGCCGGGGGGTCGGCGGCGGCTCCCTGGTCAACGGCTCGATGGCGGTCACCCCGCAACCGGCCTACTTCGCCGAGCAGTTCCCCACCGTCGACGCGACGGAGATGTACGCGACGTACTACCCGCGCGCCCGCGCCATGCTCGGCGTCAACAGCGTCGACCCCGCCTGGTTCGAGTCGACCGAGTGGTACCGGTTCACCCGCGTCTCCCGCAAGCACGCGCAGAACACCGGCCTGAGGACCACCTTCGTGCCGAGCGTCTACGACTTCGACTACATGCAGCGCGAGGCGGCCGGCACCGCCGTCAGGTCGGCCCTCGGGCAGGAGGTCATCTACGGCAACAACCACGGCAAGAAGAGCCTCGACAAGACGTATCTGGCGGCGGCGCTCGGCACCGGCAACGTCACGATCCACACCATGGAGAAGGTGCGCGGCATCAGCCGGGCCGCCGACGGGACGTACGTCCTGACGGCCGACCGCATCGACGACACGGGCCAGGTCGTCGAGACCAAGCAGTACGGCTGCACCTCCCTCTTCCTCGGCGGCGGCAGCCTCGGGACCAGCGAACTCCTGGTCCGGGCCCGGGAGACCGGCACGCTGCCCGCGCTGAACGCCAGTGTGGGGGCGGGCTGGGGGCCCAACGGCAACGTGATGCTGGGGCGCGCCAACCACCTGTGGGACACCGTCGGCGCCAACCAGTCGACCATGCCGGTCATGGGCATCGACGACTGGGCCAACACCGCCAACCCCGTCTTCGCGGAGATCGCGCCGCTGCCCATGGGGCTGGAGCACTGGGTCAGCCTCTACCTGGCCATCACCAAGAACCCGCAGCGCGCCGCGTTCACCTACGACGCCGCCACGGGCGGGGTGAAGCTGGGCTGGAGCGCCGCGCAGAGCGCCGTCTCGGCGGGCATGGCGAAGAAGCTCTTCGACCGCATCAACGCGGCCAACGCCACCATCTACCGCTACGACCTGTTCGGCTCCGGCAACAAGGTCTTCGCCGACGACTTCACGTACCACCCGCTCGGCGGCTGCGTGCTGGGGAAGGCCACCGACGACTACGGCCGGGTGAAGGGCTATTCCCGGCTGTACGTCACCGACGGCTCGCTGGTCCCCGGCAACATCGGGGTGAACCCGTTCGTCACCATCACCGCGCTCGCCGAACGCACGATGGCGCGGGTCCTCGCGGAGGACCTCGCGCCATGACGTGCCGTCAGCAGGCCTTCAGGGGCCGCTACTTGGCGTAGATCGCCTCGATCTCGCCCGCGTAGTCCCTCGCCACCACGTTGCGCTTGAGCTTCAGCGACGGCGTGAGGTGGCCCGAGTCCTCCGTGAACTGGGAGGAGAGAATGCGGAACTTCCGCACCGATTCCGCCTTCGAGACCGCGGCGTTGCCGTCGTCGATCGCCGACTGGATGGCAGCCTGGAGGTCGGCGTCCTCGCGCAGCGACGCCGCGGTCGAACCCGCCGGCTTGCCGTGGTCGGAAGCCCAACGGTCCAGGAACTCCTCGTCGATGGTGACCAGCGCGCCCACGAACGGCCGCCCGTCGCCCACCACCATGCACTCCGCGACCAGCGCGTGCGCGCGGATGCGGTCCTCGATCACGGCCGGGGCGACGTTCTTGCCGCCGGCCGTGACGATGATCTCCTTCTTGCGGCCGGTGATCCTGAGGTAGCCGTCCTCGTCGAGGGTGCCGATGTCGCCGGTGTGGAACCAGCCGTCGGCCAGCGCCTCCGCGGTCGCGCCCGGGTTGTTCCAGTACTCCTTGAAGAGGTGCTCGCCGTGCAGCAGCACTTCCCCGTCGTCCGCGATGCGCACGACCGAGCCGGGCAGCGGCTGGCCGACCGTGCCGATCTTCTGCCGGTCCCACGGGTTGAAGGCGGTCGCGGCGCAGGACTCCGTCAGGCCGTAGCCCTCCAGGACGGTGAAGCCGATGCCGCGGAAGAAGTGACCGAGGCGCTCGCCCAGCGGGGCGCCGCCGGAGATCGCGTACTCGCCCCGGCCGCCGAGCACCGCGCGCAGCTTGCTGTAGACCAGCCGGTCGAACACCTTGTGCTTGATCCTCAGCTTCAGCGGCGGGCCGCCCGGCAGCTCCAGCGCCTTGCTGTACGCGATGGCGGTGTCCGCCGCCTTGTCGAAGATCGCGCCCTTGCCGTCCGCCTGCGCCTTGGCGCGCGCCGAGTTGTAGACCTTCTCGAAGACCCGCGGCACGCCCAGGATCAGCGTCGGGCGGAAGGACGCCAGTTCGTCGGTGAGGTTCTTGATGTCCGGGACCGTGCCGAGCTTGATCGGCGCCATCATCGGGGCGATCTGCACCAGTCGGCCGAACACGTGCGCGAGGGGCAGGAACAGCAGGACGCTGCACTCGCCGGTGCGGAACAGCGGACGCAGCCGCTCCACGACGTTGCCGCACTCGGCGAAGAAGCTGCGGTGGGTGAGCACGCAGCCCTTGGGGCGGCCGGTCGTGCCCGAGGTGTACACGATGGTCGCCGGATCGTCGGCCCTGGCCTGCGAGCTGCGCTCCTCGACGACCAGGTCCGAGACGTCCCGGCCGAGTCGCCCGAGCTCCTCGACACCGCCCGCCTCGATCTGCCAGACGTGCTTGAGCGCGGGCAGCGACTCGCGCACCGACTCCACGGCCGCCGTGTGGGCGTCCAGCTCGACGACGACGGCCGTCGCGCCGGAGTCCGCGAGGATCCACTGCACCTGCTCGGGGGAGCTGGTCTCGTAGACGGGAACGGTGACCGCGCCCGCGCACCAGATCGCGAAGTCGAGCAGCGTCCACTCGTAGCGGGTGCGCGACATCAGGCCCACCCGGTCGCCGGGCTGGACGCCGGAGGCGATGAGGCCCTTGGCGGCCGCGTGCACCTCGGCGAGGAACGCCGTGGCCGTCACGTCCTGCCAGGCGCCGCCGACCTTGCGGGCGATGACGGCGACGTCGGGATGCTGCGCGGCGTTTCTGCGGACGATGTCGGTCAGATTGCCGTCCGCAGGGACCTCGTACAAAGCCGGAAGGCTGAACTCGCGCAAGACTGCTGCTCCTCATAGGGCGCCGGCGCCACGACGTTGTGCGATGCGACGGTGCGGTCCAAGGCTCGGGCTGCGCTCAGGAATCTCGGCGGACCCCGTGGATCCGGTGAATCTCGGTGGTTGAAATCCTGAGCACGACTGGACTGCCCGGACGTTACCCGCCGGTATGGCCTCTTCGACAGGGGGGCCCGGCAGATGTTCGCTGCGTCACACAGATTGGTGTCTTCCGGCCGACATTAGTCCACCGCTTTACTGACTGGCCAGTAACCGGTATCCCGGCCGCCACTGTTCACGTATGCCCCACACGCCTACCCTTGATCGACATGGCATCCACACCGCCCGCAAACCGCAGGACACGCGTCCACGTGGTCAGTGACGTGCACGGCAACGCGCGCGACCTGGCCCGGGCCGGCGACGGCGCGGACGCGCTGATCTGCCTGGGCGACCTCGTCCTGTTCCTGGACTACGCCGACCACTCGCGCGGGATCTTCCCCGACCTGTTCGGCGCGGAGAACGCCGACCGCCTCGTCGAACTGCGCACCGCCCGCCGCTTCGAGGAGGCCCGCGAACTCGGCGCCCGGCTGTGGAGCGGCGTCGGCGGCGACCGGGCCGCGCTCATCGAGCAGGCGGTCCGCAAGCAGTACGGCGAGATGTTCCCCGCGTTCCCCACGCCCACCTACGCCACGTACGGCAACGTCGACATCCCCCGGCTGTGGCCCGAGTTCGCCGGCCCCGGCACGACCGTCCTCGACGGCGAGCGGGTGGAGATCGGCGGCCGCGTCTTCGGCTTCGTGGGCGGCGGTCTGCGCACCCCGATGCGCACCCCGTACGAGATCGGCGACGAGGAGTACGCGGCCAAGATCGAGGCCGTCGGCGAGGTCGACGTGCTGTGCACCCACATCCCGCCGGAGGTGCCGGAGCTCGTCTACGACACCGTGGCCCGCCGCTTCGAACGCGGCAGTCGCGCCCTGCTGGACGCGATCCGCCGCACCCGGCCCCGCTACTCCCTCTTCGGCCACGTCCACCAGCCGCTCGCCCGCCGGATGCGGATCGGGGCGACCGAGTGCGTCAACGTGGGCCACTTCGCGGCCGCCGGCCGGCCGTATGCCCTGGAGTGGTGAAATCACCCGACCGACCGCGCGGTAGCCTTCACGCTGCACACACGTACCCTTACGGGCCCGCATCCGGAGGAGCCACGGCGATGGCGGAACACACCAGCTCGAGCATCACGATCGAGGCGGCACCGGCCGACGTCATGGCGGTGATCGCCGACTTCGCCCGCTACCCGGACTGGACCGGCGAGGTGAAGCAGGCAGAGGTCCTCAAGGAGGACGCGCAGGGCCGCGCCGAACAGGTGCGCCTGGTCATGGACGCGGGCGCGATCAAGGACGACCAGGTCCTCGGCTACACCTGGACCGGCGAGCACGAGGTCTCCTGGACGCTGGTGAAGTCCCAGATGCTCCGCCAGCTCGACGGCTCCTACCTCCTCACGCCGGCCGGCGCGGGCGGCACCCAGGTCACCTACCGGCTGACCGTGGACGTCAAGATCCCCATGCTGGGCATGATCAAGCGCAAGGCCGAGAAGGTCATCATCGACCGGGCGCTGGCGGGCCTGAAGAAGCGCGTGGAGTCGGGCGAGAAGTAGGGCCGGGGCGGCGGGCGCGGCCCGGGCCCGCCTGTCGGATCCTGCCGGGGGCCGCGGGTCCGGCACCCGCCGTCGCAGCTCCGAGCGGCCCGGCCCGGGACGAATGCCCTGGGCGGCGCCCCGACCGGTAGCGTTCCCCCTCATGCGCACCCTCCTGATCACCGGCCCCGGCGGCAGCGGCCGTACGACAGTCGCGGCCGCCACGGCCCAGCGCGCGGCGGCGGAGGGCGTCCGCACCCTCCTCCTCGGTGCCGACCGCACCGACACCCTCGGCGCGGCCCTCGGGGTGCGCACCGGGCCGACCCCGGTGACCGTCGCCCCGCGCCTCACCGCCTGGCGCCCCGACGCCGACGCCGGATTCCGCGACGACCTCGCCGGATTCCAGGACCGGGCCGCCACCGTCCTCGACCTGCTCGGCGCCTCCCGGCTCGACCCGGAGGAGGTCACCCCCCTGCCCGGCGCCGAGGAGCTGACCGTGCTGCGCGCCCTGCGCGACGCCGCCCTCGCCGAGGCGCACGACCTCCTCGTGGTCGACCTCCCGCCCGCCCCGCAGGCCCTCGCCCTGCTGGCACTCCCGGAAGAATTGCGCCGCTACCTGCGCCGGCTGCTCCCGCCCGAACGCCAGGCGGCCCGCGCGCTGCGCCCCATGCTCGGCCGGCTCGCCGGCGTCCCCATGCCCGCCGAGTGGCTCTACGAGACGACGGCCCGCTGGGACACCGAGCTCGCCGCCGTCGAGGCCGTCCTTGCCGACCGGGGCACCTGCGTACGGCTCGTCGCCGAACCCGGACCGGCCGGCGCCGACGCGATCCGCGACGCCCGCCTGGGCCTCGCCCTGCGCGCCCTGCCCGTCGAGTCGCTCGTCGCCAACCGGGTCCTGCCCGAGGACTCCGCCGACGACGGCCGGCTCGGCCGGCTGGTCACCCAGCAGCGCAAGACGCTGGAGGAATGGGGGGCGGCGGCCCGTCCCGTCGCCCACCTCGGCCACGACCCGCGCGGCGCCGACGACCTCGCCGCGCTCGCCGCCCCCGCCGTCAACCCGGCGGGCTCCCCGGTCGAGTGGCCCGTCGCCGACCGGCTCGCGTCGGACGGCGTCCTCGTCTGGCACATCCCGCTGCCCGGCGCCGTGCGCGACGAACTCGACCTCATCCGGCGCGGCGACGAACTCGTCGTCACCGCCGGTCCGTTCCGCCGCATCGTCGCGCTGCCCTCCGTGCTGCGCCGCTGCACCGTCGACGGCGCCGCCCTGCGCGACGGCGAGCTGTGCGTGCGCTTCGCTCCGGATCCCGCCCTGTGGCCGCGGACCCGGTGAACGACGTACCGCCGTTCGGGTAACGTCGTAAGGACGGGCCGCGGCCAGGCCTCGTCAACCCGCAGTCGTCAGGAGTCCGCCATGAGCGAAGAGCGCCCCACGCCCGACGCCGCCGGGGAGCCCACCGGCGCCGGGACCGCCGACGAGGAACCGCGCGTGAGCGACGCCGACGCCTGGGCCACCGCCGCCGCCGAGGACCTCGCGGCGGAGAAGGCCCGCCGCCGCGCCGAGCACGGTCCGCAGCCGGGCTCGGCCGCCGAGGAACTGCGCAAGCTCGTCGACGCCGTCAGCGACAAGCTGTCGTCCATCCAGTCGCCGCTGCTCGGAGCGGTCGCGGGGCCCGCCGCCCAGCAGGCCGTCCGGCAGGTCGTCCAGCAGGCCAGAGCCGCCGTGGAGCCCGTGATCGAGCGCAACCCGGACGTCTTCGACCACCTGGCGGCCGCCGGGACCGAGCTCCTCGCCGCCTACCGCTCCGCGGTCCAGACCCAGGAGCGGCGCTGGACCGCGGGAGCCGACGACCCGCGCGACACCGGCCCCGAGGGCGGCGACGGCACCGGTCCCGGCCAGCGCATCGACTTGGACTGAAGCCCTCCCGGGGCAGGGCCTCGGGTACGGTTGGCCGTAGCGGGGCTCGACCGAAACTGAGGGATTCATGGGACTCACCATCGGCGTCGACATCGGCGGCACGAAGATCGCGGCCGGCGTGGTCGATGAGGAAGGCAGCATCCTGTCGACCCACCAGGTGCCGACCCCTGGCACGCCCGAGGCCATCGTGGACGCCATCGCCGCCGCCGTCGACGGCGCGCGCGTGGGCCACGACATCGTCGGTGTGGGCATCGGCGCCGCCGGCTACGTCAACCGCCAGCGCTCGACGGTCTACTTCGCGCCCAACATCGACTGGCGCCAGGAGCCGCTGAAGGACGAGGTCGAGGCCCGGGTCGGGCTGCCGGTCGTCGTGGAGAACGACGCCAACGCCGCCGCCTGGGGCGAGTACAAGTTCGGCGCCGGCAAGGGCCACCGCAACGTCATCTGCATCACCCTCGGCACCGGCCTCGGCGGCGGCATCATCATCGGCAACAAGCTGCGCCGCGGTCACTTCGGCGTCGCCGCCGAGTTCGGCCACATCCGCATGGTGCCGGACGGCCTGCTGTGCGGCTGCGGCTCGCAGGGCTGCTGGGAGCAGTACGCCTCCGGCCGCGCCCTGGTGCGCTACGCCAAGCAGCGCGCCAACGCCACCCCGGAGAACGCCGAGATCCTGCTCGGCCTCGGCGACGGCAGCCCGGACGGCATCGAGGGCAAGCACATCTCCATGGCCGCCCGCCAGGGCGACCCGGTCGCCGTCGACTCCTACCGTGAGCTGGCCCGCTGGGCCGGCGCGGGCCTGGCCGACCTCGCGTCCCTGTTCGACCCGTCGGCCTTCATCGTCGGCGGCGGCCTCTCCGACGAGGGCGAACTGGTCCTCGACCCGATCCGCAAGTCCTACAAGCGGTGGCTGGTCGGCGGCAACTGGCGTCCGGTGGCCGACGTCATCGCGGCCCAGCTGGGCAACAAGGCGGGTCTGGTCGGCGCGGCGGACCTGGCGAGAGAGCCCGACCCGATCATGTAGGCGCACCGGTCGTCGTGCCGGGCGTTCCGGACCGCCGCAGGGGCGGCCCGGTCGTCGCCCGGCGCGTGACAGCGGTGTCACGGGGGCTGCTCGCAGCCCCCGTTCGCGTTCACGGACGTACCGGGCACGGCGGCGTATCTTGATCGCTATGCCGACGACCTCGCCGCTTCCGAACTCCCGGACCGAGCCCGACGGTTCGGCCGTCATCCGGGTCCTCAGCTACAACGTCCGCTCCCTGCGCGACGACACCGACGCCCTCGCCCGGGTCATCACCGCCTGCGCCCCCGACCTGGTCCTCCTCCAGGAGTCGCCGATCTTCTTCCGCTGGCGCAAGAAGCTGGCCCGGCTCGCCGCCGACACCGGCCAGGTGATCCTCACCGGCGGCGGCACGGCCGCCGGGCCCGCCCTCCTGTGCTCGCTGCGCGCCACCGTCGAACGCACCGAGGACGTGCTGCTGCCGCTGACCCCGGGGCAGTTCCGGCGCGGCCTGGCGACCGCGGTGGTCCGCTTCGGGGGCGCCCGGCTCGGCGTCGTCAGCTGTCACCTCGGGCTGACGGCGGCCGAACGCGACGCGCAGGGCGGCATGCTCCTCGACCGGCTGGCCGGCCTGGGCGTGGAACACGCGATCGCGGGCGGCGACCTCAACGAGCGGCCCGACGGGCGCACCTTCGCCCGGCTGGCCGAGGCCCTCCAGGACTGCCGCACGGCCGCGCCCTGGGGGAGCGAGCCCACGTTCCCCGCCCACGGGCCGGACCGCCGCATCGACGCGATCTTCGCCACCCGCGGCGTGCGGGTGCTGGGCTGCGGGGTGCCCCACGGGCTGCCCGGGGTCGTCGACGCCGATCTGCGCGCGGCCACGGACCACCTCCCGGTCCTCGCCGCCCTCGAAGTCCCCGCCGCCGCCCCGGCGCCGACGCCGGCCGGGGCGCGCTGAGGGCCTTCCTCCCCGATCGGGTCGCCGGGATCAGCCGCTCGGCGCCCCGGTCACCCGCGGCGGACGCGGCCCCCGGCGATATCCGAAGGACGGGCCCTGGGGCGTGTTTCGAAAGTAGCGTCGTCCGCCCGGAGGGCGGGCCCGGCGGCGTCTGGTGCGTGCGATCGCAAGGCGGA
>NZ_JAHHIT010000187.1 GCF_024539675.1 Streptomyces hilarionis | reverse complement strand
GGACACCCCCGCTCCCCCGCCGGACGCCTTCGGCCCCGTGCAGGGCCTCCCCCGGTCCCGTTCCGGTTCCCGTTGCTCCTCGTCTCCCGGCTCCTCCCTCGGGTCCGGCCCGGGGTCCCGCTCCCGTTCCCGTTCCCGGCGCAGGAGGAGTCGCAGCGCGCCGAGCAGCACCGCGCCCAGGCACCAGCTCGCCACGACGTCCGACGGCCAGTGGTAGCCGCGCCGGACCAGTCCGAAGGAGACGGCCAGGACGAGGAGCGCGCCCGTGGCGACGGCCGCCCGGCGGGCGCGCGACGAGCGCAGCCACGGCAGCGCGACCAGCACCGCCGCGCCGTAGGCGACGGCCGCCGTCGCCGTGTGCCCGGACGGGTAGTAGCCGGTGGCCGGCGGCACGGCGGGAGTGCCGGGCCGGTCGATCCACTCCTTCAGGGGGACGACGATCAGCGGCACCAGCGCCATCAGGCACAGCGCGGCGAGGGGCGGGACCCACCATCGCGGGCGGCCCGCGCCCCGGCCCCGCCACGCCGTCCACGCCGCCGCCAGCACCAGGACGGGCACCGCGACCTGCACGTTCCCCAGGTCCGCCAACAGCTCGCCGGCCCGGCCGGGGCGGACCAGTGCGTGGCTGAGGCGCTCGTCGGCGGCCACGAGCGGCCCGTCGGCGGCCACCTGCCAGGTGATCAGCGCGAAGAGGACGGCGGGAGGCAGGAGGCCGAGGAGGGCGCGGCTCGGTCGGGACGGCATGGACCCCAGCTTGTCAGCAGCGGGGCGGAGCCGGACCGGGAACGAAAAGGACCCCGGACGCATCCGGGGTCCGCTTTTCGTGGTTCGCACCAGAGAAGGAGGTCGGCCACCCCGGAACAGGGGGGGGTGGTTCCGGGGTGGCCGTCCGGACCGGGTCGTCGGCCGCCCCGGGGGGTTTGGGGCGGACGACCGTCCGATCGGTGTGGAGATTTCCGGAGCCGGAGACTCCGGGTGTGTGCGCGAGGGCACGACCGGGTCGAAGCTGGGGAGGCCCCGGCCCGGCGTCCGTCCACAGTCCCCTGTGGACGGGGTGTATCTCTCATCTGGGTAGAACCTACGGCAGGGACAGGCGCTACGACAGGCCGTATCCCGTCCCGCCATCCTCCTCGCACACGTTCTTCACACCCTGTGCGGGCACAGGGAGACAGGTGTGCGGTGGGGCCGCTCAGATGCGCGCGAAAGCCTGCTCGATGATGTCCAGACCCTCGCCGAGCAGGTCGTCGCCGATGACCAGCGGGGGCAGGAAGCGCAGCACGTTGCCGTAGGTGCCGCAGGTCAGGACCAGCAGGCCCTCCTGGTGGCAGGCCTTGGCCAGGGCGGCGGTGGCCTCGGGGTTCGGCTCCTTCGTCGCACGGTCCTTGACGAGCTCGACCGCGATCATGGCGCCGCGTCCGCGGACGTCGCCGATGACATCGAACTTCTCGGCCATGGCCGTCAGACGGCCCTTCATGACGGCCTCGATGTGCCGGGCCCGGGCGTTGAGGTCGAGCTCCTTCATCGTCTCGATCGCGCCGAGCGCGCCCGCGCAGGCGACCGGGTTGCCGCCGTAGGTGCCGCCCAGGCCGCCCGCGTGGGCGGCGTCCATGATCTCGGCGCGGCCGGTGACGGCGGCGAGCGGCAGCCCGCCGGCGATGCCCTTGGCCGTGGTGATCAGGTCCGGGACGATGCCCTCGTCCTCGCAGGCGAACCACTGGCCGGTGCGGCAGAAGCCGGACTGGATCTCGTCGGCGACGAAGACGATGCCGTTGGCGGAGGCGAACTCGCGGACGGCCGGCAGGAAGCCCTTGGCCGGCTCGATGAAGCCGCCCTCGCCGAGCAGCGGCTCGATGATGATCGCGGCCACGTTGTCCGCGCCGACCTGCTTGGTGATCTGGTCGATGGCCTGCGCGGCGGCCTCGGGGCCCGCGTTCTCGGGGCCGGTGGGCCAGCGGTAGCCGTAGGCGACCGGGACGCGGTAGACCTCGGGGGCGAACGGGCCGAAGCCGTGCTTGTACGGCATGTTCTTCGCCGTCAGGGCCATGGTGAGGTTGGTGCGCCCGTGGTAACCGTGGTCGAAGACGACGACGGCCTGGCGCTTGGTGTACGCACGCGCGATCTTGACGGCGTTCTCGACGGCCTCGGCGCCCGAGTTGAACAGCGCGGACTTCTTGGCGTGGTCGCCCGGGGTCAGCTCGGCGAGCGCCTCGGCGACCGCCACGTAGCCCTCGTAGGGGGTGACCATGAAACAGGTGTGGGTGAAGTCGGCGAGCTGGGCGGTGGCCCGGCGCACGACGGCCTCGGCGGAGGCGCCGACGGAGGTCACCGCGATGCCGGAGCCGAAGTCGATCAGACGGTTGCCGTCGACGTCCTCGATGATGCCGCCGCCCGCGCGCGTGGTGAAGACGGGGAGCACCGAGCCCACGCCGGCCGCCACCGCGGCGGTACGGCGGGCCTGAAGTTCCTGCGACTTCGGGCCGGGGATGGCGGTGACGACGCGGCGCTCCTGCGGAAGGGCGGTCATGACGGGCTCCTGTGGTTCTGCGAACGGGTCTTTGCGGACGCTTTTCCCTTTTCTCGCAGGCTAGGACGGCGGACGGGGGGTGGGCATGCTCCATGTGGGCGGTGTCGGAGGGACGGGTTGTCCGTCGTGGACAGTGCCGAACACGGACCGTCCTCGCGGGCGCGGCCGCGTAAGCGGTGAACTCCCGTTGCGGGCGCGTTAGATTGACTCGCTGATGTCGGACGGAACGGCTGGTCAGGGGGCAAGGGCGATGGACAGCGACGGGACGCAGGACGCGCGGGGTACGCATGCGAATCCTGTGCCGCGCCCGGCGGGGCCCGCGCACCCGCCGCCGGCTCCCCCGCGGCCGACCCGTGCGCCGGGCGTGCCGGGCGTGCCTCCGGCCGCCGAGCACGCGCCGCGGGCCGCGTCCGCCGTCGCCGCCTGGCTCGACGAGGCGCGTCCGGCGTCCCGGCCGGGGATCTGGCGGTTCGGCCACCGGCCCCCCGCGCCGCCGCGGGCCTCGGAACGCCTCGCGCCGGTGACCGTCGTCGGCATGCTGGTCCCGCTGGTGATCGCGCTGGTTCTGTGGTCGCTGTGGCGGCGGGGCGCGCTGCCGTACCAGTTCACCCTGCTGCGGCTGTTCACCCCCGGCGACTGGTGGTGGGGCGGCACGATCGCCTCCCCCAAGACCATGGACGGCGCCGAGGCGCGGGTGGTCTACGACGGCGTCTTCTTCGCCGTCCTGCTCTACGCCATGGGCCGGCTGGGCAGCTGGCCGCACGTGGTGCGGCACTTCGTCGGCCGGCGGCCGCAGCCCGCGCGGGCCCTGATCGCCCTGCTGGCGGCGCTGGCCGCGCTGAGCTTCGTCTTCCCCGGCGCCTTCGGCGTCGGCTGGGACGCGCTGCCGGTGATCGACCCGCTGTTCTCGCTGATCGTGCTGGTCTCCGGCGGCTACGAGCTGTTCGCCTCCCCGCTGTTCACGAACGCGCTGTACGCCGTCGTCACGGCGCTGGTGGTCTGGCCGTTCGCGCGGGTCGGGGGCTGGCTGCCGTACGCCAGGGAGCGGCTCGCCGCCCGGCAGGCCGGCCCCGTGCCCGGCGTGCCCCCGGCCGAGCGGCCCCGCTCGCAGTGGCCCGAGCTGCGCGACGCCGGGCAGCACGAGGCGGCCGACCTGCTCACCGGCGAGGTCGCCGCGGGCCGGATGAACGACGTGGACTGCGTGCGGGTGCGCCAGGCGTGGAGCGCGGGGCTAGGGGACTTCCGGGAGACCGTGCTGCGGCAGGGCGGCGCGGCCTGGACGCACCCCTCCGGCGACCGCGACCTGCCCCGGCGCGCGGCGCGCCACGACCTGCTCGCCGGGCAGGTGCGCATCGGCCGCTGGGTGGCCTCCGAGCGCACCCCGCCGGCCTATCACGACGCGGGAGCCGCGCTCGGACCCGACCTGCTGGGCACCTCCCTGCTGGCGGTCGGACCGTCGGGCTCGGGCAAGACGCGCACGCTGACCGAGCCGCTGACCGAGGCGCTGGCCCTACAGGCGCTGACCGGGACGTGCGCCGTCGTCGCCGTGTCCGCGCCCGGCGGCGGCCCGCTCGCCTCCGACTCCGCGTTCGACGTGATCGTGCGGATCGGCGACCCCTCGTCGGTGCACGACCTCGACCCGTACGCGGGCTGCGACGACCCGGACGAGGCGGCCGCCGTGCTCGCCGAGGCGCTGGTCGGCGACCTCGACTCGGTGGGCGCGCAGAGCGCGGCCACGGCGCTGGCCCAGCTGCTCGGCCCCTACCGTGCGGCGCACGGACGCTTCCCCGCCCTCGCCGAGCTGCGCGAGCTGCTGGAGGGTGAGCCCGGCGCGCTGTCCGCGCTGCGCGAGGCGGTGGCCGGGGACGAGGTGATGCGGCGCGAGTTGCAGGCGCGTGTGCGGCAGACGGGCACACCGGGCGACCCGGGCCGCGCGCTCGCCGACCGGCTGGCGCTGCTGAGCCGGCCGGCGTTCGCGGGCTTCTTCGGCGCGGACGGCGACGCGCACCGGACGTTCTCGCTGCGCGCCGTCGCCCACCATCCGCTCCGGGTGCGGATCGACCTGCCCGAACGCGGCCACGAGGAGGCCGGCCGGCTGATCACCCGGCTGGTCCTCGCGCAGTTCCACACCGTCGTGCGCGAGCGGCACGAGCACTTCGCCTGTCTGGTCCTGGACGACGCCACGGGGGCCGTCACCGACGGGTCGGTGCGCCGGCTCCAGCGGCTGCGCTCGCAGAACGCGGGCGTGGTGCTCGCCCTGCGCAGCGTCGGCGACGTCCCCGAGGCCCTGCACGGGCCGCTCTACGGGGCCGTCGGCTGCCGGATGGCGTTCTCCGGGATCACGACCTGGGACGGCGGGAGGTTCGCGCAGACCTGGGGCACGGAGTGGGTGGAGACCACGGAGGTCGCCAAGCACACCGTGTTCGCCGACCAGCCGATGACCCGGGCCATCCACGCGCTGCGCAAACTGGTCACCGGCAACGCGGTGACCACGGACGCGGTGACCGTGCGCCAGGTCGAGCGGGAGCGGTGGTCGGCGTCGCAGCTGGCGCACGAGGTCCCGCCCGGGCACGCGGTGCTGTCCCTCACCAGCGTCGGGGGCGAGCACACGCCGCCGCTGCTGGTGGATCTGCGGAGCTGAAGGGACGCCCCCGAGCCCTTACAGTGAGGCAGAATCGGCACAGGCCCTTCATACGAAGCGGCCAAAAGATCATCCGCCGACACCGGCCCCGCCGCTCGCTCGTCTCCTCGACCTGAAGGCCCCATGCCTCTCACGCTCGCCTCGCTCGCCCACCACTCCGCGCTGAAGCTGACCGTGCGGGCGGGCGGGGACCGCCTGGACGTGCCGGTGCGCTGGGCGCACGCCAGCGAGCTCGCGGACCCGGTGCCCTACATGGAGGGCGGGGAGCTGCTGCTGATCACCGCGCTGAAGCTGGACGCCGAGGACCCGGAGACCATGCGGCGCTATGTGCGACGGCTGGTCAAGGCGGGCGTGGTCGGGCTGGGCTTCGCCGTGGGCGTCCACTACGAGCAGATCCCGGCGGCGCTGCTGGACGCGGCCGCGGAGGAGGGCCTGCCGCTGCTGGAGGTGCCGCGCCGCACGCCCTTCCTCGCCATCAGCAAGGCGGTGTCGGCGGCGATCGCCGCGGACCAGTACCGGGCGGTGACGGCCGGGTTCGCGGCCCAGCGGGAGCTGACCCGGCAGGCGCTGACCGAGGGCCCCGAGGGACTGCTCGGCGCGCTCGCCGCGCAGGTGGACGGGTGGGCGGCCCTCTACGACGCCTCGGGCGCCGTGGTGGCGGCCGCGCCCGAGTGGGCGGGCCGGCGGGCGGCGCGGCTCACCGCGGAGGTGGAGCGGCTGCGGGAGCGGCCGGCGCCCGCCTCGGCGGTGGTCGGCAGCGGCGCGGCGGACCACCCCGAGCACGAGGACCGCGACGACGACCGGATCGAACTGCACTCCCTGGGCACCGGCCGGCGCCCGCGCGCGGCGCTCGCCGTCGGCACCGCGTCGGCCCCCGGCACGGCGGAGCGGTACGCCGTCCACTCGGCCATCGCCCTGCTGACCCTGACCACGGAACGCTCCCGTCCGCTGCACGCGGCACAGCAGCGGATCGGCGCGGCGGTGCTGCGCATGCTGCTGGCCGGCGAGCCCGACCACGCGCGGGCCGTCGCCGGGGACCTGTACGGCGATCTGCTCGACGCGCCCTTCCGGGTGATCGTCGCCGAGGCGCCGTCGACCGCGCGGACGGCTGCGGAACCGTCGGCGCGAGGCGCCGCGGGCGCCGCCGAGGGGCCGCACGCGCGCGGGGCGCTCGCGGCCGCCCCGGCCTCGGACCCCTTCGGCGGCCTGGTCGAGGCGATCGAGTCGGCGGCCGCCCGCGCCGGGGAGGCCGTGCTGGCGGTTCCCGACGGCGAGCGGCTGACGGCGCTGGTCAGGGACGGGGGTGCGGCCGCGGCGGCGTGCGCGCGGTACGCCACGGCGCGCGAGGGCGCGCGGGCGGACGACGGCGTCGCGCCCGGGGCCGGCGACCAGCCCGAGCTGGTCGTGGGGCTGTCGGCGCCGGCCGGGCCGATCGCGGCGACGGCGGCCTACCGGCAGGCCGAACAGGCGCTGTCCGTGGCGCGGCGCCGGGGCCGGTTCTTCGTGGAGCACGAGCAGCTCGCGGCGGGTTCGGTGCTGCCCCTGCTGGCGGACGACGCGGTGAAGGCGTTCGCGGACGGCCTGCTGCGGGCGCTGCACGAACACGACGCGACCGGTCGCGGCGACCTGGTGGCCTCCCTGCGGGCCTGGCTGTCCCGGCACGGCCAGTGGGACGCGGCGGCGGCCGACCTGGGCGTCCACCGTCACACCCTGCGCTACCGCATGCGGCGGGTGGAGGAGATCCTCGGGCGCTCCCTCGACGATCCGGACGTCCGCATGGAACTGTGGCTGGCCCTGAAGACGACCTCGCCGGACTGAGCCCCGTCCGACGCAGGGCGCGCCGTCGCCGCAGGCCCCGGCCGCCGGGGCGGCGCGAAGCCCTCGGGGCAGGTCCGCCGGCCCCGCGACCGGCCACGGGACCGCGCGGGCCCCGGCCGTCAGTCGGCTCCTCCGTCCGCGAGGGCGGCCGCCGCCTCGTGCATCGCCAGTTCGAGGAGCGCGGGGTCGGTCAGGGTTCCGGTGCCGTCCGGGGGGACCAGCCAGCGCACGGTCCCGGTCGAGCGGCCCGGGTAGGGCACGACGATCCAGGTGCCCGTCCCGGCCGTGCGGATGCCGGTGCCGAGCCAGCGGGCGGCCGTCCCGGGCGCCACGAAGAAGCCCATGCGGTCGTCCCCGAAGTCGACGAGCACCGGGCCCGGCCGGTCGAGGATCCGGGTGAGCACGTCGAGGGTGGGATAGCCGAGCCCGCCCGGGAGGATGAGCACGTCCCACGCCCTGCCCGCGGGCAGCAGCGCCACTCCCAGGGGGTTGCGCTCCCACTCCCAGCGGCACGCCTCGGGATCCGGTGCGACCGATGCCAGCCATTCGACGGCCGTCTTCGCCCCAGCCATGAGAAGACCTCCCCTTCACCAGTGGACGCGGTCGCGTCACCGGGGAGAGGGAGGTCCCCGTCGGGCATTACGCGGGTTCGGGCAACCCGTTGGAGTGAACCGGCCCGGCGTCCACCGGAGCGGTCAGCTGTCGAAGCCCAGGCCCAGCCGGTCCATCGTCCGCAGCCACAGGTTGCGCCGTCCGCCGTGCGCGTCGGCCCGGGCCAGCGACCACTTGGTGAGGGCGATGCCGGTCCAGGCGAACGGCTCGGGCGGGAAGGGCAGCGGCTTCCTGCGGACCATCTCCAGCGACGTCCGCTCGGTGCTCTCCCCGGACAGCAGGTCCAGCATCACCTCGGCGCCGAACCGGGTCGCCCCGACACCCAGCCCGGTGTACCCGGCCGCGTAGGCCACCCTGCCCCGGTGGGCCGTGCCGAAGAACGCCGAGAAGCGCGAGCAGGTGTCGATGGCCCCGCCCCACGCGTGGGTGAAGCGGACGTCCTCCAGCTGGGGGAAGCAGCGGAAGAAGTGCTCGGCGAGCTTGGCGTACGTCTGCGGCCGGTCGTCGTACTCGGCGCGGACCCGGCCCCCGTAGGGGTAGACGGCGTCGTACCCGCCCCACAGGATCCGGTTGTCGGCCGACAGCCGGAAGTAGTGGAACTGGTTGGCCGAGTCCCCGAGCCCCTGCCGGTTCTTCCAGCCGATCGAGTCGAGCTGCCCGGCGGTCAGCGGCTCGGTCATCAGCGCGTAGTCGTACACCGGCACGGTGTACGACCGCACCCGCCGCACCAGGCTGGGGAAGATGTTCGTCCCCAGGGCGACCTGCCGGGCGCGGACCTGCCCGTACGGGGTGCGGACGGCCATGGCGCCGCCGTGCGGCTTCAGGTCCAGCGCGGGGGTGTGCTCGTACACGCGCACCCCGAGCCGCAGACAGGCCGCCTTCAGGCCCCAGGCGAGCTTCGCCGGGTGGAGCATGGCGACGCCCCGCCGGTCGTACAGGCCGGCCTCGAAGGTGGGCGAGGCGACCTGCTCGCGCACCGCGTCGGCGTCGAGGTACTCGAGGCCGTCGCCGAGGCCGCGGCGGTCGAGCTCCTCGTACCAGTCGCGCAGTTCGCGCGCCTGGTACTCCTCGGTGGCGACGTCGATCTCGCCGGTGCGCTCGAAGTCGCAGTCGATGCCGTGCCGGGCGACCGCCGCCTCGATCTCGTCGAGGTTGCGCGTCCCGAGCTCCTGGAGCCGGTGGATCTCGTCCGGCCAGCGGGTGAGCCCGTTGGCCGCCCCGTGGGTGAGGGAGGCCGCGCAGAACCCCCCGTTGCGGCCGGAGGCGGCCCAGCCCACTTCCCGCCCCTCCAGCAGGACGACGTCGCGCTGCGGTTCGCGCTCCTTGGCGACGAGCGCGGTCCACAGACCGCTGTAGCCGCCGCCGACGACCAGCAGGTCGCAGGTCTCGGGGCCGGTGAGCGCGGCCTCGGGGCGGGGCCGGCCCGGGTCCTCCAGCCAGAACGGGGCCGGCTGGGCGTCGGAAAGAGCGGTGGTCCACCGGTTCATGGCGCTCGGGGCCATGATGTCAACTCCCTACGGAATGCTGCGCAGGCTCACGCCTTCTGCTTGTTGCGGCGGTTGCCGATGACCATCGACGTCAGGACGAGGGCCACGGCGACGAGGAACATGGCCGTGCCGATGACGTTGATCTGGACGGGCGTCCCGCGCTGAGCCGAGCCCCAGACGAACATGGGGAACGTGACGGTGGAGCCCGCGTTGAAGTTGGTGATGATGAAGTCGTCGAAGGAGAGCGCGAAGGCGAGCAGCGCGCCCGCGGCGATTCCGGGGGCGGCGATCGGCAGGGTGACCCGCAGGAACGTCTGCGCGGGCCCGGCGTAGAGGTCCTGGGCGGCCTGTTCCAGGCGCGGATCCATGGACATCACGCGTGCCTTCACGGCCGTCACGACGAAGCTCAGGCAGAACATGACGTGGGCGATGAGGATCGTCCAGAATCCCAGCTGGGCGCCCAGGTTGAGGAACAGGGTGAGCAGCGAGGCCGCCATGACGACCTCGGGCATGGCCATCGGCAGGAAGATCAGCGAGTTGACGGCGCCCCGCGCGCGGAAGCGGTAACGCACCAGCGCGAAGGCGATCATCGTGCCGAGGAGGGTGGCGCCCACGGTCGCCCAGACGGCGATCTGGAGGCTGAGCGACAGCGAGCCGCACATGCCGGCGACCCCGCACGGGTCCTTCCAGGCGTCCGTGGAGAACTGCTGCCACTCGTAGTTGAAGCGGCCCTTGGGCTTGTTGAAGGAGAACACCGTGACGACGACGTTCGGCAGGAGGAGGTACGCGAGCGTCAGAAGTCCCGCGATGACCACGAAATGGCGCTTGAGCCAGTTGACGAAGGGCATTTAGACCAGATCCTCCGTCCCGGACCTGCGGATGTAGAAGGTGACCATGAGGAGGATCGCTGCCATGAGGATGAAGGAGAGGGCCGCGGCCGTCGGGTAGTCCAGCACGCGCAGGAACTGCGTCTGGATCACGTTGCCGATCATGCGGGTGTCGGTCGAGCCGAGGAGCTCCGCGTTGACGTAGTCGCCGGACGCCGGGATGAACGTCAGCAGCGTTCCGGAGACCACGCCCGGCATCGACAGCGGGAAGGTGACCTTGCGGAAGACGGTGGACGGACGCGCGTACAGGTCGCCCGCCGCCTCGTGCAGCCGTCCGTCGATGCGCTCCAGCGAGGAGTACAGCGGAAGGATCATGAACGGCAGGAAGTTGTACGTCAGACCGCAGACGACCGCGAGCGGTGTGGCGAGGACCCGGTCCCCGGCCGTCCAGCCGAGCCAGCTGGTGACGTCGAGGACGTGCAGGGTGTTCAGGGCGCCGACGACGGGACCGCCGTCCGCGAGGATCGTCTTCCAGGCCAGGGTGCGGATCAGGAAGCTGGTGAAGAAGGGGGCGATCACCAGGATCATGATCAGGTTGCGCCAGCGTCCGGCGCGGAAGGCGATCAGATAGGCCAGCGGGTAGCCGAGCACCAGGCACAGGACCGTGGCGGCGCCCGCGTAGAGCACCGACCGCAGGAACTGCGGCCAGTAGGCGCCGAGGGCGTCCCAGTAGGTCGCGAGGTGCCAGGTGACCTTGTAGCCCTGCTCCAGGGAGCCCGTCTGCACGGACGTGGAGGCCTGGTAGATCATCGGCAGCGCGAAGAACACCACCAGCCAGAGCAGACCGGGCAGCAGCAGCCAGTACGGCGTCAGACGGCCGCGTCTGCGCGGCGGCTTCTTCGCGGGCGCCGTCGGGGACAGAGGCGGGGGCGCCTCGGTGAGCGTCGCCATCTCAGACCGCCGCCTCTTCCTGGATGCCGGCGTCGATGTCCTGCGCCGCGTCCAGGCCGAAGGTGTGCGCCGGGCTCCAGTGCAGGACCACGTCGGCGCCGGGCACGAGCCGGGCGTCGCGTTCGACGTTCTGGGCGTAGACCTCGAACTCGGGGCAGACCGAGCTGTCGATGACGTACTGCGTGGAGACGCCGATGAACGAGGAGTTGGCGATCCTGCCCGTGATGCGGTTGCGGCCCTCGGGGATCTCGCCCGCGTCGTCGGCGTGGCTGAGGGAGATCTTCTCCGGACGGACGCCGACCAGCACCCTCCCGCCGGTCGTCGTCGGCGCGGAGCAGCGCGCCTTGGGCAGCACCAGCTTGCCGCCGCCCGCCTTCAGGACGATGTCGTCGCCGCTCGCGGAGTCGACCTCGGCCTCGATGAGGTTGGAGGTGCCCAGGAAGTTGGCGACGAACGTGGTCTGCGGGTTCTCGTAGAGGTCGGCCGGGGAGCCGAGCTGCTCCACGCGGCCCGCGTTCATCACCGCGACCGTGTCGGCCATCGTCATGGCCTCCTCCTGGTCGTGCGTGACGTGCACGAAGGTGATGCCGACCTCGGTCTGGATGCGCTTGAGCTCCAGCTGCATCTGGCGGCGCAGCTTGAGGTCGAGGGCGCCGAGGGGCTCGTCGAGGAGGAGCACCTTGGGGTGGTTGATCAGAGCGCGGGCCACGGCGACGCGCTGCTGCTGGCCGCCGGAGAGCTGGTGCGGCTTCTTGCGGGCCTGCTCGCCGAGCTGGACGAGCTCCAGCATGTCCTCGACCTGCTTCTTCACGCTCTTGATGCCGCGCCGGCGCAGACCGAAGGCGACGTTCTCGAAGATGTCGAGGTGCGGGAAGAGGGCGTAGGACTGGAAGACGGTGTTCACCGGGCGCTTGTACGGCGGGAGGGCCGTGACGTCGAGGTCGCCGAGGTGGACGGTCCCGGAGGAGGGTTCCTCCAGGCCCGCGATCATGCGCAGGGTGGTGGTCTTGCCGCAGCCGGAGGCGCCGAGCAGGGCGAAGAAGGAGCCCTGCGGGACGGTCAGGTCCAGCGGGTGCACGGCGGTGAAGGAGCCGTAGGTCTTGCTGATGCCGGCGAGGCGGACGTCGCCGCTGCCGCTGTCGGTCGTCTTCATCGTCGTCACGCCCCAGTGAGCTTTGCGAACTTGGCCTGGTAGGCGGCCTCTTCCTTCGAGCTCAGGGAGCGGAAGGCGTGGGACTTCGCCTGCATGGCCTTGTCGGGAAGGATCAGCGGGTTGTCGGCCGCCGTCTTGTCGATCTTGGCGAGGTACGGTTTCACGTCCGCGACCGGACTGACGTAGTTGATGTACGCGGCGAGTTCGGCGGCCGGCTCGGGCTGGTAGTAGAAGTCGATCAGCCGCTCGGCGTTCGTCTTGTGGCGCGCCTTGTTGGGGATCAGCATGTTGTCGGTCGACGTCATGTAGCCGCTGTCCGGGATGACGTAGGCGACGTCGGGGTTGTCCGCCTGGAGCTGGACGATGTCGCCGCCCCAGGCCACGCAGGCCGCGAGGTCGCCCTTGCTGAGGTCGGACGTGTAGTCGTTGCCGGTGAAGCGGCGGATCTGCCCCTTGTCGACGGCCTTCTGGAGGCGGGCGAGGACGGCGTCGTAGTCGTCGTCGGTGAACTTCGCCGGGTCCTTGCCCATGTCGAGCATCGTCATGCCGACGGTGTCGCGCATCTCGGTGAGCAGGCCGACCCGGCCCTTGAGCGCCGGGGTGTCGAGCAGGTCCGAGACCGACTTCACCTCGACGCCGTTCAGCGCCTTCTTGTTGTAGGCGATGACCGTCGAGATGCCCTGCCAGGGGTACGAGTAGGCGCGGCCCGGGTCCCAGTCGGGGCTGCGGAACTGCTCGGACAGGTTGGCGAAGGCGTGGGGCAGGTGGGAGGCGTCCAGCTTCTGCACGTACCCGAGGCGGATCATGCGGGCGGCCAGCCAGTCGGTGAGGACGATGAGGTCGCGTCCGGTGTCCTGGCCGGCGGCCAGCTGCGGCTGGATCTTGCCGAAGAACTCGTCGTTGTCGTTGATGTCCTCGGTGTAGGCGACCGAGATCCCCGTCTGCTTGCGGAACGCGTCCAGCGTGGGGCGGTGCTTGCCGCTGTCGTCGACGTCGATGTACTCGGGCCAGTTGGAGAACCTGACCACCTTCTCCTTCGCCGAGTGGTCGTCGGCGGACACGCCGCCCTGGGACTTGCCGGCGGCGGGGATGCCGCAGGCGCTCAGCGCCCCGGCCCCGCCGGCCGCGAGGGCGCCGCCCATCAGCGCCCGGCGGGTCATGGCGGCCCTGCCGCTGCGCAAGCTGCGCCGTATGGCGGCCGCTTCGGCCTGGCTCGTGCGGTCGGGCTCGTACTGCTCCATGCGCGTGGTGCCCTTTCGGGAGGTCCGGCCGTTGGTCCGCGGCCGTTCGTCGTCGCTTATGAGTCCCCGAAGACAGTGCGGTGCCAGGGCTTGCGGGCAACCGCCGTGTTATCGAACATAACGTGCTTTACCTGGGTGTACTCCTCGAACGAATACGCTGACATGTCCTTGCCGAAGCCGGAGGCCTTGTAACCGCCGTGCGGCATCTCGCTGATGATCGGGATGTGGTCGTTGATCCACACGCATCCGGCCTGGATCTCGCGTGTCGCCCGGTTCGCCCGGAACACGTCGCGGGTCCACGCGGAGGCGGCCAGCCCGTAGGGGGTGTCGTTGGCGAGGGCGATGCCCTCGTCGTCGCCGTCGAAGGGCAGGACCACCAGGACCGGCCCGAAGATCTCGGACTGGACGACCTCACTGTCCTGCGCCGCGTCCGCGATCAGCGTGGGGAGGTAGTACGCGCCGCTCTTCAGCTCACCCGAGGGCGCCTCGCCGCCGGTGACCACGCGCGCGTAGCCGCGCGCCCGGTCGACGAAGGCGGCGACCCGGTCGCGCTGCTGGTGCGAGACCAGCGGCCCGAGGTCGGTGCCCGGGGCGAAGGGGTCCCCGACCCGGACCGTTCCCATGAGCGCGGCCGTCCGCTCGACGAACGCCTCGTAGAGCGGGCGCTGCACGTACGCGCGCGTGGCCGCCGTGCAGTCCTGCCCGGTGTTGATGAGCGCGCCCGCGACCGCGCCGTTGGCGGCGGCCTCCAGGTCGGCGTCGTCGAAGACCAGCAGGGGCGCCTTGCCGCCGAGCTCCAGGTGCAGCCGCTTGACGGTCGCGGTGGCGACCTCGGCGACGCGCTTGCCGACGGCGGTGGAGCCGGTGAAGGACGTCATCGCCACACCGGGGTGGCCGACCAGGTGCTCGCCCGCGGTGCGCCCGGTCCCGGTGACGATGTTGACGACGCCGTCGGGGATGCCGGCCTCGGTGGCCGCCCGGGCGAACAGGAGCGAGGTGAGCGGGGTGAGCTCGGCGGGCTTGAGCACGATGGTGTTGCCCGCGGCGATCGCCGGGAGGATCTTCCAGGCCGCCATCTGGAGGGGGTAGTTCCAGGGGGCGATGGAGCCGACGACGCCGATGGGCTCTCGGCGGACGTAGGAGGTGTGGTCGCCGGAGTACTCGCCGGCCGACTGGCCCGCGAGGTGCCGGGCGGCCCCGGCGAAGAACGAGGTGTTGTCGATCGTCCCCGGGACGTCGAACTCGCGGGTCAGCTTCAGCGGCTTGCCGCACTGAAGGGACTCGGCGCGGGCCAGGTCCTCGGCCCGGTCGGCGAGGACCGCGGCGAAACGGTGCATCGCGTCGGAGCGCTCGCCCGGGGTGGCCGCGGACCAGCCGGGGAAGGCCGCGCGCGCGGCGGCGACGGCGGCGTCGACGTCGTCCGCGCCCGCCAGCTCGTAGGTGAGGACCTCCTCGCCGGTTGCGGGGTCGATCACGGTGTGGACGGCGCCGGACGTGCCCTTCGTCAGGCGGCCGGCGATGTACTGCGCGCCGTCCGAGAAACGTTCCTGTGCGGGAAACCGGTCCTGCATGTCGCTCTCCTCCGCCTTCGCCCCGAAGTGTTCGACAGCGGGTGGCGTAGCTCCAGCTCGATTTGATTGCCGATCCTGACAGAGCAAGGGCACTCCAACAAGTGATTCCGTTGTTGCCTTTTGGTTACGCGACGGAATCTGTCGGCGAGGGTCGACCAGGTGTCGAGTCGGAGTCGAAAAGGGGGGACGCTGTGTCAGTGGCGCGTGCCATGCTCGGCTGCATGGAGCGGATCGAGGACCGGGAGGCGCTGGTCAGCGCGGTCCGGGCGGGGGCCAGGATCAAGTACCTGCACTTCTGGGGCCACCGGCCGCGGCCGGACGGGCGGATCGGCGCGAGCTGTCTCAGCCAGTGGTGGCCGTCACCGTTCGTGGTCGACGGGGTCGGCTACGCGACGGCCGAGCACTGGATGATGGCCGGGAAGGCGCGGCTCTTCGGCGACGCCGAGGCGGAACGGCGGGCGCTCGCCGCCCGCTCCCCCGCGCAGGCGAAGAAGGAGGGGCGGCTGGTGCGCGGCTTCGACGAGGAGACCTGGCGGCGGGAGCGGTTCGGGATCGTCGTCGAGGGCAGCGTCCACAAGTTCGCCTCGGACGACGCGCTGCGCGCGTTCCTGCTGGGCACCGGTACGCGCGTGCTGGTCGAGGCGAGCCCCCTGGACCGCGTCTGGGGCATCGGACTGGCCGCGGACGACGAGGCCGCGACGGATCCTCGGCGGTGGCGGGGGCCGAACCTGCTGGGCTTCGCGCTGATGGAGGCGAGAGAGCGGCTGCGGGCCGGCGCCTGAGCCCGCCCGCACCGGCCGGCCGGGCGGGGCGCCGCCGGTGGGCGACGCCCCGCCGGTCGGCGGCGGCTCAGGGAGCCACGAACGTCAGGACGCCCACCGCGACGGCCAGCACGAGTCCCACGGCTCCGCAGATGACGCCGGCCAGCGCCTGGCCCGGGTTGGACGCCTCGCCCCGGCCGGCCCTGCGCCGCCCGACCGCTCCGAAGACGACGCCGAGGATGCCGAGGACGGCGGCCAGCGGCCACACGCAGAAGAGGACGGCGGCGAGGATCCCGAGCGCGAGCCCGGCGACGCCCATGCCGTTGCCGTCGCCTGCCCCGGCGCCGTTCCATCCGTACGGGCCCGGGACTCCGCCGTAAGGCGCACCCGCGTAGGGCGGCGGGGGCGGCGGATAGCCGTAGCCGTAGCCTCCCGGGTAGCCGTAGGGGACCTGTCCCGGCCCGTCGGGGGCGATGGGCGGCGGCGGGACCGCCTGCGCGGGAGGCGCGAAGGGGTTGGGAGGCGGACCGCCGATGACGGTCGCCGGGTTCGGCGGCGGGAAGGACGCGAGCGGCTGCCCGGCCTGCGGGGCGCCGAAGGGGTGGGCCCAGGGTCCGGGAGCGCCGCCGGCCGCCGGCAGCGAGGTGACCGTCCGCTGGTCGTGGACGGACGGGGGCGCCTGGCCGGGAACGACGGGGGCCGGGCCGGCGGCGGCACCGGGCCCGTGCGGCTCGGCGCCACCGGGCGCGTGCGGCTCGGCGCCACCGGGCGCGGCCCACGGATCGGCCGCGCCGGCCGCCCCCTCGTCCGCCGGCGCCGCGTCGGACGGGTAGGCCGCCGACGGGGGCGTCTGCGCCAGTGAGGCGTCCGTTCCCGGGGACGCGGGCGCGGGCCACACGAGGCCGGGCGCCCGGCCGGCGCTCCCGGCCGCGGCCACCGGCCCGTTGCCCGGTGCGACCTTGTCCCACGCGACCCTGTCCGACGCGGCCTTGTCCGACGGGACCCCGCCGACGGCGTCCCGCGGCCCGTCGGGCTCGGTGGGGGCGGGGGCGGACCGTGGGGG
>NZ_JAHHIT010000186.1 GCF_024539675.1 Streptomyces hilarionis | reverse complement strand
GCCCCGCACTCCGCCCCGCACCCCGCCCCGCACCCGCTGCTCGGACGCCTCCTCGACGCCGCCGCGGGACGTTTCCCGGCGGCCGACGGAGCCGTCACGGTCCTGCCCGCGCTGCCCGGCGGCCTGGAGTGCTCGGTCGCCTTCACCGGCCACGCCGTCGTGGCCACCGCGCTGCCCGCCGCGCGGGTGGCCGCGCACCGCCCCGACGGGTTCGGCGGCTCCCTGGCCCCGGACTTCCTGCGCGCCCTGGCCGGTCCACAGGGCTGGATCGGCGTCGTCGACGCCACCCTGGTGGGCCGTGGCGCCGGCGGCCCCGCCCGGCTGCGTCCCCTGGCCGGGGCGGACGACCATCCCCGGGTCGGGTTCGCCCGCGAACTGCGCACCGAGGTGCGGGTGTTCGGCGACGCGCGCGGTCTGGTCACGCTCGCGGCGGGCCTCGCGGGCCGCACCGAGCTCGGCGTCGAACTGCACCGTCCCGAGGGCGGCGCACGCGGGCGGGGCAGATCCCTGCTGGGCGACGCGCTGACGCTGGTCCCCGAGGGGGAGCCCGTCTTCGCGGCGGTCGTCCCGGGCAACGCGCGCTCCCTGCGCGCCTTCCTGGCCGCCGGGTTCACCCCGATCGGGTCCGAGGTCCTGCTGCGTCCCGCGCGGACCCGGGCGTGAGCGCCGGCTCCCCGGACGCCGGGACGCCCCTGACGACCCGCGGCAGCTACGACGCGGTGGCCGAGCGCTACGCCCGCGAACTCGGCGCCGAACTCGACGGCAAGCCCCTCGACCGCGCCCTGCTGGACGCCTTCGCCGAACTGGCCGCCGGCGGCCCGGTCGCGGACGTGGGCTGCGGCCCGGGCCATGTGACGGCCCGCCTGGCCGGCCTGCACGACGTCCGGCCGTTCGGCGTGGACCTGTCCCCGGCCATGTGCGCCGTGGCGCACCGCGGCAGCGGTCTGCCGTTCCTCGCGGCGGACATGAGCGCCCTGCCGGTCCGCTCGGGCGCCCTGGGCGGCGTCCTGTGCCTGTACGCGGTGATCCACCTGGACCCGGCCGAACGGGCCGCCGCCTACGCCGAGTTCGCCCGCGTGCTGCGTCCGGGCGCGCCCCTGCTCGTCGCCTTCCACACGAGCGATCCGCAGCTGCGCGCGGGACAGTCGGCCCACCTCGACCAGTGGTGGGGCCACCGGGTCGACCTGACCTTCCGCTACCTGGACCCGGCCGCGGAGACGGCGGCCCTCGCCCGGGCCGGCCTCGCCCTCACCGCACGCCTGGACCGGGAACCGCACCCCGGGGCCGAACACCCCAGTCGGCGTGCCTACCTTCTGGCGCGACGCCCCGCGTAGCCGGCGAGGGCCGCGCGGCACGCCGAAGGCCCGCCGCCCCCGCGGGGAACGGCGGGCCCTGGGCGCCGCGCACAGCCGTCAGACCGTCACGCGGTCGTGAACCAGGCGGTCGTGTCCGCGGGCAGCTTCGCCTCGCCGGAGTCCGTCCCCGTCACCTCGCCGCTCGCGAGCAGCACCCGCCCGTAGGCCGGGGTCGTCACCGACTCGCCCGTCGTGTTGGCGACGCACACGAACTCCCCGCGGCGGAAGGCGAGGACGCCCTCGGGGGCCTTCAGCCACTCCACCGAGTCGCCCGCGCCCAGGTCGGGCCTGGCCCGGCGGATGCCGAGGGCCGAGCGGTACAGCTCCAGGGTCGACCCCGGGGCGCCGGTCTGGGCCGCCACGCTCAGTTCGCCCCAGCCGGCCGGCTGCGGCAGCCAGCTGCCGCCGTCGCCGAAGCCGTAGGACGAGCCCTCGCGCGTCCACGGGATCGGCACCCGGCAGCCGTCGCGGAAGCCGTCCTGACCGGCGCCGCGGAAGTAGGCCGGGTCCTGGCGGACCTCGTCGGCCAGGTCGACGACGTCGGGCAGGCCGAGCTCCTCGCCCTGGTAGACGTACGCGGAGCCGGGCAGCGCCAGCATCAGCAGGGTGGCCGCCCTGGCGCGGCGCAGGCCGAGTTCGCGGTCGCCCGCGGTGCGGATCTGGGTGCCGAGGCCGGGCGGGTTGGCGAAGCGCGTCGCGTGGCGGGTGACGTCGTGGTTGGACAGGACCCAGGTGGCCGGGGCGCCGACCGGGCGCATCGACTCCAGGGTGCGGTCGATGACCTCGCGCAGCTCCGCCGCGTCCCACGCGGTGCTCAGGTACTGGAAGTTGAACGCCTGGTGGAGTTCGTCGGGGCGGACGTAGTTCGCGGTGCGCTCGATCGTCGGGGTCCACGCCTCCGCGACGAAGATCTGATCGCCGGAGTACTCGTCCAGGATCAGCCGCCACTGGCGGTAGATCTCGTGGACGCCGTCCTGGTCGAAGAACGGCATGACATCGTTGCCCAGCAGTTTCAGCTGGTCGTGGGCGCCGAGGTCGGGGAGGCCGTCGGCCTTGACCAGGCCGTGCGCCACGTCGATGCGGAAGCCGTCGACGCCCATGTCCAGCCAGAAGCGCAGGATGGAGCGGAACTCGTCGCCGACGGCCGGGTGGTCCCAGTTGAAGTCGGGCTGTTCGGGCGCGAAGAGGTGCAGGTACCACTCGCCGGGCGTGCCGTCCGGCTCGGTGACCCGCGTCCAGGCCGGACCGCCGAAGATGGACTCCCAGTCGTTGGGCGGGAGTTCGCCGTTCTCGCCCTTGCCGGGGCGGAAGTGGTAGCGGTCGCGCAGGGACGAGCCGGGGCCCTCCGCCAGTGCCCGCTTGAACCACTCGTGCTGGTCGGAGGAGTGGTTCGGCACCAGGTCGACGATGATCCGCAGGTTCAGCCCGTGCGCGTCGCGGATCAGCGCGTCGGCGTCGAGCAGGTTGCCGAACATCGGGTCCACCGCGCGGTAGTCGGCCACGTCGTAGCCGGCGTCGGCCTGCGGGGAGGCGTAGAACGGGCTCAGCCACACGGCGTCCACCCCGAGGTCGCGCAGGTAGGGAAGGCGCGAGCGGACGCCTTCCAGGTCGCCCATGCCGTCGCCGTCGCTGTCGGCGAAGCTGCGGGGGTACACCTGGTAGATCACCGCGTCCCGCCACCAGTCGCGAGGCTTGGCGACGGTGACGACGGCCGCGGTGGGGGCGGGGGCCGGGGCTGCGGGCTGCTGGCTCATGGCGTCCTTGGTACCTAACGGAGTCATCGGGTCGGTGTGGGTGAAGCGGGTGACGAGGCGGCCGCGGTCACAGCGGGGTCGGATGGTGACCGCGGCCGCCCCGGGTTCTCTCGGGGGACCTGGCAGGCGGGCCTGCGTCACCCCTTCGTGCCGCCCGCGGTGAGACCGGTCACCAGGTTCTTCTGCACGAGGTAGAAGAACACGGCCGCGGGTATCGCGATCAGCACGGCGGTGGCGGCCATCAGGTTGCGCTGGGCGTCGTGCTCGCTGACGAACGACTGGAGACCGACGGCGAGCGTGTACTTGTCGTCGCTGAGCATGAACGTCGAGGCGAAGGCGACTTCGCTGAACGCGGTGAGGAAGTTGTAGAAGGCGGCCACCGCGAGGCCGGGCTTGGCCAGCGGGAGCACCAGCCGGAAGAAGGTGCCGAACGGGGTGAGGCCGTCGACGCGTCCCGCCTCGTCGATCTCGAAGGGGATGGTGTCGAAGTACCCCTTGAGCAGCCACGCGCTGTACGGGATGACCGTCGTGCAGTAGACGAGGATCAGACCGAAGTAGTTGTCGATGAGCTTCAGGTCGGACAGGATCTGGTACATCGGCACCATGAGCACGGCGACCGGGAACATCTGGGTGACCAGCAGCACCCACATGAACTTCTTGTAGCCGGGAAAGCGCATGCGCGAGACGGCGTAGCCGGTGGTGGCGGCGATGAGCACGCCGATGGCGGTGGTGCCCAGGGTGACGATGAGCGAGCTCTTCAGCCAGTTGAGGAACTCGGTGTGCTGGAGCACGAACGAGTAGTTGGAGAACGTCATCTTGTCCCAGATGCCGCCCGGGTGCAGGTAGTCGTCCTTGTCCGGGCCGAGGGACAGGTAGACCAGCCAGGCGATCGGGAAGAGCGCGATCAGGCTGGCGACGAGCAGGACGCCGTGCGAGACGAGCGTGCCGGCGAGGCTGTTCTCGCCGCGTCGGCGCGTGCGGCGCGGGGCGCTCGCGGGACGCCGCTCGGCGACCGGGGCGGAGGTCTCGGCTGTGGTGGTACTCATGGGAACTCCTGCCTCAGATCGCGAGCTGCTGCTCGTTGCGGTTCAGCCAGCGGCGGTAGAACGAGGTGAAGACGATCAGGATGGCCAGCAGCAGGATGCCGTAGGCGGCGGACTGGGCGAAGTCACGCGGCTGCTGTCCGAAGCCGAGGTAGTACGCCCAGGTGACGAGGATCTGCGCGTCGGGGGCGGTGTTGCCGAACAGCAGGAAGATGACGGCGAACTGGTTGAACGTCCAGATGATGCCCAGCAGGACGACGGTCGAGCTGACCGAGCGCAGACCGGGCAGGGTCACGTAGCGGAAGCGCTGCCAGGCGCTCGCGCCGTCCATCTCGGCGGCCTCGTAGAGGGAGGCGTCGATCGCCTGGAGCCCGCCGAGCAGCGAGATCATCATGAACGGCACACCGCACCAGGTGTTGACCATGATCGCGGCGAACCGCTGCCAGAAGGTGTCCTCCAGCCACTGGGGCGAGGGCAGGTGCAGGGCGTCGAGGGCGGAGTTGATGACGCCGCCGTCGGCGAGCATGAAGCGCCAGCCGAAGACCGTGACGAACGTGGGCACCGCCCAGGGCAGCACCAGGACCATCCGGTACAGGGTCCGTCCGCGCAGCTTCTGGTTGAGCAGCAGGGCGAGGCCGAGCCCGATGCCGTAGTGCAGGGCGACACAGGTCGCCGTCCACACGATCGTCCAGAGGAAGTGGGACCAGAAGCGGTCGTAGGCGGTGGGGCCCCAGAGGATGTCGGCGTAGTTGTCCAGGCCGATGAACTTGTAGGTGGCGTCGATGTGGTTGACGCCGATCGTGCGCGCGGTGTTGAGGCTGTTGGCGTCGGTCAGCGTCAGATAGAGGCCGTACACCAGGGGGTACAGCACGAGGACGCCGAGGACGACCGCCACCGGGGCGATCATCACGTAGGCGTACCAGTGCTTGTGGTAGCCGCGCTTCAGGCGACCGGAGAGCCCGGGCCCCGGCTCACGGTCACCGCGGCGCTTGCCGGTCGCGCGGTCGATGGCGACTGTCATGGTTCGACACCTTCTGGATCTTCACGCTGGATCGTCGACGGGGGGGCTCACAGGCCGGTGGCCGCCGGATCCCTCCCACCGTGCGGGGAGGTCCGGCGGCCACGCGGACTCACTTGCTGAAGTCCGGCACCAGCTTGGCGATGGCGAGTTCGGCGTTGCTCAGGCCCTTGTCGAGGGTCTCCTTGCCGCCCGCGATCTTGGGCAGTTCGGTGTCGAGCGGGCCCCACAGGGAGCTGTACTCCGGCAGCGCCGGGCGCGGCTGGGCGGCGGACAGCACGGTCTGGTAGCCGGCGATGCCCGGGTCGGCCTTGACGGCGGCGGTGTAGGCGTCGTCGCGCGTGGGCAGCGTGGAGTTCTTCTGCGCGATGGCCGACTGGGAGGCGGCCGAGGTCATGAAGTTCACGAACTTCAGCGCGGCGGCCTGGTGGGCCTTGTCCGAGCCGGCGTAGACCGACAGGTTGTGGCCGCCGGTCGGGGCGCCCGCCTTGCCGGTGGAGCCGGCCGGGACGGTCGCGATGCCGAGGTTGGCCTTGTCCTTGAAGGCGCTGCCCTTGTAGAAGTTGGTGATCTCCCACGGGCCCTGCACGATCGCGGCGACCTTGCCGTTGACGAAGGCGTCCTGGATGTGGGCGTACGCGTCGGCCGTGGTGTCGGCCTTGTGCAGGCCCTTGCCGTCGAAGAGGCCCAGCCAGGTGCCGTACGCCTTCTTCGCCGCCGGCGAGGCGACGGTGATCTTCTTGGCCTTGGCGTCGACGGTGTCGGCGCTCTCGCCGTAGAGGAAGGACTGCGCGTAGTAGGCCTGGGTGGAGCCCCAGTAGCCGTCGACGCCGGTCTTGTCCTTGACGGTCGCGGCGGCGGTCTTCAGCTCGTCCCAGGTCTTGGGGGCCGCGGTGATGCCGGCCTTCGCGAAGAGGGCCTTGTTGTAGACCAGGGCGAGGGTGTCGGTGACCAGCGGGACGCCGTACGTCTTGCCCTCGTACTTGGCCTGCTCCAGCAGGTTCGACTTGAACTTGGCCTGGTCCTTCAGGGCGTCGGTGCCGTCCAGCGGCAGGAAGTAGCCCTTCTTGGCGAAGGCGGGGGTCCAGCCGACCTCGGAGCGCAGCACGTCCGGGGCGCCGGAGGCGCCGGCGGCCGTGTCGAACTTGTTCTGCGCCTGGTCGAAGGGCACGTTGACGTACTTGACCTTGACGTCCTTGTTGGCGGCCTCGAACTGCTTGACCAGGGCCTGGTACGTGGGCGCCTCATTGGTGGCGTTGGAGGTGTCCCACCAGGTGATGGTGACCGGCCCGGACGAGTTGTCGCTGCCGCTGTCGTCTCCGCCGCAGGCCGTCGCCGCGAGGGCGAAGGACGCCACCAGCGCGGTGGCCGCTATGCCACGCCGCATGAGTTTCTCCTTGAGGGTGAAAGCCCGTATAGCTACAGGCGGCGGTCCCGTCCGCCGTCCTGCCGACTGTGCCGACCGCGCCGTTGCTGCCGCCGGGCGACGTGAACGTAACAGCGTTGCAAGCGGCACGAAAGACCTTGCAGCAAAAAAGTGCAAGACATCTCTGAAGTTATCCGCGCGTGACGCGGGCGTGACCTCTCGTCGACCGCCGTGAGACCGTTGTTGTCGCGGTTGACCGGCCTCACAGCGGGGCGGGCGGCCACTGTGCAAGACTCTGAAAGCTCTTGCCATCACTTTCATGAGGGAGCGCGATGACGCAGCAGCCCGGCGCGGCCCGTTCACCAGGCCGCCCACGGCGACCGATCGGTGTGCAAGGCAGCGCCCGACCGGTACAGTCCACCCCTGTGACCACACGGCTTGCCGACATCGCCGCGCAGGCGGGGGTGAGCGAAGCGACCGTCAGCCGGGTCCTCAACGGCAAGCCCGGCGTCGCCGCCACCACCCGTCAGTCCGTGCTCGCCGCTCTGGACGTCCTGGGCTACGAGCGCCCCGTGCGGTTGCGCCAGCGCAGCGCGGGCCTCGTCGGTCTGATCACGCCGGAGCTGGAGAACCCCATCTTCCCGGCGCTGGCCCAGGTCATCGGCCAGGCCCTGACCCGCCAGGGGTACACCCCCGTGCTCGCCACCCAGACGCCGGGCGGCTCCACGGAGGACGAACTGACCGAGATGCTGGTCGACCGGGGCGTCGCCGGCATCATCTACGTCTCCGGCCTGCACGCGGACACCACGGCCGACATGGAGCGCTACGAGCAGTTGCGCGCCCAGGGCGTCCCCTTCGTCCTCGTCGACGGCTTCTCCCCGAAGGTGCAGGCCCCCTTCATCTCCCCCGACGACCGGGCGGCGATGACCCTGGCGGTCACCCACCTCGTCTCCCTCGGCCACACCCGGGTGGGGCTGGCGCTCGGCCCCAAGCGCTTCGTGCCGGTGCAGCGCAAGATCGAGGGCTTCGTGCGGGCGATGCAGGAGCAGCTGGGGCTGAGCCCGGAGACGATCGAGACCGATCTGGTCCAGCACTCCCTCTACACCCTGGAGGGCGGCCAGGCCGCGACCACCGCCCTGATCGACCGGGGCTGCACGGCGATCGTCTGCGCCAGCGACATGATGGCACTGGGCGCGATACGGGCGGCCCGGCAACTCGGCCTCGCGGTCCCCCGGGACGTCTCGGTGGTCGGTTTCGACGACTCCCCGCTGATCGCCTTCACCGACCCGCCGCTGACGACCGTGCGCAAGCCGGTCCCGGCGATGGGCCAGGCCGCCGTCCGCACCCTCCTGGAGGAGATCGGCGGAACGCCCGCGCCGCACAGCGAGTTCGTGTTCATGCCGGAACTGGTGGTGCGCGGCTCGACCGCCTCGGCCCCCGGCGACCGCGTCCGGCACTAGCGCCTCTCCACCCGGTGTGACAAGAGGGGACACAGGGGTCGATCCGCCGTAGAACGTGCGGACCGGTCCCTACCGAGGGATGATCGGGCCAAGAGGGCTTTTCTGGCAGACTTTGTGTCCATGGGTGAACCGACTGTGACACCACTGGAAGGCCGTGAACAGGCCGTCCCGCAGCCTGTCACGGCCCGCACACGACCGCGCCGCCTCGGCCGCCTGCGCACCCCGCGCCGACCGCGCCTCTGGTTCGAGATCCTGCTCGTCGCAGCGAGTTACTGGACGTACTCCCTCGTGCGCAACGCGGTCCCGGAGCAGCGTGGCGCCGCGCTGCGCAACGCGGACTGGATCTGGCGCGCCGAGCACACCCTGGGCATCGCGTGGGAGGAGTCGGCCAACCACGCGGTGAACTCGGTGACCTGGCTCATCGTGGCCATGAACTACTACTACGCCACACTGCACTTCGTCGTCACCCTGACCGTGCTGGTCTGGCTCTACCGCTGTCATCCCGGCCGTTACGCGGCCGCGCGTCTGGTGCTCTTCGCGACCACGGCCGTCGCCCTGGCCGGCTACTACCTGTACCCCCTGGCGCCGCCGCGCCTGATGCCGGGCGCCGGCTTCGTCGACACGGTGGCGGCCCACCGGACGTGGGGCTCGATGGCGTCCGGCGACCTCAAGCACATGTCGAACCAGTACGCGGCGATGCCCTCCATGCACATCGGCTGGTCGGTGTGGTGCGGCCTGACCGTGTTCGCTCTGGCCCGGCTGCCCTGGGTGCGCATCCTGGGTCTGGTGTACCCGGTGGCGACCCTGGTGGTCATCGTGGCCACGGCCAACCACTTCTGGCTGGACGCGGTGGGCGGCGTCCTGTGCCTGGCCTTCGGCTACACGGTGGCGGGCCTGTGGTACGGAGCGCTGCCGTACGCCCTGCCGAGGAACGTGCCGGCGCGCGCCCGAGGAGCGGACCGGCCCGGGCCGAAGGGCGGCTCGGGGACCTGACGGCCCGCGGCGGACCGGCGGCTCGCACGGTCCGGCCGCCGCCCCGGCCGGCTCCGGCGCCGTCGGGCGGGCGCCCAGGCTCAGGCGGCGTGCGCGGTCCCGCCCTGCGGACGCCCCGGCCCCCCGGGCAGCGCGGCCGCCCTGAGCGCCTCGACGAACGCGTCCAGCGCGGGCTGCGACGGGGCCGTCTCCCGCACGACCGCCTGCACGGTCCGCACCGGCACGGGATCGCGCACCTCCCGCACGACGACCCCCGGATGCCGGCTGCCCAGCCCCAGCCGCGGCACCAGACTCACCCCCAGCCCGGCGGCGACGAAGCCCTGGGCGGTCATGTAGTCCTCGCTCTCCACGACGAAGCGCGGCCGGAATCCGACGGCCGCGCACGCGTCGAGCTGGGCGTCCAGGCAGGGGCCCGGCCACTCGCTCCCCACGAAGGCCTCCTCGGCCAGCTCCGCCAGCCGCACGCTCCGCCGCCCGGCGAGCCGGTGCCCGCGCGGCAGGACGGCGAGGTAGGGGTCCTCCAGCAGCGGCACCAGCCGCACGCCGCCCGACCCGTCCCCGCGCACCACGATGGCCAGGTCGGCCCGCCCCTCCCTGACCTCGGCGACCGCGTCCTGCGGTGCGCTCAGGCGCAGATCCAGCCGCACCCCGGGATGCAGCTCGCGCAGGCGCGCCACCGCCGGCGCGACCAGCCCCGCGCCCGCGGTGGCGAAATACCGCACGGACAACCGGCCGCTGCGCCCCGCCAGCAGGTCCGCGAGGGCGGCCTCGGCCTCGGCGAGCTGCCGGCCGACGGTGTCCGCGTGCTCGGTGAGCAGCAGCCCGGCGGCCGTCGGCCGCACCCCCCGCCCCACCCGTTCCAGCAGCTCGGCGCCCGCCTCCTTCTCCAGAGCGGCGATCTGCTGGCTGACCGCGGAGGGCGTGTAGCCCAGCGCGGCCGCCGCCGCCGTCACCGACCCGGTGTCCACGACCGCCCGCAACACCTGCATCCGCCGCACATCAAGCATGCAGGCCAGCTTAACGAACCATCCAGAACCTTTCACTTGTCCTCACAGGACGGTCCGGCCACCGTAGAGGGCATGCCCCTCCCCTCGACTCTCCGCATGGCCGCGCTCGCCCTCTTCTGGGGTTCGGGCTTCCTCTGGATCAAGCTCGCGCTCACCCACGGCCTGACCCCGGCGCAGATCACCATCGCCCGCTGCGCCCTGGGCGCGGCCGTCCTGCTGGTGCTGGCCCGCCGGGCCGGCCAGCGTCTCCCCCGCTCCTGGACCACCTGGCGGCGTCTGGTCGTGGCCGCCCTGTTCTGCAACGCCCTTCCGTTCGCCCTCTTCGCCGTCGGCGAGCAGCACCTCGACTCGGGCCTGGCGGGCGTCCTCAACGCCACGACGCCGCTGTGGTCCCTGCTCATCGGCATGACCTCCGGCGCCGAACGGATCACCCACCCCGCCCGCCTCGCCGGCCTTCTCCTGGGGTTCGCGGGCACGGTGCTGATCTTCGCCCCCTGGCAGCACGGCGGCCTCCTCACCTGGCCCGCCGCCGCCCTGCTAGCGGCGGCCGCCAGCTACGCGGTGGCCTTCGCGTACATGGCCCGCCACCTCACGACGCGGGACACGCCCCTGGCGATGTCGGCGGCCCAGCTCCTGACGGCGACGGGACTGAGCACGCTCGCCCTTCCCGCGGCCGGCCCCCTGCACGCGGACGCCACCGCCCTGTTCGCCGTCACCGCTCTGGGCGTCCTCGGCACCGGCGTGACCTTCTACCTCAACTACCGTCTGATCACGGACGAGGGCCCCACGGCCGCGGCCACCGTCGGCTACCTGCTCCCGGTGGTCTCCGTGGCCCTGGGCGCGGCGCTCCTGGACGAACGCGTCGGCCCCCGCGTGCTGGTGGGCATGACGGTCGTCCTCCTGGCCGTGGCCCTGACCCGCATCGGCCGGAGGGCGACGGCCGGGGCGGGCGGCGGTACGGCAGGCGGGGAGGCCGGCGGTACGGCACGTGCCGTCCCCGCCCAGCCAAAGCCGCAGCCGCAGCCGCAGCCGCAGCCGCAGTCGCAGTCGCAGTCGCAGCAGGGCGGCGTCCGGCTCGGCTCCTCCCGCTAACCGCCGTAGAACAGCTCGTCCACGACCGCCCGCGCCAGGCGGGCGGTGCGCCGGTAGTCGTCGAGCATGTCCCCCACCCGCCCCGGCCCATACCCCAAGTACCGCCCGACGGCGACCAGTTCACGGGGGTCGGACGGGAACGTGTCCCCGGCCCGTCCGCGCACCAGCATCACCGCGTTGCGCACCCGCGTCGCCAGCACCCAGGCCTCGTCCAGCGTCGCCGCGTCGCCCTCGGTGACGAGCCCGGCGGCGCGGGCCGCGGCGAGCGCCTCGCGGGTCCGGGTGGTCCGCAGCCCCTCGGTCGAGGCCCCGTGCCGCATCTGGAGCAACTGCACGGTCCACTCGACGTCGGACAGGCCGCCCGGACCGAGTTTGGTGTGCAGCTTCGGGTCGGCGCCGCGGGGCAGCCGCTCCGACTCCATACGGGCCTTCAGCCGCCGGATCTCCCGCACGGCCTCCTCCGGGAGCCCGTCCGCCGGATAGCGCAGCGGGTCCGCCAGCGCGAGGAACCGCCGCCCCAACTCCTCGTCTCCCGCGACGGGTTCGGCCCGCAGCAGGGCCTGGGCCTCCCACACCAGCGACCACCGCCGGTAGTAGGCCTCGTAGGACTTCAACGTCCGCACGAGCGGACCGGACTTGCCCTCCGGACGCAGGTCGGCGTCGATGAGCAGCGGCGGATCGGCGCTCGGGATCTGGAGCAGCCGGCGCATCTCGGAGACGACCTTGTTGGCGGCGTCGGCGGCCTCCCGCTCGTCGACGCCGTCGTGCGGCTCGTGCACGAACAGCACGTCGGCGTCGGAGCCGTAGCCCAGCTCGTGCCCCCCGAAGCGCCCCATGCCGATGACGGCGAACCGCGTCGGAAGGGCGTCCCCCCAGCCCTCCCGCACGACCGCGTGCAGGGTCCCGGCCAGGGTGGCGGCGGTGAGGTCCGACACGGCGCCGCCCACCAGGTCCACCAGGGCGCCCTGGTCGGCCTCGGCCGGCTGGCCCTCGGTGCCGTAGCTGCCGACGATGTCCACGGCGGCCGTGCGGAACAGCTCCCGCCGCCGCACCCCGCGCACCGCGGTCACCGCCTGCACGGCCCCGTCGGCCCGCTTCACCGCGGCGGACATCTCCTGCTCCAGCGGGCCGCGGGTGCGCGGCTCCAGTCGTCCGCTCTCCCCGTCGCCGAGCAGCGCCACCGCCTCCGGCGCCCGCATCAGCAGATCGGGGGCCAGGCGTCCGGCGGACAGCACGCGCGCGAGGTTCTCCGCGGCGGCCCCCTCGTCGCGCAACAGGCGCAGGTACCAGGGGGTCTTGCCGAGGGCGTCCGAGACCTTGCGGAAGTTGAGCAGTCCCGCGTCCGGGTCGGCGGAGTCCGCGAACCAGCCCAGCAGGACGGGCAGCAGGGTGCGCTGGATGGCGGCCTTGCGCGTGACGCCGGAGGCCAGCGCCTCCAGGTGCCGCATCGCGGCGGCGGGATCGGCGTAGCCGAGGGCGACCAGCCGCTCCCGGGCCGCCTTGGCGCTCAACCTCGTCTCACCCGGGGCCAGTTGGGCGACGGCGTCCAGCAACGGCCGGTAGAACAGCTTCTCGTGCAGCCGGCGCACCACGGCGGCGTGCCGCTTCCACTCGCGGCCCAGCTCCGCCACCGGGTCGGTGCGCAGCCCGAGGGAGCGGCCGAGACGGCGCAGGTCCGCCTCGTTGTCCGGCACCAGGTGGGTGCGGCGCAGCCGGTAGAGCTGGATCCGGTGCTCCATGGACCGCAGGAACCGGTACGCGGCGTCGAGCTGCGTCGCGTCCGCCCGGCCCACGTAGCCGCCGGCGGCGAGCGCCGACAGCGCGTCCAGCGTGGTCCCGCTGCGCAGCGACCCGTCGGCCCGGCCGTGCACCAGTTGCAGGAGCTGCACGGCGAACTCGACGTCCCGCAGACCGCCGGGCGCGAGCTTCAGCTCGCGCTCGATCTCGGCGGCCGGGATGTTCTCGACGACCCGCCGCCGCATCCGCTGCACGTCGACGACGAAGTTCTCCCGCTCGGCGGCCTTCCACACCAGGGGCTCGACGGCGGCGACGTACTCGGCTCCCAGCTCCAGGTCGCCGGCCACCGGCCGGGCCTTCAACAGGGCCTGGAACTCCCAGGTCTTGGCCCATCTCTGGTAGTAGGCCAGATGGCTGCTGAGCGAGCGTACGAGCGGGCCGTTGCGGCCCTCGGGCCGCAGGTTGGCGTCGACGGGCCAGATCGACCCCTCCACCGTGGTCTCGGAACAGATCCGCATCATGTGCGAGGCGAGCTTGGTGGCGGCCCGCAGCGCCTTGTCCTCGTCGGCGCCGTCGACGGCCTCCCCGACGAAGATGACGTCGACGTCGGAGACGTAGTTCAACTCGTGGCCGCCGCACTTGCCCATGGCGATGACGGCGAGCCGGCACAGCGCGGCGTCGTCGGGCGCCGCGGCCGCGGCCAGCCGCAGCGCGGCCCGCAGGGTCGCCGTGGCGAGGTCGGCGAGTTCGGCGGCGGTCTCGGCGACGTCGGTCGTCGCGCACACGTCCCGCGCCGCGATGGACAGCAGACAGCGCCGGTAGGCGACCCTCAGCAGCACGGGGTCGGCGGCCTCGGCCAGCCCCCGCTCGAACTCCTCCACCCCCGGATGCAGGTCCCGGGGCTCGTAGGTGACCAGCGCCTCCCAGTCCCGCGGGTGCCGGGCGAGATGGTCGGCCAGCGCGGCGGACGCCCCCAGGACCCCCAGCAGGCGGTCGCGCAGCGGCTTGGCCGCGATCAGCGTGTCGAGCAGTTCCCGCCGGGCGGTGGACCCGGGCTGGGCCTCCAGCAGCCGGACGAGGCCGTGCAGGGCGAGATCGGGGTCGGCGGTGGCCGCGAGGGCCTCCAGCAGGAACGGGTCGTCGCGCACCGGGGACAACTCGGGCCCGTCCAGCAGCCGCTCGGCGGCGGACGGATCGGTGAAGCCGTGCCGCAGCAGCCGTGTGAAGGTGCTGCTCCTGCGCCCCGGCGCCATCATCCCCGGCCTCCTCCTGCGATCAAGCTCGTCCCGCAGTCGAGCGTAACCCGCACCTCTCGGTGGCGCTGCGGGCAGGATTCCGCTTCTGTGGGGAAAAGCGTGCCGTGCCCCTTTCCGCGGTGCGCCGTGAAAAGGACGGACAAGGGAGTCACCTATGGACATGACGCTCGAAGTGATCCTGCTGCCGGTGTCGGACGTGGACCGGGCCAAGGAGTTCTACCGCGACAAGGTCGGGTTCCACGTCGACATCGACGACGAGGTGATGGAGGGCGTACGGATCGTCCAGCTCACTCCGCCCGGCTCGGGCTGCTCGATCGCCCTGGTGGACGGTCTGCAGGTCCCGACGGGTGCGCCGCGGCCGGGCGACTACCACGGCATGCAGCTGTGCGTGACCGACGCGCAGGCGGCCTACGAGGAGCTGACCGCCCGGGGCGTGGAGGTCAGCGAGCCCCACCGGCTCGCGCCGCGGGACGGCGGCACCTTCCTCTACTTCAAGGATCCGGACGGCAACGGCTGGGCGATCCAGGAGTACCGCCGCCGCGCGACGGAGCCGCTCCACGAACTCCTCGCCAAGCAGGCCGCCGGCTGACCCCTCGAAAAGACGTACGGGCTGCGGCCGCCGACGGCCCCAGCCCGCACCCCCGCACTCCGGCCCGAGACGACCGCCACGACGACGGCCCGGCCTCCGGCTCCGGCTCCGGCTCCGGCTCCGGCTCCGGCAGGTTCGGCCCTACAGCACCGGCAGGTTCTTGCGCAGCTCGAAGGCGGTGACCTCGGAGCGGTACTCCTCCCACTCCTGCTTCTTGTTGCGCAGGAAGAAGTCGAAGACGTGCTCGCCGAGCGTCTCGGCGACGAGGTCGCTGCGCTCCATCAGGGTGAGCGCCTCGCCCAGGTTCTGCGGGAGCGGCTCGATGCCCATGGCGCGCCGTTCGGCGTCGGACAGGGCCCAGACGTCGTCCTCGGCGCCCGGCGGGAGCTCGTAGCCCTCCTCGACGCCCTTGAGGCCGGCGGCGAGCAGCATGGCGTAGGCCAGGTACGGGTTGGCGCCGGAGTCGATGGAGCGGACCTCGATGCGGGCCGAGCCGGTCTTGCCGGGCTTGTACATCGGCACGCGGACCAGGGCGGAGCGGTTGTTGTGGCCCCAGCAGATGTACGAGGGGGCCTCGCCGCCCGCGCCGGCGGTGCGCTCGGAGCCGCCCCAGATGCGCTTGTAGCTGTTGACCCACTGGTTGGTGACGGCGGCGAGCTCGGCGGCGTGCCGGAGCAGACCGGCGATGAAGGACCGGCCGACCTTGGACAGCTGGTACTCGGCGCCCGACTCGTAGAACGCGTTGCGGTCGCCCTCGAAGAGGGAGAGGTGGGTGTGCATGCCGGAGCCGGGGTGCTCGCTGAACGGCTTCGGCATGAAGGTGGCCTGGACGCCCTGCTCGAGCGCGACCTGCTTCATGACCAGGCGGAACGTCATGATGTTGTCGGCCGTGGAGAGGGCGTCGGCGTAGCGCAGGTCGATCTCCTGCTGGCCGGGGGCGCCCTCGTGGTGGGAGAACTCGACCGAGATGCCCATCGACTCGAGCATGGTGATCGCCTGGCGGCGAAAGTCCATGCCCACGTTGTGGGGGGTGTGGTCGAAGTAGCCGGAGTTGTCGGCCGGGGTCGGGCGGGAGCCGTCGGTCGGCTTGTCCTTGAGCAGGAAGAACTCGATCTCCGGGTGGGTGTAGAAGGTGAAACCCAGGTCGGAGGCGCGCGCGAGGGCGCGCTTGAGGACGTAGCGGGGGTCGGCGAAGGAGGGCGAGCCGTCCGGCATGAGGATGTCGCAGAACATGCGGGCGGTGCCGGGGGCCTCCGCCCGCCAGGGCAGGACCTGGAAGGTGGACGGGTCCGGCTTGGCGATCATGTCGGACTCGTAGACGCGGGCGAAGCCCTCGATCGCGGAGCCGTCGAAGCCGATGCCCTCGTCGAAGGCCTGCTCGAGCTCGGCGGGGGCCACGGCGACGGACTTGAGGAAGCCCAGGACGTCCGTGAACCACAGCCGTACGAACCGGATGTCGCGCTCCTCCAACGTCCGGAGCACGAACTCCTGCTGCTTGTCCATCTTCCGCTTCCCCATCCTTGCTGGTCAGGCCGCCTGTCTCCCGTCCCACGAAAGAGGCGGTCGGGCACCTGAGCATCACACCACGCCGGCGTTTCATCCGCGTTGCGGACCATGATCGCCTCGACGACCGGGGTCTGAACGCCGCACGTCCGGCAGATGTACTGCTCTCCAGCCCATCTTGCCTGCTCGCACCGGCTTGCGTAATGCCCGACCCCCCGCGTCCCGGCCTTCGCGCACACGGGCCGCCGCGGGCCGCGCCGCGTCGGAGCGCCCGCCGGTACGGCACCCCCGTCCTATCATCCGCGGATACGAGGAACGTCTGGAGGGGGCGGTGAGCAGGAGGCGCTATGTCGCCCGGGGCGTGCCGGGCGGCTACCGGATCTGGGACAACCGGGGCCGGCGGTGGTGGGGGGATCTCTACGAGCTGTGCCCGGACGATCTCCTGACCGAGCTCAACGGCGCCGCGGACCCGGCGCGGATCACGGTCCTGATGAGGCACTACCGGGCTCGTCGGCGCTAGGTGTATTGATCACGAGCGTTGTTGACACTCGGTAGGTCTTGATCATGGCGAAGACCTCCGGTGTGGTGGAGGT
>NZ_JAHHIT010000185.1 GCF_024539675.1 Streptomyces hilarionis | reverse complement strand
GGGCGGTGGGCCGGGGCGGGTTAGCCTCGTCGTCGAGCTGGATGGTCGGGGCGAGGAGGCAGACGATGGCGAAGGTTCCCAGTGCGGTGATCGCGGCGGGCGGGCTGGTCGGCGGGTACGGCGTGGCCCGGTGGACGAGGCAGCGGCCGCTGGGCGGGGTCGTCCTCGCCGTCGCGGGGGCCGCGGCCGCGCAGCGGTGGCGGCAGCAGGCCGGCGGGGCGGCGGCGGGGGCGCTGAGCGTCGCGTACGTCGCCGCCTTCGCGGGATCGCACCCGCTGTCGAAGAAGGTGGGCCCGTGGCCGTCGGTGTTCGGCGTGGCGGGAGCCGTCGCGCTGGCCTCGTGGGCGGTCGCCGACCGGCGTTCCTGAGACGCCCCGAAAACGCCGTCTCCGCGACGTCCCCTGAAACGCGTTGCCGAGACGTCCCCGGACGCGGGCCGGCCCGTCGTGGAGCCCCTTCGACGGGCCGCCGTGTTCCGTGACGCGTCCCCGCGGGGTTCGTCGAGGGGACGCGTGCCCTGCCCGGGGGGCGTCCCGTCCCCGTATCACGGGCGGGCCGTCGCCGGGCCCGACCGCGCTCGTGCCTGCGGGACCGCCTTCGGGCTCTCCCTCGACCGGAACGCCCGTCGGTAGCCCTGGGGGCTCGTGCCGGCGACCTTGCGGAAGCACTCCCGGAAGGCCGTCGGGGAGCCGAAGCCCGTCTGGGCGGCGATGCGTTCCACCGGGTAGGCCGTCGACTCCAGCAGGTACTGGGCCCTTCGCACCCGTGCCCGGTGCAGCCAGCGCAGCGGTGTCGTGCCGGTCTGCTCGCGGAACCGGCGGTTGAGGGTGCGGGTGCTCAGACCGGCCCGCTCGGCGATCCGGTCCAGCGTCAGATCCTCGCCGCAGTTGTCCTCCAGCCAGACCAGGAGCGGTTCCAGGGTCGCGCCGGCCGGGGCGGGCGTCAGGTCCTGGGCGATGAACTGGGCCTGGCCGCCCTCCCGTTCGAGCGGCATGACCGACATCCGGGCCGCCTGGGCGGCGACGGCCGAGCCGTGGTCGCCGCGGATCATGTGCAGGCACATGTCGAGGGCCGCCGCCGCGCCCGCCGAGGTCAGGAACTGGCCGTGGTCGACGTAGAGGACGTTTGGGTCGACCTCCACCTTCGGGTGGCGCAGGGCCAGTTCGCGTGCCGCGTACCAGTGGGTGGTCGCGCGCAGCCCGTCCAGCAGGCCCGTCGCCGCGAACAGGAACGCGCCGACGCACACGGAGGCGATCCGGGTGCCGTCGGCCGCCGCGTCGCGCAGCGCCTGCGCGACCCCGGGCGGCAGTTCGTGCGGCGGGTCGGCGACGCCGGGCAGGATGATCGTGTCCGCCTCGGCCAGCGCTTCGAGCCCGTACGGCGCGCGCACGGTGAACGCCCCCGCGCTCACCTCCCCGGAGGGGGACGGCGAGCAGACCCGCACCCGGTAGGCGGGGCGGCCGTCGGGCAGCCGCGCCCAGCCGAAGGCGTCGATGGGGGCGGACAGGTCGAAGGGGACGACTCCGTCCAGGACCAGTACGGCGACGGTGTGCATGGCGTGAGTCTAGGCAGAAAGGCAGGCCGGCGACGGGATTCCGTCAGCCCTTGCTCCGGCGGCGGACCGGGCAGGGTTCACCTGCGGTGCGGGCGGACATCACCGGCGGCGGGGAGGGGAGTGGGCGGCGACGGCGTGGGCCGTGGTGTGTGGGGCCACGTGGGGGTTCGGCGATCGGGGAGGCAGGCCGGACGGCCCTGGCGGAAATCCGTCGGAGGGTGGCATTCTCGCCGCTTCCGTGTGATCTTCCCGCCCTCTAGCGTCGGTGCGTGACCAAGTTCCTCCTCGCCGTCCACGTCCTCGCCGCGATCGTCGCCGTCGGACCCGTGACCGTCGCCGCCAGCATGTTCCCGCCCGCCGCGCGCAAGGCGCTGGCCGCGCCCGAGGACGCGGGCGCGGCCGGGACCGTGCGCCTGCTGCACCGCATCTGCCAGGTCTACGCGGCCGTCGGCATCGCCGTCCCCGTCTTCGGGTTCGCCACCGCGGGCGCGATGGGGGTGATGGGCGACCCCTGGCTGATCGCGTCGATCGTGCTGACCGTCCTGGCCGCCGGCGTCCTGCTGGTCCTCGTGCTGCCGCGGCAGGAGGTGCTCGTCGAGGGGCGGGGCGCGCGTGAGACGACCGTCCAACTGGCCATGTTCACCGGGATGTTCAACCTGCTGTGGGCGACGGTGACGGTCCTGATGATCGTCCGGCCGGGGTCGACGACCGGGGCGTAGACGGCCGGACGGGAGGGGACGGACGGGAGGCGGGCGGGCGGCCGGCGGCGCCCGGGCCTGCGGGCGAGGCCGTCAGCCGCCCGCAGGCCGGGGGCAGTGGGCCCGCAGGCCCGTCACGCCCGCCGGGCCGTCACGCCGGCTTCGCGCCGGGGCCGGCCACACCCTTCGGCTTCGCCTTCGCCGCCGTCGCGGCCAGGGGCTGGGCGATGTCCTCCAGGGACCGTCGCTCGGCCTTGACCGCCAGGACCGCCGCGACCAGGCCCGCCAGGCACATCAGCGTCGCGCCGATGCAGAAGGCGAGGACCGTGTCGCCGACCTTGCCGGTGTCGGTGAGGTCGGCGAACAGCAGGGGGCCGCTGATGCCGCCGGCGGCCGTGCCGAGGGCGTAGAAGAAGGCGATGGACATCGCGCGGGTCTCCATCGGGAAGACCTCGGAGACCGTCAGATAGGCGCTCGACGCACCGGCCGAGGCGAAGAACAGCACCGCGCACCAGCAGGCCGTCATCGTCGTCGCGTCGAGCGAGCCCTGGTCGAACAGCCAGGCCGTGCCGAACAGCAGCACACCCGACAGCAGGTAGGTCGAGGAGATCATCACCCGGCGGCCGACGGTGTCGAACAGCTTGCCCAGCAGCAGCGGGCCGCAGAAGTTGCCGATCGCGATGACGGCGAAGTAGTAGCCGGTGTTGCCGCTCGGCACGTCGAAGAACTTCGTCAGGATCGCGCCGAAGCCGAAGGTGATCGCGTTGTAGAGGAACGCCTGGCCGATGAAGAGGGAGAAGCCGAGGATCGCGCGGCGCCGGTACTGCGAGAACACCGTGCGGGCGATCTCGACGAAGGACACACCGCGCCGCTGGTGGATGGTGAGCTCGCCCTCGGCGCGCGGCAGCCGCTCCCCCTTGTCCTGCTCGATCTGCCGCTCGATGGAGGTGACGATCTCCTCGGCCTCGCGGTCGCGGCCGTGGATGAGCAGCCAGCGCGGGCTCTCCGGGACGTGCCGCCGCACGAGGAGGATCACCAGGGCGAGGACGGCGCCCAGGGCGAACGTCAGCCGCCAGCCGACGTCGGCCGCGAAGATGTCGGTGTTCAGCGCGACGATCGACAGCAGCGACCCGGCGACCGCGCCGAGCCAGAAGCTCCCGTTGATGATGAGGTCGACGCGCCCCCGGTACTGCGCCGGGATCAGCTCGTCGATGGCCGAGTTGATGGCCGCGTACTCGCCGCCGATGCCGAAGCCGGTGAGGAAGCGGAAGAGCAGGAACCACCAGGTGTCGAAGGAGACGGCCGTCAGGGCGGTGGCCGCCAGATACACCGCGAGGGTGATCATGAAGAGCTTCTTGCGGCCCCACTTGTCGGTGAGCCGGCCCCAGAAGAGCGCGCCGATGCAGGCGCCGGCCACGTACAGGGCGGCCGCGATGCCGGTGACCTGCCCGGAGGTGATGGGCAGTCCGCTGCCCGGCTCGGACAGCCGGCTCGCGATGTTCCCGACGACCGTGACCTCCAGGCCGTCCAGGATCCACACGGTGCCCAGTCCGAAGACGATGGTCCAGTGCCAGCGCGACCAGGGCAGCCGGTCCAGGCGGGCGGGGATGTCGGTGGTGATCGTGCGGTCTCTCTCGGCCGGCACGGCAGCTTCGGCGCTGGTCATGGGCTCCCTCCTCGGCACGCTCCTCGTCGAGCGGAACGCGGTCCGTGTTCCCTCGGCCGGTGCCTTTAAGCCCCGGCCTCCCGCACCCCGCCCGCACCCCTCCCGCACCCCGCCCGGGCTCCCGCACCGCGCCCGGGCGCCGTCGTCCCGCCCGGGCGCGTGCCGCGCTCAGGCCCCCAGGGCCCGCGCCACGGTGTAGATCAGCAGCCCGGCCAGCGAGCCCACCACCGTGCCGTTGATGCGGATGAACTGGAGGTCCCGGCCGATGTTCGCCTCGATCTTGCGGGTGGTGTGCTCGGCGTCCCAGCTCGCCACCGTGTCGGTGATCAGCGAGGTGATCTCCTTCCGGTACGTCGTGACGACGTGCACCGCGGCGCCCTCGACCCAGCTGTCGGCCTTCTCCTGCACCTTGGGCTCGGTCGCCATCCGCGCCCCCAGCGACAGCAGCGAGGCCCGCACGCGCAGCCGCAGCTCGCTGCGCTCGTCCTCCGCCGCGGCGACGATCATGGAGCGGACGGCCGTCCACGCGGAGGCGATCAGGTCCTGGACCTCGCCCCGGCCGAGCACCTCGCCCTTGAGCCGTTCCACCCGCGCGCGGGTGTCCGTGTCCGACTGGAGGTCGGCGGCGAAGTCGGTGAGGAACCGGTCGAGGGCCCCGCGGGCCGGGTGGGAGGGCATGTCCCGCATCTCGACGCAGAAACGCAGCAGTTCCTTGTAGACGCGCTCCCCGACCTTCTTGTCGACGAAGCGCGGGGTCCAGCCGGGCGCGCCGCCCTGCACGGCGTCCATCACCGAGTCGGCGTGCAGCACCAGCCAGTCGTGCGCCCGCGCCACCACCAGGTCGACGGCGCGCCGGTGGCCGCCGTCCACGACGATCCGCTCCAGCAGCTTCCCCATGCCGGGCGCGATCTCCTGGGCGTCGGCGCGGCGCGTGATCGCCTCCCCCACCACCGCCTGGACGTCCGAGTCGCGCAGCACCGTCAGCGCGCCGCGCAGCGCCGTGGCGAGCTCCGCCGTCACCCGGTCGGCGTGGGCGGGATCCGCCAGCCAGACGCCCAGCCGGGTGCCGATGCCCACCGAGCGCAGCCGCTGACGCACCACGTCCTCGGAGAGGAAGTTCTCGCCGACGAACTCGCCCAGGGAGACGCCGAGCTGGTCCTTCTTGTTCGGGATGATGGCCGTGTGCGGGATGGGCAGGCCGAGCGGGTGACGGAACAGCGCCGTGACCGCGAACCAGTCGGCGAGCGCGCCCACCATGCCCGCCTCGGCGGCGGCGGCCACGTAGCCGGCCCATGCGCCCGCGCCCCGGTGGGAGGCCCACTCGGCGAGGACGTACACCACGGCCACGAACAGCAGCAGTCCCGCCGCGGTGAGCTTCATCTGCCGCACCCCGCGCTGTTTCTCCTCGTCCGCGGGGGTGAAGGAGGTCATGGCCCGGTAGGACGGGGCCGCGTCCGGTGCTGCCGCTTCGGTACGTTCCATTTGCTCCACCCGTTCGGTGATCCCGCACACATTGTCCCTTCCTGACCGACTCCTGGAACGGAACAGGAGTTCCCGTCGTCTGTCAGGACGGGGAGATCAAGGGTGAACTCCTGCATCGATCCGGAGCCGGACAGGCTCCCCGCGCACGAGGAGTCACGCACCCGCATGACCGCCAAGCATCATGGTTATGCCCTGCTGTCGGCGATCGTCGCCCTCGTCCTGGGCCTGTCCGCCGCGATCTACGTCACAGCCGCCGAGCACGGCCCCGGCGACCGCCGGACCCAGGGCGCCGTCACCGCCGGTCACGGCCCGTACCGCGCCGCCCCCGTGTCCACCGGCGTCTGGGTGGGCGCCTGGGCCGCGGCGCCGGCCGGCGGGGAACCGGGCACGGCGGCCGACGGCATGGCGGGCCGCACGGTCCGCAACGTCGTGCACACCGGCGTCGGCGGGAGCGCCGCCCGTGTCACCCTGTCCAACGCCTACGGCGACCGCCCCCTCACCGTCACCCACGCCACCCTCGCCGTCGCCGCCCACGACGACGGCCCGGCCGCCGCCCCCGGCACCCTGCGCCGACTCACCTTCGGGGGCGCCGCCGCCGTCGTGGTCCCGGCCGGCGGGCAGACCGTCAGCGACCCCGTCGCCGTCGCCGTCCCGGCCGACGCGGACGTCCTGGTCAGCGTCTACTCCCCCGCCTCGGCGGGTCCCGTCACCTACCATCCCCGCGCCCGGCAGACCAGCTACGTCGCCGAGGGCGAGTCCACCGAGGACACCAGCGGCGCCGCGTTCACCGAGACCACCCCCTACTGGCGGTACCTGACCGCGCTGGACGTGCTCGGCGACGAGGCCGACGGCACCGTCGTCGCGCTCGGCGACTCCCTCACCGACGGCGTCACCTCCACGCCGGACGCCAACCGCCGCTGGCCGGACGCCCTCGCCGACCGGCTGCGGGCCGCCCTCGCCTCCGGCGACGCGGCGCCCCGCTACGCCGTCGTCAACGCCGGCATCAGCGGCAACCGGCTCCTCGCCGACGACCCCCGGCGGGGCGCCTCCGGCCTGAACCGCTTCACGCGCGACGTCCTCGACCGCCCGCACGTGAAGGCCGTCGTCATCGACCTCGGCATCAACGACATCCTGCGCGACAGGGCGCTCGCCGACCCGCGGGCGATCGTGGCCGGCCTGCGCACCCTCGCCGACCGCGCCCACGCGCACGGCGTGAAGGTCGTCGGCGCCACCCTCATGCCGTTCCGCGGCCACCGCGGCTACAGCGCGGCCCGCGAGGGCGTACGGCAGCAGGTCAACCGGGCGATCCGCACGGGCGGCCTGTTCGACGAGGTCGTCGACTTCGACAAGGCGCTGCGCGATCCGTACGACCCGCGCAGCCTGCGCCCGGACTACGACTCCGGCGACCACCTGCACCCCAGCGACCGCGGCTACCGCGAGATGGCCCGGACCCTGAACCTGCCGAAGCTGTCCGGCTCCACCCCCACCCGGGCGTAGGCCGCGGCGGGGGGGGGTGAGCCGCGTGCGCGCGCCCCGAGCGTCCTCCCGCCGGTTGCGCCTCGCGGACGGATCCGGATCGGCAGGATCGGGGGCGACGTCACACGCATGCATTCCCGGGACATTCCCGCGCTCCTTGTGCATCCCGCGCCCCGAACGCGACCGTAAATCCTCTCCCTATAACGCTCCGCTTCAACTCCCTTCACTTCAGGGGGCGTTGAAGGCCTCCATTTCTCTCGCCGGTCTCGCGTAACGGACAGGTCAGGCGATACTGTCTATCCGTGGGCAGGACCGGCGTGATCTTGTCCATGGAGTGACAGTGATGCCACGGGGGGCTGTGTGCGCCGTGTTTCGGCGTGCGCGGTTTCACGGATCCTCCAGGGGGACGATGGATGTCAGCCGAGGAACGTGTGGGGCCGATCGATTCCTCTGCGCGGCGGATACTCGCGGAACTTCGCAAGACGGTGGTCGGCCAGGAGACGGCGATCAGGGACCTCGCCACGTTGCTCGCCATGCATTCCGAATGGTTCTCCAAGCCCGACGACGATCACACCGCGCCGAACGCGCTGATCATCGGCCCGACCGGAGTCGGGAAGACGCACGCGATTCGCAGAGCCGCGCAGAACCTCAACATCCCTCTCGCCGTCGTGGACGCCACCCAGCTCGGCGGAGTGGGCGCCGGTCCGAACCTCGATGACATTCTCCTCGAACTCCTCACGACCTCACGGAGGTTGATGAAGGAGAAGAAACTGCCGGCCGGGTCGCTCAACGACGACGGGTTGACCTATCTCGACGAACTGAAAGTCGCGAGCCGGGGGATCGTCTTCATCGACGAGTTCGACAAACTCGCGACGAGAAGCAAGCAGACGAACGAGCGCAACGAACTGATCCAGCGCAGGCTCCTTCAGTTCATCGACGGCGCCAGCGTGACACTCAACCCCTCGCCCGAGGCCAACGACGAGGAGGTCACCTTCAACACGGCGGGCCTCATGTTCGTCGTGGCCGGAGCCTTCACGGGCCTGACCGACGACGTGGGGGCGCGGCCGCAGCCCCGGGCACGCGCCTTGGACGACCCCAACCAGATCATCCCGGACGACCTGGTCCGCTTCGGTTTCATGAAGGAACTGATCGCGCGCATACCCGTCATCATCGTGTTCGAGGAGCTGGGAACCGCCGACCTCGTCGAAATCCTGCGCAATCCGGCCATCGACCCCTCGCTCTTCTACCGGCGTTATCTGAAATCGCTCGGAGCCGACCTGGTGATCGACGACAGCGCCCTGGCGCGCATCGCGGCGGACGCGGCGGATCTCGGCATCGGCGCGCGCGGTCTTCATCAGAGGCTGTTTCCCCTCCTCGCCCGGCTCGGCCAGCAGGTGGAGGACGATCCCGTTCGTTCCGTCGTCCTGGACCAGCCGAAGATCGACGCGCTCGACCAAGAACTGGAGCAGAGGCGCCTTGACAGATAAAACGTCCTCGGGCTCGAAGCGTGACTTCGAAGTCTCCTACGACCAGTACCTTGCGGCGTCCCGCCGGCCTGCGTTCCTGAGCACCATGACCCGCCTGGGAAACTTCACCTACCAGGCGCAGACGAACTTCCTGGGGGGCTGGGACGCGAAGAAGGAGCGGCGGGTCATCTTCCTCCTTCAGCGGACCCTTCAGGAAGCCCTCGTGGAATCCCGGTTCCACAACCTCGACGCGCTGGAGACGCGCAGCTTCGAGGGCGGACTGGAGTTCCGTTACGGCGATCCGGACTACGGGTTCCGGTACATCATCAACGGGCGCGGCCAGTTGGTGCTCTCCCGCGACCCGTCCTCCGCGCGCAGTTTCCACGAATGGTACCGGCGGTTCATTCCGTCCCTGGTGACGATCATCCAGCAGACCGTCCGCATCATCGACAGCGAACTGACGGGCTTCGCGCGCGACGAGGCCGACTGGGACCAGAACCCGGACAAGACGCGCCCGCAGGTGATCGAGGTCGAGTCGGCCTCCTACAACTTCTCGGTCGCCGTGGAGCTTCCCGAGGTGCAGCTGAAGGCCGCCGAGCCGCTGAGTTCCGAGGTGACGTTCCCGAACATCCAGATCCTCAGCGAGAGCCTGCTGCGGCAGGTCCCCTCCGAGTCCGGGTCCCTGACCTCGCCGATAGGCGTGCGGCCGGAGGAGTTCGGAAAGATCGAGTACCAGGTGAACCGCTGGCAGCAGCCCTCACGCGCGCTGGAGGTGTACCGCGTCTCGGCGCCGAGCAACGAGAAATGGCGGCTGCTCGTCTTCGAGTTCTCCTACGGCGGAGTCACGTACGTCCCCACCGCCGGCGAGCGGGAACCGTTCGACCAGAAGAAGTTCGTCACCAACGCGCGCTCCGCGGACGCGTACTTCGATTTCTTCCGCCAGCGCTGCCTGTGCGGGTTCGTCGGCGACGTGCTGTCCGGTGGCCACGAGTACTCGAGCATTTCCTGGTGAGGTCACCGACCGTACCCGGCACCGGAACGGAGAGGGCCAGCATGGAGAACAAGTGGGAGAACATCTCCTGCCGGGCGGTCGACCCGTCGCAGTTGGGGCCGCACCGGGTCCGCGTGGGCACCACGCCGCAGCGGCTGTACGCCGCGGAGAAGTACTTCCCGGTACTGGTCTTCGGCCCGCAGCGCAGCGGAAAGACCTCCGGCTTCGCCGTCCCGGCGCTGATCGACTGGGAGGGGCCCGCGGTCGTGACGTCGGTGCGACGGGACATCCTGGACTACACGTACCAATGGCGGCAGAAACTCGGCAACGTCTACATCTTCGACCCGTCCGGTTCGCTCATCAGAACCCGCTACAACGAGTTCCGGCACAGCTGGGACATCCTCGACCACTGTCGCTCCTGGGACGAATGCGTCCGCATGGGCCGAGCGTTGACGGAGTCGGGGCGTACGGGCGGCATCAGGGGCGACGACGGTTTCTGGTACAGCCTGGCGGCCCAGCTGCTCGCGCCCTACCTCTTCGCCGCCGCCGCCGAGGGACGGGGCATGACCGATGTCGTGCAGTGGGTGAAGACCCAGGAGGAGGACAGCGTCCGAAGCATCCTCCAGGCCACGGGGAACACGTCGGCGCTGGATTCGGCGGAGGCGACCTGGGCGACCGACTACAAGGTGAAGGACAGCGTCTACACCACGACGCGCTCCGTCCTGCGGGCCTTCGACTACGAGGACGCGGGAGTGGACACCCCGCCCTTCCTCGACATCGAGGCGTTTCTCGCCTCGGAAGCCGACACGCTGTACATCTGCGCTCCCCCGGACGAGCAGGAGGAGTACCGGCCGCTGTTCACCGGCCTGGTGCGGACGATCGTCAGAAAGACGTACGACCTGAACATCGCGGCGCTCGACGACGGCGCCGAGTCGGGGACCGTCGACGAGACATCGATCTGTCACCTGCTGCTCCTCCTCGACGAGGCCGGGAACATCGCGCCGCTGGAGAACCTCGACACCCTGGCCACGACCGCGGCGGGCACCCGGGTGCAGCTCGTCTCGATCTTCCATGACCTCTCCCAGCTGTCGCGGGTCTACGACGAGTTCAAGGCGAGATCCATCGTGAACAACCATCCGGCCAGGCTGGTGCTGAGCGGCATGTGCGACGTGGCGACACTCGCCTACTTCGAGAACATCCTGCGGGGTGAGCGGGTCGCCAACAGCAAGGACGCGCTCTGGAAGGGCCCTCGCCCGATCCGCGGAATCGAGTTCGGAGAAGCCCTGCTCGTCTACGGCAACAGGCAGCCCATCGTGCTCTCCCTCCGCTCGCGCTTCACGGACGACGAGCTGAGGGTCCGCACCGAGTGGAGAGCGTCCAGGTGAGCGGCCGCGAGGGCTCGGCCGGGGAGTCCCGGAAGTGGAGCGCCGCCTACGAACGGGAGTATCCGCGCCGTGAACGCTTCACCCGCCGTCTGAGGGACCTGCTGGAGGAGATCACCGAACGGTCGTCGGTCGACGTGGCGCTGATCGAGAAGCGCACGAAGTCGGTCGCCAGCTTCTCCGAGAAGATCGAGCGCAAGTCCGGCAAGTACCCCGATCCGCTCCGGGACATCACCGATCTCTCGGGCATCCGGATCATCACCTACTACCTGGAGGACGTGGCGCGGGTCGGCGAGCTGATCCGCGGCGCGCTCACCGTCGACGCGTTCGAGGCGGCTCTGAACTCGGCCGAGGTGTCGGTCGACCGTTTCGGCTACGCGTCGGAGCACTACATCGTCAGGCTGGGCCCCGACAGGTCGCCGCTGCCCGAGTGGACCGAGTTCCACGACATGCGCGCCGAGATCCAGGTCCGCACCGTCCTGCAACACGCGTGGTCCTCCGTCAGCCACAAGGTGGCGTACAAGCGCGAGGCCGAAGTGCCCTTGCGGCTGCGGCGCCGGCTGTCGCGCCTGAGCGCCCTCTTCGAACTGGCCGACGAACAGTTCTCCCAGCTACGCGCGGACACCGCGGACCTGGGGAGCGAGTACGCGCACAAGGTCGGCGAGGGCGACCTCGGGATCCTCCTGGACGGCCTCTCGCTGGAGGCCTACCTGCGGTCGCCGCAGGTTCACGGCGACCTGACGGCCGCGGCACAGGCGGCCGGCTGGGAGATCCTGGGAGCGGAAGCGGAGAAGATCAAGGACCAGGACACCCGCGACCTGCTCAGCATCGCCTTGGACCTGGGCATCGGGAAGGTCTCGCAGCTCGACACGGCGCTCAACCCGGACGACCTCGCGCGGGTCCTCGGCGAACTCGGCGCCGAACACGAGCGCAACGCGATGGCCCTGAGGGCGACGATCGAAGACCTGTCGGCCCGGTTCCTCGTCATCACGCTCGGCCGAGGGGGCGGCGTTGCCGAGAGAACGTACTCCCAGCGGGCCCGGCGTGCGATGGAAGCGGTCCGGAGCAGACTGCGCACCGACGGCTCCGAGAGCGGCACGTGACCCGGCCGCAAGCGGGTGCGGCGGCGCGGCGACGAGCGGGACGAGGACGATGACGGTGATCGACGCAATCGTCGCGGGCGCCTTCGCGCTCGGCGGGGTGGCGACCCAGTTCGGCCTCACGGCCGTCTCCGCCCGGCGGCAGGAGCGACGCGCACAGGCGGCGCGGCACGGCGACCGGCGGCGCGAGCTCTACGCGAACGTGCTGCTGGCCGCGCGGCGGGCGCAGCGCCGGCTCAAGGACCTGGCGGACGGCCTCGACGCCCACGCGGCGGAACTCGAGGAGCAGCTCGGCCGGCTGGCCGAGCTGAACGCGATGCTCCGGCTCACCGCGCCCGACCAGGTCAGCGCCGTGGCGACGGCTCTCGAGGACGAGATGCGGGGCCGGTTCAAAGGACAGCGGTCCAACGACGAGCCGCTCCCCCTGGCTCCGCTGATCGAGGTCTTCCGGCGTGACCTGGAAGGCGGCGACGGCGCGGGCGGGGCGCGGTGACCGGGGATCCCGCACGGCGGGAACGGCGGGAGGGGACGACATGGCGCCGGACGGCGACGTGACAGCGCAGTGGATCGAGCAGGCCCGCCTGCTCCCGGAGCCCACCGCGGGGGAGGCCGCGGTCGTCAGGGAGATCTGGAAGGCGAGGCTCGACGCTTCGATGAAGCGCCGGTGGGCGTGGGCCGCATCCGCACTGGCTGTCGCCGTCGGCGAGGACGTCGCGCGAGCGGGAAGAGGAATCGGCGCCTTCGGCTGGGACGGCGACGGCGATCTCCACGCCGCTCTGCGCAAGGTCGTCACGGCGGAACCCGGGCTCGCTCTGATGGTGCTGTTCGAGGGCGCCGACGCGTCGAGGGCGCTCGACGCGGCCCGCGAGGTGATGAGACAGCCCGGCGGCGCACTGCGGGAACTCGCGGTGGTCGCTCGGGGGGACGGCATCTGCAGGATCGTCAGGGTGCTGCGCCTCGACGAGGTCGGCGGCGGGGTGCTCGTCGGGCTGGCCCCCGGTGCGGGCGCCGAGACCGTCGAGAGGACACCGCCCGGGCCCACCGCCGCCGAGCCGGCGGATCCGCCGGAGCCGGCGACCGCACGGCTGCTCTTCGTCCCGCCGGAGTCCGGCGACCCTCGTGACGTGGGCGTTCTGGGCGCACGCGCGCACGGTCTGCGGCCGGGCACCTGGGTCGTGCTGTCCAGGCAGGACGCGCGTGTCCGAGGCTGGGGCCGCCCGGCCTCCGAGTCGGCCGAGATCTTCGCGCTCGGGAGGATCTCCCGACAGCCGGGCCCCGGCTCACGGCTGCTCACCTACGACCTGCTGTCGCTGCCCGGCCGGCCGGTGCCCGTGCGCCTGCCGGCGGCCGGGGGCGGCCACCCCAGTCCCGTGGTCTCGCTCGCGTCGGCCGCCGCCGCGTTCGGCACATCGCTCGAGCACGTCGACAGGGCGGCGCCGTCGATGGCCGCGGGCGACGTGCTGGCCCCATTGCCGCACCTGCCCGGCGGGTTCGCCGCGTCGGTCGCCGCGACCGTCAACGCGGGGAAGAACCTGCTGCTGGTCGGAGCGCCGGGGGCCGGGAAGACCACGGCGGCCGTCGGACTCGCCCGCGCGTTCCACGACGCCGGATTCGTCGACGGACACCCGCGGGTGGCCGGCGGCGACGGTCCCGACTCGTGGAGAGGCTCCATGGCGATGGAGGCGAGGCGCAACGACCGGCGCGGCGAGGGCGGACGCAGCCGTGGAACGCCGCAGACGGGCGCTTCCCGGCTGCTGATCGTGGACGACCTGGAAGCCGATGCGCTGCCGGTCCTGGTGCGTGAACTGGCGGGGAGCGCACGCCCGTCGGATCCGTCGGCGGAGAGGCTGAGCGTGGTCGCGACCGCGCTGCCGAGGGCGGTCCTCGACGAGCGGGCGATGCCGTGGTACCCGTCGCGTCATCTGGTCGTCCTGCGACTCCCGCCGGCGGGCCTCGACGCCCTGTCGGCCCTCGTCGAGCGGTCGCGCGTGCTGGCCGAGCCGGCCAAGGCGGCGCTGGTCGCGCTCGTCGGAGAGGCGGCCGCGTGGGTGACGTGGGGTGTCGTCGCCGATGTCGTCCGGTATCTGGAGGAGCTCCAGGGCGTCAGCGGGCGCGCTCCCGCCCCGGGAACGGTCCAGGAGGCGTTCGAGCTGTTCGCCGCCCCCTTCGCGGGCGAAGGAGCCTGAGCCCGCCGCTCCCCTCTCGCCGTCAGTCCTCGAAGTACCGGTCCCGGCCGCCCCGGCCGCCCCGGCCGCCCCGGTCCTCGCGGCGGTCGCGGCGGTCCTCGCGGCGGCGGTCGCGGCGGCGGTCGTGGTCGTGCAGCAGGTCCCGCTGGCCCTCCAGGACGCGCCGGCGCACGTCGTGCGCCTCGTCCCGCAGGGCGGAGCGCAGCTCACGCCGGGCCGCCTGGCGGTCCCGCTTCTCCTGCTGCCGGGCCGCCCGCGTCTTCTTGCGCTCGATGCCGACCCCGCCCCAGAAGGCGAACCCGGTGACGACCACCCGCGGTCCGCCCGGGTCGCCCGGCACCCCGCTCTCGCGCTGGTCGAACCCGCCCATCACGCCGATGCCGCGCACGACGACCTCGACGCCGGGCGGCACGACGATCTGCACCCCGCCCATGATCGCCACGCAGTTGATCTCGACCTCGCCCGCGGAGAAGTCCGCCTCCCGCAGGTCGATCTCCCCGCCGCCCCAGAAGGCGACGCAGTTCAGACGCCGCGGAACCGTCCAGCGGCCCGTGCGCTGGAAGCCGGACATCACCGCCACGGCCCACGACGGCGCACCCTCGCCGCCCGCGATCCTGCCGTCCCAACGCCCGTCCCGCGCGGGCTCCTTGTGCAGCGAGACGACGGGCGGCGGGACGACGCCGGCGCCGGGCAGATCCCGGGTGACCGGCGCCAGCTCCCGGTACGTGCGCGCCTTGTACGTCTCCTCCAGACGCTCCTCGAACTCCGCCATGTCGAGACGGCCCTCGGCCAGGGCGTCCCGCAGCACCTCGGCGACCCGCTCACGATCGGCGTCGGAGGCACGAAGGTCCGCAAGGTCGGAGGAGGCCGAACGGTCCGAGGTGGCCTGGCGATCGGAGGAGGCCGGGAGGCCCGAGGAGGCCGGGACTGCGTCGTCGGTCATGTCAGCAGCCTACGAGCTCTGGGCCCCCGGCACCACGGTCTGCCGCTCCACCTGCCCCGCGCCCGAACTCCCCGGCGGATACAGCATCTTGGCGATCACCGACTCGATGTCCGGCTCCCGCACCGACAGGTCCACGAGCGGATACCGCGCCGCGACATGCGCCACCAGCGCCGCCGCCGACGCCGACGCCGGAAACGCCAGCCACTGGCGCGGCCCCTCCACCCTCACCACCCGGGCCCCCTCCCCCGCCTCGATCGGCGGCAGCTCCCGCTCCAGGTCCACCACCAGCGTCCGCTCGCTCTCGCCCGCCTCGTGCAGCCCGGCCAGCGCGCCGTCGTACACCAGCCGGCCGTGGTCGATGACCATCACCCGCGAGCACAACTGCTCGATGTCCTGGAGATCGTGCGTCGTCAGCAGCACCGTCGTGCCGCGCTCGGCGTTCAACTCCCGCAGGAACTCCCGCACCCGCGCCTTGGAGACCACGTCCAGGCCGATCGTCGGCTCGTCCAGGTACAGCACCTCCGGATCGTGCAGCAGCGCCGCCGCGATGTCCCCGCGCATCCGCTGCCCGAGCGAGAGCTGACGCACCGGCACCTCCAACAACGCGCCCAGATCCAGAAGTTCGACCAACCGGTCGAGGTTCTCCCGGTAACGCCCGTCCGGGATGCGGTACATGCGGTGCATCAGCCGGTACGAGTCGACCAGCGGAAGGTCCCACCACAGCGTCGTACGCTGCCCGAACACCACCCCGATCCGGTGCGCCAGCCGCGTCCGCTCCCGCGACGGATCGATCCCCGCCACCCGCAGCCGGCCCGCGCTCGGCGTCAGGATCCCCGTCAGCATCTTGATCGTCGTCGACTTCCCGGCCCCGTTCGGCCCGATGTAGCCGACCATCTCGCCGGGCGCCACCCGGAACGAGATCGCGTCGACCGCCCGCACCCGCCGCAGCTCCCGCCTGAGGAAACCGGTCCTGCGACGCACGTCGAAGACCTTCTCCACCCCGTCCACCTCGATGAACGCAACGTCCGACACCGTCGACTCAACTCCCCGTGCTCCGGTACGACCTCAGTCCGACCCGCCACGCGAGCCCCGCCGCCGCGCAGCACACCGCCGCCACCAGCGGCGGCGCGAACGCCGCCCACTCCGGCAGCCCCGCCGGACAGGGCCGCCCCAACACATACGACGCGGGCACCCAGTTGACGAACGCCAGCGGGAAAAGGAACGTCACCCCCCGCACCAGCTCCCTGCCGAACACCGTCGGCGGATACTGCAACAACGTCTGACCGCCGTACGTGAACGCCGCCTGCACCTCCGCCGCGTCCTGCGCGACGAACTGGAAGGCCGCGCCCGCCACGAACACCGCCCCGAAGATCGCCCCGCCGCTCACCAGCATCACCGGCACCAGCAGCACCTTCTGCGGCGACCACGCCACATCCGTCGCCACCAGCGCGTACCCGAACACCGCCGTCCCCTGGACGATCCGGCTCACCCGGCGCAACGCGAACCGGTCCGCGGCGACCTGCGCCAGCACCGGCGCCGGCCGCACCAGCAACGTGTCCAGCGTGCCGTCCCGCACCCGCGTCCCCAGCCGGCCCGCCGAGCCGATCGCCAGGTCCGCGAACCCGAACGACATCGCCGACAACCCGTACAGGAACGCGATCTCCGGCAACGAGTACCCGCCCAACGCGTCGACCTGCGAGAACATCAGCAAGATCGCGACAAAGTCCAGGCCCGTCACCAGCAGGCCGCCCAGCGCCGTCATCACGAACGACACCCGGTAGGCCAGCGTCGAACGGATCCACATCCCCGCGATCAGCCGGTACGCCCGCAACCCCTCCGCCGTCCGCCCGCCCTCACCCACCCTGCAC
>NZ_JAHHIT010000184.1 GCF_024539675.1 Streptomyces hilarionis | reverse complement strand
CCCCCCGCGCCGCCCGCGCCGGGTCCGCCGTTTCGGCGCCCCCCGGACCCTGCGTCCCCACCCGTCCGGCAGGGAGGGTCCCCTTCCGGGGCCGCGGCGCCCCCGCCCGCAACGGCGTCCGCACCGCCGTCAGCACTCCCGCCAGCAGCATCATCAGCGCGGCCGCCACCGCCAGCAGCCACACCCGTCCGTCCAGCTCGGCCAGACGGCCCAGCGTCACCGGTCGCCGGGCGCCCGCGCCCAGCAGGTCGTCCAGCGGGCCGGGCAGGACGGTCGTCAGGGCGCCCGTCGCGCGTCCGTCCCAGGGGACGAACAGGCCGACCGGGATGCCCAGCCAGACGCCGTTCGGAGCGCCGAGCAGGGCCGCGCCCGCGATCCGCCGGGGGTGGTCGTCGCCGATCGCCGCGTACGCCGCCGCGGCCAGTCCGGCCGCGACCGCTACCAGCGCCACCGTGACGACGGCGGACGCGGCCGGCCGCACCACGCGGTGCGCAGCCTCCCAGCCCCGGGGCAGCGGGGTGCGGCACGAGGCCAGCAGGGCGACCAGCAGGATGCCGAGCGACCAGCCGAGGCCGCCGAGGAGCGTGGGCGCGGTGTCCACGCTGAAGCCGACCGCGGCCTTCGCGTGGACCAGGTCGCCGAGCCGGTCGGGCAACAGGCCGCCGACGTCCCCGACGTCGCCGAGCCCGGGGATGTCCAGGCCACCGCCCCCGCTGCCGCCCGCGCCGCCGGGCAGGTCGCCGAGGCCCAGCGCGCCACCGTCGAGCGTGACGACGTCGTGTCCCGCCCACGCGAGCCCGCCGAGCATCGCCACGAACAGCGCGGCCGTCGCGCCCACGCGCGCGAGGAGTTCGGCGGGCGCGACCACCGCACCGGCCGTGCGCAGGGAGCGGAGGAAGAACCACGACAGGAGCAGCGCCCCGACCAGGCTCACCCCCAGTGGCGTGATCTCGATGGCCGTGTCCGCCTGAGCGCCGGTCAGCCCGAAGGCGGACACGTCGCCGGACGGCGTCACCGAGCCGCCCGCGCCCAGGGCCACCACCGCGGCGGTCATCGTGCCCAACGAGCCCGCCGCGTCCGCCCGCAGCAGGTGCAGCCCCAGCGCCGCGGTCCCCGCCATCCCGATCAACGCCCAGCTCACCGAGGCGACAGCGGCCAGCAGCACGTCCGTCCACGGCACGCCCCTGCCGCGCACCGCGCTCCCGCCGCCTTCGACAACCGTGCCGGCACTCATGCAGACCCCCCGATCCGCGGTGAGGAACGGCGAAGATCGCCGCTTCCGTCCCCCTCGCGTGCCTTTACCACTCTCCGGGCCGTTTTCAACCCCGTCAACGGGAACGGGCGACACGCGTGCGCGGGCTCTTCACAAGGCCCGACTTTCGGTCAGGGGGCCGCTACTGAAATAGTTCCCCCCGATGTTCGACATCCCTAGACTCCCCGTTGATGGGGCTACTCGGGGGACAACTCAGTGGGGCTGGAGTGCCGGAACTCGTACTGGAATTGAACGGACGCACCTGGACGCTCGATCCGTCCAGGTCTTACACCCTCGGACGTGATCCGCAGGGCGACATCGTCCTCGACGACGCCAGGGTCTCCTGGCGACACGCCACGGTCAGCCACAACGGCCGCAGTTGGGTCGTCGAGGACCACGGCAGCACCAACGGCACGTTCGCGCAGGGGCAGCGGATCCAGCAGCTGGAGATCGGTCCCGGCTCGGCGCTGCACCTGGGCAACGCGACCGACGGACCGCGCGTGAGCGTCTCGGGCGCGCAGGCGCCCGCCGCGCAGCCGCGGCAACAGCCGTACGCCGCGCAGGCCGCGAACCCGGGCTGGGCCCAGCAGGGCGCGCCGCAGCAGCAGTCCGGGCAGGCGGCGCAGGCCGGCTGGCAGCCGCCGCAGCAGGCCGCGCCGCACGTGCCGCAGCAGCAGGGCGCGGGCGAGCCGTACGTGCAGCAGGTGCCCGGTGGTGGCGCGGGGGCGCCGCCGGTCTACGGCGACCGCAGCCCCACCACGTTCCACCAGTTCTCCCTCGGCCGCGTGATGCGCATCGGCCGTGCGCTGGAGAACGAACTCGTCGTCTCGGACCTCCAGGTCTCCCGTCACCACGCCGAGTTCCACTCGACGCCCGACGGCCGGATGGAGATCCGCGACCTCGGCTCGCACAACGGCACCTACGTCAACGGCCAGCCGATCCCCAAGGGCGGTTCGGTCCAGCTCGGCCCGGCCGACGTCGTCGGCGTCGGCCATTCGACGTTCCGGATCGTCGGCGACCGGCTCGAGGAGTTCGTCGACACCGGCGAGGTCTCCTTCTCGGCCCGGCATCTGACGGTGACGGTCGACGGCGGCAAGCAGATCCTCAAGGACGTCTCCTTCGGCGTCCCGGAGAAGTCGCTGATCGCGGTCATCGGTCCGTCCGGCTCCGGCAAGTCGACGCTGCTCAAGGCGCTGACGGGCTACCGGCCCGCCAACCAGGGCGACGTCCTGTACGACAACCGCAACCTCTACAAGCAGTTCGCCGAGCTGCGTCAGCGCATCGGTCTGGTCCCGCAGGACGACATCCTGCACAAGGAACTCACCGTCAAGAAGGCCCTCAAGTACGCGGCCAAGCTCCGCTTCCCGGCCGACACCACGGCCGCCGAGCGCGACGCCCGCATAGACGAGGTGCTGCGCGAGCTGAAGCTGGACATCCACAAGGAGAAGAAGGTCACCTCCCTCTCCGGCGGCCAGCGCAAGCGCGTCTCGGTGGCTCTGGAGCTCCTGACGAAGCCGTCGCTGATCTTCCTGGACGAGCCGACCTCCGGTCTCGACCCGGGCATGGACCGCGACGTGATGCAGCTGCTGCGCGGCCTGGCCGACGACGGCCGCACGGTCCTGGTCGTCACGCACTCGGTGGCCGAGCTGGCGATCTGCGACAAGCTGCTCGTGATGGCGCCGGGCGGCGCGGTCGCCTACTTCGGGCCGCCCGAGGAGGCGCTGAACTTCTTCGGCTACGACACCTGGGCCGACGTCTTCTCCGCCTTCGAGAACTACCGCGACTACGACTGGGCGGGCCGCTGGAAGGGCTCGCAGCACTACCAGATGTACGCCGCGGACATCGACGCCGTCGCGCCGCAGTCCGTACAGATGCCGCCGATGCAGGCGATGAAGCCGCCGAAGCCGCAGGGCTGGATGTCGCAGTTCGTCACGCTGGTGCGCCGCTACGTGTCGGTGATCGCCTCCGACAAGGGCTTCCTGGCGCTGACGGTGATCCTGCCGGCCGTCCTCGGCGCGGTGAGCCTGCTGATCGACTCCGGCAACAGCCTGCTGCCCAACCCGGTCAACCCGAAGAGCGGGCGGATCATCCCCAACGGCACGGCCACCACCGTGCTGCTGATCCTCGCCGTGGGCGCCTGCTTCGCGGGCGCGGCGAACTCCGTCCGTGAGCTGATCAAGGAACGGGTCATCTACGAGCGGGAACGGGCGACGGGTCTGTCGCGGTCCGCGTACCTGATGTCCAAGGTGTTCGTGCTCGGCGTGGTCACCGTGCTCCAGGGTCTGCTGGTCGGCGTGATCGGCTTCGCCAGCCGGGAGATCCCGAAGGAGGGCCTGGTCCTCGGCAGCGCCACCATGTTCGAGCTGTCCATCCCGATCATGGCGCTGGGCTTCACGTCGATGATGTTCGGTCTGGTCATCTCGTCGCTGGTGAAGACGGCCGAGAAGACGATGCCGCTGCTGGTCATGTTCGCGATCATCCAGGTCGTGTTCACCGGCTGTCTGTTCACCCTGAACGGAGCGGTGGGCGTCAACGAGTTCTCGTACCTGATGCCCTCGCGCTGGGCCGTCGCGGCCGCCGGCGCCACGCTGGACTTCAACAAGATCAGCCCGCCCAAGGACGGCGGCAGCACCGACCCGCTGTGGGAGCACACGGTCGGAGCCTGGAGCCTGGACATGATCGCGCTGATCGTCCTCGGCGTGATCTGCGGCTTCTTCGTGGCCCGCTTCCTGCGCCGCCACGAGCCCGAGGTCATGCGCAAGTAGTCGCGCCCGTGCACGCGCCGAAGGGCGGCGCCTCCCGACCGGGGAGGCGCCGCCCTTCGGCGCGTGGGGGTGCGTGTCAGTACGCGCTGTTCACGTTGTCGATCGAGCCGTACTTGTCGGCCGCGTAGTTGGCGGCGGCCGTGATGTTGGCGATCGGGTCGTAGATGTTCCAGGAGGTGCCTGCGACGTGGTAGGCCGTGAACGTCGGCGGGATCACCTGAAGCAGACCCTTGGACGGGATGCCGTTGATGGCGTTGATGTCCCAGTCGTTGATCGCCTTAGGGTTGCCCGAGGACTCCCGCATGATGTTCTTGTGCAGGCCGTGGTAGCTGCCCGGGATGCCCTTGGACTTCATGATGTCCAGGGACTGCTTGATCCAGCCGTCGAGGTTGTTCGCGTAGTGCCGGACGGTGGCCTTCTTGATCGCGGCGCGCTTGGCGGAGCGGTTCGCGGCCTCCTTGGCCTTGCGCGAGGCGGCGGCCTTGCGCTTGGCGGCGGCCTCGGCGGCCGCCTTCTTCTTGGCGGCGGCCGCCTTCGCGGCGGCTGCCTTCTTCTTCGCGGCGGCGGCCTCGGCGGCCTTCTTCTTCGCCGCTATGGCGTCGGCCTTCACGCTCGTCGCGGCCAGCTGGTCGGTGACACTGGCCTTGACGTCCTGCACCGGCTGAGTGCTGTAGGCGACCCGGGCCGACGAGACGGCGTCCGTAGTGGTCGTCTGCGCGTCGGCCGGCACCACCGAGAAGGCGAGGGCGGCGGCACCGAGGGTGGCCGCACCGGCGATCGCGATCTTGTGAGTGTTCTTGGGCATGCGGAAGGACCTCTTCGAATAGCGCGGAGGTCGCTCACTTCGTCCGACGGCGGACAGCGGGTGCTTGAGGCACGAGCGCCGCGGGCTGACCCCACGGCGCTGAGCGACGAGAGCAATTCTTAGCGGCCGCAAAATGCCCAGGCAAAGGTGTGACGTACGATCCCCGGTAGTGGATCGGGGAAGGGCAAAACGGGACAGATAGAACCATCTGCCCCGTTCATCGGGTGCCTGTTTGTCTCCTATTGCCCCTAGTACGTGATGTGGGCCCTATGTGCGGGCTCACATGCCCCTCAGATCGTTCTCACAGCTGGTTGCCAAAGCAATGCTGTGCGTCAGTGCCCTCCTCCGGCAGGAGGAGGTGCAGGTCCCCGAACTCGTGCCACAGGTAGAGCGCGCTCAGCGCCTCGTCGTAGCCCCGCTCGACCGCCGCCCGCCCCGCCACCGCCTCCAGCATCAGCAGATGCGAGGCCTGAGGCTCGTGCAGGCCGGTCAGCAGCCCGTCCACCACCCGTACCCCGCGCGCGGGGGTGACGACGAGATCCGTCCACCCCGCACGCGCGCGGACGACCCCGTCGGCGTCCGCCGCCGACTCCACCGCCCGCACGGCGGTCGTGCCGACGGCGATCACCCGTCCGCCCCCGGCCCGCACGGCGCCGATCAGCAGCGCCGACGACCCGGACACCGCGAAGCGCTCCGCGTACGGCGGCTCGTGCACCTCCGCCGAGGCGACCCCGGTGTGCAGCGTGACCGGCGCGAACAGCACCCCGCGGCTCACCAGCTCCGCCACCAGTTCCGGCGTGAAGGGCCGTGCCGCACTCGGCATCTCCGCACTGCCCGACCCGTCCGCCGACGGCAGCGCGAAAACCGTCTGGTGGGCGGACAACGGCTGGTCCCGCTCCGTGTAGGAGTAGCGGATGGGGCGCCCGTACTCCCGCAGCAGCCCCGGAACGGCCCCGCCCGGGGAGACCCGGGCCCACCACAGCCGCCCGCCGCCCCGGGCCAGCGGCTCCTCCAGCGCCAGCCGCACACCCCCGGGCAGCCGCACCCTCGCACCCGCCGGGCCGCCCGCCCGCGGGCGCGTCGTGCCCGTGCCGTCGGGATGGCGCAGCTCGACCGCCCACCGCCCGTCGTCCCCGCGCGTGGAGAAGTGCACCACCACACGCGTGTGCCCCACCCGCCCGTCCACGGCCGCCGCCAGCGTCGGCGAGGTGTTCACCACCAGCAGGTCACCGGCCCGCAGCAGGCCCGGCAGCTCCCGGAAGACGTGATGCGCCACCGCCGTCCCTCGTGACACGAGCAGCCGGACGTCGTCGCGCCCCCGCCCCGGCGCGCGCTGCTCGGCCGGCACCCGCGACGACAGCTCCCCGGGCACCTCGCGCCACGTCCGGACGGGCTCGTGCGGGCCCGGTGCCGTCAGCGTCATCGCCGCGCCTCCAGGAGCGCCGTGGCCCCGTACCGCCCGCTCGCCGGACGCTCGTCCAGCAACCGCAGGAAGGCCGGCGCCACCCCGGCCGGATCGGGACGGGGGCCGTCGTCGTCCGGGACGGCCGCCGCGTACAGGTCCGTGGCCATGTCACCCGGATCCACCGCCCACACCCGCAGCCCCGGCTCCTCCTCGCCCAGCACCGCCGCGAGCAGGTCCAGCGCCGCCTTGGACGCTCCGTAGCCGCCCCACGTCCCGTACGCCTCGGCGGCCGCGTCCGAGCTGACGGTGATCACCGTGCCCGCCCGCGCCCCGCGCAGCAGCGGCAACGCCTCCTGGACGAGGCCCAGGGCAGCCACCACGTTGACCTCAAGAGCCCGCCGCAGCCCGTCGAGGGGCAACGCCTCCAGCCGCGCCAGCGGCTCGGCGCCCAGCGCGCTCGCGTTGTTCACCAGCAGGTCGCAGCCCCCGAGCCGTCGGGCCGCCGCCACCAGCTCGGCCCGGTGCCCCGGGTCGGCGACGTCCCCCGCGCGGGCCTCGACCCGCGTCCCGTGCGACGCCACGGCCGCCGCCGTCGCCGTCAGGACCCGCGCCGTCCGGGCGTCGAGCACCAGATCCCAGCCCCGGGCGGCCAGCGCCTCGGCCAGGGCCCGCCCCAGCCCCTTCGAGGCCCCTGTGATGATCGCTACCGGCATGGCAACCGTCCCCTCGTCGACCGCCTCCGCCGGGCGGTGACCCCAACCTAGGAACCGGCCGGCCGCACCCGCCTCGGACGCGGGACGCAGCCGGAAGGGGCCCTTCGTCGTACGCCCCGGCGCCTCCTCCGCACGGCGTAGACCCCCGCGCCTGCGACCTCGGCCCTAGGTCCTGCGTCCCGCTCGCGGCCGTCACAGGTCCGATCCGTGCTGTCGGACCCCGCCGGTACCGTGAGGACATGAGTCAAGGCCCCCGGTCCGGCCTCGCCGCGGTGAGTTCCGCGCTGCTGGCCATGAGCAGGCACCTGGAGGTGCGCGACGTCCTCAAGACGATCGTCGCCTCCGCCCGTGAGCTGCTGAACGCGCAGTACGCCGCCCTGGGGGTCCCCGACGACCACGGCGGGTTCGCCCAGTTCGTCGTGGACGGCGTCAGCGACGAGCAGTGGAAGGCCATCGGCCCCCTGCCCCGCCAGCACGGCATCCTGGCCGCGATGCTGCACGAGGCCGGGCCCGAGCGCCTCGCCGACGTCCGCGAGGACCCGCGCTTCGGGGGCTGGCCCTCCGCCCACCCCGACATGTCCGACTTCCTGGGCCTGCCCATCCGTGACGGCGACGAGGTCATCGGCGCCCTGTTCCTCGCCAACAAGAACTGCGACAAGCCCGAGGGCGGCTGCGGCTTCACCGAGGACGACGAGGAACTGCTGTCGATCCTGGCCCAGCACGCCGCGATCGCCCTCACCAACGCCCGCCTCTACGAGCGCAGCCGGGAGCTGACGATCGCCGAGGAGCGCTCCCGGCTGGCCCACGAACTGCACGACGCGGTCAGCCAGAAGTTGTTCTCCCTGCGCCTGACGGCCCAGGCCGCCGCCGCCCTCGTCGACCGCGACCCCGCGCGCGCGAAGGGCGAACTGCACCAGGTCGCCGCCCTGGCCGCCGAGGCCGCCGACGAACTGCGCGCCGCCGTGGTCGAGCTGAGACCGGCCGCACTCGACGAGGACGGCCTGGTCGCCACCCTGCGCACCCACGTCCAGGTCCTCGACCGCGCGCACACCGCCCGCGTGACCTTCACCGGCAACGGCGTGCGGGCCCTGCCCGCCGCCCAGGAGGAGGCCTTCCTCCGGGTCGCGCAGGAGGCCCTGCACAACGCCCTGCGCCACTCCGGCGCGGACCACGTGGACGTCGCCCTGGACAGACGCGGCCGGCATACGGTCCTGCGCGTCACGGACGACGGCGGCGGCTTCGACCCCTCGACCGTGCGCCGGGCAGGCCGCCATCTGGGCCTGGTGTCGATGCGGGACCGGGCGAACGGCGTCGGCGGCACGCTCACGGTGGAATCGGCGCCCGGCAAGGGCACCGCGGTCGAGATGGAGGCCCCCGGTGGCTGACGCAATCAAGGTGCTGCTCGTCGACGACCACCAGGTCGTCCGCCGGGGCCTGCGCACCTTCCTGGAGGTGCAGGACGACATCGAGGTCGTCGGCGAGGCAGCCGACGGCTCCGAAGGAGTGGCCCTGTGCGAGGAGCTGCGTCCCGACGTCGTCCTGATGGACGTCAAGATGCCCGGCATGGACGGCGTCGAGGCCCTGCGCAGGCTCCGGGAACTCGACAACCCCGCGCGCGTGCTGATCGTCACCAGCTTCACGGAGCAGCGCACGGTCGTCCCGGCCCTGCGCGCCGGCGCCGCCGGCTACGTCTACAAGGACGTGGACCCCGACGCCCTGGCCGGCGCCATCCGCTCGGTGCACGCCGGCCACATCCTGCTCCAGCCGGAGGTCGCCGGGGCGCTCCTCTCCCAGGACGAGGCCGCAGCGGGCCAGGGCCGGGGCGGTTCGCTCACCGAACGCGAGCGCGAAGTGCTCGCTCTGATAGCGGACGGCCGCTCCAACCGGGAGATCGCCCGCGCCCTCGTCCTCTCCGAGAAGACCGTCAAGACGCACGTGTCGAACATCCTGATGAAGCTCGACCTCGCGGACCGCACCCAGGCCGCCCTGTGGGCCGTGCGCCACGGCGTGGCTGGCTGAGGACCGGCCGGCGGGCGGGGCTCGCGGCCGACGATACGGAAGGTTAACTTCCGATCCGAGATTCATACCGTCGTGGGAATGTCCCTCGGATGGCGTATCCCGCGACGCTCTCCGCCGTTCTCCCTGCGTGCCGCGGCGACTGCCGCGGAGATCGCGAGAAGGGCTCAGAAGTGAAGAACCTGAAGAAGGCAGCGGCCGTGACGATGGTGGCCGGCGGCCTGGTGGCCGCGGGCGCCGGCCTGGCCTGCGCCGCCGACGGCGCCACCGCCCTCGGCGAGGCCAAGGGCTCGCCGGGCGTCGTCTCGGGCAACCTCGTCCAGGCCCCGGTCAGCGTTCCCGTCAATGTGGTCGGCAACAGCGTCAACGTGATCGGCGTGCTCAACCCCGCCTTCGGCAACCTGGGCCTCAACCGCTGAATCCGGGCCTCGACCGCCGAACCGAGGACGTCCCCGACCCCGACGTCCCGAACCGCCGAGGCCCGCGCGGGCCCGCGGTGACCTTCTGCCGCTCCCGGCCCACCGGGAGGGGCGGTCTGTTTGTCGTCCCGTAGCTCTGTCGTCCCAATGGCCCGAACGGGCCCTTCCGGCCCCGGCGACCGCACCGTTCCCCGTCACCCCCACGTTGGACAGCGCACGGCCCCGGCCGGACCGGACACGCAATCGCAGGAGGAACCCTTTCCATGAACATCGCCAAGAAGACCGCTGTGGCCCTCACCGTCGCCGGCATCGCCGCCGGCGCCTCGGCCGGAGCGGCCGTCGCCGACGCGGGCGCCGAGGGTGCGGCCGTGAAGTCGCCGGGCGTCGTCTCGGGCAACCTCGTCCAGGTCCCGGTCAACGTGCCGGTCAACGTCGTCGGCAACAGCGTCAACGTGATCGGCCTGCTGAACCCGGCCTTCGGCAACACGGGCGTCAACCGCTGACCCTCGCAGCCGAGACCGCACGAGGGCCCGCGCGTCGCCGTCGACGCGCGGGCCCTCGCGCTTTTCCCGCGCGGTAGGACCCCACGGCGCACGGCCCGAGGTCGCGCACCCCTCGCGCGCCCCCACCCGCCCGCGCTCAGCGGATCCCGCGCTCCCGCTCCTCCACCACGGAGTTGTACGCGGCGACCGTCGCCCGCCGAGCCGTGCGCTCCACCGGCCGCAGGGCTTCGGCGCGGGCCGCCATCTCCGCGGAGCTGACCGCACCCCCGTGCCCGTTCTCCTCGGCGAGGGACACCAGCAGACCCACCCGCTGCGCCAGCTCCAGAACCCGTACGGCCCGCGGCGGATACCCCGGGGCCAGCACCTCCCGCCCCTCCTCCGCGCGCGCCCGGTAGGCGTCGATCGCCGCCTCGGCCACCGGCCCCGACCCGGCGACGTCCAGCCGCGAGAGCACCGCCGTGGCGTCCCGGAGCGCCTCCGCCAGCTCGCGCTCCGCCTCGCCCAGCGACGGCACGTCGGCCGGGGGCGCCTCCCGCACCGGCAGGCAGTGCCACACCACCTCGACGTGCACGTCCCCGGCCGGGCCGGCCTCCGACACCTCGGGCACCAGCCCGTGACCGGCGCCGTGACAGACCACGGCCTCCTGCGCGTCCATCGCCCGGGCGTTGAACTCCGGCGGTCCGCTCAGCCCCAGCGGATGGCCCGGGGCGGGCAGCGCGAGCCGCAGCCCCGTCGCCCCGAGCGCCCGCAGCCGCCCCAGCGCGAGCGTGAGCCCGACGGGCCCGGACTCGCCCGGCAGCCCCTCCACCCGGTGGACGGCGTCCTCCCCGACGACGGCGAGCATGGCGTCGTCCGGCGAGACGAATCCGGCCAACAGGGCATTTCCCCAAGCGGCGAGGCGACCAGAGCGCGATTCGGAAAGCATGCCCCCAGCCTAAGGACCGGACCGATGGAACGGGCCGCCCGACCGGTGGCGTAGATTTTCCCGGAGGGGCCGCGCCCGCCCACGCGCGGCGGTCCGAGCCACAGGCGCCCGCGACAACCGACCGGCCACACTGCAAGGGGAGACAACCCGCTCATGAGCGATGTTCTGGAGCTTCAGGACGTAACCGTGGTCCGTGAGGGCCGGGCTCTCGTGGACCAGGTCTCCTGGTCGGTCAAGGAGGGCGAGCGCTGGGTCATCCTCGGTCCGAACGGGGCCGGCAAGACGACCCTCCTGAACATCGCGTCCACCTACCTCTTCCCGAGCTCCGGCGAGGTGTCCGTCCTCGGCGAGCCCCTCGGCAGGCCCGGCACCGACGTCTTCGAGCTGCGCCCGCGCGTGGGCATGGCCGGCATCGCCCTCGCCGACAAGCTCCCCAAGCGCCAGACCGTCCTGCAAACCGTGCTGACCGCCGCGTACGGCATGACGGCCGGCTGGCAGGAGGAGTACGAGGACGTCGACGAGCAGCGCGCCCGCGCCTTCCTCGACCGTCTGGGCATGAGCGACTACCTCGACCGGAAGTTCGGCACCCTCTCCGAGGGCGAGCGCAAGCGGACCCTCATCGCCCGCGCCCTGATGACCGACCCCGAGCTGCTGCTGCTCGACGAGCCGGCCGCCGGCCTCGACCTCGGCGGCCGCGAGGACCTCGTGCGCCGCCTCGGCCGCCTCGCCCGCGACCCCATCGCCCCCTCGATGATCATGGTCACGCACCACGTCGAGGAGATCGCCCCCGGCTTCACCCACGTCCTGATGATCCGTCAGGGCAAGGTGCTCGCCGCGGGCCCCGTGGAACTCGAACTCACCTCCCGCAACCTCTCCCTCTGCTTCGGCCTCCCGCTCGTCGTGGAGCAGGTCGGCGACCGCTGGACCGCCCAGGGCCTGCCCCTGTCCTGACCCCGTGCCGACCCCTTCGCGCCCTGTCCGCGACGGGACCCCGGCCCTACCATGACCCTGTGAACGACATCGACGCGTGGGTGTGGTGGCTGGTCGGTGCGGCAGCGCTCGGAATCCCGCTCGTGGTGACCGCGATGCCCGAGTTCGGCATGTTCGCGGTCGGCGCCGTGGCAGCCGCCGTCGCCGCGGGTCTCGGCCTGGGCGTCGTCGCCCAGGTGCTCGTCTTCATCGTCGTCTCGGTGGCGTTGATCGCCGTCGTGCGGCCCATCGCGATCCGGCACAGCAGACAGCGCCCCCAACTCGCGACCGGAGTCGACGCGTTGAAGGGCAAGCAGGCCGTCGTGCTCGAGCGCGTCGACGGCGCGGGCGGGCGGATCAAGCTCGCCGGAGAGATCTGGTCGGCGCGCTCGCTCGACGGCGACCGCGCCTACGACGTGGGGCAGCAGGTCGACGTCGTGGACATCGAGGGAGCCACGGCGATCGTCATCTGACCATGCGCGACTTCCGCACGACGTGAGTCAACTCCCGCACGACGCAAGTGGACCGAACACCTCGCGGGCCGCACGACGGTCTGTCAGACTCGACCAGCAAGATCTTCAACAGACATAAGATCTTCCGAAACGCCGAGGCGGAGAAGGGTACGGGGATCCGACGATGGAACCGGTCATCATCGTCCTGATCATTCTGGTGGTGTTGGTCTTCATCGCCCTGATCAAGACGATCCAAGTCATCCCGCAGGCCAGCGCCGCCATCGTGGAGCGCTTCGGCCGCTACACGCGCACGCTGAACGCCGGCCTCAACATCGTCGTCCCGTTCATCGACACCATCCGCAACCGCATCGACCTGCGCGAACAGGTCGTGCCGTTCCCGCCCCAGCCGGTGATCACCCAGGACAACCTGGTCGTCAACATCGACACGGTCATCTACTACCAGGTGACCGACGCCCGGGCCGCCACCTACGAAGTCGCCAGCTACATCCAGGCGATCGAGCAGCTCACCGTCACCACCCTGCGCAACATCATCGGCGGGATGGACCTGGAGCGGACCCTCACCTCCCGCGAGGAGATCAACGCGGCCCTGCGCGGCGTCCTCGACGAGGCCACCGGCAAGTGGGGCATCCGCGTCAACCGCGTCGAGCTCAAGGCGATCGAACCGCCCACCTCCATCCAGGACTCGATGGAGAAGCAGATGCGCGCCGACCGTGACAAGCGCGCCGCGATCCTCACCGCCGAGGGCACCCGCCAGGCCGCCATCCTCACCGCCGAGGGCGAGAAGCAGTCCCAGATCCTGCGCGCCGAGGGCGAGGCCAAGGCCGCCGCCCTGCGCGCCGAGGGCGAGGCCCAGGCGGTGCGCACGGTCTTCGAGGCCATCCACGCCGGCGACCCCGACCAGAAACTGCTGTCCTACCAGTACCTCCAGATGCTGCCGAAGATCGCCGAGGGGGACGCCAACAAGCTGTGGATCGTCCCCAGCGAGATCGGCGACGCCCTGAAGGGACTCTCCGGCGCCATGGGCAACTTCGGCCCGTTCGGGGGCGGTTCGGGCGGCGGCAACGCAGGGAACGGCAACGGCGGCGGCCACGAGCGCCGCGAGAAGCCCTCCATCGACTGACCGCCGGCCCGCGCACGCGACCGGGGCCCGCCTTCACACGGAAGGCGGGCCCCGGTCGTGCGCACCGGCGACGAGCCACGACGGCCGACGACAGCCGGCAGAAGCCGACTCGACGTGGCCGACGGCTGACGACAGCAGGGGGGAGAAGGCCGGCGGAAGCAGCCGGACGGGGACTACGCGGCGTCCAGCGTCAGCCACTCCGGCAGCGCGGCCAGGTCGTCCTGCCCCAGAGCCAGCAGCATCGCGTCCGCGGGCGTCGGCTCGAACGGCCGACGCAGCAACGGCATGTCCGCCTGCTCCGGAGTCCGGTCCGCCTTGCGGTGGTTGTCCTCCGCGCACGAGGCGACGGTGTTCAGCCACGAGTCCTGCCCGCCCTGCGCCCGCGGCACCACGTGGTCCACGGTCGTCGCCCGACGCCCGCAGTACGCGCACCGGTGCCGGTCCCTGACCAGCACACCCCGCCTCGACCACGGGGCTTGTCTTCGGAAGGGCACTCTCACGTACCTGCACAGCCTGATCACCCGCGGCGCCGGGATGTCGACCTCCGCTCCACGCATCCGCAGTTCGGGGTGGGCCTGTTCGACGACGGCCTTGTCCTGGAGCACCAGAACGACGGCTCGGTTCAACGTCACCGTCGACAGCGGCTCGAAGCTCGCGTTCAGTACCAGCGTGTCCCGCATACCAGCCCACCTCCTGTGTGCACCGGCCCACCCCCTGGCGGGCTGGGATCAACTCTGGCCGGGCACGCCGAGATGGACAACGCAATATCTGCTGCTCCACGGGAGGTGACCCCCGCGACCCCCGGCAACAAAAATGCCCGCCTCTGATCACTTCCAAGACCAGAGGCGGGCAAACACTCCATGAACGATGAGCTGACTCATCCCTCCATGGGATGTTCGTACTCACCGATCAACTGCGCGCGGCCGATCGCGTGGAACCGCAGGTTGAACCCGACCACGGCCGGCGAGGCGTCGGCGTCCGGACCGAGCTTCTCCTGGTCGACCGCGTACACCGTGAACACGTACCGGTGCGGCCCGTCCCCGGGCGGCGGCGCGGCCCCGCCGAAGTCCTTGCTGCCGTAGTCGTTGCGCGCGTGCACGGCGCCCGACGGCAGCCCCTCGAACCCCTCGCTGCCCGCACCCGCCGGCAGCTCGGTCACCGAGGCCGGGATGTCGAACAGGACCCAGTGCCAGAACCCGCTGCCCGTGGGAGCGTCGGGGTCGTAGCAGGTCACCGCGAAGCTCTTGGTCCCGGCCGGGAAGCCCTCCCACCGCAGCTGCGGCGAGGTGTTCCCCGCGGACTGCACCTGGGCGTCGCCGAGCACCGCCCCTTCCTTCACGTCCTCGCTCGTGACCGTGAACGACGGCACCGGCGGATGGAAATCGTGGGGCAGCGGCCGCCTCTTCAGCTCGGTCACCTCGACACCTCCTGGTAGATCGGAAAGGCACTCCCTTCGGAGCCTACGACTACCCTGCCCCGCATGAGCGCGGGCACTGCCGAGCACGGCCCGGACACAGCACGGAGGGCCCGGAACGCCGTACGGCACTCCGGGCCCTCCGCGTCGTCCCGCTCGGGGAACGCAAGGGAACGTCCGCGAACGTCCTAGAACCAGTTGCGCTTGCTGCCGACCTCGGACAGCCACTGGTTGAGGTACGCGGGCCAGTCGGTGCCCTGGTAGTCGTTCAGGCCCACCTGGAACGAGCGGAAGGTGTCACTGCCCTCGCTGAACAGCCCCGGCTTCTTGTCCATCTCCAGCACGACGTCCATGGCGTGCTCGTCGGCCACGAAGCTCAGCTCGACCTGGTTCAGCCCCCGGTACTGCGACGGCGGGTAGAACTCGATCTCCTGGTAGAACGGCAGCTTCTGCCGGGTGCCCCGGATGTGCCCGCGCTCCAGGTCCGCGTTCTTGAAGCGGAAGCCGAGCTGGATGAAGGCGTCCAGAATGGCCTTCTGCGCCGGCAGCGGGTGCACGTTGACCGCGTCCAGGTCACCGGAGTCCACGGCGCGCGCGATCTCCAGCTCGGTGGTCACGCCGACGTTCATCCCGCGCAGCGCCTGTCCGTCGATCATCGTGACCGGCGTCTCCCACGGGATCTCCAGCCCGAACGGCACCGCGTGCACGGCGCCCGCCTGAAGCTCGAAGGCGCCCCCGAGCCGCAGCTTCGTGAACTCGATGTCCTGCTTGTACTCCTGGTCGCCGCTCTCGACCTCGACCTTTGCCTGCAGCCCGACCGACAGCCCCTCGATCTGCTGGTTGACGGACCCGCCCTGGATCCGCACCTCGCCCTGGACGACACCGCCCGGAACGACGTTGACCTCGGTCAGCACCGTCTCGACCGAAGCCCCGCCGGCCCCCAGACTCGCGAGCAGCTTCTTGAACGCCATGACTCTCCCTCTACGACCTTCTTCGGACGGGATCCCTCGATCCCTACCAACGCGATCCGGACGTGGCCGGTTCCGCCGCCCCACACCCTGACAAAGCCGAGTGCCCGCTGACCACCCCGGCGCACCCGCGCGTCTGCACTACGCTCGGAGGGCATGATCGCGACCACCGACCGTACGCCCCTGCCCAGGAACTTCTTCGACCGCCCTGTCCTGGAGGTGGCCCCCGATCTCCTCGGCCGGCTCCTGGTCCGTACGACGCCCGACGGCCCGATCACCCTGCGTCTCACCGAGGTAGAGGCCTACGACGGGGGGAACGACCCCGGCTCCCACGCCTATCGCGGTCCCACCGCCCGCAACGGTGTGATGTTCGGTCCGCCCGGTCATGTGTACGTCTACTTCACTTACGGCATGTGGCACTGCATGAACCTCGTCTGCGGTCCGGAGGGCGTCGCGAGCGCGGTCCTGCTCCGTGCCGGCGAGATCGTCGAGGGAGCCGAGTACGCCCGCAAACGTCGACTCTCGGCCCGGGACGACAGGGAACTGGCCAAAGGGCCCGCCCGCCTGGCCACCGCCCTGGACGTGGACCGGGCGCTGGACGGCACGGACGCCTGCGCCGCCGGGGCCACTCCGCTGAGGATCCTCAAGGGTGCCGCGGTCCCGTCCGACCAGGTACGCAGCGGACCCCGCACCGGGGTGTCGGGAGACGGGGCGGTCCACCCCTGGAGGTACTGGGTCGCCGACGACCCGACGGTGAGCCCCTACCGGGCCCATGTCCCCAGGCGCCGCCGAAGTTGACTCGCTCATGGACGGCGCGTAATGTAGCCCGAGCCGCTTGACCCGGGTACGGCATTCGCCTGCAGCCGGAAGCGGCCAACCCACTACCTACGACGCCCCTCAGCGGGAGCGAATTCGGCATGTCCGCATGCCCGAATTCCCCGCTCGCGGAACTCGATTATGAGTTGCGGAGGGAATCGGCTAACGTAGTGAATGTCGAAAGGCCGACGGGCGAAAGTCCAAAGCCCAAGACAATCCCGCCGACAGGGAATCGGATCACGAAAAAGATCTGATAGAGTCGGAAACGCAAGACCGAAGGGAAGCGCCCGGAGGAAAGCCCGAGAAGTTCGGGTAAGTACAAAGGAAGCGTCCGTTCCTTGAGAACTCAACAGCGTGCCAAAAATCAACGCCAGATATGTTGATACCCCGTC
>NZ_JAHHIT010000183.1 GCF_024539675.1 Streptomyces hilarionis | reverse complement strand
GCCCCTTCACCCCGCCCTCGCCCCTCTCCCTTTCCGACTCCTGCTCCCGACCCGCACCCGCACCTACACCCGCACCTGCACCTGCACCTGCGTCCACTCCTGCTCCCCCACCCGCACCCGGCGCGGCACCCGGGACCCAGTGCGGCACCCGGCGCCCGGGGCCCGGCGCCGCCCGCGAACGCCCCGCCCCTCGCGTCCCGCTCGCCGTCGTCTCGCGCTCTCCTCGTGCTCGTCTCGCGCTCTCCTCGACCTCTCCCGGGCATCCCCCTCGGCCGCTCTCGTCCTCCTTCGCGGCCTGAGGTGGCAGGAAGTGGCCGAAGGTGGTGGCCGATGGCCGGATCGCAGCCGTTCGTCTCCGTGGAGCCGACCGTTCGTGACCGCCCGCCTGCCGGTTCTCGGGTGCAGACGAGCCGGAAGCTGGAATGCTTGACTGGTTCGACCAACGGGGTGGACGGCTGGGGGGCCGAGGGACGTGGAGGACAGGGTGCGGGTGGTCATCGCCGAGGATTCGGTGCTGTTGCGGGAGGGGCTGACCCGGTTGCTGACCGACCGGGGGCATGACGTGGTGGCGGGGGTCGGGGACGGCGACGCGCTGGTCAAGACCATCACCGAGCTCGACGACGAGGGGGCGCTGCCCGACGTCGTCGTCGCGGACGTGCGGATGCCGCCCACCCACACCGACGAGGGGGTGCGGGCGGCCGTCCAGCTGCGCAAGGCGCATCCCGGGCTCGGGGTGCTGGTGTTGTCGCAGTACGTGGAGGAGAGGTACGCCACCGAACTGCTGGCCGGTTCCAGTCGCGGGGTCGGCTATCTCCTCAAGGACCGGGTCGCCGAGGTGCGCGAGTTCGTGGACGCCGTGGTGCGGGTCGCCCAGGGCGGCACCGCCCTCGACCCGGAGGTCGTCGCGCAGCTCCTCGGACGCAGCCGGAAGCAGGACGTGCTGGCGGGGCTCACGCCGCGGGAGCGGGAAGTCCTCGGGCTGATGGCCGAGGGGCGGACGAACTCGGCGATCGCCCGGCAGCTGGTGGTCAGCGACGGGGCGGTGGAGAAGCACGTGAGCAACATCTTCCTGAAACTGGGCCTGTCCCCGAGTGACGGGGATCACCGCCGGGTACTCGCCGTTCTCACCTACCTCAACACGTAGCGGGACGGCAGCCCGCCCCTCGTCGGGCGGAGAACCTCGGCCCGGACCCGGAGCGTCTGACGCGGTGGCGCCGGGAGGCGGGAAATCATGACCAGCGGGGTCGCCGGGCCGTCTCGGGACGGGGAACCGTCATACGAGAAGCCCAGGGAAGGCGACCCTTACCGACGTAGGGTTGATCCGTGGGGGCCTTCGGGAAGGTCCTCCGGGACAGCCGTCTCGAGGGAGGTCCAGTTCAGTGACCAGTCAGGTCAGCCCAGCGGAACAGGCCGACGGAACCGACGGAGCGGACGCGGCCGTCGTGGGAGAGCAGCGCAAACCGGGTGGGACGAAGGACGTCCGTCGTCTCGACCGGGTGATCATCAGGTTCGCGGGTGACTCGGGTGACGGTATGCAGCTCACCGGCGACCGCTTCACCTCGGAGACGGCGTCGTTCGGCAACGACCTGTCGACCCTGCCCAACTTCCCCGCCGAGATCCGCGCCCCCGCCGGCACCCTGCCCGGCGTCTCCTCGTTCCAGCTCCACTTCGCCGACCACGACATCCTCACCCCGGGCGACGCGCCCAACGTGCTCGTCGCCATGAACCCGGCGGCGCTGAAGGCGAACATCGCCGACGTGCCGCGCGGCGCGGAGATCATCGTCAACACGGACGAGTTCACGAAACGGGCGATGCAGAAGGTGGGGTACGCGGCCTCGCCGCTGGAGGACGGGTCCCTCGACGGTTACCAGCTCCATCCGGTCCCGCTGACCACCCTGACCGTCGAGGCCCTCAAGGAATTCGACCTGACCCGCAAGGAGGCCGAGCGCAGCAAGAACATGTTCGCGCTCGGCCTCCTGTCGTGGATGTACCACCGTCCGACCGAGGGCACCGAGAAGTTCCTGAGATCGAAGTTCGCCAAGAAGCCCGACATCGCCGCCGCCAACATCGCCGCGTTCCGCGCGGGGTGGAACTTCGGCGAGACGACGGAGGACTTCGCGGTCAGCTACGAGGTGGCGCCGGCGGCGAAGGCCTTCCCGGTGGGCACGTACCGCAACATCTCCGGGAACCTCGCCCTGTCGTACGGGCTGGTCGCGGCCTCCCGCCAGGCCGATCTGCCGCTGTTCCTGGGCTCCTACCCGATCACCCCGGCCTCGGACATCCTGCACGAGCTCAGCCGGCACAAGAACTTCGGCGTGCGCACCTTCCAGGCGGAGGACGAGATCGCCGGCATCGGCGCGGCGCTGGGGGCCGCGTTCGGCGGTTCGCTGGCCGTGACGACGACGTCCGGTCCGGGCGTGGCGCTGAAGTCGGAGACCATCGGGCTCGCGGTCTCCCTCGAACTGCCGCTGCTGGTGATCGACATCCAGCGGGGCGGCCCGTCCACGGGGCTGCCCACCAAGACCGAGCAGGCGGATCTGTTGCAGGCGATGTACGGCCGCAACGGGGAGGCGCCGGTGCCGATCGTCGCGCCGCGCACGCCGGCGGACTGCTTCGACGCGGCGCTGGAGGCGGCCCGCATCGCGCTGACCTACCGCACGCCGGTGATGCTGCTGTCCGACGGCTATCTGGCCAACGGCTCCGAGCCCTGGCGGATCCCGGAGCTGGAGGAGCTGCCGGACCTGAGGGTGCAGTTCGCGCAGGGCCCCAACCACACGCTGGACGACGGCAGCGAGGTGTTCTGGCCGTACAAGCGGGATCCGCAGACCCTGGCGCGGCCGTGGGCGGTCCCGGGCACGCCCGGTCTGGAGCACCGCATCGGCGGCATCGAGAAGGAGGACGGGACGGGGAACATCTCGTACTCGCCCGCCAACCACGACTTCATGGTCCGCACCCGGCAGGCCAAGATCGACGGCATCGAGGTCGCGGACCTGGAGGTGGACGATCCGCACGGAGCGAGCACCCTGGTGCTCGGCTGGGGTTCCACCTACGGGCCGATCACCGCGGCGGTGCGGCGGCTGCGGACGGCGGGCGAGTCGATCGCGCAGGCCCACCTGCGGCACCTGAACCCGTTCCCGCGCAATCTCGGCACGGTGCTGAAGCGGTACGACAAGGTCGTCGTGCCGGAGATGAACCTCGGCCAGCTCGCCACCCTGATCCGGGCGCGGTACCTGGTCGACGCGCACTCCTACAACCAGGTCAACGGCATGCCGTTCAAGGCGGAGCAGCTCGCCACGGCGCTCAAGGAGGCCATCGATGGCTGAGACCGCAGCGGAAGGCACGGGCACGATCGAGGCGCTCTCGCTCGTCCCCAAGGCCGAGGCCAGGCAGTCCATGAAGGACTTCAAGTCCGATCAGGAAGTGCGCTGGTGCCCCGGCTGCGGTGACTACGCGATCCTGGCGGCCGTCCAGGGCTTCATGCCGGAACTGGGGCTGGCCAGGGAGAACATCGTCTTCGTCTCCGGCATCGGCTGTTCGTCGCGCTTCCCCTACTACATGAACACCTACGGGATGCACTCCATCCACGGGCGCGCCCCGGCGATCGCGACGGGGCTGGCGGCCAGCCGCCGCGATCTGAGCGTGTGGGTGGTGACGGGGGACGGCGACGCGCTGTCCATCGGCGGCAACCATCTGATCCACGCGCTGCGGCGCAACGTGAACCTGAAGATCCTGCTGTTCAACAACCGGATCTACGGGCTCACCAAGGGGCAGTACTCGCCCACCTCCGAGGTCGGCAAGATCACCAAGTCGACGCCGATGGGGTCCCTGGACGCCCCGTTCAACCCGGTGTCGCTGGCGCTCGGGGCCGAGGCGTCGTTCGTGGCGCGCACCGTGGACTCGGACCGCAAGCACCTCACGGAGGTGCTGCGGCAGGCGGCCGCCCACCCCGGAACGGCGCTGGTGGAGATCTACCAGAACTGCAACATCTTCAACGACGGCGCGTTCGAGGTGCTGAAGGACCGGCAGTCGGCCGAGGACGCCGTGATCCGCCTGGAGCACGGCCGACCGATCCGGTTCGGCGCGGACGGGGCGCGGGGGGTCGTGCGCGACCGGCAGACCGGCGAGCTGCGGGTCGTCACGGTGACCCCGCAGAACGAGGCGGAGGTCCTGGTGCACGACGCGCACGCCGCGTCGCCCACCACCGCGTTCGCGCTGTCCCGCCTCGCCGATCCGGACACCCTGCACCACACGCCGATCGGCGTGCTGCGCTCGGTCGAGCGGCCGGTCTACGACACGCAGCTGGCCGACCAGCTGGACTCCGCGATCGAACAGCACGGGAAGGGCGATCTGGGCGCGCTGCTCGCGGGCGGGGACACCTGGACCGTCGTCGGCTGAGGCAGCGGTCCGCGCGCCGGGTGAGGCGCGCGACGGTTCACCCGCCGAGGGGCGGAGCGAGGCGGTTCACGAGGCCCGGGAGCGCGGTTCCCGGGCCTCGTCGTACGCCTGGCGGGCCTTCTCGACGTCCGCCATGCGGGTGTGCGTCCACCCCGCCAGCGCGCGCACCTGTTCGGCCGCCTCGCGGCCCAGCTCGGTGAGGGAGTAGTCGACGCGGGGCGGGATGACGGGCTTGGCGTCGCGGTGCACCAGGCCGTCGCGTTCGAGGTTCTGGAGGGTCTGGGCGAGCATCTTCTCGCTGACGGGCCGGCCCACCTGGCCGACGGCCCGGCGCAGTTCGCTGAACCGGTGCGAGCGTTCGAGCAGCTCGATCAGCACGAGGACGCCCCAGCGGCTGGTGAGGTGTTCCAGCACGAGGCGGTAGGGGCACATCTCCTCGGCCACGGCGGGGCCTGCCTGGCCGACCTGCTTGCTTACCGTCATGCCAGTACCTTACTTCAAAGTGGGTACTTTCGTTTGGTTAGTGCTTCTCCTAGGGTCGGAGACAGACCAGCCGACCCCCACAAGGAGTTCCTGAGCCATGAGCATCGTCGTCACCGGAGCCACCGGACACCTCGGCCGCCACGTCGTCGCACAGTTGCTGGACCAGGTCCCCGCGGACCGGATCACCGCCGTCGTGCGGGACGAGGCCAGGGCCGCCGACCTCGCGGCACGCGGCGTCAAGCTCGCCGTCGCCGACTACAACGCCCCCGAGACCTTCGACGGCGTCTTCGCCGCGGGCGACAAGGTCCTGCTGATCTCGGGCAACGAGTTCGACAAGGGCCGCCCCGCCCAGCACCAGGTCGTGATCGACGCCGCCAGGGCGGCCGGGGTCGCGCTGCTCGCCTACACCAGCGCGCCCGGCTCGCTGAGCGCCGCGCTGGCGGACGACCACCGCGCCACCGAGCGGGCGCTCCTCGCCTCCGGCCTGCCGTACACGCTGCTGCGCAACGGCTGGTACCACGAGAACTACACCGAGAACCTCGCCCCGGTGCTGGAGCACGACGCCGTCGTCGCGGCCGCGGGTCAGGGCCGCGTCTCCTCCGCCGCCCGCGCCGACTACGCGGCCGCCGCCGTCGCCGTCCTCACCGGCGAGGGCCACGAGAACGCGACCTACGAGCTCGGCGGCGACGAGGCCTGGAGCTTCGCCGAGTACGCCGCGGAGCTGAGCCGCCAGACCGGCAGGGAGATCGCCTACAACGCCGTGTCCACCGAGACGCTCACCGGCATCCTGACCGGCGCCGGGCTCCCCGGGCCGCTCGCCGCGATCCTGGCAGGCGTGGACGCGTCCATCGAGAAGGGCGAGCTGGTCGTCGCAGGCGGCGACCTCTCCCGGCTGACGGGCCGTCCCACCACGCCGCTGGCGGACGCGATCACGGTCGCGCTCAAGGGCTGACGCTCCCCCGCCCGGCGGCACGCCCACCGGCTCCCCTGTCTGTCATGACCGTATGGCGATACGGGCATGACAGGCAGGGGCGCCCGGCGTTACCTTCGTCCTCGCATGCGTGACGTGAGAAGGAGGTGCCCGTGGCCGGGACGTCGAGGAGTGAGAGCCGGACAGGCCTGCTGAACGGCTTCGCGGCCTACGGGATGTGGGGCCTGGTCCCCCTCTTCTGGCCGCTGCTCAAGCCGGCCGGGGCGACGGAGATCCTCGCCCACCGCATGGTCTGGTCGCTGGCCTTCGTCGCGGCCGCGCTGCTCTTCGTCCGGCGCTGGGCTTGGGCCGGCGAGCTGCTGCGCCAGCCGCGCCGACTGGCGCTCGTGGTGGTCGCCGCCGCCGTCATCACCGTGAACTGGGGCGTCTACATCTGGGCCGTGAACAGCGGACACGTGGTCGAGGCCTCGCTCGGGTACTTCATCAACCCGCTGGTCACGATAGCCATGGGGGTACTGCTCCTGAAGGAGCGGCTGCGCCCTGTGCAGTGGGCGGCGGTCGGCATCGGCGTCGCGGCGGTGCTGGTCCTGACCGTCGGCTTCGGGCGGCCGCCGTGGATCTCCCTGTGCCTCGCCTTCTCCTTCGCCACCTACGGCCTGGTGAAGAAGAAGGTCAACCTGGGCGGGGTCGAGTCGCTGGCGGCCGAGACCGCCGTCCAGTTCCTGCCCGCGCTCGGCTATCTGCTGTGGCTGTCCGCCCACGGTGAGGCCACCTTCACGGCCGAGGGCCCCGGACACGCGGCGCTGCTCGCCTCCACCGGCGTCGTGACCGCACTCCCCCTCGTCTGCTTCGGCGCGGCGGCGATCCGCGTGCCGCTGTCCACGCTGGGCCTGCTCCAGTACCTGGCGCCGGTCTTCCAGTTCCTGCTCGGCGTCGTGTACTTCGGCGAGGCCATGCCGCCCGAGCGGTGGGCCGGGTTCGCCCTGGTGTGGCTGGCGCTGGTGCTGCTCACCGGTGACGCGCTGCACACCTCGCGCCGGGCGTCGCGGACCCTGGCCGCCGAGCGCGCCCGCGTCCGCGCCGAGGTGGCTTCCGCCACGTCCGGCGCACCCACGGTCCCGGAGCCCGAGGCGGCTGCCGCGCCGGCGGCGCCTCCCCTGCCCAAGCCCTGACCGGAACCCCGACGCATCACGGGGGCGGCCCGCGCGGGCGACGACGACACGGAACGCGGTCCGGCGCCGGGGCCCCCGGCGCCGGGCGATCCGGCGGGTCCCGTCCAGGACGGCGGCGTCCGGCGCCCCGGACCGATCACGGCATCCGAGGGGCGGACGCGGCGCCGGGCTGCTACTAGTGGCTGCATGACCGACTCGACCGCTGGATCCGGGGCCACGCCCGCGCCCATGCACTGGAAGCTCGTCGTCGACGCCGCCGATCCGCACGCCCAGGCCGACTTCTGGGCGTCCGCGCTGCACTACGAGATCGAGGACAACAGCGCGCTGATCGAGCGGCTGCTGGACCTCGGCGCGCTGCCCGGCGCGGCGACGCTGGAGTTCCACGGCCGCCCGGCCTTCCGGGACCTGATCGCCGTACGCCACCCCGACGACCCCCACGACCCGGACAGCGGGACCGGACTGGGACGACGGCTGCTGTTCCAGCGGGTGCCGGAGGCCAAGACGGTGAAGAACCGACTGCACCTCGATCTGCATCCCGGCGCCGACCGGCGGCCCGGCGAGGTCGAGCGACTGCGGGGGCTGGGCGCGAGCGTGCTGCGGGAGGTGAAGGAGCCGTCCGGGGCGTGGACGGTGATGGCGGACCCGGAGGGCAACGAGTTCTGCGTGCACTAGGGCCGCCCCGGCGGGTCCCGTAGGGGGATCGGGACGGCGGATCCCGTGGGGGGTCCGGTGGGGGGATCTCGTAGGGGAACGGTGGAGGAAGGCGGTGGGCGGATCCCGCAGGGGGACGGTAGGGGAGTCCGGTACGTGGACACGGTGTCCGGTTACCGCTCTTGACGTGAAGTCAGTTGCGCGTTCACCATCCTGGAACCCCACTCACCGTGGAATCACCGCGCCCCGGTGATTCCCGAGGAATTCGGAGCCCCCCACATGAAGCTCCCCGTTTCCCGGCGCACGGCGGTCGCCTGCGGCGTCTCTGTTGTCATGCTCCTGACTGGCGGATCCATAGCGGGGGCGGCCCCCGCACCCGGTTCCGGTTCCGCCGCGCTCGCCGCCGCTCCCGACATCCCCGTGGCCAACGTCAAGGCGCACCTGGCCCAGTTGCAGTCCATCGCGACCGCCAACGGCGGCAACCGCGCCCACGGCCGCGCCGGCTACAAGGCCTCGCTCGACTACGTGAAGGCCAAGCTGGACGCCGCCGGCTTCACCACCGCGATCCAGCAGTTCACGTCGTCCGGCCGCACCGGCTACAACCTGGTCGCCGACTGGCCCGGCGGGGACGCCGACCACGTCGTCATGGCCGGCTCCCACCTCGACAGCGTCACGGCCGGGCCGGGCATCAACGACAACGGCTCGGGCTCGGCGGCCGTGCTGGAGACGGCCCTCGCGGTGTCCCGGGCCGGCTACCACCCGGCCAAGCACCTGCGGTTCGCCTGGTGGGGGGCGGAGGAGCTGGGCATGGTCGGCTCGCGCTACTACGTCAACAACCTCTCCTCCGCGAACCGCGCCCGCATCGGCGGCTACCTCAACTTCGACATGATCGGCTCGCCGAACCCCGGCTACTTCGTCTACGACGACGACCCGACCATCGAGAAGACCTTCAAGGACTACTTCGCCGGCATCGGCGTGCCGACGGAGATCGAGACCGAGGGCGACGGCCGTTCCGACCACGCGCCCTTCAAGAACGCGGGCGTCCCGGTGGGCGGCCTGTTCAGCGGCGCCGACTACACCAAGACGGCGGCCCAGGCGGCCAAGTGGGGCGGGACCGCCGGACGGGCCTTCGACCGCTGCTACCACTCCTCCTGCGACACCAGCGCCAACATCGACGACACCGCCCTGAACCGCAACGCGGACGCCGTCGCCTACGCCCTGTGGGCGCTGTCGTCCTGACCCGCGCCGCCGTCCTGACGCGCGCCGTCCGGACCGTCGCCGCCCCTCCGGGCCGCGCCGTCCTCCCGGCCCTCCGGCCTCGGCACGCCGGCCGTCACGCGCCTGCCTTGCGGGCGCGTGCGGCCAGCCGGAGCATGCGCGCGCGGGCCGACTCCAGTTCCTCGACGTCGTCGGCCGCGGGGCCCTCCTCGGCGGCGAGCTCCGTCCACAGACCGAGCAGTTCGTTGCCCAGGTTCAACCCCTGCAACGGGTCGCGCACGGCCCGCCAGGCCGTCGCCGCGCTCTGGACGTTGCCGTACGCGGCCTCCGCGTCCCCGGCCCGGCGGCCGATGCGCGCCAGGTCGAGGGAGACGTGGAAGGAGCGCAGCGGATCGCCGCCCAGGTAGGCGATGTACGCCATGAGTTCGCGCAGCCGGAGCACTTCGGGGTGCTCAGGGCCCAGCGTCGCGGACGCCTCCAGCACGGTCCGTTCGGCGAGCCCGGCCGCGACGTCCGTGCGGCCCGCCCGGACGGCCTCGTTGATCCGCGCCATCGGCTCCCCGAGGAGCGCGGGGGCCGCGCCGGCGCCGTGCGGGGTACGGGGGTCGTCGCCCAGCACCGCCTCCGCGACGGCGTCGAAGCCGCGCGCGGGCGTGGGCCTGAAGTCGGGGTCCGGCTCGGAGACCAGCCCGTCCGGGAGGAACGGGGTGGGAGCGGCCGCCGGGGTCGTGGCCGAGGTGGAGTGCGAGGCCGGGGCCGCCGTCGGTACGGCGGCCGGGCCGGGCACGGGCAGCGGCAGCGGGGTCGGGGCGAAGACTTCCGGCGGCGGGGCCGTCGCCCGACTCGGGGCCGGGGCGAGGGTGGCTTCGGGGGTCGCGTCGGGGTGCGGTCGCTCGTCCATGGCCGGGGGCGGGCCGAACACGCCGGTCGGCGCGGCGACCGTGCCGAGCGACGGGACCTCGTCCTGGACGTCCGGCGTCGCCGACGCCGGTGAGTCCGTCGTCGGCGCCGGGAACGGACCGGGCTCGGGCACCGCGCGCAGCGGGAAGGTCGGGACCGCGTCCCGCACCGGCTCGGCCACCTGACGCAGCAGGTGCGTGGGCTCGTCGCGCCGGAGCGCGGTCGGCCGGTGATCACCGGAGGATGCGGTGGCGGTGGCTTCCGGGTGGACGCCTCGGCCGTCCGCCCCCGGGTCCCACGTCCCGCCCGACGCCGGACCGGCCGTCGAAGCCGCGGGCGCGGCTGGAGCGGAGACGGCGAGCCCGTCGGCCGCGACCGCAGCCGACGACACGACCGCGGCGGGAGCCGGAGGGGCGACCGGGGGCGCGACCGGAGCAGGGGCGGGCGGGGCGTCCGCAGGCGTGGTCTGCGCGGCGGCCGGGGGCGCGGCCGGTGTGCGCAGGGGTTCCGCCGTGAAGTGGCTGGAGCCGTCGGGTTCCACGCGCAGGGGGACGACGTAGCCGATGCGTTCGTCGCGGACCGAGGCGAGGACCGGATGTCCGGTGGCGAGGGCGATGCGGTGGAGATGGCCCAGAACGGCGCGCTGGATCTCCTCGCCGTCGGCCGACGCGACGGGCACGCCTCCTATGGTCGCCGTCCCGCCCCCGCGGACATGGACGTCGAGCGGCGCCGCCACGGCGGCCGCACCGCCGGGGTGCTGCTGTTCCCGCTTCTTCTCACGGCTGAGTCGAGACATCGGTTCCTCACTCGGATGCGTCGTCACGATCCGGTCGCCCAGTCTCGTGTACGCGTACACGTACTGTTGAGTCTCTCCGAGCGCTCCCGGTCCGCACGTCACCGCGACGTCACAGCCTCGTTCCAGGAACCCACGCCCCTCTGCCGGGGCCTTCCGTGGGGGCCACCGGGATCAGGGGGCGCCCGGAGGGACGGCGACGACTGGGAGGGACACCGGGATGGGGACGACGGACGGGCTGCGCGGACCGGAGATCTGGATCCGCGGACCGGTCACCGTACCGGATCCGACGCCGCCGCCGTACGCCTCGGCCGCGACGCCCCGGCGGTTCTCGTGGGTGGCCACGCACGGCGGAGCGGGCAGTTCCACGCTCGCCGCGGTCTACGGCGGGCACGACAGCGGCAGGGGCTGGCCCGGCGCCGGCGATCCGCCGTCCGTGCTGCTGGTCGCCCGCACGCACGCGGCGGGGCTGGAGTCCGTTCTGCGGACCCTGGAGGTCTTCCGGCGCGGCGAGGCCCCGGCGGGGCTCGACCTGGACTCGGTCGTGCTGGTGGCGGACGCGCCGGGCCGGCTGCCCAAACCCCTCGCGCTGCGGGTGCGGGCGATCGAGTCCGTCATAGACGTGTACCGGGTCCCGTGGGTGACCGAGTGGCGCCTGGGCGACCTGGGCGGAAACCCGCCGCGGGAGACCGCCCCGCTGGCCCGGCTCACGGGGGCGGCGGGCGGGAGCACGCGCTGACGGCCGAGAACACGGGCCGCGACCCGGTCACGGACCCGAGCGGGTGCGGGAGCGCGTGCGGGCCGGGGGCCGGTCACAGCGGACTGCGGGAGTGGCCCCCGGCCGTGGAGATCGCCGCCGACGTGCGTGCCGGGCGGCTGCGGGCCGTGGACGTCGTCGACGAGGCGCTCGCGCGGATCACCCGGACGGACCACGCTCTGCGCGCCTTCACGCAGGTGTGGGGGGAGCGCGCGCGGACGTGGGCGCGTGAGGTCGACCTCCGGGTCGCCGCGGGCGGACGACTGCCGCTGGCCGGTGTGCCGGTCGGCGTGAAGGGGCGTCACGGGCTGCGGGCGGCGGGCCCATTGCTCGCCGCCGGATGCGTGCCCGTGGGAGCGACCTCGGTGCCGGGGCCGGGCACCGCCTGGCAGACGTGGGGCCTCGGCGCCCACGGCCCTACCGTCAACCCCTGGCGCGCCGACCGCACTCCGGGCGGCTCCTCGGCCGGCTCGGCGGCGGCGGTGGCCGCCGGCCTGGTCCCCCTGGCGACCGGCACCGACGGCGCCGGGTCGGTGCGCATCCCGGCCGCGTGGTGCGGTGTGCTCGGGTTGAAGGTCACGAACGGGCGGCCGACGGGCCAGGGCCGGGCGGGCCCGGCGGCGCCCGCCGACCGCACGGGCCTGGCCGCGGCCGGTGTGCTGGCGTGGCACGCGGTGGACGCCGACGCGTACTGGCGGGCCGTCTCCCCGAGGCGCGGCCTCCCCGAGCGGCACGATCCCGAACGGCCCCCCAGCGCCGTCTTCTCCCCCGACCTCGGCTTCGCCGACCCCGATCCCGAGCCGCTCGCCCTCGCCCGTGCCGCCGCCGCGCGGCTCGCCGCCGCCGGGGTCGTCACGCTGCTGACGCCGTCCGGCCCGCCCCTGCGGCTGGCGGACCCGGCCCCCGCCTGGCTGGCGCTGCGCACACCGGGCGCGGACCTGCGCGCGGCCGAGCGGGTCCGGGAGGCGAACGACCGTCTGCTGGCCGGGTTCTTCGCCGGACCCGAGGGCGCCGATCTTCTGCTGACGCCCACGACCCCGAACGCGGCGCACGGCCACGAGGGTCCGGGCGACCGCTTCTCGACGGCGCTCACGTGGGCGTTCAACCTGAGCGGCCACCCGGCGATCAGCCTCCCGGCGGGGTTCGGCGCGGACGGCTGCCCGGTGGGGCTCCAGATCGTCGCGGCGCCGGACGCGGAGGCGTCGCTGCTGAGCGTGGCCCGAGCCGCCGCGACGACAGGGAAAAGTACTTGCGCGCACATATAATGCAGGTGCAGACTACCTTCGTACGCTCACTACCTGGGGGACCGAAAGATGACACGTCGCAGCTTCCTGTTCGTGCTGGGCAGCAGCCGGCCGGACGGCAACACCGAGGCCCTGGCCCGCGAGGCCGCCGAGCAGCTGCCCTCCGACGTCGAGCAGCGGTGGATCAGCCTGGCCCGGCACCCGCTGCCCGACTTCGTGGACCTGCGGCACGACGGCGACCGCGTCCGCCCCACCGAGGGCAGCGCCGCCCTCCTGCTGGACGCCACCCTGGCCGCGACGGACATCGTGATCGCGTCCCCGCTGTACTGGTACTCGGTGTCCACCCAGACCAAGCGCTACCTGGACCACTGGGCGGGCTGGCTGCGCACTCCCGGCCTCGATTTCAAGGCGGCGATGGCCGGGCGCACCCTGTGGGGCGTCACCGCGCTCGCGGACGACCACGCCGAGGTCGCCGACCCGCTGGTCGGCACGCTCCACCACTCCGCCGCCTACCTGGGGATGCGCTTCGGCGGGGTGCTGCTCGGCAACGGCAGCAAGCCCGGGGACGTCCTGTCGGACACGCGGGCCCTCGCGCACGCGAAGACGTTCTTCGCCCGGGAGGCCCTCCCGGCCCGCTTCCCCCACGAGACGGCGGCCTAGTCGGGACAGGGCGGGGCGAGGGGGCCGCCCGCGCGCGGGCGGCCGCTACGCCGTGACGTCCTTCGTCGTGAAGCGCGCCCAGGCCGCCGAGCCGAAGACGGCCGCGTACAGGGCCTGCACGCCCAGGTTCTTCTGCAGGTCGTCCCAGTAGACGGGCTCGCGCATGAGGTCGGCGAAGGACAGCCAGTAGTGCGGGAAGAAGTACGGCTGGAGGGCGTGGAGCTGGGGGATCTGGTCGAGGATCTGCACGGTGATCAGCAGACCGACGGTGGTCGCCATCGCCGCGATGCCGCTGCCGGTGAGCGTCGAGACGAACAGTCCGAGCGCGGCGAGGCCGGTCAGCGACGCCGCGACGACCAGCGCGATCAGCAGCGCCCGGAGCAGGCCGTCCGCGAAGCCGATGCGGGTGCCGGAGATCGTCGTCAGGTCGCCCAGCGGGAAGAGCAGCGCCCCCACCGTGAGCGCCGAGACCGCGACCACCAGCGTGGCCGTCAGGCAGAAGGCCATGACGGTCGCGAACTTGGCCAGCAGCAGGCGGGTGCGGCCGGCCGGGGCGACCAGGAGGTAGCGCAGGGTGCCGGCGTTCGCCTCACCGGCGATCGCGTCGCCCGCGACGACGCCGACGGCCATCGGGAGGAAGAACGGCAGGGTCACGGCCAGCGCGGTGAAGACCAGGAACAGTCCGTTGTTCGTCACCTGCGAGATGAACGCGGGCCCCGCGCCGCCGCCTCCGTCGCGCCCGGGTGACGATCCGTCGCTCGTCTCGATCCTGACGGCGATCCCGATCAGGACCGGCACGGCCGCCAGCACGCCCAGCAGGGCGAGGCTGCGCCAGCGCCGGAACGTGGTCAGCAGTTCGCTGCGCAGGATCCCGAAGGTCCACGTCCGGGCCCGGAAGGTCCGGGACGGCCGGGAGGGCGGGACGGGCCCGGCGGACGAGGGGCGCCCCCCGGCCCCGCCGACGCTCCCGGCCCGGGGCGCCGACGAGGCCGGCTCGCGGCCGTCCGCCGTGCCGCCGCCCGCGGCGCCGCCGTCCGCCGTGCCGGCCTCAGCCCGCGACATCGAACCCCTCCCCCGTGAGCGCCACGAACGCGTCCTCCAGGGAGGCGCGTTCCACGGCGAAGCCGCGCACGCGCACGCCCGCCGTCACCAACGCACTGTTCAGATCCGCGAGGTCGCGGTCCGCGGGCGGCGCCTCCGCGCTGACCCGGTCCTCCGCCGGGACGACGTCCACGACGCCCTGTTCCTTCAGCACACGGGCCGCGTCGGCGGGATCCGGCGTCGTCACGACCAGCCTGCCGCGGGCGCCCGCGGCCAGGTCCGCCACCGGGCCCTGGACGATCAGCCGGCCCTGGGCCATCACGGCCGCGTGCGTGCACACCTGCTCGATCTCGTCGAGCAGATGGGAGGAGAGGAAGACGGTCGTGCCCTCGGCGGCCAGCTCCCGCACCAGCGAGCGGATCTCGCGCATGCCCTGCGGGTCCAGGCCGTTGGTCGGCTCGTCGAGGACGAGCAGCCGACGGGGCTGGAGCAGGGCGGCGGCGAGGCCCAGCCGCTGCTTCATGCCGAGCGAGTACGCCTTCGCCTTCTTCCCGGCCGCCGCCGTCAGTCCCACCCGTTCCAGCGCCGCCGTGACTCTCGCCCGCCGGCTGCGCGGGTCGGCGGTCGGGTCGGCGGCGTCGTAGCGCAGGAGGTTGTCCCGGCCGGAGAGGAAGCCGTACAGGGCGGGGCCCTCGATGAGCGCCCCGACGTGCGGCAGTACGACGCGCGCGGCCCGCGGCATGGGATGTCCCAGGACGCGGGCCGAGCCTGCCGTGGGCTCGATGAGCCCCATCAGCATGCGGATGGTGGTGGTCTTGCCGGAGCCGTTGGGGCCGAGGAAGCCGAAGACGCTGCCCGCCGGGACGGTCAGGTCGAGGCCGTCGACGGCGAGCTGGCCGCCGCGGTAGCGCTTGGTGAGGGCGCGGGTGCGGATGACGGCCCCGTCGTCCGCGGATGCTCCCGCGGGATCGTCCACCGACTCCGTCACCCTCGACCTCCCTCACCGACCGCGTCGTCCTCGGCATCCCCGAACCGGCCCCCGCCGAACCCCCGCTGCCGGGCCCCGGGCGGCGGGACGCCCGACGCCCGGGGCCCGGCGGTCGTCCAGGCCCGGCGCCGGGGCCCGGCCCGACGTCACTTCCCGGTGTTCGCCGCCTTCACGAGCGCGTCCTTGGTGACGGCGCCGGCGTAGACCTTGCCGTCGTCCGTGATCAGGGCATTGACCAGACGGGTGGAGAAGACGGTTCCGGAGCCGAAGTCACCGCTCACCTTGTCCCCGAAGGAGCCCAGGAAGCCGCCGAGGTCGCCGCCGGCCCCGGAGCCCGACGGCACGCCCTCGCCGCCCGTGTCGAAGGTCGCGACGGACGTCCAGCCCTCGCCGAGGACGTTCATGCCCTTCGAGCCGGCCGCTCCGCCGAGGCCCGGGACGAAGCCGTCGAGACCGTCGTGCCCGGGAGCGGGCTCGGTTCCCCGCTCGCCCTTGCCGCCCTTGCCGCCGTCGTCGTGGCCCTTGCCGGCCGTGTCGCCCTCGGTGACCTTCGCGCCCTTGGGGGCCGTGAAGTCGAAGGTGGACGCGGCGGGCTTGCCGAAGTCGACCTGGGTGAAGCCCGCGTCCACGACGGCCGCGCCGCCGCTCGCCGGGGTCAGCGTGAACTTGAGCGGCAGACCCGTCTCAGCGTCCACGGCGACGCTGATCGCGCCGACCGTGGAACCGGACTGCTTCGGCTTGACGAGGAGCTTGTAGGCGTCGCGGCCGGCGACCTGGACGGTGCCGTCGACGGTCACGGACGTCGTGTCGTCGACCGCCTTGAGGGCGTCCTCGGTCAGGTCCCCGGGCGTGGCCGGGACCGGCGTCCTCGGCCCGCGGGAGGCCTTGCCGTCGCTCTCGTCGACCGTGGAGTGGAAGACCTCGTTGGACGCGCTGTCGTACCCCCACACGTTCTTGCCGTTGTGGATGAGGCTGTACTCGGCGGCGTGCTCCAGCAGCGAGACCTTCTGCCGGTCCGGGCCGTCCGCGGCGACACGCAGGGTGTGCGTGCCCGAGGCGAGCTCCGTGAGCTTGGCCGACGGGTCGGCGGACGAGCCGTCGCCGCCCTGCGCGGCGCCGGAGAGGAGCCCGCTCTCCAGCCCGCCGAGGTCGGGCAGCCCGAGGTCGGTGGTGATCTTCACCGTCCCGGACAGCTGCTGCACGTCCGAGGCGGCGATCTTGTCGAGGAGCTGCTGTGCCGTGATCTTCGGCAGGTCGGGGTCGCCGGAGTCGGCGAGTGCCGGGACGAGCCCGATCGTCGCCGCGGCGACACCGATCACGGTGACCGGAACGACGTACCGTGCGGCCTTGCGGCGCCGGAGGCGCAGGTCCTCGGCCTCCCCGCCGGTCGCCTCCCCGCCGCTCGTGGTGGCGTCGGATTCCTTCGGTGCCATGTGTGCCTTACCTCCGTCGTCGGCGGCGGCTGGTCATCTCGCTGCGTTCCCCGCCCCAAGCCGCCATTCTCACCCGAATCGGTGAGGAGTGGTGTTTTCCGTAGTTCCCATCTGACCAAATCGGCGGGCGACAAGCGTCAACCCGAGGGCTCAACTCCACATACGCCTGCGGTATGACACAACCCCGACGCGACGCCGCCCGACCCGTAGGGGTGCGGGGAGGGACGGCCGGAGGCGAAGGGGAGGAGGAGCGGAGAACGGAGAACGGAGGAACGGGAGGAGGGGGGAGGG
>NZ_JAHHIT010000182.1:7479-17129 GCF_024539675.1 Streptomyces hilarionis | reverse complement strand
CCCAGGTTCCCCCCGCGTCCCCCCGGCCCGTCCGCCACCTGTCCGAGGTCCAGCGCCGCGTCACCACGGCGGCCCAGCTGCGCGCCCAGGGCGTCACGCCCGCCGACGCGAACGAGCAGTGCCGCCCGGGCGGGCCCTGGCAGCAGCTCCTCCCGGGCGTGTACCTGCTCCACCCCGGTCCGCCGACCAGCGAGGAGCGCCTGCACGCGGTGCTGGCCTACGCCGGCCGCGACACCGCGGCGCCGACCGGGGTGCCCGCCCAGCCGGGCTGCGGGGAGCCGCACCGGCCCGTGTACAAGGAGGCGATGATCACGGGCCTGGCGGCGCTGAACCTGCACGGTCTGCCGTCCGCTCCCCCGCTGCCGGCCCTGGAGCACATCGACGTCCTGGTACCGCGGCTGCGCCGGTTGCGCTCGACGGGCTTCGCGCACGTCGTGCGCACGTCCACGCTGCCGGCCCCCGGGCAGGCGACGGGTATCGCGGTGGCGCCGGTGCCGCGCGCGCTGGCCGACGCGGTGGCCCAGCTGACGGACGCGGGGGTGGTGCGCCGGCTGCTGTCGGACGCGGTGCGCGGCGGCCACTGCGAACCGGCCGCGGTCGTGCGGGAGTTGAACGAGGCCAAGCTGCTGAGCCGGCCGCACGTGGTGGACGCCGTGGACTCGCTGCTCGCCGAGGGCCGCGCGATCGCGGAGGAGCGCCTGTACACGATGGTGTGCGAGCACGGCCTGCCCGACCCGGTGTGGAACGTGGACCTGCGCCTGCCGGGCGGCCCGCACCTCGGCGGCCTGGACGCCTACTGGCCGGAGTACGCGGTGGCCGTCGAGCTGGACACGCGGGCCCCGCGCCAGGACGAGGACGCGCTGTGGTCCGAGTACGCCCGCAAGCGCGAGCACCTGGAGCGGCTGGGCATCACGGTCGTGTACGTCACGCCCAGGAAGCTGCGGGACGCGATGGAACAGCAGGCGGCGGTGGTCCGCACCGCGCTCATGGCGTCGGGCGACCGGGACCCGGCCGCGTACGTCGTGGTGCTGCCCCGTTAGTGACGGAACGGGGCGGGACCAGGAGGGGAGAGGAGGGGCCGTCGGGGCGGACGCGACGGGCCCCTCCTCACGCGCCGGCCGCGCGCAGGGGACAGCCCGTTCCGGCACGGGCGGCCAGTTCGCCGCGCAGGGCGGCGAGTTCGGCGATCCGGGCGTCGACGATCCGGATCTTCTCCTCGAACAGCGCGGAGAGCGCGTCCGCCTGGTCGGGGGCGTCCCGCAGCTCGTCGCCGTGGCGGGCGATCTCGGCGAGGGAGAACCCGAGGGCACGCGCGGTGCGCACGTAGGCCAGCCACTCGACCGTCTCCGGCCCGAAGTCGCGGTAGCCGTTGGCCAGTCGGCGGCCCTCGACCAGTCCGACCCGCTCGTAGAAACGGAGGGTGTCCCTGGACACCCCGGTGCGTGCGGCGAGTTCTCCGATGCGCATGCGGCGACTCCGTCGGCTGGGCGATCCGGCGCTTGACCTTGGAGCGTAGTCCACTGTTTAGCGTCGTCCCATGACCGATCACCTCACTCCCGCCCGGCCCTCCTACCTCCGCGTCGTGCGCGCGAGCGCCTGGTACGACCTCACCGTCACAGCCGGCTTCGCCACCCCGTGGACGTACGCGGCCGTGCACCGCCTGCTGTCGTGGTGGAGCAGTTCCTGGGGCCTGGGCGCCTTCCCCCCGCTCGATCCGGTGCAGACGCTGTTCGCCAACCTGATGGGAGCGGTGGTGGTCGTCTGGGCGGTGCTGCGCCTGCTCGCACCGCTGCCGGTGCACGGGCTGTACGACGGCGCCGCACGCGTGCTGTTCTCCCTCTGGATGGCGTACGCGGCGGCGCAGGGCGCGCCCGGGGTGCTGTGGTTGTTCCTCGGCGTCGAGGTCGCCTTCGGGGCGGCGCAGCTGGCGCCGTGGGCGCGGGCGCGCCGGCCGTGGACGCGGCCCACGACGCCGTGAGACCGCGCCCCGTGCCGCGAAGGGGCCGCGTGACCGCGTGACCCGCACGGCCGGAGCACCGGCAACGGCGGCGGGAACGGCAGGGGGAGGGACGCGGCGGCGTTCAGCGCTCCGGCACGGACACCCGGCCGGTCGCCGGCCGTTCGCGCCACAGGCCGAGCGCGACGTCGACCAGGCGGACCCGGGCGAGCCCCGCGACCGCGTCCAGGTCGTGCCACGCGGCGAGGTCGGTGGAGCCGTTCACCTCGTTGCGCAGCTCGCCGCCCACGACCCGGCCCTCGTAGACGATGCGGACGCCGTGCTGGTCCACCGGACCGCGCAGTCCCGCGCGGCCGAGGGTCTGGCGGGAGGTGTCGATGCCGAGCAGGCCGGTCACCTCGACGCGGTACCCGGTCTCCTCGTCCAGCTCCCGGACGACCGTGTCGAGCGGGTCCTCCCCGTGGTCCATCCCGCCGCCCGGGAGCACCCACTCGTGCGTGCCGCCGGGGGCCGGCGAGCGGGCGAGCAGAACACGGTCGTCACGGACGCAGACGGCGTAGGCCGCCACTCTCAACCTCTGGCGCATGAGGGGACGTTAGCCGTCCGAGCCGGGGGCGGCAGGGGATTTTCCGGACACTGCAACCGGTCACGTACCCTTGAGGGGTTAGATCGAGGGTCGGACGAAGGAGAGGCCATGCCCGGCGCCCCCGCTTCCCGCCCTCGCGGGCCGCGTCCGCCGGACCCCCGCCCGCTCACCGGCGAGCCGCTCGCGCTCGACCTGCTCAACACCCGCTGGACACAGGACGGGGCCGTGCGGGATCTGCTGGAGGACGCGGACGGACCGGCGGTCTGGCTCGCGGCCAACGGGCTGGACGAGCGGTTCAGGGCCGACGCGCAGACCCTGCGGCGCCTGCTCGTCGCCCGCGAGGCGATCGAGGCCGCCGTTCAGGGGACCGGAACGGAGCGCCTGGACGACGTCCTCGAGCACGGACGCATCCGGCCCACCCTCACCGCCGAGGGCCCCGGCGAGCGGGCCGAGTTCGCGGACGAGACATGGGGGCCGGCCTGGCTGGCCGCGCGCGACTACCTGGACCTGCTCACCCGCGCGCCGGACCGGATCCGCGGCTGCGCCCACGAGGCCTGCACGCTGCACTTCCTCGACACCTCGCGCAACGGCGCCCGCCGGTGGTGCTCCATGGCGACCTGCGGCAACCGCGTCAAGGCCTCCCGGCACCACGCCCGTTCGAAAGAGGCCTGACGCCGACGCGCGGACAGGGGGCGAGGCCGGAGGCGGGACCGGCGGAGGCCCGGCGGTGGGGCCACAGCGGACGGACAGTCCGCGCACAGCGGGCTCGTAGAGGGTTTTCCCCATACATCCATATCGTTTCGGTCAACTCTCCCCAAACAGCCGCCCCTTAGGTAAAGCTTTGCGGTCATCCGGGATCGCGTTCCGGACGGTCGTGATCAGGCAGGAACGGTCTCGATCACGTGCCGCTCGTTCCTTTACCTACAAGGGATGCCGATGACCCACACCCCCCAGCGTGCACCGATATCGGGCACCAGACGCGTGGCCCGCATAGCCGTGGCCGCCGGCCTGGTGGCCGCACTGTCCGCGGCCGGGCCGATACCCCTGGCCTTCTCCGCCGACGCCGGACCGGCCCCCGGGACCTCCGACCCGGGCCCCAAGTCCGCGCCCCGCAAGCTCGGCTCCGACGACGCCGCCCTCCTCGCCGAGGCCAAGGCCTCCGGCGCCAAGAACGTCACGCTGATGGTCGCCACCGCCCCCGGCCGGACCGAGCAGGTCGCCGACGAGCTGGACGCGGTCAAGGGCGGCTCGGTGGGCCAGACCTACGACAAGCTCGGCTACGTCCGCGCCACCGTCCCGACGGCCAAGGCCGACTCGGCGATCGCCGCCGCGGCCGAGCTGACCTCGGTGCACGCCATCGACCTGCGGCAGGACATCGTCCTCGACGACCCGGCGCCGAGCGCCGACGCCGCGAAGGACGCCCGGTCCGCCGGCAAGGCGAAGACCTACGCCGCGCCGGACAGGAACACCCCCGCCCGAAACCCGTACAACCCGTCCTTCGAGACGGGCGCCGTCGACTTCGTGAAGAAGAACCCGAAGGCCGACGGCCGCGGTGTCACCATCGGCATCCTCGACTCCGGCGTGGACCTGGCGCACCCCGCGCTCCAGAAGACCACCACCGGCGAGCGCAAGATCGTCGACTGGGTGACCGCCACCGACCCGCTGCTCGACAACGACGCCTCCTGGCGCCCGATGGTGACCTCCGTCTCCGGGCCCTCCTTCAGCTACGGCGGCCGCACCTGGACGGCGAAGCCCGGCTCGTACCAGATCAACCTCTTCCGGGAGTCCGCCACCGCGGGCGGTGACGCCAAGGGCGACGTCAACCGCGACGGCGACACCACCGACGTGTGGGGCGTCCTGTACGACGCGGCGGCCGGCACCGTCACCGTCGACGTGAACGGCAACGGCGACTTCACCGACGACACCGCGATGAAGCCGTACAAGGACGGTTACCAGATCGGCTGGTTCGGCACCGACGACCCGTCGACCGACGTCGCCGAGCGCCAGCCGTTCGTCGTGCAGATCCGCAAGGACGTGCCGATGGACCCGCTGGGCGGCGACTGGGTCGGCAAGAAGGCCGACTTCGCCAACATCGGTCTCATCGCCAGCGAGCACGGCACGCACGTGGCCGGCATCACCGCCGCGCACGGCCTGTTCGGCGGCCGCATGAACGGCGCCGCCCCCGGCGCGAAGATCGTCTCGTCCCGTGCCTGCGTCTTCGGCCCGGGCTGCACCAACGTCGCCCTCACCGAGGGCATGATCGACCTGGTCGTCAACCGCGGCGTCGACATCGTCAACATGTCGATCGGCGGACTGCCGGGCCTCAACGACGGCAACAACGCGCGCGCCGAGCTGTACACGCGCCTCATCGACACCTACGGCGTCCAGCTCGTGATCTCCGCGGGCAACGAGGGCCCCGGCGCGAACACCATCGGCGACCCCGGTCTGGCCGACAAGGTGATCTCCGTCGGCGCGGCCATCTCCAAGGAGACCTGGGCCGCCAACTACGGCTCGCAGGTGACGAAGAAGTACGCCCTGCTGCCCTTCTCCTCGCGCGGTCCGCGTGAGGACGGCGGCTTCACGCCGACCCTGGTCGCCCCCGGCGCCGCGATCAACACCACCCAGACCTGGCTGCCCGGGTCCCCGGTCGCCGACGCGGGCTACCCGCTGCCGGCCGGCTACTCCATGCTCCAGGGCACCTCGATGGCCTCCCCGCAGGCCGCGGGCGCCTCGGCGCTGCTGATCTCCGCCGCCAAGCAGTCCAAGGTCGCGCTCACCCCGGCGATCCTGCGCACGGCGCTGACCTCGACCGCGGACCACATCAAGGGTCTCCAGGCCTACGAGGAGGGCGCGGGCGCGATCGACATCGTCGCGGCCTGGAAGTCCATCCGGCACGGCGCCACCGCGCACGACTACACCGTCAAGGCCCCGGTCGACACCGCGCTCGACCAGGCCCTGAAGACCCCGGGCTTCGGCACCGGGATCTACGACCGCGAGAGCGGCCTGAAGGCCGGGCAGAAGAAGACGTACGACGTCACGATCACCCGTACCTCCGGCCCCGACAAGGCGGTCCGCCACGAGCTCCGCCTGGCGAACGACGCGGCCGGCGCCTTCCGGCTCCTCGGCAAGGGCGACGTCCGGCTCCCGCTGAACAAGCCGGTGACGGTCCAGGTCCAGGCCCGGCCGAAGGCCGCGGGCATCGCCAGCGTCATCCTCGAGGTGGACGACCCGAAGACCGAGGGCGTCGACAAGCAGATCCTCAACACGGTCGTCGTCTCGACGCCCGTGAGCCACACCTTCTCCGTGTCGAACACCGTGCAGCGCAACAGCTTCCAGTCCTACTTCCTGACCGTGCCCGAGGGCGCCAAGGCGTTCGAGGTCGCGATCGGCGGGCTGAAGGACAAGAGCCAGACCCGGTTCATCTCCATCCACCCGTACGGCGTCGCGGTCGAGGACAGCTCCACGATCTACTGCTACAGCAACTACCCCGACACCAACGGCTGCCGTCCCGACGCCCGTTCGTACCAGAACCCGCAGGCGGGCGTCTGGGAGATCGAGGTCGAGTCGCGCCGCACCTCGCCGCTGCTCGACAACCCGTACAAGCTGGAGGCCACCGTCTACGGCGCGGCCTTCGCCCCGGAGAACGTGACCGTGCCCGAGGCGAAGGTCGGCGTCCCGGCCGCCGCCTCCTGGACGGTGACGAACAAGTTCGCCGCCTTCGACGGCAAGCTGGTCGGCGGCCCGCTCGGCTCGTCCAAGAAGGACCGCCCGACCATCGCCAACGGCACCACCCGGACCACCACGGTCGAGGTCCCGGCCGGCGCGAAGTCGCTCGACGTGTCCATCGGCAACGTCTCCGACGCCTCCGCCGACCTGGACCTGACGGTCTACGACGCGGCCGGCAAGAAGGTCGCGCAGCAGGCCGACGGCGACTCGGAGGAGGCGGTCTCCATCCCGTCGCCCGCCGCCGGCACGTACACCATCGAGGTCGCGGGCTACTCGGTCCCGGCCGGCACCACGGCGTACGACTACGTGGACGCGTTCCTGTCCTCCGCGCTCGGCACCGTCGCGGTCGACGGATCCGCGCCGGTGAAGCTGGCCACGGGCGCCTCCGCGGCGGTCTCGGCCACCGCCACCGCCGCGGCCACCGCTCCGGCGGGCCGGGTGCTCTACGGCCAGGTCCAGCTGGTCAACGCGCGGGGCACCGTCGCGGGCGCCGGCAACGTGACGATCGAGAAGGTCACTCCGTAACGCCTGGGGCCGGACGAACCCGAGGCGGGAAGAAGGGGCGGGCGTCCGTACGGGCGCCCGCCCTTCGCCGTACGGGCGCCCGCCCTCGCCGTCCGCGCGACCGCCGCGCCCCCGCGGGGAGGCTCGTCGCGCGGGCCCGGGGGCACGGGGCCGCCGCTAGCCGCAGCCGGCGGCGGCCGCCTCGGGCAGGGCGCGGGCCAGGGTGAGGCGTTGCGGGGCGACGGCGGCTTCCCCCACCAGCCAGACGTCGGGGACTTCCGCCCCCCGCGCCAGGGCCACCAGCACGTGGTCGCCGGGATTCACCGGCGCTCCCGCGTCCCGCTCCCTGTCCACGCCGACCTCGGGCGCGCTCTTCGCGGGCCGGTAGGCGTGCGTGACGCGCACGCTGACGCGTTCGCGGGCGGTGCCGGGCAGCCGGCGGACGGCCGTCACGTCGCCCTCGACCAGCAGCCGGGTGCAGGCGAGGTAGCCGGGGTCGGCGAGCAGCGCGACGGCGTCCTCGGCCGCCATGTCCCGGGACTCGCCGCGGCCGGCGTCGCTCGCCGCGCTCTTGCTGCCCGCGTCGTCGGCCACCCCCGGCGCGCCGCGGAGGGCCGCCCAGCCGCCCCCGAGGACCAGCGCGCCCGCCGCGGCCGCCCCGACGGCTCCCAGGAGCAGGGGGCGGAGCCGGCGCGGGGCGCGCGCCCGTCGGACCGGCGCGGGCGACGGCCGTGCCGCGCCCTCGCCCACCGGCTCCGTCAACGCGTCGGCGAGCGCGCCGAGCCGCTCGCGCAGCACCGCCACGTCGGCCGTGGCCGAGCGGTGTTCCGCCATGAAGGCGGCGTCCGCACGGGCCTCGTCCGGCAGCGGCTCCCCGGTGATCGCCGCCATCAGCGCGTCCGGGCCGCCACGGCCGTCGGGTTCCCCGGTCACTTCAGACCACCTCGTCCTCGTGCAGGCGGGCGCGCAGGGCCCGGACGGCCGTGTGCAGGCGGCTCTTGACCGTGCCCTCCGGGACGCCCAGCTCCACAGCGATGGAACGCACCGGCAGATCGGCGTAGAAGCGCAGGACGACGACCTGCCGCTGCGCGTCGGGAAGGGCGTCCAGCCCCCCGGCGACGGCCAGGGAGAGCACGCTGTCCTCCTCGCCGGAGGGGTGCTCGTGCTGGCGCAGCGAGGCCAGCCGCTCCCCCAGCCGCTCCTGCCGCCGCCTGGCCCGGTGCCAGTCCATGGCGAGGTTGGAGGCCACGACCGCCGCCCAGGCGGAGACGTCGCGCGGCGCCTCGTATCCCCTCGCCGCGCGCTCCAGCAGCCGCAGACGGACCTGCTGCACCCCGTCCGGCAGGTCCGCCTGCGGCACCCCGCCCAGCGCGAGCACGGCCCGCACCCGGCGTTCCTGCGCCGGGTCCAGCGGATCGTCGCCGTGCCCGGCCGCCCCGTCCCCCTGGACCCGGCGGGTGATTCTGCGCAGCACAGACACCCCTCCCTCGCCGCGTTTCTCCTACGACGCCGCCGCGCCCGGAAACGTTCGCCCCCGGCGCGAACAATCTCGGGGCGGTGCCACGGAGGTGTACGTCACACCGGCGGGCGCGGCAGCACAGCTTGCGGCCGCGGACCGCGCCGGATGGAATTCCTCCAGCTCAGCGGGGGTGCGGGAGCGAGTTCCGCAACCGTCGGCCGCCGGGGGGCGTCCCAGCCCTCGGGCATGGCGGGCAAAGAATTGGACAGGTAGGCCGGTGTCGGCCGCATGATGGGAAAGCCACGGCCAGGCAATGCGTACGCAGCGAGACAGAACGAGACAAAGGGAGTCGCCGTGAGGGTCGGAATCGTCGGAGCCACCGGTCAGGTCGGCACGGTCATGCGCAGCATCCTCCAGGAACGGAACTTCCCGGTCACGGAGCTGCGCCTGTTCGCCTCGGCCCGCTCGGCGGGGACGGTCCTGGACGGCGTGACGGTGGAGGACGCGGCGACGGCCGACTACACCGGCCTCGACATCGTGCTGTTCTCCGCGGGCGGCGCGACCTCGAAGGCGCTGGCCGAGAAGGTGGCCTCGCAGGGCGCCGTCGTGATCGACAACTCCTCCGCCTGGCGCAAGGACCCCGAGGTGCCCCTCGTGGTCTCCGAGGTCAACCCGCACGCGATCGTGGACCGACCCAAGGGCATCATCGCCAACCCGAACTGCACCACGATGGCCGCGATGCCGGTGCTGAAGCCGCTGCACGAGGAGGCCGGCCTGGAGGCGCTGGTCGTCGCCACGTACCAGGCGGTGTCCGGCTCGGGCGTGGCCGGCGTGGCCGAGCTGCACGGGCAGGCGCAGAAGGTCGTGGCGGACGCGGACCGGCTCGCCCACGACGGCACGGCGGTCGACTTCCCGGAGCCGCAGGTCTACCAGCGTCCCATCGCCTTCAACGTCGTCCCGCTCGCCGGCTCGATCGTCGACGACGGCCTGCACGAGACCGACGAGGAGCAGAAGCTCCGCAACGAGTCCCGCAAGATCCTGGAGATCCCCGGACTGAAGGTCTCCGGCACCTGTGTGCGCGTCCCGGTCTTCTCCGGCCACTCCCTCCAGGTCAACGCCCGGTTCGCACGGCCGCTGACGGTGGAGCGCGCCACGGAGCTGCTGGCCGGCGCGCCGGGCGTGGCCCTCTCCGACATCCCCACCCCGCTCCAGGCGGCCGGCCAGGACCCCTCGTACGTGGGCCGCATCCGGCAGGACGAGACCGTCGAGCACGGCCTCGCCCTGTTCGTCTCCAACGACAACCTGCGCAAGGGCGCGGCGCTGAACGCCGTGCAGATCGCGGAACTGGTGGCGGCGGAGCTGAAGGGCTGACGCACGCGGGAACGACGAGGGGGGCGGGCGTCCGTGCGGACGCCCGC
>NZ_JAHHIT010000182.1:0-7469 GCF_024539675.1 Streptomyces hilarionis | reverse complement strand
CCCGCCCCCCCTCGTCGTTCCCGCGTCGGTCGTCCCCGCGTGCCGTCCCGCCGTGGCGGGCCGGGGGCGTCAGCGCGGGCGCACCTCGTACGGGAAGCAGCCGTGCTCGACGGCCCGTACGTGGACGAGGGCGACCCGCGGGTCCGCGAACGCCTCGGCGAAGGCCGCGCCGAACCCGTCGGGGTCCCCGACGAGGCGGCCGCCCAGGATGCGGCCGTCGTGGGAGGAGCGGCGGAGGGTGCGGTGGCCGTCCGTGAAGGGCAGGGCGTCCCCGGCCGGCCCCGGGCACGCGCGCGCGTGGAGGAGGACGGGGCCCGGTTCGTCGTACGGCCCCGGGTCGACGCCGGCGCCCCGGCCGCCCGGCGCGGCTAAAGCGCGTAGGAGACGAGGACGACGGACTCGCCGGGCTCGCTGCGGCGCAGGCAGCGGCGCATCGGGGCGCCGCCCTCCTCGTCGGTCACCGGGGCCGCCGGGCGGCCCGCGTCGTCGGTGGCGCGCAGTCGTCGCGGACGCCCGGCGGGAGGGGGACGGGCCATACGGTGCGGGCGGCGGGGCGGACGGCGGTCGGAGCCGTCATGCGCCCGGCCTCCCGCCCGCCGGCCGGCGGCACCGGCGGGATCCGGACGTCGCGGTCCGGCCGCCGCGTCCGCCGCGCGGCGCGCGGCGGGGCGGCCCGGGGTCGCGCGGAACGTCGTCGCCCCGGGCGGTCCCCTCGTGGAAGGATGGCGCAACCGACACATATCGAGGAGATGACCGCGTGCCTGGCACAAACCTGACTCGCGAAGAGGCGCAGCAGCGGGCGAAGCTGCTGACCGTTGACTCGTACGAGATCGATCTCGACCTGTCCGGGGCGCAGGAGGGCGGAACCTACCGGTCCGTGACCACGGTGCGCTTCGACGTCGCCGGGACGGGCGCGGAGTCCTTCATCGACCTGGTGGCCCCGACCGTCCACGAAGTGACCCTCAACGGGGACGCGCTGGACCCGGCCGAGGTGTTCGAGGACTCCCGGATCGCGCTCCCGGGGCTTCTCGAGGGCCGCAACGTCCTGCGGGTCGTCGCGGACTGCGCCTACACCAACACGGGCGAGGGCCTGCACCGGTTCGTCGACCCGGTCGACGAACAGGCCTACCTGTACACGCAGTTCGAGGTCCCGGACGCCCGTCGCGTCTTCGCCTCCTTCGAGCAGCCGGACCTGAAGGCCACCTTCCAGTTCACCGTGAAGGCGCCGACCGGCTGGACCGTCGTCTCCAACTCCCCGACGCCGGAGCCCACGGACGACGTCTGGGTCTTCGAGCCGACCCCGCGGATCTCCAGCTACATCACGGCGCTCGTCGTCGGGCCGTACCACAGCGTCCACAGCGTGTACGAGAAGGACGGCCAGTCGGTGCCGCTCGGCATCTACTGCCGTCCGTCCCTCGCCGAGTTCCTCGACTCGGACGCGATCTTCGAGGTCACGCGGCAGGGCTTCGACTGGTTCCAGGAGAAGTTCGACTACGCGTACCCGTTCGAGAAGTACGACCAGCTGTTCGTGCCGGAGTTCAACGCGGGCGCGATGGAGAACGCGGGCGCGGTCACCATCCGCGACCAGTACGTCTTCCGGTCCAAGGTGACCGACGCGGCGTACGAGGTCCGTGCGGAGACGATCCTGCACGAGCTGGCCCACATGTGGTTCGGCGACCTGGTCACCATGGAGTGGTGGAACGACCTCTGGCTGAACGAGTCGTTCGCCACCTACACCTCGATCGCCTGCCAGGCGTACGCGCCGGACTCGCGCTGGCCGCACTCGTGGACCACGTTCGCCAACTCCATGAAGACGTGGGCCTACCGGCAGGACCAGCTGCCCTCGACCCACCCGATCATGGCCGAGATCGGCGACCTGGACGACGTCCTCGTCAACTTCGACGGCATCACGTACGCCAAGGGCGCGTCCGTCCTCAAGCAGCTCGTGGCGTACGTCGGCATGGACGAGTTCTTCTCGGGCGTGCAGGCGTACTTCAAGCGGCACGCTTTCGGCAACACGCGTCTGTCGGACCTGCTCGGCGCGCTGGAGGAGACCTCCGGCCGGGACCTGGGCACCTGGTCGCAGAAGTGGCTCCAGACCGCCGGCATCAACGTGCTGCGCCCCGAGATCGAGACGGACGCCGAGGGCGTCGTCACGTCCTTCGCCATCCGCCAGGAGGCTCCCGCGCTCCCGGCCGGCGCCAAGGGCGAGCCGACCCTGCGCCCGCACCGCATCGCGGTCGGCCTGTACGGACTGGACGGCGACAGCGGCAAGCTGCTGCGCGAGGAGCGCGTCGAGCTGGACATCGACGGCGAGCTGACCGCCGTCCCGCAGCTGGTCGGCAAGCGCCGTGCGGACGTGATCCTGCTCAACGACGACGACCTGTCGTACGCCAAGGTCCGCCTGGACGAGCAGTCGCTCGCGTTCGTCACCGAGCACCTCGGCGACTTCGAGTCGTCCCTGCCGCGCGCCCTGTGCTGGGCGTCGGCCTGGGACATGACCCGCGACGGCGAACTGCCCACCCGCGACTACCTGTCCCTGGTGCTGTCCGGCATCGGCAAGGAGTCCGACATCGGCGTGGTGCAGTCGCTGCACCGCCAGGTGAAGCTCGCCATCGACCTGTACGCCGACCCGGCCGCCCGCGAGACCCTGCTGACCCGCTGGACGGACGCCACGCTCGCCCACCTGCGCTCCGCCGAGGCCGGCAGCGACCACCAGCTCGCGTGGGCGCGGGCGTTCGCGGCGACGGCGCGCACGCCGGACCAGATCGACCTGCTCGAGTCGCTGCTGGACGGCGGGCAGACCATCGAGGGCCTGGCCGTCGACACCGAGCTGCGCTGGGCGTTCGTGCAGCGTCTGGTGGCCGTGGGCCAGTTCGACGAGTCCGACATCTCCGCCGAGCACGAGCGCGACAGGACGGCCGCGGGCGAGCGGCACGCGGCGTCCGCCCGCGCCGCGCGTCCCACGCCGGAGGCCAAGGCGGAGGCGTGGGCGGCGGTCGTGGAGTCCGACAAGCTGCCCAACGCCCTTCAGGAGGCCGTCATCGGCGGGTTCGTGCAGACCGACCAGCGTGAGCTGCTCGCGCCGTACACGGACAAGTACTTCGACGTCGTCAAGGGCATCTGGGACTCGCGTTCGCACGAGATCGCCCAGCAGATCGCGATCGGCCTCTACCCGGCGGTCCAGGTCTCCCGGGAGACCCTGGACAAGACGGACGCCTGGCTGGCCTCGGCCGAGCCGAACGCGGCCCTGCGCCGCCTCGTCTCCGAGGCCCGCTCGGGCGTGGAGCGCGCGCTGAAGGCCCAGGCGGCGGACGCGCGGTAGTCCCCCGGTCCGGGCGCCGGGTCGCCCCGCCGCCCGGTCGCCCGGCAGCTCCGCGCGGGCGACCGTCCCGCACGGACGACCGAACGGGCGCGGACGACCCGCCTGGACGGACGACCGACCCGCACGGCGAAGGGCGCCCGGTGATCCCACCGGGCGCCCTTCGCGTGCCTCGGTCCGACGCCGGCCGGGGCGGCCGGGGGCGCCGGGCGGCCGGGGCCCGGCGGCGGGGCCGCCGTCGGACGGGAGCCGTCGGGCGGATCGGTCCGCGTCACGAGGTCCGCTCGGCGCCGGGCCTCGGCCCGGCCGTGGGGGCGGGCGTCCGGGCGGGAGCCGTCCGCAGCTGCGCGGCCGCTCCGAGCCGTCCGGCCCGCGGCCGCGCGTCCCCGAACCGGCCCGCCCCGAACCGTCCTGCCCCGAGGCGCGAGGTCCGCGCCCCTCGCGTGCCGAGCTGTCCGGCGACCGTCGCGCCGAACGCCAGCGCCATGCCCGCCAGCTGCACCGGCGTCAGCGCCTGGCCCAGCGCGGCCCAGCCGACGACGGCGGCCGTCAGCGGGGAGAGCGGGGCGAGGAAGGTGACCTGGGTCGCGCTGAGACGGCCGATGCCGCGGAACCAGAGCCAGTACGAGACGGCCGTGTTGGCGAGCGCGAGGTACAGGTAGCCGCCGACGGCCCGGCCGTCGAGAGCGGGCGGGGGGCCTTCGACGAGGAAGGCGAGCGGGGCGATCAGCAGTCCGCCCGCGGTGAGCTGCCAGCCGGCCAGGGCCAGCGGGCCCACGCCCTCGGGGCGGCCCCACTTCTTCGTCAGGACCGTGCCCGTCGACATCGAGGCGGCGGAGGCGAGGGCCGCGAGCACGCCGAGCAGGTCGAGCGCTCCGGCCGCCTTCAGCACGACGAGGCTGACGCCGAACGCGGCCACGACCCCGGTCACCAGGTTGCGCGCGGTGGGCCGCTGCCCCAGCAGCAGCGCCGAGAGGCCGACGACGAACAGCGGCCCCACCGAGCCGACGACGGCCGCCATGCCGCCGGGCAGCCGATAGGCGGAGAGGAAGAGCAGCGGGAAGAAGGCGCCGATGTTCAGCGCGCCGAGTATCGCGGCCTTGCCCCACCACACTCCTCGCGGCAGGACCCGGCCGAGCGCGAGGAGCAGCAGTCCGGCGGGCAGCGCGCGCATCAGACCGGTGAACAGGGGACGGTCCGCCGGGAGGAACTCGGTGGTGACGGCGTAGGTGGTGCCCCAGGAGACCGGGGCGAGGGCGGTGAGCAGGACGATCGCTGACCTCTTCATAGAAGTAGCTTAGCGCCAAGCTACTTACCGTCAAGCCACTTTCTTGCGCGTGACCGAAACCCCTTGGATACTCGGTCCATGAGCAGTCAGCAGCCGCCCCGCACGGACCCGGTCGACGCAATCGTCGAGCAGTGGGCGGCGGTCCGCCCCGACCTCGACACGGCCGCCATGGAGGTCTTCGGCCGGATCTCCCGGCTCACGCGCGCGATGGGCGACCGGATGGACAAGGCGTACGGGGCGCTCGGCATCGCCCGCGGGGAGTTCGACGTGCTGGCCACGCTGCGCCGCTCCGGCGAGCCCTACACCCTCTCGCCGCGCGGGCTGTCGGCGACGCTCATGCTGACCACCGGCGGGATGACCGGCCGCCTCGACAAGCTGGAGCGGGCGGGTCTGCTGCGCCGCTCCCCCGACCCGCACGACCGCCGCGGACTACAGGTGACGCTGACCGAGGAGGGGCTGGACCTGGTCGACCGGGCGGTGGGCGCCGGACTGGACGTCCAGACGAAGGCCCTGAACGCGGCCCTGAACGCCGAACAGGCCGACCGACTGGCCGACCTGTTGCGGGAACTGCTGCTGGCCACGGAGACGTCGGGCGGCTGATCCGCCCGGCGGGCGGGGGCTTCCGGCCGCACGCTCCACGGCGTCACCCGGACCGGCCGTCGTCGCACCGCGGAGGTGGTCGTCGGGTGGGGCGGCCGTCGCCCGATCCCGGGCGGGCGTCGCCCGGCATCGCCGTCGCGGGGGACGGCTTCACGGGACGGCTTCGCGGGAGCCACGACACGCGCGTCCGCTGGTGAACGGGGTCCGTGGCGGGGGCCGAGGCGATGACGGTGGGCGACGGGAGGCGCCGTCACCGGCGGCCGCGACCGTCGCCGGCAGCGAGGGCCGTCACCGGCGGCAGTCGGCTTCACCGGCGGCCGTGGCCATTGCCCGCTCGCGCGGCCGTCGCCCGCGGGCGCGGCCGCCTTCGGCGGCGGCGCGCCCGGGGGCCGGAGAGGCTTCTAGGCCTTGCCCTTGACCGCGATGTTGGAGCTGGTGGAGTCGGCGCGGTCCTTCGACCGGTCCAGGACCCAGACCAGACCGGCGATCAGCGCGAACAGGGCGAGCGGGGCCAGGACGTACAGACCCAGCGTCTCGATGACGCTCAGTCCCGGGCCGGGGTCGTCGCCGTCGTCGCGGGTCAGCGCGAGGGCGGGGGACGACATGAGCAGCATCATCAGCGTCGTACCGGCAGCCAGGGCGCCGGCGCGCAGGGCGTTCTTCTTGTCCACGGTGCAAAGCTAGCGAACGGCGTCGGGGAGCGCGCGTCCGGGGTGCCGTATGAGGCGCGGGCCCCCGGGCCCTCCCCGCCCGGCCGTCATGGCGCCGGCCGGCCCGGGTCGGGGTCGGGCCGCTCCCGCAGGACGTCCATCAGGGCGTGCAGCCGCGGCGAGGCGGCCAGCTGCTCCAGGGTGACCGGGCGGCCCTCCGCGTCGGCGATCGGCAGCCGCCAGTTCGGATACTGGTCCCAGGTGCCGGGCAGGTTCTGCGGACGGCGGTCCCCGACGCCGTCCGGAAGCCAGACGCCGATCATGCGGGCGGGGGTGTTCCGCAGGAAGCGGTGCACGGCCTGCACCTCCGCCTCCTCGGAGGAACGGTCGCCGCCTCCGCCGGCGCCGGCCAGCAGCCCGAGCCGGCTGAGCAGGTCCAGCCACTCCGCCGCGTCGTGGGCGGCCTCCGCGCGCTCCTCCTCCAGCGGCCGGGTCAGCAGGCCGAGGCGGTCGCGCAGTTCGACGTGCTCGCCGGTGAGGCGGGCGGCGGTGGACGGCAGGTCGTGCGTGGTGGCGGTGGCCAGACAGTCGGCGCGCCAGCGCTCCGGCAGCAGGGGGCGACCGTCGCCCTCCCAGTCCCGTTCGAACCACAGGACGGACGTGCCCAGCACCCCGCGCTCGCGCAGCGCCTCCCGCACGCCCGGCTCGACGGTGCCGAGGTCCTCTCCGATCACCAGCGAACCGGCGCGGGAGGCCTCCAGGACCAGCACGGCGAGCATGGCCTCGGCGTCGTAGCGGACGTAGGCGCCCTGGGTCGGCGGCTCGCCCTGCGGGACCCACCAGAGCCGGAACAGGCCCATGACGTGGTCGATGCGCAGGGCGCCCGCGTAGCGCAACAGCGCCCGCAGCAGCAGCCGGTAGGGCGCGTAGCCGGACGCCGCCAGCCGGTCGGGGCGCCAGGGCGGCAGACCCCAGTCCTGGCCACGGGCGTTGAAGGCGTCCGGCGGGGCGCCGATCGACATCCCGGCGGCGAAGTACTCCTGCTGCGCCCAGGCGTCCGCGCCCTCGGGGTGCACGCCGACCGCCAGGTCGTGCACGATCCCGACGGGCATGCCCGCCTCCCGCGCGGCGCGCTGGGCGGCGGTGAGCTGGGAGTCGGTGAGCCAGGCGAGCAGGGAGTGGAAGTCCACGCGGTCCCTCAGCTCCCCGCGGGCACGGGCGGTTTCGGCGGAGCGCGGGTCGCGCAGCGCGGCCGGCCACTGCTGCCAGCGGGAACCGTGCACCTCGGCGAGCGCGCACCAGGTGGCGTGGTCCTCCAGGGCCTGGCCCTGCTCGGCGAGGAAGTCGCAGTACGCGGCGCGCCGGCCCGGCCCGAGCGGCACGCGGGCGACACGCTCCAGGGCCTCCCGCTTGAGCTCCCACACGGCGTCGCGGTCGATCAGCTCACCCTTGTCCAGAACGGCCTCGCGCAGCCGTCCGGCGCGTTCCGCGGACGCGGCCCGCAGCGCGTCGTCGCGGAGGTAGGCGTACTCGGGGACGTCCTCGACCCGCAGGTGCACGGGGTCGGGGAAGCGGCGGGAGGAGGGCCGGTACGGGGAGGGGTCGGTGG
>NZ_JAHHIT010000181.1 GCF_024539675.1 Streptomyces hilarionis | reverse complement strand
CCCCCCCCCCCCCGGGGGCTCGGCGGCCGGACGGCTCAGCGGCGGGGCGGCTTCCCGAAGCGTTCCACCGCCGTGCGCACGTCCGACAGGCTCGCGGCCAGCGCGCTCACCGAGCCGACGGCCCCCGCGACGACGAGCAGCGAGCGCCGTAACCGGGGGACCTCCGGGACGCCGTGGGCCGCCATCGCGGCGAGTGCGGCGAGCTCGTCCTCGGCGATGCCCCGGTCGGGGAACTCGCCCCGCAACGCGGCGAGGTCGCGGCGCAGCCGTGACACCGCGGTCCGCAGTTCCGCCACCCTCTGATCCTCGTCGCCGCCGGTCACTGCCCTCTGCCCCGAGATCCGCAACACAGCTCCCCCCTCGCGCGCACGCGTGCGCGCGCGTGGACGTCCGCGTCCGCCCGCCCCGCGCCCCGGTGACGGCGGCCGGCGCCGGAGGACGCGCGGGTCAGTAAACGCCACCCGGCGCCGGGCGCGCCACAGCGCGTACCGAAATTCAGCCCCGTGAGTCCGCGCGGCCGACGTCCCGTCAGGTATGCAGGACGCATGACGGACAGGGAAGCGCGGGGCGAGGACCGGGTCGTGGGGCTGCTGCTCGCCGCGGGCGGGGGCCGACGCCTGGGCGGGCGGCCGAAGGCACTGCTCCCCCATCGCGGGCGGCCGCTGGTGGAGCACGCGGTGGGGGTGCTGCGCGCGGGGGGATGCGCTCGTGTGCACGTGGTGCTGGGGGCGGACGCCGACGTCGTGCGGGAGCGGGCGCGGCTCGACGGGTGCGTGATCGTGACGAACCCGGAGTGGGAGTCGGGCATGGGCACGTCGCTGCGGGCCGGGCTCGGTTCGCTCGCGGGGACGGGGGCGCGGGCCGCGCTGGTCTCTCTCGTCGACCAGCCGGGGATCGGCGCGGAGGCGGTGGCCCGGGTGCTCGCCGCCGGAGGGGGCGGCTCCGCGCTGGTCTCGGCCGTGTACGACGGCGTGCGCGGCCACCCCGTCCTGCTGGGGGCCGACCACTGGGCGGGCGTGGCGGCGACCGCGTCCGGCGACCGCGGGGCACGCGCCTACCTGAAGGAGCACGCACGGGCGATCACGCTCGTCGAGTGCGGGGACGTGGCCCGGCCGTTCGACATCGACACGCCCGACGACCTCGTGCACCTCGAGTGAGGCCGTCGGCACCGAGCGCCACGCTGTCTCGCTCCGGAGATTCTCGACATCAACAAACCATTGAACTTCCACGATGAGGAAACTAGTATCCACTGTTCAGAAGGGTCCGGTCCCGCCCAGGACCCCGCCCGCCGTACCCGGTTCGACTGGCACCCGGTGCCACGCCTGAAGGAAGTGACCGCTCATGTCCGCACCAGCGCCGTCCCCGCTGGCCATCGTCGACGCCGAGCCCCTGCCCCGGCAGGAGGAGGTCCTCACCGAGGCGGCGCTCGCCTTCGTGGCCGAGCTGCACCGGCGGTTCACCCCGCGCCGCGACCAGCTCCTGGCCCGGCGGGCGCGGCGGCGTGCCGAGATCGCCCGCACCTGCTCGCTCGACTTCCTCCCGGAGACCGCCGCGATCCGCGCGGACGACTCCTGGCGGGTCGCCCCGGCCCCCGCGGCCCTGAACGACCGCCGGGTCGAGATCACCGGCCCGACCGACCGCAAGATGACGATCAACGCCCTCAACTCGGGCGCCCGGGTCTGGCTGGCCGACTTCGAGGACGCCTCGGCGCCGACCTGGGAGAACGTCGTCACCGGTCAGCTCAACCTGGCCGACGCCTACAGCCGGAACATCGACTTCACCGACCCGGCGTCCGGCAAGTCCTATGCCCTGAAGGACGAGGGCGAGCTCGCCACGGTGGTCGTGCGGCCGCGCGGCTGGCATCTGAACGAGCGGCACCTCGTCGACGCGGACGGAGTCCAGGTCCCGGGCGCCTTCGTCGACTTCGGCCTGTACTTCTTCCACAACGCGCGGCGGCTGCTGGATCGGGGCAGGGGCCCCTACTTCTACCTGCCGAAGACCGAGTCGCACCTCGAGGCCCGCCTCTGGAACGACGTGTTCGTCTTCGCGCAGGACCACCTCGGCATCCCGCAGGGCACGGTGCGCGCCACCGTTCTCATCGAGACGATCACGGCCGCCTACGAGATGGAGGAGATCCTCTACGAACTCCGCGACCACGCCTCGGGGTTGAACGCGGGCCGCTGGGACTACCTGTTCTCCATCGTGAAGAACTTCCGGGACGGCGGGGCGAAGTTCGTCCTCCCGGACCGCAACGCGGTCACCATGACCGCGCCGTTCATGCGCGCGTACACCGAACTGCTCGTGCGCACCTGCCACAAGCGCGGTGCGCACGCGATCGGCGGCATGGCGGCCTTCATCCCCTCGCGCCGGGACGCCGAGGTCAACAAGGTCGCCTTCGAGAAGGTCCGCGCCGACAAGGACCGTGAGGCGGCCGACGGGTTCGACGGCTCGTGGGTGGCCCACCCCGACCTGGTGCCGATCGCCATGGAGTCCTTCGACAAGGTCCTCGGCGACCGGCCCCACCAGAAGGACCGGCTGCGCGAGGACGTCCACGTCGAGGCGGCCGACCTGATCGCCGTCGACTCCCTCGACGCGCGGCCGACCTACGCGGGCCTGGTCAACGCCGTGCAGGTGGGCATCCGGTACATCGAGGCCTGGCTGCGCGGCCTGGGCGCGGTCGCCATCTTCAACCTCATGGAGGACGCGGCGACCGCCGAGATCTCCCGTTCACAGATCTGGCAGTGGATCAACGCGGGGGTCGAGTTCACGCACGAGGGAGAGACGGTCAGGGCCACTCCGGAGCTGGCCCGCGAGGTCGCCGCCCGGGAACTGGCCGCGATCCGCGAGGAGGTCGGCGAGGCGGACTTCACGGCCGGCCACTGGCAGCAGGCCCACGACCTGCTGCTGACGGTCGCCCTCGACGAGGACTACGCGGACTTCCTCACGCTGCCGGCCTACGAGCAGCTCAGGGGCTGAACCGCACCGGCGTCAGGCGCCGGGACCGTCCGAGTGGCCCAGGGACCTGCCCGGGGCCACTCGGTCGCGTACGGCCTGTTTCACGGCCGTCGGCTCCGGGAAGCCCTGCTCGCGGCGGTCCCAGACCACTTCGTCGCCGACCCGGACGACGAAGACGCCTCCCGTGCCCGGCCGCAGGGACAGCTCGCTCAGTTCGGACTCGAACGTCGTGAGCAGCTCCTGCGCCAGCCAGGCGGCGCGCGGCAGCCAGCGGCACCGGGTGCAGTACTCGATCTCGACGCGTCGTGTGTCGCTCATCCCAGATGCACCGACCAGTCCTGTTCCGCGGCCGGCTTGCCGTGCAGGTCGGGGACCCGCTTGAGCCAGTCCGGCCGGTCTCGCCGCGTCCTCGCCGCCCGGACGGCCTCCTCGGCGGCGAGCTCGTCCCGGGTGGGGAAGTCGGTGGGCAGCCAGGCCGCGGAGGCCTGCACGCGCGCGTGCAGGTGGTCGACGTACGCCCGGCGGACGTCGTCGGGGCCCGCGAAGCCCTCCTCGTCCGCCAGCCAGGCGTCGGGGACCACGGCCGTGATCTCCCGCAGGAGACCGCGCGTCACCCGGCCGGCCAGTTCCGCGTCGGCGGCCCGCACGTCGGGCGCGTACGCGCCGAGGGCGTGGTGCCGGAAGTCGTAGGACTTGCCGGGTGCGGTCGTGTCCCAGCGGTGGTGGAAGACGAGGGCCGCGCCGTGGTCGATCAGCCACAGCCGCGGGGGCGCGGTCCCGAACGTGGGCCAGACCATCAGGTTCGAGCTGTGGACCGTGCGGTCCACGTTCACCGTCAGGGCGTCGAGCCAGACGATCCGCCCGGCCTCCAGCGGGTCCACGGGGAAGACGGCGGCCACGTCCGGGGTGAAGTCCTTGGCGCCCGGCAGGAAGTCCATGCCGAGGTTGAGGCCCGCGCTCGCGCCGTGCAGGTCGCGCACCTCCTGGTGGGGCTCGTCGTCGGCGACGGCCGGGTCGAAGTGCACGAACACCAGCTCGGGGAACCGCAGACCGAGGGCGCGGGCCAGCTCGCCGACGATCACCTCGGCGACCAGCGCCTTGCGGCCCTGCGCGGAACCGGTGAACTTCACGACGTAGGTGCCGAGGTCGTCCGCCTCGACGACGGCGGGCACGGAGCCGCCCGAGCGCAAGGGCTCCACATAGCGGGTTGCGGTGACCGTCCTCATCATGACGCGAGCATAGTGACCGGCCCTGACGGCCGCCGAAGGTCGCCCCGCCGGCCCGCTCCCCCACGGGTGTCCTTCACCACAATTTGCCCATTTATGAACATAGGGCTGCCTATAAGTGGTTCTTGAGAACGCATGCCCTCCTCTGCGACAAGCGCCGGGGACACACGGAAAGTGACACGGGAGACATACCTTATGACGCTGCGTAAACGACACACCGGGCTCACGGCTACGGCGGGCGTACTCGGCGGCGTACTCGCGGTCACGGCCCTCGGCGGCGCGGGCGTCGCGGTCGCCGCGGGCGGCGACTCCGGCACCCACCCGGCGTCGCACACGCGGACGAACCCGGCGAACCCGGCGAGCACGAAGGACCCGGCGGCTCCCCAGAAGGCGTCCGAGGCCCGCATACGGTTCACACCCGGCCAGGTCGTCCACGGCGTGCCGACCGACGGCCCGGTCGGCGTCGCCGTCAGCCACGGCAAGCTCACCAAGGTGACCATGACCGCCGTCGCGAGCGGAACCGAGGTCCGCGGCGTCATCTCGGCCGACCGCGCCTCGTGGACGCCGCACGGTCCGCTGGCGCGCGCCACGAAGTACCAGATCGCCGCGGAGGCCGCGGACGCCGAAGGCCGTTCCACCACCGCCTACGCGACGCTGAGCACGGTCTCCCCCGCCAACGACTTCATCGGGCACGTCTCCCCCATGGACGGCTCGACCGTCGGCGTGGCCATGCCGGTGCGGGTCGACTTCGACTACGCGGTCTCCGACAAGGCCGCCGTGCAGTCGGAGATCCAGGTCGGCTCCAGCAGCGGTCAGCAGGTCGTCGGCCACTGGCTGAACGACCACCGCCTGGACTTCCGCCCCGAGACCTACTGGAAGGCCGGCTCCACCGTCACCGTCACGCTCACCCACCAGGGCGTCCGCAAGACGGTCACGTTCACCGTCGGCCGCAGCCAGATCAGCACCGTGGACGCGAAGACCAAGCTGATGACCGTCGTCCGCGACGGCAGGACGATCCGGACCGTCCCGATCTCGTCGGGCAGCCGCGAGCACCCGACCTACAACGGCCGGATGGTGATCTCCGAGAAGTTCCGGCAGACCCACATGAACGGGGCGAGCGTCGGCCTCACGGAGAAGAACGGCAAGCCCTCCTACGACATCGAGGCCGTGCCGCACGCCATGCGCCTGACCGACTCGGGCACGTTCATCCACGGCAACTACTGGGGCACCGACGCGGTCTTCGGCAAGGTCAACACCAGCCACGGCTGCGTCGGCCTGAAGGACGTCCGCGGCGGCGGCGACGCCGGGCAGCCCGCGGCCTGGTTCTTCCAGCACTCGATGGTCGGCGACGTCGTGATCGTCAAGAACTCCTCGGACAAGAGCCGGCTGGCCCCGGACAACGGTCTCAGCGACTGGAACATGCCGTGGAGCGAGTGGATCGCGGGCAGCCCGGCCTCCTGAGACCGCACCGGTCAGGGCAGGGCGAGCGGGCTGGGCAGCGGCAGGTAGCGGGCGTCGGCGCCGTCCGCGCCCGTCCACCGCAGCAGCAGGTTCGTCTTGCCGGGCACGGTCGGCGAGGCCAGCAGGCCGGGGATCTCGGGGAGGTCGTGGCGGGCCAGCTCCCGGCGCGCAGCGGGCCACGGGTCGAACCCGGGCGCCCGCTCGGCCAGCGCCTCGGCCACCTCCCACAGGTGGTTCACGACCAGGCAGTACACCAGCCGTTCCCAGCCGGCCGCCCGTGTCACGTCCGGCAGCAGTTTGACGCCCTCGGCGTCCCGGAACAGCGCCTGCACGGGCATGCCGTCGGCGTCCACGGCGATCAGGGTGTTCTGCAGGTGGGCCTCCAGGACGACGCCGTGGTCGGCGAAGACCGCGAGGGCGGGCGGCACGACGGCCCGCAGGTACGCCTCCCACCAGGCGGCCGGATCCCGGACCGCGTCGAGCGGACTGCCGTCGAACCCCTCCACGAGCCCCGCGGCGAGCAGCGGGGTCGCGCCGGACGCCAGGCGGCCGTCGAAGCCGTCGCGGACCAGCACGGCCAGTTCCTCGAAGGCGAAGGCCGCGGTGCGGTAGCCGCGGTCGCTCAGCCAGGCCGCCGGGCCGTCGAGGGCCGCGAAGGCACGCGAGGCGGCCGCGTCGGTCCGGCGCAGCCGCAGCAGGTCGTGGCGCCAGAGCCGGCGGACGTCGTTGGTGATGCGCACGTCCAGACTGAACTTCAGGCACAGATCCCGCTCGGGCGCGTACACCGTGCGCACGGCCGCCGTCGGCCAGGCCGCGAAGCCGGTCGTGCCGAGCCGGACCAGGCGGCCGTCGGCGAAGGCGGACGCGAGCCGCGGTGCGGCCAGGTCGAGCTGCCAGGGGTGGGCGGGCAGCAGCCGGTAGCCGGGCGGGGCCGCGCCGAGGGCGTCCAGCGCCGAGACGTCCCCCTCCTCGACGACCGCGTCCTCGCGCACCCCGAGCAGGGCCAGCGGGAACCGGGCGTGCGCCTCGGGGGCGTAGGGCAGCCAGCCCGCTGCCGGTCCGCCGCCGCGCGCCTTGGGAGCGGGGTGGTGGGGGTGGCCGGTGAGGAGCGACTGCTCGGAGCACAGGTAGCCGCCGGCCGGCGGGGCGGCCGCGGCGCGCGCGGTGAGCAGGGCGGCGACCACGTTCCTGCTGTCGGTCATCTCGGCGGGCAGTGCGGGGTTGGCCGCGCCGGTGTGCCGGCGCAGCGTCCCGGCGACCAGCTCCACCAGCTCGGCGTGGCCGAGGCGGCGCCAGGCGCCCGCCTCGTACAGCTCGGGCTCGGCGGGCCGGCGCCGTCCGCGGACCCGCAGCAGGCGGCCGCCGGGCAGCCGGTGCCGGAACCGGCCGTCGCCCGGGAGGTCCGGCGGCAGCGGTTCGGCGATCTCCCGCAGCAGACAGTTGAGCAGTGGCGCGGTCGCGAGGGCGTCGGCGCGCTCGGCGACGTCCGCGGCGACGGCGCGCGGCGCGTCCCCCGGGGGCGGTGCGGCCACGACGGGCGGGGGGATGAGGTCGACGCGTTCCACTGGTTCCCTGGTTCCCTACGGTTCTTCCGGGCGGAGAAGATCAGTATCGCTGTGTCACGCCCCCTGTCGTGACGTCGTACCCGCACCTCCAGGAGCCCACCCGTGCATCGTCCCCCCACCGCCGAGACCGAGCTGGCCGAGGAGCTGGCCGTCGTGCGCCCCGCTCTCGGTCCGCGGTTCGCGGCCGCGCTGCCGGGAGCCCGCTCGGCCGTGCTGACCCGGCTGTGGCGGGGGCTGGCCCACGAGCCGCTGCCCTGGATCGCCGGCCGCGCGCAGGCGGACCGCGAGCCGGGGGGCGGGGCCGGCGAGGAGGGGGACCGGGGGGAGCTGCTGCTGCGGCTGCGCGACGGCCGGCGGCTGCACGGCCCGCGCTCGGACCCGTACGCGAGCGCCGACCGGGTGACGCGGGTGTGGCTGGAGCGAACGGCGTACGACGATCCCGCCCGTCTGATGGCGGCGCTGGCCGTGCCGCACGGTGCGGACTTCGCCGCCGAACTCGGCCACAGCGTCGCCTCCATGGCGCTGTCCCGGGCCGGACAGGACCCCCTCGACACCCCCCTCGACACCCCCTCGTCCGATCCGCGGCGGTGGCCGGCGCGGGACTGGGAGTGGGAGCGGAGGGTCGTCGACGGCCATCCGTTCCACCCCAACTGCCGTTCCCGGCCGGACTTCTCGGTCGCCGAGCAGCTGGCGTACGGGCCGGAGCACGGGCCGGCGGTGCGGCTCGGACTGCTGCCCGTGCCGGCCGACGAGTGCCTGGTGTCGGGCGACTGGCCGGAGCACCTGCGGGACGGGACGCGCCTGCTGATCCCGGTGCATCCGTGGCAGGCGGCGCACGTGCTCAAGCGGACCTGCGCGCAAGGGGTGACGGCGCGTCCGCTGATGTCGCTGCGCACGCTCGCCCTGCCCGGCGGCCCGCACGTCAAGACGGCGCTGAGCACCCGGCTGACGTCGTCGGTGCGGGACATCTCCGTCGGTTCCGTCGCCGCCTCGGCGGCCCTGTCCGACTTCGGGCAGAGCCTGACGCCGCACACGGACGGCCTGTTGCACCTGACCCGCAGCCTGGGCGCGGCCACCGCCCGCTCCCCCGACCTGGCGGCGGTGCTGCGCGAGTCGCCGGACGTGTACGCGGCGCCGGGCGAGCACGTCGTGCCGGTCGCGGCCCTCGCCGTGACCGGGCTGCCCCGCTCCCCGCTCTGGCTCGCGCGGTTCGCGCGACTGGCGCTCGGCGTGGGACTGCGGCTGCTGGAACTGGGCGTGGCGCTGGAGGCGCACGGGCAGAACCTGCTGGTCGTGCTGTCGGCGACCGGCGCGCCCGTGCGGCTGGTCTACCGCGACCTGGCCGACATCCGGGTCAGTCCGGCCCGGCTGGCCCGGCACGGCGTCGCGCTGCCGGACGGCGTGCCCGCCCGGATCCGCACGGACGACGAGACGGCGCTGCGGCGCAAGCTGTTCGGATCCCTGGTGGCCGGCGCGCTGGCGGGGACGGCGGGCGACGGCCCGGCCCTGGGAGCGGCCCTGGCGGCGGCCGTGCGGGACCTTCCGCGCACCCCCGACCTGGCGGCCCTGTGCGGGGAGCCGCTGCCGGCGAAGGCGCTGACGCTGATGCGCCTGTCGCCGGGGGCGCCCGGGGACCGGTGGGCGCTGCTGCCCAACCCGCTGCGCGGGGACGGAAACTGATCTCGTTTTGTGGCGGGCCGTGTCTGATCAATAGGATCCGCCGATGATCAGAACACAACGGCTGGCGGCGGGCGTCTGCGCCCTGCTCGCCGCGCTCACGGCCGGGATAGCCTTCCCGGCCGGGGCGGTCGCCGACGAGACCACCGCCACCGCGCCCAAGGTCGACCTGGTCCTCGACGTCAGCGGTTCGATGCGGACGAAGGACATGGACGGCGGGACGCGGATGGCCGCGGCCAAGCAGGCGTTCAACGAGGTGCTGGACGCGACCCCGGAGAACGTCCTGCTCGGCATCCGCACCCTGGGCGCGAACTACCCGGGCGACGACCGCAGGACGGGCTGCAAGGACACCGCGCAGCTCTACCCGGTCGGCCCGCTGGACCGCACCGAGGCCAAGACGGCGGTGGCCACCCTGTCCCCCACCGGCTGGACGCCCATCGGCCCCGCGCTGCTGAAGGCGGCCGACGACCTCGACGGCGGCTCCGGCTCCAAGCGGATCGTGCTGATCAGCGACGGCGAGGACACCTGCGCTCCGCTCGACCCCTGCGAGGTGGCCCGGGAGATCGCGGCCAAGGGCATCGGCCTGACCATCGACACGCTCGGACTGGTCCCCAACGTCAAGATGCGCCGGCAGCTCAGCTGCATCGCCGAGGCGACCGGCGGGAGTTACACCTCGGTCGAGCACACCGACCAGCTCACCGACCGCGTCAACCAGTTGGTGGACCGGGCCGCGGACCCCGTGGTCACGCCGGTGGCCACCGAGGGCGCGGCCTCCTGCGCCGCGGCGCCCACGCTGAAGTCGGGTCTGTACACCGACCGCGAGGAGTTCGGCCGGCAGCGCTGGTACAAGGTCGACGTCGAGCCGGGCCAGGAGCTGCGCGCCTCGGTGAGCGTGGCGGCGGACCGGGCGGTGAATCCCGACTACGGGGTGCTGCTGCGGGCGGTCACGACGCACGGGCGGGAGATCGTGCGCGGCGAGGCGGCCGGCAACGGCCGGACCGACGTCGTCTCGACGGGTCTGCGCTACCCGAAGGCGGACGGCGACGACGACGCCCCCGCCGAGACCGTGTGCGTGCAGGTGACGAACTCCTACTCGGCGGCCGCGGGCGTGAAGACCACGCCGGGCCTGCCGCTGGAGCTGACCGTGGACGTGGTCGACGGTCCCTCGCCGGCGAGCGACGTGGCCGCCTTCGGCCTCGGGCGCGGCTGGTGGCTGCTGGGCGCCCTGGTGCTGTTCGGCTTCCTGGCGGGTGTGCTGTGGGGCTGGCTGTCACGCTGGCGGGTCGCGGTCTGGAGGACCAACTGATGCGGATCACACGGGTGATGAGCGGCGCCCTCCCGGCGCTCGGACTGGCGCTCGGTCTGACCCTCGGCCCGGCGGTCGCGCCGGCCGCGGCCGACGCCACTCCCTCGGCGAGCCCCTCGGGCGACGGCTCCGCACCCACCGAGGCGGGCACGTCGTTCCGCACGGCGACGGAGATCGACCAGGGACGGACGGCCACGGCGAGCGGCTCCGCGGGCGACTACCTGTACTGGTCGTTCCCGGCCGACACCGGTCAGCGCCCCACGGTGAAGGCGACGGTGAAGCTGCCGAAGTCGCACACCGCGCAGACCTGGCAGGTCGACGTCTACGACGGGCTGCGGCGCCGTCAGGCCTGCCAGTACGGCGCGCAGACGCACACCGCGGCGGCGGGCGCGGCCTCCGTCGAGCTGACCTGCGTGCTGCGCACGGTGCGCGCCTGGTCGGAGCCGTGGGCGAACGACCCGCTGCCGGGCACGTACTACGTGCGTCTGACGGCCCTCGGTCTCACGGCGGGCGACCTGGGCCTGCCGGTCGACGCCACGCTGCGGGTGGACTCCAAGGACATCGGCGGGGCCGCGGCCGTGGACGGTTCGCTCGCGCAGCCGCTGGTCCCCGGCGTCGCGGTCCGCTCGAAGGCCGGGCAGGACGACGGGGACGGGAAGGACGGCAAGGACGGGTCGTCGGGGCCCGCCGTCCTGTCGAGCATCGAGCCCGACGACGGCTGGTCGTCGGGCTGGTGGTCCGACCGCTGGGTGTGGACCGCGGTCGGCGCCGCGCTGGCCGCGCTCGCGGGCATCGGCGGCTACACGCTGACGCGCGGATCGGGACGGCCGCGCCAGGTGCCACCGGGGGCCTGACAGACAGCTGACGTCTCATCAGCACTTCGACGGGAGAAGGCCGGAGGGCCCGCCACACCGCGGTGGCGGGCCCTTCGCCGCGTCCGGGCTCAGACGTCCCGCAGCTCCTTGGCCAGCGGCCCGTCCCCGCTCACCGCGATCCGCCCGGAGCGCACCGCGTCGAGCACCGTCAGCACCCCCTGGGCCACGGCCGTACAGGTGGCCGTGTCGAGGTCGAGCCGGGCGTCCGGCGCCACGGGCGCGGGCCCGTGGCCGTAGACCGGGCCGTCCTGCGCGCCGACGAACAGATGGAAGTCGCCCTCGTCCAGGCGCACTTCGACGAGGCCCTCGCCGGTCAGCCCCCGGGCCAGGGGCAGCGCGAACCAGTGCGCCCGCAGCGCGTCGGTGGGCCGCCGCTCGCCCAGTTCGCCCTCGCCCCACGCCCCCAGCGCCTGGAGCACGGGCAGCAACTCCCTTCCGCGCCCCGTGAGTTCGTACACGTAGGCCGCTCCGGGCGGGGGCAGCCGACGCCGGGTGGCCAGCCCGTCGCGCTCCATGTCCTTCAGCCGCGAGGCGAGGACGTCCGTGCTCACGCCGGGCAGGTCGGCGTGCAGATCGGTGTAGCGGCGCGGGCCGGCGAGCAGCTCCCGGACGATCAGCAGGGTCCAGCGGTCGCCCACGACGTCGAGGGCGCGGGCGGCGGAACAGTACTGGTCGTAGCTTCGGCGCGGTGACATGGCACGCAGTCTAGACATGTCGTTGGACTTTCCAAGCTGGAACTTGGTAAAACCAAGCAACACATCAACCGGAGGGGCGAGCGCGCATGGAGTTCCGGCAGTCGAACAAGCTGAGCGAGGTCTGCTACGAGATCCGCGGTCCGGTGATCGAACACGCCGACGCGCTGGAGGCGGCGGGCCACAGCGTCCTGCGCCTGAACACCGGCAACCCCGCGCTGTTCGGCTTCGAGGCGCCGGAGGAGATCCTCCAGGACATGATCCGGATGCTGCCCCGGGCGCACGGCTACACCGACTCGCGCGGCGTCCTGTCGGCCCGCCGGGCGGTGGCCGGGCGCTACCAGACGCTGGGCCTGGAGGTCGGCGTCGACGACGTCTTCCTCGGCAACGGCATCTCCGAGCTGATCTCGATGGCCGTGCAGGCGCTGGTCGAGGACGGCGACGAGATCCTCATCCCGGCCCCCGACTTCCCGCTCTGGACGGCCGTGACCACGCTCGCCGGCGGCAAGGCGGTGCACTACCTCTGCGACGAGCAGGCCGAGTGGTACCCGGACCTCGACGACATGGCGGCGAAGATCACCGACCGCACCAAGGCCGTCGTGATCATCAACCCGAACAACCCCACCGGCGCGGTCTACCCCAAGGAGATCCTCGAAGGCATCCTCGACCTCGCCCGCCGGCACGGCCTGATGGTCTTCGCCGACGAGATCTACGACCAGATCCTGTACGACGACGCCGTGCACCACTCGGTCGCCGCGCTCGCCCCCGACCTGGTCGTGCTGACCTTCTGCGGCCTGTCGAAGACCTACCGGGTGGCCGGCTTCCGGTCGGGCTGGCTGGTGGTCACCGGCCCGAAACAGCACGCCAGGAGCTACCTGGAGGGGCTGACCATGCTGGCGTCCATGCGGTTGTGCGCCAACGCGCCCGCCCAGTACGCCATCCAGGCCGCGCTCGGCGGCCGCCAGTCGATCCACGAGCTGACCGCGCCCGGCGGCCGCCTGCACGAGCAGCGCACCGTGGCCTGGGAGAAGCTCAACGAGATCCCCGGCGTGTCCTGCGTGAAGCCGAAGGGCTCGCTGTACGCGTTCCCCCGCCTCGACCCCAAGGTCCACAGGATCCACGACGACGAGAAGTTCGTCCTGGACCTGCTGCTGCGGGAGAAGATCCAGGTCGTCCAGGGCACCGGCTTCAACTGGCCGGCCCCCGACCACTTCCGCATCCTGACGCTCCCGCACGCGGAGGACCTGGAGGCGGCGATCGGGCGGATCGGCCGGTTCCTCAGCGGGTACCGGCAGTAGCGCCCGCCGGCTGTGCCAGCCTGTGCCCCATGGGTGATCTCTTCCTCGTCCGGCACGGCGAGACCTCCTGGTCGCGTTCCGGACGGCACACCGGATCGACGGACGTCCCGCTGACCGACCGCGGCCGCGCGCAGGCGCGCGCGCTCGCGCCGCTGATCGGCTCGCTCCGGATCGGGGCGGCGTTCGTCAGCCCGCTGCAACGGGCGCGCGAGACGGCGGAGCTGGTCGGGCTGCGCGAGGTCCGGCTCGATCAGGACCTGCGTGAATGGGACTACGGCGGCTACGAGGGCGTGACGACCGCCGAGATCCAGCGCACCAGGCCGGACTGGTTCCTGTTCACCGACGGGGTGACGCCGGGGCCGCCGGAGCACCCCGGGGAGACGCCCGAACAGGTCGGGGAACGCGCCGACCGGGTGCTGGCCGCGGTCGACGCGGCGATCGCGGGCGCCGAGGAGTGCGCGGTGCTGGTGGCGCACGGGCACTTCCTGCGGGTGCTGACCGCCCGCCGGCTCGGGCTGGCCCCCTCCGCGGGAGCGCTGTTCCAGCTCGCGACGGGCACGCTGTGCCGGCTGGGCACGGAGCACGGGCGCCCGGTGATCGCCGCCTGGAATGTCAGTCCCGCGACGTAGCCTCGGACGCACGGGGGCAGGGGCCCGACGGGCCCGACGCCGGGAGGGAGCACGCCGTGACACGACCGCCGACCGCCGCGCAGCGGCGCGTGATCGACGCCGCCGACCCCGTCACCGGTCGGCTGAGGGGCACGCAGGCGCAGCTCGCGGCCCTGGTCCGGCACGGGCTGGCGTTCCGGCACCCCCGGCCGCCGCACGACCACTTCCTGACGCCGGCGGGCCACCGCGTACGGGAGGCCGCGCCCGGGCCCCCGCCCGGCGCCCCCGCGGCCGACGCGCCCGCGACGGCCGCGGCGGCCGCGGGCGACGGCGTGTTCGCCGCGCGCGTCGGTGGCGAGGAGGCGGCGGCGGACGGCCCCGCCCGGCTGCGCGAGGTGCACAGCGCCTGGCAGGGACTGCTGGAACTGCGCCGGATGACCAACCCGGACGGGGGGACGGACCGGCCCTGCGGCTGGGAGCGCGCGCATCTCGTGCGGGCCGCCGCCCTCGCCGTCGAGGCGGCCGGCCACCGCCCCGCCGGGCCCGGGGGGAGGGACGGCTACCGGGTGCGGGCGACCCCGCAGCCGGAGGCGGTCGCCGTGCACGGGCCGGACGACGCGACCCTGCGGGCCTGCGCGGCAACCCTGGAGAAGGCGGGCTGGCAGGTCGGCGAGCACACCGAGCCCCGCACGAGAGCGCGCTATCTGCTGGCTTCCCCCCGCCGCACGTGAAGGACGTGCCAAGATCGGTGCCCGGAGCATCGACGCTCCGGGCACCGACGCTCACGCCCGTCGATGCTCCGGCCCATCGATGCGCGTCGACGAGAAGGGGAGACAGTGAGCGATCCGTTTTCCGTCCGGGTCACCGTCCGCGGATACGAGACCGACGTGCAGGGGCACCTCAACCAGAGCGTGTACATCAACTACGCGGAGCACGCCCGCTGGTCGCTCCTGCGGGCGGCGGGCATCACCCAGGCCGAACTGATCGGCAGGGGCGTGGGCCCGGTCGCCCTGGAGACCACCATCCGCTACCGGCGCGAACTCGTCGCCGGGGACGAGGTCGACGTGTCGTGCGTCTTCGAGTGGAGCGGCGGCAAGACGTTCCACATCGAGCAGACCGTCACCAAGGCCGACGGCACGGTCGCCGCCGAGCTCACCGCCGTCGGAGGTCTGCTGGACCTGACGGCCCGCCGCATGGTGGCCGCCCCGCAGGACGTCTTCCGGGAACTCGCCACCGACCCCGCCCTGTTCGGTCTCTGACGGCCCCCCGGCGCGGGCGTAATGGGGATGCCGGGCGCGCCAGGAAGCTGCGATCATCCGGGCCATGTCCGCACGACGTGTGAAACCCCAGCTGTACATCTCCGTCGACGTGGAGGCCGACGGCCCGATACCCGGCCCGTACTCGCTGCTCAGCCTGGGTGCGGCGGTCGCCGGCCGGCAGGACGGCGACGGGTTCGCCGCGGCCGATCCCACCCGGCAGACCTTCTACGGTGAACTGCGGCCGATCAGCGACGCGTTCGTTCCCGAGGCGCTGGCCGTGAGCGGCCTGGACCGGGAGCGCCTGGCCACGGAGGGGCTCGACCCCGCCCTGGCCATGGCCCGCTTCACCCGGTGGGTGGGCGAGGTGAGCGGCGACGCACAGCCGGTGATGTGCGCCTACCCCGCCTCCTTCGACTGGACCTTCCTGTACTGGTACCTGATCCGCTTCACCGGCCGGAGCCCGTTCGGGCACTCCGGCTGCCTCGACATGAAGACGCTGTACGCCGCGAAGTCGGGCCTGCCGCTGCGCGCGGTGGCCAAGCGGACGATGCCCGCACACCTGCTGCCGAAGCGCCCGCACACCCATCACGCGCTCGACGACGCCGTCGAACAGGCCGAGTTGTTCGCGAACCTCATGGCGTGGCCGGGGCCCGGTTCGCCCCGGTGATCTCCTCGCCCGCCTCCATCGGGTGGGTCGCCTCCGCCGCGTCGCTCCCCGCCCCCACGTGGTGGAAGACCAGGTTGAGCAGCACGGCCGTCAGCGCGCCCGTCGAGATCCCGGAGTCCAGGACGATCCGCGCCGTCTGCGGGAAGGCGTGGTAGAAGCCGGGCGCGGTGATGGGGACGATGCCGACGGCGAGCGAGACGGCGACGATCAGCAGGTTGTCGTCCCGGTCCAGGCCCGCCCGGGCGAGGGTCTGAATGCCGCTGGCGGCGACCGATCCGAACAGGACGATCCCGGCGCCGCCCAGAACCGGCCGCGGCACCACCGCGATGAGCGAGGCGGCCGCCGGGCACAGGCCCATCAGGACCAGGAAGCCGCCGCCGGCGGCGACGACGTAGCGGCTGCGGATCCGCGTCATCGCGACCAGCCCGATGTTCTGGGCGAAGGCGCTGCACATGAAGCCGTTGAAGACCGGGCTGAGGGCCGAGCCCAGGGTGTCGGCGCGCAGCCCCGCCGCGATGGTCCGCTCGTCCGCGGGTCGTTCGACGATCTCGCCCAGGGCCAGCATGTCCGCGGTGGACTCGGTCATCGAGACCACCATCACCACGCACATCGACACGATGGCCGCGAGCTGGAAGCGCGGTGCGCCGAAGTGGAACGGCGTGGGGAATCCGACCAGGCCCGCGTCCGCCACCGGGCCGAAGTCCGTGACGCCCAGGGGTATCGCCATCAGGGTGCCGGCGACCAGGCCGAGCAGCACGGCGATCTGCTTGACGAAGCCGTGGGCGAACCGGCGCAGGAGCAGCACCGTCGCCAGCGTCGCCGCCGCCAGGCCCAGGTTCGTCGTCGAGCCGTAGTCGTGCGCCGCGGGGTCCGGGCCCTGCGCCCAGCCGAACGCGACGGGCAGCAGGGAGACGCCGATCAGGGTGATGACGGTCCCCGTGACGACGGGCGGGAAGAAGCGGACCGCCTTGCAGAAGACGGGCGCGGCGAGGAAGCCCAGCAGGCCGGCGACGATCACCGCGCCGAAGATGACGGGCAGCGCGTCCCTCTTGTCGTCGGTGGCGGCCGCGATCGCGGTCATGGGGGCGACGCCGGCGAAGGTGACGCCGTTGACGAAGGGAAGGCGGGCGCCGATCCTCCCCACGCCGAGCGTCTGGAGGAAGGTGGCGAGACCGGCGGTGAACAGACAGGCGCCGGTGAGGAAGGTGAGCTCGGCGCCGGTGAGGCCGACGGCCGCGCCGACGATCAGGGGCGGGGCGACGACCCCCGCGTACATGGCGGCCACGTGCTGGAGGCCGCTCGTCGCCGTTCTCAGGGCGGGAAGCCTCTCGTCCACGGGGTGGACGACCGGGCGGTCGACCGACCCCGGGGACACGGAGGACTGCGGGGTCACGGACGACTGCGAGGACGCGGACGACTGCGGGGACTCGGACACGGCGGCTCTCCTCCGGTCGGTGGCACGCCGGTTGCGGCGTGGGTGTCAGGGAGGTGGTGCGGCGGTCATGGGGGGGGTCCACGGGACCCTGCCCGGGCGGCCCCGGAGCGGGGAGGGGGG
>NZ_JAHHIT010000180.1 GCF_024539675.1 Streptomyces hilarionis | reverse complement strand
GATCCGCCCGGCGGACTACCCGCGGGTGCTGCGCGACCTGGTCCGGCTGCGGGTCCCGGCGCCCCGGCGGACCCGTGGCCGACGGCGTGGACCTCTCCGTGGTGATCCCCGCCTACAACGAGGAGCGCCGGCTCGGCCCCACCCTGGACGCCGTCGGCCGCCACCTCGACGCGACCGGGAGCCGCTGGGGAAGCTGGGAGATCCTGGTCGCCGACGACGGCTCCACCGACGCCACCCGCGAGCTCGTCACCGTCCGCCGCGACCCCCGCGTGCGGCTCGTGACCGGCCCCGGCTCCGGCAACCGGGGCAAGGGACACGCCCTGCGCCTGGGCGTCGCCGCCAGCCGGGGCCGCCGCGTCCTGGTCATGGACGCCGATCTCGCCACCCCCGTCGAGGAGTTGGAGCGCCTGGAGAAGGCGCTGGAGGGCGGACACGCCGCCGCGATCGGATCGCGGGCCGTGCCCGGGGCGACCCTCGGCGACCGGCAGCACCGCACGCGCGAACTCCTCGGCGCCGCGGGCAACCTGCTCATCCGCCGGACGACCCTGCGCGGGATACGCGACACCCAGTGCGGCTTCAAGCTGTTCGACGGCGACCGCGCCCGCACCGCGTTCGCCGCGTCCCGCCTCAACGGCTACGCCATCGACGTGGAGGTGCTGCGGCACTTCCAGCGCGCCGGCTGGCCGGTCGCCGAGGTGCCCGTGCACTGGTCGCACCGGCCCGGCTCGAAGATCCGCCCGGCGGACTACCCGCGGGTGCTGCGCGACCTGGTCCGGCTGCGGGTCCCGGCGCCCCGGCCGGCGGACCTCGTCGCGGCCGTCCTCTTCCTGGCGATGGCGGCGGCCCTCTACTGCGGCCGCGTCCTGGACCCCGCCCACCGCTACCTGACCGACTCCCTCCAGGACCAGAACCAGTGGGAGTGGTTCTTCGCGGTCACCGCCGACAACGTCGCCCATCTGCGCAACCCGCTCCTCACCGACCTCCAGGGCTTCCCCGGCGGCGTGAACCTGATGGCCAACACGACGATGCCCGGCCTGTCCGTGCCGCTCACGCCGCTCACCCTGCTGCTCGGCCCGGCCGTCTCCCTCAGCCTGGTGATGACGCTGGGCCTGGCCGCCACCGCGCTCGCCTGGTACCGGCTGATCGTGCGGCGGCTCGTGCGCCAGCGGGCGGCCGCCTTCGCCGGGGCCGCGCTGGCCGCGTTCGCGCCGCCGATGGTCAGCCACGCCAACGCCCACCCCAACTTCGTCGTGCTGTTCATGATCCCGCCGATCATCGACCGGGCCCTGCGGCTCACCACCGGCGAGCGGGTCGCCCGCGACGGCGTCGTCCTCGGCCTCATGACGGCCTACCAGCTCTTCCTCGGCGAGGAAGCCCTGCTGCTGACGGCCCTGGGGCTGCTCGTCTTCGCCGTCGCCCACGCCGCCGCGCGCCCCGCCGAGGCCCGTGCGGCCGCACGCCCCCTGCTGAACGGTCTGGCCGTCGCCGCCGCCGTCTGCCTGCCGCTGGTCGTCTACCCGCTGGCGTGGCAGTTCTCCGGCCCGCAGAGCTACAGCGGCATCGACCACGGCAGCGCGACCGGGGTGGCCAACTCCGTGCGCGCGCTGCTCACGTTCGCCGAACGCTCCCTGGTCGCCGGCGACGCCCGGCGCGCCGGCGCCCTCTCCCTCAACCCGACCGAGCAGAACGCCTTCTACGGCTGGCCGCTGGTCCTGCTCGCGTTCGCGGTCACGGTGGCGCTGTGGCGGCGGCCGGTCGTCCGGGCGCTGGCCTGCACGGCGGCGGCCGCGGCCGTGCTGTCCCTCGGCCCGCGCGTCGCCGTCCCCCTCACCGACGTCACCGTGCCCGGTCCCTGGGCGGCCCTCGACGGTCTGCCCCTGTTCGAGTCGGTCATCGAGAGCCGGGTGGCGCTGGTCTGCGCCCCGGCCCTGGGCATGCTGCTCGCCCTGGCGGTCGACCGGCTGGCCCGGGCCCGCCGCCTCGGCACGCAGTACGCCGGGCTGCTCGCCGTCTGCCTCGCCCTGCTGCCGCTGATCCCGGCCCCGCTGAAGTCGGCGCCGCGCCCGCCGACGCCCGCCTTCTTCGCCGACGGCGCCTGGAAGGCGTACGTCCGCGACGGCGAGACGCTGGTCCCGGTGCCGCTCGCCGAGCCGGAGGCCGCCGAAGCCCTGCACTGGCAGACGGCGGCGGGCCTCGGCTTCCGGATGCCCGGCGGCTACTTCAACGGCCCCTACGGCGACGGCGACCGCACCGGCGTCTACGGCGTCCCGCTGCGCTTCACCGCGAGCCTGCTGCGGGACGTGCGCCACACGGGGGTGGTCCCGGTGATCGACGCCCGCGCGCGGGCCGCGGCCCGTGAGGACCTCGCGTACTGGCGGGCGGGGGCCCTGGTGCTCGCCCCGCAGCGGCACGAGGCACGGCTGCGTGAGACGGTGGACAAGCTGGTGGGCCGCCCGGGGAGGAGGGTGGCCGGAGTGTGGGTATGGGACCTGCATCAGGGGACGCGGAACGGGAGCTGACGTGAGCCGTACCGACTACCCTTCCCTGACCGGCATTGCCGCGTCGTCCGTGCACGTCCGTGCAACGCGCTGAGTGAGGAGCTCTCTTTGGCCTGTGACCTGTGGCTGGTGCCGCTCGTCGACGTGTTGTGCCACACCCCCGACAACCCCTTCGCCGACGAACTCGCCCAGTACAACAAGGTGCTGGCCGAGGCGGGTCTCCCGCCGGTGCCGGTGTACCAGTACATGCCGGGCCTGACCGGCGAGGTCGCCCCGGTGGCCGGCTTCGACTACGACGCCCTGCACTTCCTGCGCCGCGTCTACCTGCTCCAGGTGTGCGGACTGCCGGTGACGCCGGTGGACGAGCTGGGCGGCGACTACGAGCAGCTCCTGGAGATGTTCGAGGCGACGGCCAAGCAGTCCCACCTGGTCTGGCACTACGACCACGCGGGCGCGTACGTCCCCGTCGACTTCCTGCAACCGCTGTCCAACGACGAACTCCTCGCGGGCGGCGGCCCGCTGGGCTCCGCGCAGTCGCTGCTGCGGGAACTGGAGTTCGTCGCGCCGTCCCTCGGCATCGATCCGGCCAATCCTCCGGCAGCGCCCCAACCGCCGTCCGGTCCGACGGAGTTGGAGGAGCCCGCCGTCCCGGCGCCGTACGATCCCAGCCCCTTCGCCCGTGAGCGGCACGTCTGGCTCGGACTGCACGCGGCGGCCACGCGCAGCCTCGCCCAGGGGTCGATGATCGTGTTCAGCTGAGCCGGGCCGGCCGCCCCGGGCCGGGTCAGCGGCCGAGCTGCGAGAGGCCCTTCTGCACGTCCTCCATGTTCATCACCGGCGTGTAGGTGATCTCGGCTCCGACGTTCTGGAACCAGGGCTCGCTGAGCACGGGCATCTGCGAGCTCTCCTGCATGTCGAACACGATGTAGGCGGTGCGCCGGCCGTGGTCGGTGGTGAAGTAGGCCGCCTCGGGCTTGATCTGCTCCATCGACTCCTGGATCAGCTTCGTCAGGGTGCCGTTGTGGATGGCCTCGTTGGCCTTGTCCGTGTCCATGGAAGCCTTGAGCAATACGCGCATCGCACTCACCTTCTCCGGACCGACGCACGCGGTCGCGTACCTCCAGATTAAGCCCGTTGAGCCCAATATGTCCGTCGGGCGGGCGGCCGCGAACATGACGACGGGCCGGTCATGGACGTCCATGACCGGCCCGCGCCGACACGCTGTCACCCGCAGTGCGGCTCCGCCGGGACCGCCTCCACGCCGGGACTACGGCTCTACAGGAAGGAGTTGACCTCGATCGTCTCGTCCCGGCCCGGACCCACGCCGATCGCGGAGATCGGGGCGCCGGACATCTCCTCCAGCGCCTTCACGTACGCCTGGGCGTTCTTCGGCAGGTCGGAGAACGACTTCGCCTTGGTGATGTCCTCGGACCAGCCGGGCAGGGTCTCGTAGATCGGCTTCGCGTGGTGGAAGTCGCTCTGCGAGTAGGGGAGTTCCTCGACCCGCTTGCCGTCGATCTCGTACGCCACGCAGACCGGGATCTGCTCCCAGCCGGTCAGGACGTCGAGCTTCGTCAGGAAGAAGTCCGTCAGGCCGTTGACGCGGGTCGCGTAGCGGGCGATGACGGCGTCGAACCAGCCGCAGCGCCGGTCACGGCCGGTGGTGACGCCCCGCTCGCCGCCGATGCGGCGCAGCGCCTCGCCGTCCTCGTCGAACAGCTCGGTCGGGAAGGGGCCCGACCCGACGCGGGTGGTGTACGCCTTCAGGATGCCGATGACCCGGCTGATCTTCGTGGGGCCCACGCCCGAGCCCGTGCAGGCGCCGCCCGCGGTCGGGTTGGACGAGGTCACGAAGGGGTACGTGCCGTGGTCGATGTCGAGGAGCGTGCCCTGACCGCCCTCGAAGAGGACGACCTTGTCCTGCTCCAGCGCCTGGTTGAGGACCAGGACCGTGTCGGTGACGTACGGAGCGAGCTTCTCCGCGTAGCCGAGCAGTTCCTCGACGACCTGGTCGACGGCGATCGCGCGGCGGTTGTACAGCTTCGTCAGCAGCTGGTTCTTGCCGTCGAGGGCCGCCTCGACCTTCTGGGTCAGGATCGACTCGTCGTAGAGGTCCTGGACCCGGATGCCGACCCGGTTGATCTTGTCGGCATAAGTCGGACCGATCCCGCGCCCGGTGGTGCCGATCTTGCGCTTTCCGAGGAAGCGTTCCGTCACCTTGTCGACAGTCACGTTGTAGGGCGTGATGATGTGCGCGTTGCCGCTGATCAGCAGCTTCGACGTGTCGACGCCGCGCTCGTTCAGACCGCTCAGCTCGGAGAGCAGGACCGACGGGTCGACGACGACACCGTTACCGATGACCGGCGTGCAGCCGGGGGACAGGATTCCGGAAGGGAGCAGGTGGAGTGCGTACTTCTGGTCGCCGACGACGACCGTGTGGCCGGCGTTGTTGCCGCCCTGGTAGCGCACTACGTAGTCCACCGAGCCACCGAGAAGGTCGGTGGCCTTTCCCTTGCCTTCGTCACCCCACTGAGCACCGAGCAGCACAAGTGCGGGCACGCGCGTACACCCCTTCCGGGTGGGGCATGTCCAAGGCCAGAGGTGTACGCGATGGATCGTTCCACCGCGCGCACCGCACGCACCGCGACCGTGGTCGGCCGCCGCTCGTCGGACCCGGATGCCCCGGAATAGACGAAGCCCCTGGCGCAATAGCGCAAGGGGCTCTTGCACAAAGATGCTACCCGAGGAAGCGAGGCAGGACCGAGGTGGCGACTTCTCCGACGTCCGAACAGCTGCTGGTGATCATCGATCCGGCGGCCCGGCGTACGGACGGGGAGTCCGTACGGATCGCGAAAGACGTGCTCAGCGCGGGTGCGGCCGGCACCAAGGTGTGTCTGCCGGACGGGCCGGAGGAGTTCGCCCGGGCGCTCGCCCGGCGGGGTTCGCGGCGGCCGGTGGTCATCGGCGACGACCGCGCGCTGACCCGGGCGGTGGCCCTGCTGCACCGGCAGCGGGCGCTGACCGCGTGCGTGCTGTCGGTGGTCCCGGTGGGCGGCTCGCTGGGCGTCGCACACGCCCTGGGGGTGCCCACGGGGGCCGTGGCGGCGGCCCGGGCCGTCCTGGACGGGGCCGAGCGGCGGCTCGACCTGCTGGTGGACGACAGCGACGGCATCGTGCTCGGCGCGTTGCGCATCCCGCCCCTGCCGCTCGTGCCGCGGGACGCGGAGGGCCACCGCGGCTCGCGCGACCCCTGGGACCGGTACGACTCCCCCGACGTGTACGACGGACCCGACGCCCGCGACGGTTCGGCGCAGGACGCGCGGGGCGACCGGCGGCCGCACGGGGCGTGGGGGCTGCACGGGGCCCGGGGGTCGGGCGGCGCGCGCGGCACGCGGGACGCGCCGGACCCCGCGGAGCCGGGAGACGCGGGGAGTTCGCGCGGGGACGGCGGGAGCGGGGCGGACTCCGGCCGGCCGTGGCTGCGGACGTGCCAGTCCCTCGTCAGGACCCTGGTGACCTCCCGGCCGTCCCGGCTCTCCGCCGTCCCCGGGCCGCCGGGGCCCGCCCGGCTGCGGATCGAGGTCGACGGGGTGACGCTGATCGACCTCGACCAGCCCGTCGAGGCGGTCTCGGTGACCCCGGGCACGGACGCCTCGGGCATGGTGACGATCGAGGTGCGGCCGCTCTCGCTGGGCGCGGAGGCGGCGCCCCTGCGGGCCCGGGGACGCACGGTGACCGTCTCGGGCGCGGACTTCCGCTACCGCGCGGACGCGGCGATCGCCGGTCCGGTGCGACGGCGGACGTGGACGGTGCGGGAGGGCGCGCTGGGGCTGATGCTGCCGGGCCGCTGACGGCCCGCGCCCGCGCCCGCGGGACACGGGCCGGGCACGCGGGCGGGCCCGGGGCCCTGCGGGTCGGTGGACGGGCCGGACGGAGTCGCCCCCGCCGGCCCGCGGGACGCGCGTGGGCGCGCCGGCGCGGTGACCGCGAGGGTTCAGGGGGTTCACCGTGTCGCGACGTCCGGCACGGCGGCCTCGACGCGTTGCCGGACCACCGAGGTACGTCCCCGGCAGGAGCCGTGGCCCTCCGCCTTGCGAGGCGCCGCACGGGCCGCCGGTCGGACGGCCCCCTCGCGGTCGGCGGCCTTCGCGTCCCGGTCCGGGCCCACACGCGCCGTCCCGCCGCCTCGGCGCTTAATCGGATGTGCGTGCGGCGCGGAGTTGTTAGGTTCGCCGTGTGCCGAAGCTGAATCAGATCATCGCAGTCGAAAAGGGCGTCAAGTCCAAGGCTCTCCAGGAGCTCACCCAGGCTCACCAGGACGTGCAGAAGCCCGCCCTCCTGGCCGGCATCTCCCGGACCTACCAGCCCAAGGACGAAGAGGGCGAACAGCTGCCGCCCGAGTCCACGCGGGTGCAGATCAAGGCCGAGGACGCTCTGCGGGTGACCGCCGGGACGCTGACGCGGCTCTTCGACGTGACCGCGACGAAGGACTGGGCGAACCGGTCCGCGGTCGCGGACGTGGTGGTCGACGGTACGGTGCTGTTGCCCCAGGTGCCCGTCCCGTACCTGTTGTTCCTGGAGAAGCAACTCACCGACCTGCACACCTTCGTGCGCAAGCTGCCGGTGCTCGACGCCTCCGAGTCGTGGAACCTGGACCCCTCGACGGACTCGTGGAAGACGGACCCGGTGCGGACCATCCGCACGAAGAAGGTTCCGCGCAACCACGTGAAGGCCGAGGCCACGGAGAAGCACCCGGCGCAGGTCGAGGTGTACTACGAGGACGTCCCGGTCGGTTACTGGACCACGGTGAAGTTCTCCGGCGCGCTGCCCGCCCGGCGGGTCAACGAGCTCCTCGACCGCGTCGAGAAGCTCCAGCAGTCCGTCAAGTTCGCCCGCGAGGAGGCGAACAGCACCGAGGTCACCGACCAGCGGGTCGGCGACGCGGTATTCGGCTACCTCTTCCGGTAGCCCCCACATACGCCCTCCGTCGCGAGCGGAGGGTGCGCGATGAGCGCAAGCTGAAACTGATGTTGAAGCTGATGAAGGGGTGTCAGTCGGGGGTTCGAATCCCTCCCCCCGCACCACGTGCGGGGGTGGCCCAAGCCTGGCAGAGGCGGCCCCATGAAACTCAGATTCTCGCTCCAGTCTCAGTATTCGCCGCCGAACACCGGATCGACCGAGCGTGGGCGAACATCGACGGATGGGGGTTCAAGTCCCCTCGGCGCCTCTCTCGTGGCGCTGTAGTTCAAAGGCAGAACACGTCGATCTCAACATGACCCGCGGTTCTTAAACGCCGCCGGTGTGCGCAAATGGGTGGCAAGCTGGAGCCCGGGAGCTGGACATGCTCCCGGGCTCCGTCACGTTCCGGCTGCGGGCCGGCCGAGGCCCGGAGCATCGTCGCCCGTCGGCACCGCACCACGTGCTGCCCTGCCGGACGACGCGCCGGAGTTTCCGGCCCTCCTGCCCGGTCGGAGCATCCAGGTGAACCTTCGCGGTCACAGCACTAGGCACGCCCGGAGTCGGGGCCGAAGAGCTGGTCGCGGTGGACCCGCCACCGCTCCATCATGGCCGCCAGCTCGATGTCGACGAACTCGAAGAACGCCAGCGTCTCGGCCAGCCGGCGTCCCGCCGGACTCTCCTCGCCGAGACCGGCGACGCCCTCGCGCAGAGTGCTCCCCCACCGCTTGATCACGGTCTCACGGTTGGTCAGGGCCTCGTACCACTGGTCGCTGTGCACCCGGTAGCGCTCACGCCGCGAACCGGGCTCGCGCTCGCGCGAAACCATGTGCTGCTGGGCCAGGTACCGCACGGCGCCGGACACCGCGGCGGGACTGATCCGCAGCTGCTCGCTCAGCTCGGCGGAGGCCATGGCGCCCGTGTCCGAGGCGAGGAGCGCGGCGAAGACGCGGGCCGGCATGCGCTGCATCCCGGCCTCGACGAGCTGCGCCGCGAAGGACTCCACGAACCGGGACACGGCCTCGGCGTCACGCGGGTCGGGCCCGCCACCCGCTGCATCCGTCATGGGCGTCATGGGCGTCATGGGCGTCATGGGCGTCATGGGCGTCATCCTAACGACGGTTCACCACCTTCCTTATCTTCACAAGTTTCTGAAAACAGCGTACGTTCTGAAGCATGACCAAGGCCATCTCGGTGTCCGGACTGCACAAGTCCTTCGGCCGCACCCGTGCCCTCGACGGACTCGACCTGGACGTCGAGACCGGCGAGGTGCACGGCTTCCTCGGCCCCAACGGCGCCGGCAAGTCCACCGCCATCCGCGTCCTGCTCGGACTGCTGCGCGCCGACGCGGGCGCCGCGCAAGTCCTCGGCCTCGACCCGTGGGCCGACGCCGTCGAGGCACACCGCCGCATCGCCTACGTGCCGGGCGACGTGACCCTGTGGCGCAACCTCTCCGGCGGCGAGGTCATCGACCTGCTCGGCCGGCTGCGCGGCGGCCTGGACCCGGTCCGCCGGGCCGACCTGGTCGACCGCTTCGAACTCGACCCCACCAAGAAGGGCCGCACCTACTCCAAGGGCAACCGGCAGAAGGTCGCCCTGGTGGCCGCGTTCGCCTCGGACGTCGACCTCCTCGTCCTCGACGAACCCACCTCGGGCCTGGACCCGCTGATGGAGTCGGTCTTCCAGCGCTGTGTGCGCGAGGAACGCGACAGGGGCCGGACGATCCTGCTGTCCTCCCACATCCTCAGCGAGGTCGAGGAGCTGTGCGACCGCGTGAGCATCGTCCGCAACGGCCGCACGGTCGAGACGGGCTCACTGGCCGACCTGCGCCATCTGACGCGCACCAGCGTCTCGGCCGAACTCGCGGGCCCGCCCGACGGACTGGCCGGCCTCCCCGGCGTGCACGGTCTCGACGTCCGCGGGAACCGGGTACGGCTCCAGGTCGACGCCGGCCGGCTCGACGACGTGCTGCGCGCGCTGAGCGAGTCGGGGGTGCGCTCGCTGACGTCGACGCCGCCCACCCTGGAGGAACTCTTCCTACGCCACTACCAGGAGACGCGGGAGCCGGAGGGGCCGCGGGGGCAGGGCCGGACGCAGGAGACCCGGGGGTCGCAGGAATCGCAGGAGTCGCCGGCATGACCGCACTGACGGGCACCGTCCCGCTCCTGCGCTTCGCGCTGCGCCGCGACCGTGTGCTGATCCCCGTCTGGACGGCCGTGACCACCGTGATGGTGCTCTCCATGCCGGCCACCCTCAAGGGCCTCTACGGCACCCCGGCCGACCGCGCCGACCTGCTGCGGCAGGTGACGGCCAACTCCTCCCTGCGGGCCCTGATCGGCCCGGTCCTCGACGACTCGCTCGGCGCGCTCACCGCCTGGCGGGTGGGCCTCTACGCGGCCGCGCTGGCCGCCGTCACCAGCCTGCTGATCGTCGTACGGCACACCCGCGACGAGGAGGAGAGCGGCCGTCAGGAACTCATCGCGTCCGGCACGGTCGGCCGGCGGGCCTCGCTGACGGCGGCGCTGCTGGCCGCCGGCGTCGCCAACGCCGTTCTCGCCCTGCTGGTCGCGGCGGGGCTGGCCGCCCAGGGAGCGGCCGGGGCGGTGGCGTTCGGCCTCGGTCTCGCCGGGGTGGGCATGCTGTTCGCGACGACGGCCGCACTGGCCGCGCAGCTCACCCAGAGCGCGCGGGCGGCACGCGGCCTGACGGCGGCGGCGCTGGGCGCGGCCTTCGTGCTGCGGGCCGCCGGCGACGCGACGACCGCCGACGGCTCGTCGCCGCTGACCTGGCTGTCGCCCCTCGGCTGGCTGGAGAACCTGCGCGCCTTCGCCGACGAGCGCTGGTGGGTGCTGGCGCTGCTCGCGGCCGCGATCGCGACGCAGGGCGTGCTGGCCTACGGTCTCGCCGCCCGCCGGGACGTGGGCATGAGCTTCCTGCCCACCCGGCCCGGCCCGGCCGCCGGCCGCCTGCGCACGGCCGCCGCCCTGGCCTGGCGGCTCCAGCGGGGCGCCGTCCTGGGCTGGGGCGTCGGCTTCTTCGTCTCGGGGGTCGTGTACGGCGGTCTGACGGACAGCGCGGCGGACCTGGTCGGCGACAACGCCGGGGCCCGCGAGATCGTCGAGCGGATGGGCGGGCGGTCGGGACTGACGGACGCCTTCCTCGCCTCGATGATCGGCGTGCTGGGCATGATCGCGGCCCTGTTCGTCGTCGCGTCCGTCCTGCGCCTGCACGGCGAGGAGACCTCCGGACGGGCCGAACCGGTGCTGGCGAACGCGGTCGGCCGGCTGCGCTGGGCCGCCGGACACCTGACGATCGCCTTCGGCGGCGCGGCGCTGATCATGCTCCTGGCCGCCCTCGGCTTCACGGCGGGCCACGGCAGGGACGCCGGGCCGATCCTGGCCGCCTGCCTGGTGCAGGTGCCGGCGGTGTGGCTGGTCGGCGGCCTGACCGTCCTGCTCTACGGGAGCGCCCCGCGCCTGGCCCCGGCGGCCTGGGGGGTGGCGGGCGCGTGCCTGCTCATCGGCTGGATCGGCCCGGCCCTCGACGCCCCGCAGGTCGTCCTGGACCTGTCCCCCTTCGGCCACCTGCCCAAGCTGCCGGGCTCGGACATGCGGTGGTCCCCGGTGCTGGCGCTCCTGGGCGCGGCCGCGCTGCTGGTGAGCGCCGGACTGACGGGACTGCGCCGACGGGACATGACCTCGTCCTGAGCACGACGACGCCCACGCCGCCACGGCCCTCCGACCCGCGTGCCCCCGGCCGGGCCCCGACGTGCCCGACCGGGGGCCCGGCACGCCTCAGAGGGTGACGTCGAGCCCTTCCAGCCCCCGGATCACGAAGTTCGGCTTGCGCCGCGGCTCGGCGGCGAGCGCGAGGGTCGGGGCCCGCTCCAGCAGGGCCGACATGGAGGCCGCCAGCTCGATGCGGGCCAGGGGCGCGCCGATGCAGTAGTGGATACCCGCGCTGAAGGAGATGTGCGGGTTGTCGGCGCGGGCGAGGTCGAGCCGCTCCGGCTCGGCGAAGACGGCGGGATCGTGGTTCGCCGAACCGAAGAGCATCGCGATCTCGGCCCCCCGGGGCACGACGGTCCCGTCGATCTCGATGTCGTCGAGCACCCACCGCTCGAACAGCTGGAGCGGGGTGTCGAACCGCATCAGCTCCTCCACCGCGGAGGGGACGAGCGAGTGGTCGGCCCGCAGCGCCGCCAGCTGCTCCGGGTGTCGCAGCAGCGTCCACCAGCCGTTGACCGTGGCGTTGACGGTCGCCTCGTGGCCGGCGTTCAGCAGCAGCACGGCCGTCGAGATCAGCTCCTGCTCGGTGAGCCGGTCGCCCTCGTCGTGGGCGGCGATCAGACCCGACATCAGGTCCTCCCCCGGCTCCTTGCGGCGCGCGGCGATCAGCTGCCGCAGGTAGTCGGAGAACTCGACGCAGGCCCGTACGGCCCGGGACGCGGTCTCCTGCGACGGGTTCAGCTCGTACATCCCGCAGATGTCCGCCGACCAGGGCCTGAGCGGCGCCCGGTCCGACTCCGGGATCCCGAGCATCTCCGCGATCACGGCGACGGGCAGGGGCTCGGCGACGTCGCGCAGCAGGTCACCGCCGCCCTGCCGCACCAGCCCGTCCACCAGCTCCGCGGCCAGCCGCCCCACGTACGGCTTCAGGCCCTCCACGGTGCGCGGGGTGAACGCCTTCGACACCAGCCGGCGGATCCGGGTGTGGTCCGGGGGTTCGAGGTCGAGCATCCCGTGATCGTTGAGCGTGTGGAACGGCTCCTGCTCGGCAGGCGGCGCGGTGCGCCCGAAGTCCTCGTGCGTGAACCGGTGCTGGTACGTCCGCCCCAGCCGCCGGTCCCGCAACAGCGCCGAGACGTCCGCGTGCCGGGGCACCAGCCACTGGTCGGTCGGCTCGAAGTAGATCACCCGTCCCCGCTCCCGCAGCTCGGCGTACGCCGGATACGGGTCCGCCACGAACGCCGGGTCCCAGGGATCGAAGGAGAGGTCGTCGACTGCTGCCATCCCCGGACGCTAACCGCTGAACGCCCCGCTGACCAGGGGGTCCTGGAGAAACGGGCCCGCGGGCGCGTCCGGAGGCGGGGAGGCCGCGGGCGGGCGCGGCGCCTGCCCGGGCGGTCCGCAGGGGACCGCGGTGCTCCTCAGCCCGGTGTCACCAGTCTCGCCTCGTAGGCGAACACCGCCGCCTGGGTGCGGTCGCGCAGGCCCAGTTTCACCAGGATCCTGCTCACGTGGGTCTTGATGGTCGACTCCGCCACCACCAGCCGGCCGGCTATCTCCGCGTTGGACAGCCCCTGGGCGATCAGGACCAGCACCTCCGTCTCCCGTTCGGTGAGGTCGCCGTAGGCCGCCTGGGCCGTCGCCGACAGCCGCGGGCCGTCGGAGAGCTTCGAGAACTCCGTGATCAGGCGCCTGGTGACGGACGGGGCCAGCAGGGCCTCCCCCGACGCCACCACCCGGACCCCGTCCGCCAGCTGACGAGCCGACGCGTCCTTCAGCAGGAAGCCCGAGGCTCCCGCGCGAAGCGCCTGGTAGACGTACTCGTCCAGGTCGAAGGTGGTCAGCACCAGGACCTTCGCCGAACCGTCCGCCGCCACGATCTCGCGCGTCGCCTCGATGCCGTTCAGCTCCGGCATGCGGATGTCCATCAGGACCACGTCGGGGGACAGTTCACGGACCCGCTCCACCGCCTCGCGCCCGTTGACCGCCTCCCCCACCACCTCGATGTCCGGCATCGCGTTCAGCAGGACCGAGAAGCCCTCGCGCACCATCATCTGGTCGTCGGCGACCAGTACCCGGATCGTCATGCGCCACTCTCGCTCGGTGCGGGCACCGGCAGGAACACCGTCACCTCGTAGCCGCCGGCCCGCGTAGGCTCCGCCGTCATCTCGCCGTTCAGCATCGTGACCCGCTCCCGCATCCCCGTGACGCCGTGACCGGCTCCCGGCGAGGGCTTGATCAACGTCGGGTTCGGCGGGGCGCCGTTGACTATCCGCAGCCCCAGACCGCCCAGGACGTAGCCGATCTCCACGCGGGCGCTCGCGCCCGGCGCATGACGCAGGGTGTTGCTCAGCGCCTCCTGCACGATCCGGTACGCCGACAGCTCCACGCCCTGCGGCAGCTCGCGCACCGCTCCCGTGACCGTCTTCTCCACGTCCAGGCCCGTCTCCCGCACGTTGGCGAGGAGCCCGTCGAGTTCGGCGAGCGTGGGTTGCGGGGCGTCGGGGACCTCGTAGTCCTCGGCACGGACCACCCCCAGGACCCGGCGCAGCTCCGTGAGGGCCGCCACCGCGTTCTCCCGGATGGTGACGAAGGCCTTCTCCAGCTCCGGCGGAGGGTTCTCCACGCGGTAGGGGGCGGCCTCCGCCTGGATCGCGACCACCGACATGTGGTGCGCGACCACGTCGTGCAGCTCGCGCGCGATCGTGGTCCGCTCCTCCAGCAGGGTGCGCCGGGAGCGCTCGTGGGCGGTCACCGTCTGCTGGGCCGTGACCTCCTCCTCGGCCTGGCGGCGGATGTGCCACACCGTGACGGCGAGCAGCAGGATCGCGGAGAACACCGTCATGGGACCGGTGTTCGTGTAGTAGCGGTCCCAGCTGAAGACGGTCTCGGCGAGGAAGCCGTAGGCCGCCGTCAGCAGCCACATCCATGCCGCCGTGCGCGGGCGGGTGCGTATCGCCACGACCGTCAGGACGATCAGGTGGGAGACGAAGCTGCTCGGCAGCCACGGCCAGTCGCTGTACGTCGTGCCGACGATCACGGTGACCGTGGTCGCCGCGAGCGACAGCCAGAACGCCCCCACCGGCCGGACCAGCGTGAGCAGCACCGGGATCAGCGCGAGCAGGCCGCTCACCAGCCCCACGGCGCCGCCCTGGCCGTCGACCCAGCCGATCAGCATCGCCAGGGCGCCGCCCGCCGCGACCGTCGCGTGCCGGGACCAGGCCGCGTACTCCCGCTTGCGGCCCTTCAGCCGGCGCAGGACCCGCCCGGCGTGCTCCTTGCGGGGCAGCGGGCGGTAGGCGAAGGCGTCGTGGAAGAGGTCCTGTCGCAGGCCGCGCAGGGCTTCCGCGGCCGCCCGGAACTCCGGGCTGCGCGGCCGGAGGGGCTCGTGGGAGTCGCCCGGGCCCTGCGGGCCGTCCGGGTGCAGGGAGTGCGTCTGCATAGTCTCGGTCACGTTCAAAAAGGTAAGCGCTGCCCGTCGCCGCGGTCGTCACCAGTGAGAGGGGTTCTCGTGCCTCCCCCTCAAGTACTACGGGGTGCACGGAGCGCGGCCGCTCCCGTCCCCGCTCCGTAGCCCGAGGGCCTCACCAGGCCCGATTCGCAGGCGGACACCGCCGCCCGCGTGCGGTCGCGCGGGCCGGCTTCACCAGGATGCGGCCCACATGCGTCTTCACGGTCTGCTCGGCGACGACGAGGTGGCGCGCGATCTCCGCCTCGGACAGGCCCTGCGCGATGAGCGCGAGACCTCCGTCCCAGCGCTCGGTGAGCGCGCCGGCCCGCTGCTCTCCTCACCGTTCACGGGCCCCGCCCCAGGCATCGCGCACCGCTCCCGCTCCCGCCGGATCGGGGCGCCCGCGGTGGACGCGGGCCACTCCCGGCCGTCGTCCCGGCCTCCGGCGCGGCCCCCGCTCCCAGCCGTGGAACGCCGCCCGGCACACCCCCAGCGCCACGACGAACACCGGCAGCCACATCAGCCGCCAGGCCACCCAGTCCAGCCCGTCGGGGACGGTGTGCAGACCGGGCAGGCGGCCCGCGAACAGGCCCGTCGCGGTGGTCGCCATCAGCGCCGTCTGGTGCCAGAGGAAGACCGTCATCGCGGACAGGTTGAGGGCGGCCACCGCCGCCCGAAGCAGCGGGCGCGTCATGGCCCGGCGCAGGGGCTCGCGCAGCAGCAGGGCCAGCCCGCACTGGGCGAGGCCGAAGGCGACGGCCGCGAGCGTCGGCGGGTCGAGGTTGGACACCGCCGCACCCGGCACGCCCACCATCGACGCCGGATAGCCGGCCCATCCGACGAGCACCGCCGCCGCCACCGCCCCGCCCAGGAGCAGCGTCCACCCCGCTCGGGGGCGCTCCAGCTCGCCCCGGGTCCACGCGGCGCCGAGGGTGTACGGCACCAGCCAGCCGGCCGCCAGGTTCACCCAGCCGAGCCACGACGGGCCGCCCAGGCCGAAGCGCACGAGGTCCACGTGCAGGACGACGGCCAGCGGCCACAACGGGTTGAGCCGCGCCAGCCACCCGGTCGCCGCCGTCAGCGCGGCGAACACCAGAAGGAACCAGAGGGGGGACAACGCCAGTTTCACCACCGTGTGCACGGTGACGAACGGGGCGCCGCCCAGCAGCAGTCCGGCCGCCGCCACCGCCCACACCGTCAGCACCGCCGCCACCGGGACGAACAGCCGGGACAGCCTGGCGCCCAGCCACGCGCCGTACGTCTCACCGCGCGCCCGGGCCGACGCGAGGCTCGCGGTCGCCGCGTGGCCGCCCACCATGAAGAACACCGCCAGCGTCTGGAACATCCACGACACCGGCGCCAGCCAGGGCATGGAGCCCAGCGGGCTCGCGGCGCGCAGGGCGCCGCCGTCGGCCACGAGCGCCGTCACCAGCCAGTGGCCGAGCACGACGCCGAGGATCGCCAGGGCGCGCAGCGCGTCGACGGCCCGGTCCCGCCCCGGCGGCGTCATGGCGTCGATCCGGGCAGCCGCCCGCCGCAGCCGGAGCGCGACGGCCGGCCGGTCCCGCCGGTTCTCCCCCGTCTCACGCACCGGTGACCTCCGAGGTCTCGCCGAGGACGATCCGGGCGAGGTTGGCCAGCGCGACCGAGCCGGGCCGGAAGTAGTCGCTGTGGCCGCCGGAGCCCGCCGCGAAGACGCGCGCGCCGAACGCGGGGGACATCGGGTCGGCGCCGAAGCCCACGGTCGTGCCGAACAGGTCGGCGCTGACGTGCGGGACGTCCGCCACCCAGTCGTCGGCGCCGCGCGCCGCCCACACCCGTGCGCGGGTGCGCAGCCCGGCCGCCGACTCCACGCCGACGCCCGGGCTGCCGAGGAGGACGACGTCGCCCGCGGTGACGTGGGAGGCGGCCCGTGCGCACACGACCGTGCCGTAGGAGTGGCACAGGAGGCTGACACGGGCGCCCGCGCCCGTCACCTCGCGCAGCCCGCGCAGGAACTCCCGCAGGGCGGGGGCCGCTTCCTCGGCGCGGTCCGGGGTGACGGCCGTCGTGCTGATCGTGCGGGGCGTGGAGTAGCCGAGCCAGGCCACCACCGCCGTACGCGCGCCGGCGCCGGGCCGGCGGTCGAGCCGCTGCCGCAGCGCGGCCGCCGCGGCATGGAAGCGCTCATAGGTGTCCAGCGAGGTGTCGGAGCCCGGTACGAGGACGGCGACGCGGTCGGCGTGCGCCAGGTCGCCGAGCACTTCCGCCACCCGCCCGGCGCCACGGCCGTCGAAGGAGAGCAGGCGGCGCGAGGGGGCGGCGAGGGCGCGGTCGGCGGCCGCCCGGTGGCGGTCCCCGTGCGCGGTGGCCATCCGGGACGCCAGGGCGGCGTCGGCCCGGTTCGCGGCGTACGTCCGGTCCAGCGTCGCCGCCGTCACCGGAGGGAGGACGGCGGGGGCCGGGGCCGGGATGCGCGGCCGGGCCGCGGCCGCGGTGAGGGGGACGACCACGGCGGCGATGACGAGAAGAGCGAGCAGGGCACGCAGTCGACGCGGCTCCGGCGCCCCACCTTCCTGACCGTCGTGACGGTCCGGACGGTCGTGGCGGCCCCGCCGCTCGTGCCGGCCCTGGCTGTCGTGGCGATCCGTCCGGTCCCGTCCGTCCCCGGCGTGCCGCCGTCCGCGCATGCGAAGCTGCGCCATCCCGCCCCTCCCCCACCC
>NZ_JAHHIT010000179.1 GCF_024539675.1 Streptomyces hilarionis | reverse complement strand
CACCAGCACCCGACGACACACCCCGAGCCCCGGACGTCCCGGTCCCCCGGCCCCGGACGCACGACTGCCCGGGACAAGGCCCGGGCAGTCGAACATCAGGATCAGGACATCACGCGGGGCGCCCGGTGAGAACCCGGCCCCCCGCCGGAGGCATCAGCGCTGCTCGACCGGAACGAAGTCCCGCTCGACGACACCGGTGTAGATCTGGCGCGGGCGCCCGATGCGCGAGCCGGGCTCCTTGATCATCTCGTGCCACTGGGCGATCCAGCCCGGGAGGCGGCCCAGGGCGAACAGGACCGTGAACATCTCGGTCGGGAAGCCCATGGCCCGGTAGATCAGGCCGGTGTAGAAGTCGACGTTCGGGTAGAGGTTGCGCGAGACGAAGTAGTCGTCGGAGAGCGCGTGCTCCTCCAGCTTCAGCGCGATGTCCAGCAGCTCGTCGGACTTGCCGAGGGCCGAGAGGACGTCGTGCGCCGCAGCCTTGATGATCTTGGCGCGGGGGTCGAAGGACTTGTACACCCGGTGGCCGAAGCCCATCAGGCGGACGCCGTCCTCCTTGTTCTTCACCTTGCGGATGAAGGAGTCGACGTCGCCGCCGTTGGCCTGGATGCCCTCGAGCATCTCCAGCACGGACTGGTTGGCGCCGCCGTGCAGCGGGCCCCACAGCGCGTTGATGCCGGCCGAGATCGACGCGAACATGTTCGCCTGGGACGAGCCGACCAGGCGGACCGTCGACGTCGAGCAGTTCTGCTCGTGGTCGGCGTGCAGGATCAGCAGCTTGTCGAGCGCGGAGACGACGACCGGGTCGAGGTCGTACTCCTGCGCGGGCACCGAGAACGTCATGCGCAGGAAGTTCTCGACGTAGCCGAGGTCGTTGCGCGGGTAGACGAACGGGTGGCCGATCGACTTCTTGTACGCGTAGGCCGCGATCGTCGGGAGCTTGGCGAGCAGCCGGATCGTGGAGAGGTTGCGCTGCTTCTCGTCGAAGGGGTTGTGGCTGTCCTGGTAGAACGTGGACAGCGCGGACACCACCGACGACAGCATGGCCATCGGGTGGGCGTCGCGCGGGAAGCCCTTGTAGAAGTTCTTGACGTCCTCGTGCAGCAGGGTGTGCTGCGTGATGTCGTTCTGGAAGACGGTGAGCTCGTCGACGGTCGGCAGCTCGCCGTTGATCAGGAGGTAGGCGACCTCGAGGAAGGTCGACCGCTCGGCCAGCTGCTCGATCGGGTAGCCGCGGTACCGGAGGATGCCCTGCTCGCCGTCGAGGTACGTGATGGCGGATTTATAGGCGGCGGTGTTGCCGTAGCCGCTGTCCAGGGTCACCAGACCGGTCTGGGCGCGGAGCTTCCCGATGTCGAAGCCCTTGTCGCCGACGGTGCTGTCGATCACCGGGTAGGTGTACTCGCCGTCGCCGTACCGCAGTACTACAGCATTGTTGGTGTGCTCGCTCACGTCATCCCTCACCGACGTTGTGCCTCTTCTTCGAGGTTGCCCTGACTGTCTCTACCATCCCCCATTTGGCGCAGGAGAGTGCACTCGGGGTCGACCATTGGGCGTATCGGCGGCACTCAGTGCCGCCAACCAGCTCATCCTGCCGCCTTGGTCACGGTTGGGGAAGTGCTCTGTGACCTTCGTGACTCATTTGATCGATCATTTTTTACACGTTCTCCGGATGTCCCGGAATCCGCGGGCTCAGCGGCCCGCGAGCCGGAAGTCCAGGGCCGTGCAACGACGGCCCGCCGACACCGTGCGCACCGCCTGGCCGATCGCCTTGCGGGAGCCGACGAGGACGACGAGCTTTTTCGCGCGGGTGACGGCCGTATACAGAAGATTCCGTTGCAGCATCATCCATGCCCCGGTGGTGACGGGGATCACCACCGCGGGATATTCACTCCCCTGTGAACGGTGGATGGTCACCGCGTACGCGTGGGCCAGCTCGTCCAGTTCGTCGAACTCGTAGGGCACCTCCTCGTCCTCGTCGGTCAGCACGGTCAGGCGCTGGTCGACCGGGTCGAGCGAGGTGACGACGCCGACGGTGCCGTTGAAGACGCCGTTCTCCCCCTTGTCGTAGTTGTTGCGGATCTGGGTGACCTTGTCGCCGACGCGGAACACCCGGCCGCCGAACCGCTTCTCCGGCAGGTCGGGGCGGCCGGGCGTCACGGCCTGCTGGAGCAGGCCGTTGAGGGCGCCGGCGCCCGCCGGGCCGCGGTGCATGGGCGTCAGGACCTGCACGTCCCGGCGCGGGTCGAGGCCGAACTTCGCCGGGATGCGGCGCGCGGCCACGTCCACCGTGAGCCGGCCGGCCTCCTCGGTGTCGTCCTCGACGAAGAGGAAGAAGTCCTTCATGCCGTCGGTGAGCGGGTGCTGCCCGGCGTTGATCCGGTGCGCGTTGGTCACCACGCCGGACTGCTGGGCCTGGCGGAACACGCGCGTGAGGCGCACGGCCGGCACCGGGCCGCCGTCGGCGAGGAGGTCGCGCAGCACCTCGCCCGCGCCGACGCTGGGGAGTTGGTCGACGTCCCCGACGAAGAGCAGGTGGGCGCCGGGCGGGACGGCCTTGACCAGCTTGTTGGCGAGGAGCAGGTCCAGCATGGACGCCTCGTCGACCACGACCAGGTCGGCGTCCAGCGGGCGGTCGCGGTCGTAGGCCGCGTCGCCGCCGGGCTTGAGCTCCAGCAGACGGTGGACGGTGGAGGCCTCGGCGCCGGTCAGCTCGGCCAGCCGTTTGGCGGCGCGGCCGGTGGGCGCGGCGAGCACGACCTTGGCCTTGCGCGCGCGGGCCAGCTCCACGATCGAGCGGACGGTGAAGGACTTGCCGCAGCCGGGGCCGCCGGTGAGGACGGCGACCTTCTCGGTCAGCGCGAGCCGCACGGCCGCCTCCTGCTCGGGCGCGAGGTCGGCCTTCGTGCGGGTCCTCAGCCAGGCCAGCGCCTTGTCCCAGGCCACGTCGCGGAAGGCCGGCATCCGGTCCTCGTCCGTGCGCAGCAGGCGCAACAGCTGGGCGGACAGGGAGAGTTCGGCGCGGTGGAAGGGGACCAGATAGACGGCGGAGACCGGATCCCCGCCGTCGGCCGCCGGGACTCTCTCCCGGACGACCCCGGGGTCCTCGCCGTCCTCCGGCGGTTGCGCGAGCTCCGCGAGGCACTCGATGACCAGACCCGTGTCGACCTGGAGGAGCTTGACCGCGTCGGCGATCAGCCGCTCCTCGGGGAGGTAGCAGTGCCCCTGGTCGGTGGCCTGGGAGAGCGCGTACTGGAGGCCGGCCTTGACCCGCTCGGGGCTGTCGTGCGGGATGCCGACGGACTGGGCGATCCGGTCGGCGGTGAGGAAGCCGATGCCCCAGACGTCGGAGGCGAGGCGGTAGGGCTGGTTCTTCACGACGGAGATCGACGCGTCGCCGTACTTCTTGTAGATGCGGACCGCGATGGACGTGGACACCTCGACGGTCTGGAGGAAGAGCATGACCTCCTTGATCGCCTTCTGTTCCTCCCAGGCGTCGGCGATCTTCTTCGTGCGCTTCGGGCCGAGGCCGGGGACCTCGATCAGCCGTTTCGGCTCCTCTTCGATGATCTTCAGGGTGTCCATGCCGAAGTGCCGGGTGATGCGGTCGGCGAAGACCGGGCCGATGCCCTTGACCAGGCCGGAGCCCAGATAGCGGCGGATGCCCTGGACGGTGGCGGGCAGCACGGTCGTGTAGTTCTCGACCGTGAACTGCTTGCCGTACTGCGGGTGGGAGCCCCAACGGCCCTCCATGCGCAGCGACTCGCCGACCTGGGCGCCGAGCAGGGCGCCGACGACCGTGAGCAGGTCGCCGGCTCCCCTGCCCGTGTCGACCCGGGCGACCGTGTAGCCGTTGTCCTCGTTGGCGTACGTGATGCGCTCCAGCACGCCTTCCAGCGTGGCGAGCCGCCGCTCCTCCGCCCCCTGGGCGGCCCCCGTGCGTTGGGACATGATCCGACGGTACCGCCCGCCACCGACAGGACCGCCCGGGTCAGTCCTGCTCGACGGTCACGCAGGTGCCGACGACATAGCCGGTGACGCCGCTGCGGGTCACCTTCACCCAGCGCTTGCTGACGATGCCGCACTTCTCGTAGGCGGTCGCGCCGTAGTACATCGTGCAGGAGGCCGAGGCGCTCTGGCCCTTGTTGAGCTGGGCGAGAGCGGTGCCGCCGGTGCTGGTCGTGGAACGGATGACCACGGTCTCGAGCGCCTTGGCCGTGCAGCTCGCCGCGGCGGCCGGGGCGGCGACCGCGAACGAGGCGCCGACCAGGGCGGCGGCTCCCACGGACGCACCGAGTATCCGGCTTGCGCGCATGTCTGTTCTCCCCTGTTTCCTTGGCACGGGCATGCCACCCGCGCCGGTCGGGGGCAGCCTAGGGCCCCGCGGGGGCTGGTTCATCACGATCGGGTTTCAGCCACGCCAGGGTCTTGCCCCCCGCCCGTGTAATCGATTCCAATCCTTCCTACGCGTCGATGTAATCGATTCCACGATCGGCACGGCGCGCACGAACCGAGTCCACGAGGAGGTGGAGCGGCGATGGCGAGCATCAAGGACGTCGCTGCCGAGGCGGGCGTATCCGTCGCCACGGTGTCACGCGTCCTGAACGACCATCCGTCGGTCAGCGACGACGCACGCACGCGCGTGCTGGCCGCCGTCGAGGCACTGGGCTACCGCCCGAACGCCGTCGCCCGGTCGCTGCGCACCGACCAGACCCGCACCCTCGGCCTGGTCATCAGCGACGTGATGAACCCCTACTTCACCGAGCTGGCCCGCTCCGTGGAGGAGGAGGCCCGCGCCCTCGGCTACAGCGTGATCATCGGCAACGCCGACGAACGGCCCGACCTCCAGGACCACCACGTCACCACCCTGCTGGACCGCCGGATCGACGGCCTGCTGGTCTCCCCCACCGACGGCGGCTCCCCGCGCATGCTGGACGCCGCGCGCGCGGGCACGCCGATGGTCTTCGTCGACCGGTGGATCCCCGGCCTGGACGTGCCCGTGATCAGGTCGGACGGCCGGGACGCGGTGCGCGACCTCGTGGCCCATCTGCACGGCCTCGGCCACCGACGGCTCGCCATCATCGCGGGGCCCGCCGCCACCACCACCGGCAGCGAGCGTGTGGAGGCGTTCCGCGCCGCCCTGGCCGAGTACGGGCTCCCCCTCCCGGACGCCTACATCGGGCAGGGCGACTTCCAGGCCGAGAGCGGCCGGCGGGTCACCGAGGGCTTCCTCGACCTGCCCGAGCCCCCCGAGGTCGTGTTCGCCGCCGACAACCTGATGGCGCTCGGCGCGCTGGACGCCGTCCGCGCGCGCGGACTGCGCGTTCCGGACGACCTGGCGCTCGCCGCGTTCGACGACATCCCGTGGTTCGTGCACACCGATCCGCCGATCACGGCGATCGCCCAGCCGACGGGCGAGCTGGGGCGGGCCGCCGTGCGCGCGCTCGTCGACCGCATCGAGGGGCGGCCCCCGCAGTCGGTCACCTTCGCCGCCCGCCTCGTCGTACGCCGCTCGTGCGGCGAGTCCCCCGTAACGAACAGGAGCCAGACGTGAGCAACGCGGACGAGTTGCTGCGCATCGAAGGCATACGCAAGACCTTCCCCGGCGTGGTCGCGCTCGACAGCGTCGACTTCGACCTGCGGCGGGGCGAGGTGCATGTGCTGCTCGGTGAGAACGGCGCGGGCAAGAGCACCCTCATCAAGATGCTCTCCGGCGCCTACCGGCCCGACGCCGGGCGGATCCTGGCCGGCGGCGAGGAGGTGCGCATCCACGGTGCGCAGGACTCCGAGCGCCTCGGGATCGCCACCATCTACCAGGAGTTCAACCTCGTCCCCGACCTGACGGTCGCCGAGAACATCTTCCTGGGACGCCAGCCCCGCCGGCTCGGGGTGATCGACCGCAAGCGGATGGAGGCCGAGGCCGCCGTCCTGCTGGAGCACGTGGGCGTGGACGTCCCGCCCCGCGCGCGGGTGCGCGAACTCGGCATCGCCCGGTTGCAGATGGTCGAGATCGCCAAGGCGCTGAGCCTGAACGCGCGCGTGCTCATCATGGACGAGCCGACCGCCGTGCTGACCTCCGAGGAGGTCGACAAGCTCTTCGCGATCGTGCGCCGGCTGCGCGAGGACGGCGTCGGCATCGTGTTCATCACCCACCATCTGGAGGAGATCGCCGCCCTCGGCGACCGCGTCACGGTCATCCGCGACGGCCGCAGCGTCGGGCAGGTGCCGGCCTCCACCCCGCAGGACGAGCTCGTCCGCCTCATGGTGGGCCGCTCCATCGAGCAGCAGTACCCCAGGGAGCGTCCCGAGACGGGCGCCGCCCTGCTGGCCGTCGACGGGCTCACCCGGGACGGCGTCTTCCACGACGTCTCCTTCGAGGTGCGCGCCGGCGAGGTCGTCGGCATCGCCGGGCTGGTCGGCGCCGGTCGTACCGAGGTGGTACGGGCCGTCTTCGGGGCCGACCCCTACGACCGGGGGAGCGTGCGGGTCGCGGGCGCGGCGCTGCGCCGGCACGACGTCAACGCGGCGATGGCGGCCGGGATCGGGCTGGTGCCCGAGGACCGCAAGGGCCAGGGGCTGGTGCTGGACCAGTCGGTCGAGGAGAACCTCGGGCTCGTCACGATGCGCGCCGCGACCCGGGGCGGCCTGGTCGACCTCAGGGGGCAGCACGCGGCGGCGGCGCGGATCGCCGAGCAGCTCGGGGTGCGGATGGCCGGGCTCGGCCAGCAGGTGCGCACCCTGTCCGGCGGCAACCAGCAGAAGGTCGTCATCGGCAAGTGGCTGCTGGCCGACACCAAGGTGCTGATCCTCGACGAGCCCACGCGCGGGATCGACGTCGGCGCCAAGGTCGAGATCTACCAGCTCGTCAACGAGCTGACGGCGGCCGGCGCCGCGGTCCTGATGATCTCCTCCGACCTGCCCGAGGTGCTCGGCATGAGCGACCGGGTGCTGGTGATGGCCCAGGGCCGGATCGCCGGCGAACTGCCTACCGAGCAGGCCACCCAGGACGCGGTGATGGCCCTCGCCGTCGGCGCGCCCGCCACCCCTACCACCCCTACGACCACCGAAGCGGAGGCCGGCCGTGGCCGCTGACACGCACCCGATCACGAAGGGCGCCGGCGGCGGCGCCGCGGCGGTGCGCCGCCTGCTCCTCGACAACGGCGCGCTGACCGCGCTGATCGTCCTCGTCATCGCCATGTCGGCGCTGTCGGGCGACTTCCTGACCACGGACAACCTGCTCAACGTGGGCGTCCAGGCGGCCGTGACCGCCATCCTCGCCTTCGGCGTGACGTTCGTGATCGTCTCGGCGGGCATCGACCTGTCGGTCGGCTCGGTGGCGGCGCTCTCGGCGACCGTGCTGGCCTGGAGCGCGACCCAGCACGGCGTCCCCGTGGCCGTCGCGCTGCTGCTCGCCGTCGCCACCGGCATCGCCGCCGGTCTGGTGAACGGTTTCCTCATCGCGTACGGCAAACTGCCGCCGTTCATCGCGACGCTCGCGATGCTCTCGGTCGCCCGCGGTCTGTCGCTGGTGATCTCCGAGGGCTCCCCGATCGCCTTCCCCGACTCCGTCTCGCACCTCGGCGACACGCTCGGCGGCTGGCTGCCCGTGCCGGTGCTGGTGATGGTCGTCATGGGGCTCATCGCCGCGTTCGTGCTCGGCCGCACCTACATCGGGCGTTCGATGTACGCCATCGGCGGCAACGAGGAGGCCGCCCGGCTGTCCGGCCTGCGCGTGAAGCGGCAGAAGCTCGCCATCTACGCCCTGTCCGGCGTCTTCGCGGCCGCCGCGGGCGTCGTGCTCGCCTCCCGGCTGTCGTCCGCGCAGCCGCAGGCCGCCGACGGCTACGAGCTGGACGCCATCGCCGCGGTCGTCATCGGCGGGGCCTCCCTCGCCGGCGGCACCGGCAAGGCCTCGGGCACCCTGATCGGCGCGCTGATCCTGGCGGTGCTGCGCAACGGGCTGAACCTGCTGTCCGTCTCGGCGTTCTGGCAGCAGGTCGTCATCGGCGTCGTCATCGCGCTGGCGGTGCTGCTCGACACCCTGCGGCGCAAGGCGGGCGCGACCCCGGCGGCGGCCGGGGCGGGCGGCGGCGGCAAGGGCCGGCAGGCGGCCACGTACGGCCTCGCGGCCGTCGTCACCGTGGCGGTCGTCGGCGCGACCTCGTTCCTGCACGGCGGCGCCTCCCCCAGCGCGAACCCGCGCATCGGCCTGGCGCTGTCCACCCTGAACAACCCGTTCTTCGTGCAGATCCAGTCCGGCGCGAAGGCCGAGGCGAAGAAGCTGGGCGTGGACCTGACGGTCACCGACGCGCAGAACGACGCCTCCCAGCAGGCCAACCAGTTGCAGAACTTCACCAGTTCCGGCTACGACTCGATCATCGTCAACCCCGTCGACTCGGACGCGGCCGGCAACTCGGTCAAGGCCGCCGACAAGGCGAAGATCCCGGTCATCGCCGTCGACCGGGGCGTCAACAAGGCCACGGTGGACGCGCTGGTCGCCTCCGACAACGTGGCGGGCGGCGAACTGGCCGCGAAGACGGTCGCCGAGAAGCTGGGCGGCGCCGGCAGGATCGTGATCCTCCAGGGCCAGGCGGGCACCTCCGCCGCGCGCGAGCGGGCCGCGGGCTTCGCCAAGGGCCTCAAGGCCTACCCCGGCATCAAGGTGCTCGCCCAGCAGCCGGCCGACTTCGACCGCACCAAGGGCCTCGACGTGATGTCGAACCTGCTCCAGGCCCACCCGGACGTCCAGGGCGTCATCGCCGCCAACGACGAGATGGCGCTCGGCGCGATCAAGGCGCTGGGCTCCAAGGCCGGCACGTCCGTCCAGGTCGTCGGCTTCGACGGCACCCCCGACGGACTCAAGGCCGTCGAACAGGGCACGCTGTACGCGTCGGTCGCGCAACAGCCGTCCCAGCTGGGGAAGATCGCCGTGGACAACGCGCTGAAGGCGCTGCGGGGCAAGAAGGTCGAGGAGACGGTGAAGGTGCCGGTCAAGGTGGTCACGAAGGCCAACGCGGCCGGGTTCAGCGGCTGACATCGCCCACCGCGCGCCCTCGCGCCTCGCGCGCACCGGCGGGCGGTCCCCATGGACGGGACCGCCCGCCCCACGTCACGTATCAGGGGAGTTCTGCCATGTACGACTACGACCTGCTGGTCGTGGGGTCGGCCAACGCCGACCTGGTGATCGGCGTCGAACGCAGGCCGGCGGCCGGGGAGACGGTGCTCGGCTCCGACCTCGCCGTGCACCCCGGCGGCAAGGGCGCCAACCAGGCCGTCGCGGCCGCGCGCCTCGGGGCCCGGACAGCCCTGCTGGCCCGGGTCGGCGACGACGACCACGGGCGGCTGCTGCTCGACGCGCAGCGGGCGGCCGGCGTCGACACGACGGGCGTGCTGACGGGCGGGGCGCCCACCGGCGTCGCGCTGATCACCGTGGACCCGTCGGGCGACAACAGCATCGTGGTGTCGCCGGGCGCGAACGGCCGCCTGACCCCGCAGGACGTCCGTGCCGCGGGCGATCTCCTCCACGCCTCCCGGGTGGTGTCGGCGCAGCTGGAGATTCCGCTGGAGACGGTCGTGGCGGCCGCGGCGAGCCTCGGCCCGGACAGCAGGTTCGTGCTGAACCCCTCCCCGCCGCGCCCGCTGCCCGTGGCGCTGCTCGCGGCCTGCGACCCGCTGATCGTCAACGAGCACGAGGCGAAGGTGATCCTCGGCACCGCGGACGACGACGCCTCCGGTCCCGAGGACTGGGCGCGGCTGCTGCTCGCGAAGGGGCCCCGGTCGGTGGTCGTCACGCTGGGCGCGCAGGGTGCGCTGGTGGCGTCGGCGGACGGCGGCGTGCGGCGTGTCGCCCCCGTGCAGGTGGACGCCGTGGACACGACGGGCGCGGGCGACGCGTTCACCGCGGCGCTGGCCTGGCGGCTGGGCGGGGGCGCCTCGCTCGAGGAGGCGGCGGCCTACGCGGCCCGGGTGGGCGCGGTGTCGGTGACCCGCCAGGGCGCGCAGGAGTCGTTCCCGACGGCCGAGGAGGTCGACGCCCTGTGAGGAAGACGGGGATCCTCAACCGTCATCTCGCCGGTGCGCTGGCCGAGTTGGGGCACGGCCACGAGGTGCTGGTGTGCGACGCGGGCATGCCGATACCGGCCGGGCCGCGGGTGGTCGACCTCGCCTTCCGGGCGGGGGTGCCGTCGTTCGAGGAGGTGGTCGACGGGCTGCTCGCCGAACTGGTGGTGGAGGGCGCGACGGCGGCCCGGGAAGTGCGCGAGGCCAACCCCGCGGCCGCCGGCCTCCTCGCGGGCCGCTTCCCGTCCCTGGCCTACGTCTCGCACGAGCGGCTGAAGGAACTGTCGGCGGGGGCGCGGCTGGTGGTGCGCACGGGTGAGGCGCGGCCGTATGCGAACGTGCTGCTGAGGTGCGGGGTGTTCTTCTGAACCCCGGCCGGGGGCGCCCGCCGCACGCGGCGGCGGGCCGTCGCCTGCGGCCTTTCGTCGGGCTTTCGGGAGGCTTTGGGCGGGCTTTCGGCGGGCAGCCCGGATGATCCGGGCAGTCCCCGCGGGGTCGCGAAGGTGTCCGGATCGTGTCACATCGCGATCTACCGCATTGCGTCCGCAACGGGTAATGCGACAGCATGCTCGAACTGGTATGTGAGGTACACGTGACGCACGGGGGTGACGCATGAAGTTCGACATGGGGTCCACGGCCCTGTCGGATCTGAGCAGGAGCACCGTCGGTTCGAGCACCGACCTGGGCACACTGATCCGCGCGCTGATCCAGGCGGCCGAGCCGCTGGAGGGCAGGTTCAACGGCTCCGGAAAGGTCGCCTTCGACTCGTTCAAGAAGCGAGCGGACGAGATCACGGCCGCGCTCAACGGATCGCTCGGCGCGATCCTGGAGGGCCAGGGCGGCATGGACACCGCGTTCGCCGGCGGCGACACCGAACAGCACGACAACGCCAACAAGAACATGGGCGCGGCCAACTTCGACGCGGCCCGCTTCGGCGCACGCTAGGCCGCGGGTCGAGGCCTGGAACCGACAATCACAGGGGGTTTGTGACGATGAGTCAGAATCAGGACCGCCGCTCCTACGACACCGGCGCCTCGGGCGAGGTGCAGGGCGGACTGCAAGGGATCGTCGCGCAGCTGGAGCGGGTGCTGGCCGACCGCGACAAGGCCGTGAAGGCCGCCATGGCCGACTTCCAGGCCGACGGGGTGTCCGAGGAGTACCACGGCAAGGAACTGCGCTGGAACCGGGCGGCCAACGAGGTGCGCAGCATCATCCAGCTGGTGCGCACCACGCTGGAGGACAACGACGGGACGGCCCAGTCGACGATGGCGAAGGCGCGGGCGGCCGTCGACAACATCGGCTGACGCGAGGCGCCGACGCGGCGCCGGCACACGTAGGTCACGGGGAGTACGGGGTATCCACATGACGGGGTGGGACATCTCGCCGTCGGGCGTGCAACACGTTCTCACGGAGACGGCGAAGGCGGCCGAGGGCCTCTCGAACACCGGGAAGGCGTTGCAGGAGACCCTGCCCAGCGCCGCCGGGTCCGCCGGCACGATCCAGCAGGGCGGCGTCGAGAAGAGCGGGGTCCAGGGACCGGTCGGCGGGGCGCTGGCCGAGTTCTTCACGGCCTACCAGGAGAAACTGGCCTACGTCGCGGTGCGCACGTCGAACTCCCTCAACGGGGCGGCCACCGCGACCAACGCGTACGTCAAGGGCGACCTGGACATGGCCGCGCAGGCCCAGGCGAGCGCCCTGAAGGAGCCGAAGATCGACCTGCCGGGCGCGGGCGGACAGCAGGGGGGCAAGTGAGCGCGGACCTCATCGACCCGCAGAACATCCCGCAGTTCACCGGCGACCTGGAACAACTGGGCACGGACTCGATGCTCCTGACCGCGGAGGCCCTCACCTTCCGCCAGTCGGGTTCGGACGTGCACACCCGCTTCCAGGGCCTGTCGGCGTGCTACTCGGCCCCGGAGGCCGACCAGTTGTTCGCCACGACGGCGCCGGTGGCCGCCAAGGCCGACGAGTTCGCCGACGACCTGGAGAAGGTGGCCGCCGCCCTCAGCTCCTACGAGACGGAAGTCCAGCCGCTCGTGGCCAAGCTGAGAAGCCTCAAGCAGCGGGCGGAAACCTTCCGCAGCGACATCGCGGGCGACGACCACTGGCGCGAGGACGACGACAACGTCCAGCTCAACAACGACCTGGTGCACGACGTCAACGCCACCACGGCGGCTTTCTGGCAGGCGGAGATCACCTGCCACAACAAGATCACCGCACTCGTGGGCGGGACGACGCTGATCCTCGAGGACGGCGCGCAGAAGCGGCTGCTGAAGCGCGGCACCAGCACGTACGGCTTCACCGCCGACCTGCTGGACAGTTCCGAGGAACTGCCCTGGGGCAAGACCGTGGAGAAGGAGCGGCACGGTCTGGACTGGCTCGGCCACCAGGTGCTGGACTTCGGCAAGGGCTTCGTCGTCGACGGCGTGTGGGGCACCATCCGGGGCCTCGGCACCTTCGTCGGCGTCGACGGCTGGGACGCGGCGGGCGAGGCCTGGACCGGCCTCGGCAAGCTCGCGACGGGCCTGGCCATCACCGCGACCCCGGTCATCGGCAGCATGTACTGGACGATGCCCGAGGACAAGCTGCCCGGGTATCTGCGCGAGACCCGCAACACCGTCAAGGAGGCCGGCAAGGCGCTGGTGGCGTGGGACGAGTGGGGCAAGAACCCCGCCCGCGCCGGCGGCGCGGTCACCTTCAACGTCCTGACCACGGTCTTCACCGGCGGCGCCGGCACGGCCGCGAAGGGCGGCGCGGTGGCCCGCACGCTCGCCGTGCTCGGCAAGACCGGGCGGCTGGTCGACCCGATGACGTACCTCGGCAAGGCCGCGAAGTTCGGCAGCGTCAAGGTCGCCGACGTGTTCGCCGGCCTGCGGGGCGTCCACGCGGGCGCCTTCGACGACATCCTCTCCGGGGCGGGACGCGTGCAGCCGGACGGGAGCGTGGTGCGGATCGCCGACGACATCCCGGTGATCCACGACAACGTCGTCCACTGGCCGGACGGCACCCGCCTCGACCTCAACGACGGCTCGGTCGTCCGCCCGGACGGGACGTCGGCCCCGGCCAAGGTCGAACTGTCGGCAGCGGACAGGGACTTGCTGCGCCAGACGCTGCCGCACGACGAGGGGGCGCTGGTCGGTGCGGGCGACCGGGCGGGCGCCCACGCCGCCGGGGACACGGCCGGCCATGCCGGCGGCGACGCGACCGCGCGGGGCGGCGGCCACACGACGCCGACCGCGCACGCCACCGACCACGCGGGAGGCGGCCGGGGCACCGACACGGTCCCGGCACACGACACCGGCGGACACGCGGCGGGCGGCGACCACGGTCACACGGGCGGCGGGGCCGACGGCGGCCACGTGCCCGCCCAGCACGGCGGGACCGGGGGCGGCCACGGAGGCGGCAACGGCTCGGACGGATCGCCGTCAGGCAGCCACAATCCGCTCGAGCACGAACGCGAGATCATGCGGCAGCAGGTCGAGCGGGCCAACAACGACCCCCAGTGGTTCAAGGACCACTACCGCGAGAACGGCTACCGGCTGTCCACCGAGGCCAAAGGGGGGTACAGCCAGGTCGTACCCCAGCTCGTGCGCAACCCGTTCGCGCCGCCCAAGTGGATCGCGGCCAGCGACATGCCGCCGGCGATCAAAGAGCACTACGTGCACAAGGATCCCGTGGTGGGAAAGCGCTCGGACCTCTCTCCCGAGACCCTGCGCCACATGGACGACCAGGCGGCGAAGCGGGACGCGGCCGTCACGGCCGACAACGCCGCGGAAGACCGGCTCAAGGCTGCCGAGGAGGCGTACACCGCGCACCGCACGGACGCGACGGCCGCCGCCAGGGACCACGCCAACGCGGCCCACAAGCCGCTCCACGCCGACGCGAACCGGCAGGCCGAACTGCTCGGCGAGGACGCCGCCGAACACCATGCGATACCGGAGCACTACGAGGGTGCGGTGCGCCTGGACGACGGGGCGTTCGGCAACAACCGGTTCGACCAGGTGTACCGGGCCCAGGACGGCCGGTACGTCGTCGTCGAGGCGAAGGGTTCCACGACGGCGAATCTCGGTGTGCGCAAGGGGCACAGCGGACGACTGGTGACGCAGGGGACGCGGGAGTACTTCGAGACCATCCTCAAGGAAATGGAGAAGAGGGCCAAGAGGCGCCGCAGCGAGGGCTTGCTCGACCAGGCAAGGGCTGAGCGCGCCCTGGCACGGGACCTGAGAACCGCGCTGAACCAGGGCAAGGTGGACTACGTGCTGGTAAAGGCAGACTTCCACGGGTCCAAATACGCTGGGTACCAGATGAAGCAGTTCGACCTCACGAAATGAGAACGTGGTTCATGCCGACGCGCGTTTCCCGGCCTCCGCAGAAAAGCACGCATCCAAACCCCGATGAGCTCCGGCAGGAGATCAACGAGGACACGCTCGAGGACGTTCAGCAGCTCGAGCAGTATCCGCAGAGCTTCGGTCTGACCTTCAGTGCCGCGCTGGCCGGCGCCACGGTGCAGACGCTGAACGACCCCACCGCCAAGATGCTGGAGACCTGGGAGGCCTGGGTCATGGCCATGCAGGTCGGGTCGGCGCTCTTCGCCTCGGCTACCGCTCCCGAGGGGTCCACCGTCGAGTGCGTGATCGCTCATGAGGTCAGGACGATCCCCGCCGTGGGACCCACCCACTTCACGGACGCCGGGACCTGGCTGGACGCCTTCTGGCTGGCCGTGGTCTGCCGGGACCAGGCGCGGATGACCGCGTTGTGCCAGGTGCCGATCGAGACGCTGCGGGCTTCCGGGGCCGTGTTCGAGGAGTACATCTACCACTGGGTGGACGCCCTCCAGACGTACTGGCTGGAACGGCCGGGCCTCGGGGACAAGCTCGTCGCCGCGTTCGACGGGACCGACCCGGACCGGCTGCGGGTCGCCGACCGGGAGCTGATGCTCAAGGTCCTGTTCCCGCCGCTCAACCTCTTCCACCGGTTCGTCGCCCAGGACCCCGTGAAGTTCAACGAGGCCCTCGTCCGCGCGCTCGAACTGCACAAGGACTACTGGACGGCCGACCCGGAGCGCGAGGAGTCCGGCGACGGCGACATCCCGCTCGCCGTCCTGGCGATCACCTGCCTCGCGTACGACGCCGGCCGGCCGATCGACGTCGAGTCCGAGTACCTTCCCGAGCACCTGCTCAAGCGCAGCTGGCTGGGCGAGTTCCCGACGTGAGGCGAGTGTGAGGCGGTATGACCGCTCAGGACTATGACAGTCAGCTTCTCGAGTCCGTTGCCGTGCGGCGGCGGCGGTTGCGGGATGCGTTGGTGTTCGGGGCGCAGCGGCAGCGGCGGGCCGTGGACGAGCGGGTGGGGAAGGTGGTCGCCGGGATGGTCGTGGCGGCCGTGTTGTGCGCGGGGTGCGTGGGGTGGTCGTTCGTGTCGCACCGGGTGATCGGGCAGAGCACGAGCCCCTACTCCCCCGGGTTCTCCACACCCTCCGGCAGTCCTACGAGCCGGTGATAGGTTCGCGAACGTGATGTCTACGGGGGCCATGAGTCGTCAGGCGGCCGGCGGGCCGGCGGTGCTGAGTCGCGTCACCCTCGTCGGTGAGCGGCGTCGCGTCGACCTCGTCCTGCCCGCGCAGGAGCCGGTCGGGGTGCTGCTGCCCGAGATCATGCGGTTGCTGGACGACCGCGTGGAGGGCCGGCCCGCGTCGCGTCATCTCGTCACGGTGGACGGCTCCGCACTCGATCACGACAGCACACTGGAGACGGCGGGCGTCCGCGACGGCGCCGTGCTGCGTCTCGTCCGCGCGGAGGACGCGCCGCCCGCTCCCGTCGTCCACGACGTCAGCGACGAGGTGGCCGAGGGTCTCGGCGACCGGCTGGGGCAGTGGGGGCCCGCCGCGCGGCGGATCACGGCGGGGGTCGCGTGCGTGGGCTGGGCGGTCGTCGCCGCGGTGTTCGCGCGTGCGCAGTTCGACCGTTCCGCGGTGGCCGGTGCGCTGCTCGCCTGCGCCGGCGTGGCCGCGGCGGCCGGTGCGGTCCTCGGGCGGCTGCGCAGGCAGGCGCCGGCGGTGACGCTGCTGTGCGCGGGCGGCGCGCTCGGTGTGCTCGGCGCGTGGAGCCTGGTCGACGTGGTCGGCGGGGACTCCGCCGGCGCTCTGCGACTCGCCGGTGCGGCGGCCGTGTGCGCGCCGGTCCTCGTCCTGCTCGGGCTGTTCACGCCGCTGGGGCGGGGCGGTGTGGTGGGCGCGGCCGCCGTGGCGCTGAGCGCCGTCGGCTGGGAGGCCGTCCTCGCCGCGCAGTCCGGCGCGGCGACGGCGGAGCAGCAGGCCCGGGCCGGGGCGGTCGTCGGCGTCGTCTGCGTGGTGGCGCTCGGGCTGCTGCCGCGGCTGGCGCTGATGGCGTCCGGTCTGTCGGGGCTCGACGACCGGCGGGCCGGCGGGGTGTCCGTGAGCCGCTACCAGGTGTCCGCCGCGCTGGCCGCCGCCCACCGCGGGCTGGTGCTCGCCACGATCACCGTGGCCGCGTCGGCCGCCGCGGGGGCCGTGCTGACGGTGCGGTCCCCCTCCGGGTGGACGGTCGCGCTCGCCGCGGTCGTCGCGCTGGTGCTGGCTCTGCGGGCCCGGGCGTTTCCGCTGGTCGCCGAGGTGGCCGTGCTGCTGGCCGCCGCGGCGGGCATCGCCGTACGGTTGGTGACGGTGTGGGCGGAGCGGTCCTCGGCCTCGGCGCCGCTGGCCGTGCTCGTCGTGCTGGCGGTCCTGCCGCTGGCCGTGCTCGCCGTTCAGCCGGCCGAGCATGTGCGGGTGCGGTTGCGGCGGTTCGGCGACCTGCTGGAGTCGGTGGGGGTCATCACGCTGCTTCCGCTGCTCGTCGGCGTGTTCGGTGTGTACGGGCGACTGCTCGACACCTTCGCTTAGGAGGCGCGGCGGCATGACACAGGGGGAACAGCGGTGGGAGCGGCCGTCCGGACGCCCCGGTGGCGGCGGCGACTGGCAGCGGGACGTGCTGCGGGAGTTGGGCGGCAACCCCGACGCGGATGCCGCCGCGGGTGCGGGCGGTGGCCCGCAGGCGCCTGCCGTGCGGCCCGGTGAGCCCGCGCTGCGGCTCGTGCACCCCGCGCCTTCGCGCCCCGCGGAGGCCACCGCGGAGGCCGGCGCCGACGGCGACGCGTCCGGCCCGCGCATACCCGGCCCGGTGCCCCCGCCCGCGGCCGGTCCCTCGTCCGCGCCCGGGGCACCGGGCCCCGCCGCGCCCCTGTCACCCGCCCTCGAGTCCGGCATCGTGCCGCCCGCCGACGCGCCGGAGCCGGAGCGGCCCGCGGCCCCCGCCGCACCCGCCGCGCCCACAGCGCCCGCCGGCGGCCCTCGGCTTCCCGC
>NZ_JAHHIT010000178.1 GCF_024539675.1 Streptomyces hilarionis | reverse complement strand
GGTTTGGGTGGCGGCTTCGGCGGCTCGGGCGGCGGGGTGGGCGTCGGCTTCTGGCACACCGGGGGCGTGGGCCACCCGTGGCCGCCCGCGACCGCCACCGCCTCGGTGCCGTCCGGCCCCGTCGAGGCGTACGCGCACGCGTCGGCCGTGGCCACCCCGGCCGGCGCGGCCGCGAGGATCCAGGCCACGGTCACCAGGGCCAACGCCCTGCCGACGAGAGCGGATCGGATCGGTTCGGGTCCATGCACGACGGAGATCATCAGGCTTCGCGCCCTGCCGTGGGTCCACGCCCGGCGGGGATTGCCCCGAACGGGGGAAGCTCCTGTTCCCGGGTTTGCCGCCCGGTGCGCTCGCGCATCCGGCCCCTCGCGCACGCGTGCGACCCGTACGGCCCGTCGTGCAGGGGGTGCGTCGGCCCTCGCGGACGCCTCCGGGGCGGCCCGTCCCGGTCCGCTGCGCGGGCCCCGGAAAAGATTTTCGCGCCGTCTTTGAACACAACCACTGCCCCGGTGCGTACTCAGGACCGTGCGGCGGCGCAGCAGGGCGCTGCAACACCCTTGTGACGATCGGGGAGTTGTTGACGATGAAGACCACCTGGCGGAGCGCCTCACTCGCGGCGGGCACGGTGGCCGTGCTGGCGCTGACGGCGGCGTGCGGATCGGAGAGCGGCACGTCGGCGTCGAGCCAGAACGTCGGAGCCACGGCTCCGGCGGGTGGCATCGCGGGAGTCGGCAGCGGCTACGGCGCCGCCGGCGCCAGCCAGAGCCCCGCGCCCGGCGGTGTCGGTGCGGGCACCGGGACCGGAGCGCAGGCCGGCGGCGCCGCCGGCGCCGGCGAGCTGGCCGTCTCCGCCAACGGCGACCTCGGCAAGATCCTCACCGACGGCGCGGGCAAGACCCTCTACCGCTTCGACGCGGACACCGCCGAGCCCCCGAAGTCGAACTGCGAGGGCGACTGCGCGACCGCGTGGCCGCCGGTGTCCGCGGACGACGTCAGCGCAGGCGACGGCATCGACAAGTCGCTGCTCGGCGAGATCACCCGCTCCGACGGCTCCAAGCAGCTCACCGTGGGCGGCTGGCCCGCCTACTACTACGCCAAGGACGCCAACGCCGGCGACATCAGCGGTCAGGGCGTGGGCAACAAGTGGTTCGCGCTGACCCCCGAGGGCAAGAAGGCCAAGGCGGGCGGCGAATCCGACGCGGCCCTCGCGGGCCTGTCCGTGCGCAAGGACCCCAACCTGGGCGAGATCGTCGTCGACAAGAACGGCATGACGGTCTACCGCTTCCTCAAGGACAAGGCGTGGCCCAAGCCGGTGTCGAACTGCAACGGCGCCTGCCTCCAGAAGTGGCCGGTCGTCGCGCCGGTCGAGCCCAACGACACCAAGGGCGTGCAGAAGAAGGGCCTGATGAGCTTCACCCGCGGTGACGGCGTCAAGCAGCAGACCGTCAACTGCTCGCCGATCTACACCTTCGCCGGCGACAAGGCCCCCGGCGACATCAACGGCCAGGGCGTGGGCGGCACGTGGTACGCCGTCGCGCCCGACGGCAAGCTGGTCGGAGCGCCGGCGCAGTAGAGATCGCCTCCCCAGGGCCGATCCCCGCGACTGCCCCTCGCGCGCACGACCGCAGGTCCGCCCCCTCCGCGCCGCACGGAGGGGGCGGACCGCTGTGTTTGTCCCGGCCCCGTGTCGTGTGCGTAGACTTTCGCCGCCCTGAGGGCCGTTGCGGAGACTCTCCGCAGCGCCTCGGGCACTTCTCGTAGCACCGGCGGGGGTCGTCGATTCGGCACGTGCCGCAGGCAGTGACCGGGAACGGACGGTCAATTTCCGTTTCCACTCGCCCGTTTGGCGGGCGATCAGTAGCCTCAGCTCGAACACCGGATCGCCTACGCCTTGGAGAGATAGATGGAGCGACCCGCCTGGGCCCCTCGGAGCATCGACATCTCGGTGCCGAGCGTCTCGCGGATCTACGACTACTACCTGGGCGGATCGCACAACTTCGAGGTGGACCGGGAAGCGGCCCGCAGGGCCATGGAGTTCCTGCCGGGACTGCCCAAGATCAGCCAGGCGAACCGGGCGTTCATGCGCCGGGCCGTGCGCCACGCGGTCGCCGAGGGCGTCACCCAGTTCCTCGACATCGGCTCCGGCATCCCCACCTTCGGCAGCGCGCACGAGGTCGCCCAGGCCGAGAGCCCCGGAGCGCGCGTGGTCTACGTCGACCACGACCCGGTGGCCGTGGCGCACAGCGAGGCGGTGCTGGCGGACAACGCCGACGCCGACGTGGTGGCCGCCGACCTGCGCAAGCCGCAGGAGATCCTGCGCAGCCCCCAGGTGGCGCACCTCATCGACCCGGACCGGCCGGTGGCGCTGCTGCTGGTCGCCGTCCTGCACTTCGTGGAGGACGCGGACGACCCGTACGCGGCGGTGGCCGAGCTCGGCGCGGCGCTCGCGCCCGGCAGTCTCCTCGTGCTCACGCATGCCTCGTACGAGGGAATCCCCCTGCCGACGGAGCGCGCCGAGGGCGCGGTCGACGTGTACAAGGACATCCGCAATCCGCTGATCATGCGCTCTCGGGACGAGATCGGGCGGTTCTTCGAGGGGTACGACATGGTGGAACCGGGACTGGTGCCCATGCCGCGGTGGCGGCCGGACACGGCGCCGGAGGACGAGGACCCCTGGGCCCTCTCGGGTTTCGCCGGAGTGGGGCGCAGGTCGTGACCGCGGAGCCGGACGGGCCGGAGGACAGACTGCGGCGGTTCGCGACGATCTGGAGCCGGGCCCTGTTCCCGGTGACCGCGACGTCGTTGACCCGGCCCGAACTGGAGGAACGGCTGCTGCCGCTGGCGCGGCGACTGCGCGGGGCGCTGCTGGAACGGGGCTTCGACGCCGAGGCGGGCAGGGACGTCGGCGCCGCCCTGGTCGACGCGCACTGCACGGACCCCGACGCGCTGAGCCACTCCCTCGACTGCGTCGACGCCTACCTGGTGCTGTACTGCGGCGAGGACGGTCCCCAGGAGGACCTGCGCGTCCGCGCCTCACGCCTACAGCACGCCATGGCGGCCGGCTTCGCGCGGGCCCTGCGCGAGCGCACGCTCGCCGAGCAGGAGGCCATCTCCCAGGCCGCGTTGCGCGCCCAGGGCGTCGTCGCGCAGGCGCTGCACGCGAGCGAGGCGCGCTTCCGGGCCGTCTTCGAGGGCGCCGCGATAGGGATCGGCATCGCCGACCTCGACGGCAACGTCCTCCAGATCAACGGGGCGTTGCAGCGCATGTTCGGCGGCTCCGAGCAGACCCTGCGCGGCCGCAGGGTCCAGGACCTCACCCATCCCGAGGACCTGCCGCAGACCTGGCGGCTCTACGACGAGCTCGTGCGCGGCGAACGCGAGCACTACCACACGGAGAAGGCGTTCAGCCGGCCCGACGGAACGGCCCTGTGGACCAACCTGACGGTCTCCCTGCTGCGGGACGCCGACGGCGCGCCGCAGTACACGCTGGCCCTCATGGAGGACACCACCGAGCGCCGGCTGCTCAACCTGCGGCTGCGCTACGAGGCCACCCACGACGCGCTCACCGGCCTGCCCAATCGCACGCTGTTCTTCGAACGCCTGGAGAAGGTGCTCGCCGCCGGTGAGGGCAAGCGCTTCGGGCTGTGCTACCTCGACCTGGACGGCTTCAAGACCATCAACGACAGCCTCGGCCACGCGGCCGGCGACCGGCTGCTCGTCGAGGTCGCCGACCGGCTCCAGTCCTGCGCGACCGCGCCCGGCGAGATGGTCGCCCGTCTGGGCGGTGACGAGTTCGTCGCGCTGACGACCGGACCCGACACCCGCCACGAGGTCGACGAACTCGCCGCCCGCATCATGAACGTCCTGGTGGCTCCGGTGAGCATCGACGGCCGGGAGCTGACCGTGCGCGGCAGCATCGGCATCGTCGAGGGCCCGGCGGGGGAGCGCAGCGCGGCCGAGGTGCTGCGCAGCGCCGACATCACCATGTACCGGGCCAAGTCGGCGGGCGGCAACCGCTTCGAGCTCGCCGACCCCGAGGCGGACGCCCGGGCGATCACCCGGCACGGTCTGACCACGGCGCTGCCGGCGGCCCTCGAACGCGGTGAGTTCTTCATCGAGTACCAGCCGCTGGTCCATCTCGGCGACGGCAGCGTGCGCGGCGCCGAGGCCCTGGTGCGCTGGCTGCACCCCCAGCACGGGGTGCTCGGCCCGGACCGGTTCATCCCGCTCGCCGAGCACACGGGGCTGATCGTGCCGCTGGGCCGCTGGGTCCTGGAGGAGTCCGTCCGCCAGGCCGGCGCATGGCGTGAGCGCACCGGCGGCACCGACCCCCTGCGCATCAACGTCAACCTGTCCCCGTGCCAGCTCACCCATCCCGGCCTGGTGCAGGACACCGTCGACATCCTCGAACGCGCGGGCGTGCGGCCCGAGGCCCTGTGCCTGGAGGTGACCGAGTCGGCGCTGATCGGCGCCGACGACGACCTGCTCAAACCGCTGCGCCGGCTCGCCGAGATGGGCGTCGACATCGCGCTGGACGACTTCGGGACCGGCTACTCCAACCTGGCCAACCTGCGCCGGCTGCCGGTCAGCGTGCTCAAGCTGGACCGCTCCTTCACCCAGGGCATGCAGCAGTTCCCGGCGGACCCGGTCGACCTCAAGATCGTCGAGGGGATCGTCGCGCTCGCCCACAGCCTGGACCTCGCGGTCACGGTGGAGGGCGTGGAGACCGGCGCGCAGGCGGAGCAGCTGCGGATACTGGGCTGCGACACCGCCCAGGGCTGGTACTACGCCCGGCCGGGCCCGCCGGAGCGGCTCCACGAACTGGCCCTGGTGGACGCGACGGGCTGACCGCGGGCCTCGGCCGCGAGGGTGCGCGGGGCGGGCGCGAAGATGGGCGCATGACGCACGCAGACGACGACATGAACGACGTGAACGAGGCGGTCGCGGGCGAACTGGCCCTGATGGACCCGGCCGTGCGCGCCTCCCGTGCCCGCTTCGAGCCGCTGCTCGACCCCGAGTTCGTCGAGGTGGGCTCCTCCGGCCGTCGTTACACGTACGCGGACATGGTGGCCTGGCTGCCCGGCCACCCGGGCGGCTCGCCCGACGGCCCCCGCCACGAGCCGTCGTCGATCGAAGGGGTCGTCCTGGCTCCCGGCCTGGTCCACCTCACCTACGAGACGGACGTCGACGGCCGGCGCGCCCGCCGCAGTTCGCTGTGGCGCAGGCGCGGCGAGGAGACGGGCTGGCGGATGTACTACCACCAGGCGACCCCGGTGCCGCCCGGCGCGGAGTAGGTCAGCCCGCCTCCCGCGCGCGGACGTCGTCGGCCACCGACAGCGCGGCCCGCACGAGCGCGGCCGTGGCCGTCGAGCGGGACTGCTGGGGCCAGGCGACGGCCATGACGGCGGCGGGCGCGTCCAGGACGGGCCGGTAGACGACCCCCGGCCGCGGGTAGCGGTCGGCGACGGAGGCGGGCAGCAGGGCGACCAGCTCGCCCAGGCCGACGAGCGTGAGGAGCTGGGCGAGGTCCTGGCCCCGGCCCCGGACCTCCTCGATGAACCGGAGCGTCTCGTCCTCGCGCAGTCCGAGATCGGCCAGGCGCAGCCCGGTCCGGGCGGCGAGGGGATGGCCCACCGCGAGGGCGGCGACCCGCGGCTCGCGGACGAGGTCCTCGGTGTCCAGGCCCGTGCGGTCGTACGGCTCGAACACCAGGGCGACGTCGGCCTCGCCCTGCCGCAGCATCCGGGACTGCTCCTGCCACGCGGCCAGTCGCACGGTGACCGGCAGGGCCGCGGGGTCGGCCGCGTAGCGCGCGAGGATCGTCTCCAGCAGTCCCGCGTCGCCGTCCGCCTTCACGGCCAGCACCAGCTTCGGCTCGGCGGCCGCGGCACGACGGGCCCGCAGGCCCGCGGCGTCCAGCGCGTCCAGGGCGAAGCGGGCCTCGGCGAGCAGGACCTCACCGGCCGGCGTCAGGGCCACGCTGTGGGTCGTCCGCTCGAAGAGGACGGCGCCCAGCTCGCTCTCCAGCGCGCGGATCGACCGGGACAGCGGCGGCGGGGAGATGCCCAGCCGTTGCGCGGCGCGCGCGAAGTTGAGCTCCTCGGCGACGGCGACGAAGTAGCGCAGCGGACGGGACTCCATGGGCGGCCCTCCGTTCGGCATTGCCCTGAGGGTAACAACCGCGAGCCGATCGATCCTTCCGTGGGAACGGCCCGGGCAGCAGGCTCGAGGCGTACCGAACACCACGCGACCCAGGAGCTTTTCATGATCGTCGTCACCGCCCCGACCGGCCAGATCGGCCGTGAGGTCCTGTCCCGGCTGCTGGACGCCGACCGGGACGCGGCCCCGGTCCGGGTGATCGTCCGCGACCCCGCCCGGCTCTCCCCGCGCGAGCGGGAACGCGTCGAGGTCGTCACGGGTTCGCACGCCGACCCGGCCGTGCTGAAAGAGGCGTGCGAGGGCGCCGACCGGATCTTCTGGCTGGTGCCCCCCACTCCGGTGACCGAGGACGTCGAACGCCACTTCCGGTCCTTCACGGAGCCGCTGTGCGAGGTGATCGCCGCCGAGGGGGTCGAACGCGTCGTGGCCGTCTCCACCCTCGGCCGGGGCGTCGCCCGCGACGCCGGGCCGGTCTCGGCCTCGCTCGCCATGGACGAGGCCATCGCCGCGACGGGCGTGCACTACCGGGCCCTGTGCCCGCCGGCGCTGATGGAGAACCTGCTCCGCCAGAGCGTCCCGATCCGCGACGAGGGCGTGTGGACCGTGGCGCTCGCGCCGGACCGTGTGCTGCGCACCTGCGCCGTCCGCGACATCGCCGCCGAGGCGGCCCGGCTGCTCCTGGACGCCTCCTGGACCGGATACCGCGACGTCGCGCTGGCGGGCCCCGACGGCCTGACGCCCGAGGACATGGCCCGCGTCCTCGCCGAGGTGCTGGACCGCCCCGTGCGCCTGCGGCACATCACCCCGGCCGAGCAGAAGGCGATGATGAGGCGCCAGGGCGCGACCGAGGCCTGGGCGCAGTCCATGGCCGACATGACGGACGCCCAGAACACCCAGGGCTTCTACGGCGCGTCCCAGCCCAGCACCCCCGAGACCACGCCCACGGGCTTCGGCCGGTGGTGCGAGGAGGTGTTCCGGCCGGCCCTCCGGCGGGGCTGACGCCGACGGCCGGCCCTCACCGCTCCAGCAGCATCCGCTGCAGTTCCCGGGCCGCGCGCGGCGGGGCCACGTCACTGCGGTGGGCGAGGGCGATCGTGCGGTGCAGGCCGGGCCGCGCGAGCGCGGTGACGCGCAGTCCCCGGCCCGAGCGGGCGGCCACCATCCTGGGGACGACGGCCACCCCGAGGCCGGCCCGCACGAACCCGAGCACCGCGTCCATCTCCCCGCCCTCCACCGCGAAGTCGGGCTCGAACCCCTCGGCCCGGCACGCGGCCACCGTGAGCTCCCGCAGGTCGTAGCCGTGCCGGAACATCACCAGCCGCTCGCGCTCCAGGTCGGCGATCCGGACCGTCCGCCGCCCGTCCCCCGGCGCGGAGGCCTCCGGCGAGGACACCACGACCAGGTCCTCGCGCAGCACCTCCACCGTCGTCAGCGCCGGGGACGGCGTGGGCAGGGGCAGCACCACCAGGGCGAGGTCGAGGGCGCCGCGCGCCAGCTCGCGCACGAGGTCGTGGGAACCGCCCTCCTCGATCAGCAGCCGGACGCCGGGATACCGGTCGTGGAAAGCGCGCAGCACGTCCGGCAGCAGGCCCGTGCACAGGCTCGGGGTGGCCCCCAGCCGCACCCGGCCGCCGCGCAGCTGCACCAGTTCCTGCACCTCGTACCGCGCGGTCTCGGCGTCGGCCAGGATCCGCCGGGCCAGCGGCAGCAGCGCCTCGCCCGCGTCGGTGAGCGTGATGTTGCCCCGTGCGCGCTGGAACAGATCCGCCCCCAACTCCCGCTCCAGCGCCTTGATCTGCTGGGACAGCGACGGCTGCGCCACATGCACGAGCTCGGCGGCACGGGTGAAGTGCCGGGTCTCGGCCACCGCCACGAAGTACTGGAGCTGCTGGAACTGCATCCGTCCAGGATAGGCGCACCCTATGGAAACGAGCCGGACCATGTCTTGGACCGATCGGGGCGGGCGGCTCTAGCGTCGTGGGCATGGCTCTGGCAACGCGGACGGACCGACGGTCGTCCCTCGCGCGCACCGTGTGGAACTCCTCCGTCGGCAAGAAGACCGTGATGGCCGTCAGCGGCCTGATCATGCTCCTGTACCTGGTCGTCCACATGATCGGCAACCTGAAGATCTTCTTCGGGCCGGACGAGTTCAATCACTACGCACACTGGCTGCGCACGGTGGGCGAACCGTTCATGCACTACGAGTGGACGCTCTGGGCGATCCGGGTCGTGCTGGTCGCCGCGGTCGTCGCGCACGCCGTCTCCGCCTACCAGCTCAGCCGCCGCGACCTCAGGGCGCGCCCCGACCGGTACGTCCACCGCAGGGCCCGCGCGACCTACGCCACCCGCACCATGCGCTGGGGCGGGGTCATCCTCGGCCTGTTCCTCGTCTGGCACCTGCTCGACCTGACGACCGGCACCGTGCACAGCGGCGGCTTCCAGGAGGGCCACCCGTACCAGAACGTCGTGGACACCTTCTCCACCTGGTACGGCAACGCCGTGTACATCGTGGCGGTGCTGGCCCTCGGCCTGCACGTGCGGCACGGCTTCTGGAGCGCCGCCCAGACCCTCGGCGCGGGCAGCCGCACCCGCGACCGCGCTCTCAAGGCCGTCGCCGACGTCCTCGCCCTCCTGCTCACGGTCGGCTTCATCGCCGTCCCCGTGGGCGTCATGACCGAAGTGGTGAGCTGAATGCCCGACTTCACCGACTACACCACCGGCGAACCCCTCGTCGACGCCAAGGCGCCCGCGGGACCGATCGCCGAACGCTGGGACCGGCGCCGCTTCGAGGCCGGCCTGGTCAACCCCGCCAACCGGCGCAAGCACACCGTGATCGTCGTCGGGACCGGACTGGCCGGCGGCTCCGCGGGCGCCACGCTCGCCGAACAGGGCTACCACGTCGTCCAGTTCTGCTACCAGGACTCCCCGCGCCGCGCCCACTCCATCGCCGCGCAGGGCGGGATCAACGCCGCCAAGAACTACCGCAACGACGGAGACTCGGTCCACCGCCTCTTCTACGACACCGTCAAGGGCGGCGACTTCCGGGCCCGCGAGTCCAACGTGCACCGGCTCGCGCAGATCTCCGTCGAGATCATCGACCAGTGCGTGGCCCAGGGCGTGCCCTTCGCCCGCGAGTACGGGGGTCTGCTCGACACCCGCTCGTTCGGCGGCGTGCAGGTCTCGCGGACCTTCTACGCCCGCGGCCAGACGGGCCAGCAACTCCTGCTCGGCGCCTACCAGGCCCTCAGCCGGCAGATCGCCGCCGGGAACGTCGAGATGCACCCGCGTACCGAGATGCTCGACCTGATCGTCGTCGACGGGCGGGCGCGCGGGATCGTGGCCCGCGACCTGGTCACCGGGAGGATCGACACCCACTTCGCGGACGCCGTCGTCCTGGCCACCGGCGGATACGGGAACGTCTTCTACCTCTCGACCAACGCGATGAACTCCAACGCCACCGCGATCTGGCGGGCGCACCGGCGCGGCGCCCACTTCGCCAACCCCTGCTTCACCCAGATCCACCCCACCTGCATCCCGCGCACCGGCGACCACCAGTCGAAGCTGACGCTGATGAGCGAGTCGCTGCGCAACGACGGCCGGATCTGGGTGCCCAGGGCGAAGGGCGACGACCGGCCGCCGAACAGGATCCCCGAGGACGAACGCGACTACTACCTGGAGCGGATCTACCCGTCCTTCGGCAACCTGGTCCCGCGCGACATCGCCTCCCGCGCCGCGAAGAACGTCTGCGACGAGGGCAGAGGAGTGGGCCCCGGAGGGCAGGGCGTCTACCTCGACTTCGCAGACGCCATCGCGCGGATGGGCCGCAAGGCCGTCGAGGCCAGGTACGGCAACCTCTTCGACATGTACCGGCGGATCACCGACGAGGACCCCTACGAGGTGCCGATGCGGATCTACCCCGCCGTGCACTACACGATGGGCGGCCTGTGGGTCGACTACGACCTCCAGACGACCGTCCCCGGCCTGTTCGCGATCGGCGAGGCCAACTTCTCCGATCACGGCGCGAACCGGCTGGGCGCGTCCGCGCTGATGCAGGGCCTCGCCGACGGCTACTTCGTGCTGCCGGCGACCATCAACGACTACCTCGCCCGCAACCCGCACCAGGACGAGGTGACCGACGCCCACCCGGTCGTGCAGGAGGTGCTGGCCGAGAGCCAGGACCGCCTCCACCTGCTCCTGTCCGTCGACGGCGACCGCACCCCCGACTCCTTCCACCGCGAACTGGGCGAGCTCATGTGGGAGTTGTGCGGAATGGCCCGCACCGAGTCCGGTCTGCGCAAGGCCCTGGAACGCATCCCGCAGATCCGCGAGGAGTTCTGGCGGCGCATCAAGGTGCCGGGCTCCGGTGAGGAGTTCAACCAGTCCCTGGAGAAAGCCAACCGGATCGTCGACTACCTGGAACTCGCCGAGCTGATGTGCCTCGACGCACTCCACCGCGCCGAGTCCTGCGGCGGCCACTTCCGCGAGGAGTCCCAGACCCCCGACGGCGAGGCCGCCCGCCGGGACGACACCTTCGCCTACGTGGCCGCCTGGGAGTTCACCGGCACCGGCGAGCCGCCCGTCCTGCACAGGGAAGACCTCGTCTTCGAGTACGTCCACCCCACCCAGCGGAGCTACGCATGAAGCTCACCCTGCGCGTCTGGCGGCAGAAGAACGCCGACGCCGACGGAGCGATGTCCACCTACGAGGTGGACGGCATCTCGCCCGACATGTCCTTCCTGGAGATGCTCGACACCCTCAACGAGGACCTCATCCTGCGCGGCGAGGACCCGGTCGCCTTCGACCACGACTGCCGCGAGGGCATCTGCGGCGCCTGCTCGCTCGTCGTCAACGGCGACGCGCACGGCCCCGAACGCACCACCACCTGCCAACTGCACATGCGCTCCTTCCGCGACGGCGACACCGTCGACGTCGAGCCGTGGCGCGCCGCCGCCTTCCCGGTGATCAAGGACCTGGTGGTCGACCGGTCGGCGCTCGACCGCATCATCCAGGCCGGCGGCTACATCACCGCCCCCACCGGCGCCGCCCCCGAGGCGCACGCCACCGCCGTGCCCAAGCCCGACGCCGACCTCGCCTTCGAACACGCCGAGTGCATCGGATGCGGAGCCTGCGTGGCCGCCTGCCCCAACGGCGCGGCGATGCTGTTCACCTCCGCCAAGGTCAACCACCTCAACGTGCTGCCGCAGGGCGCGCCCGAGCGGGAGACCCGGGTGCTCGACATGGTCGCCCAGATGGACGAGGAGGGGTTCGGCGGCTGCACCCTCGCCGGGGAGTGCGCGACGGCCTGCCCCAAGGGCATCCCGCTGACGTCCATCACCGGCATGAACCGGGAGTGGCTGCGCGCCACGCGCAAGGCGGCCAAGCGGTAGGTCCGCCGGGCAGTCGAGAAGAACGTTCGCCGAACAGTGCGGACGGGCGGGACCGGGAGTGGTGCTCATCCCCGGTCCCGTCTGGCGTGCGGCGCCCGGCGGAGCGCCTGCCATTCAGCAGCCGCACATCCACGGGCCCCGCGGCGGTCACGCCCGCGCCAGCCGGCCGCGGAAGAAAGCAGGTGCAGTTCCCCGCGCACCGTCCCCATGCTTCTTCCGCCCGGCGCAGGAGACCTCCATGACCGCCATGCCCCTCTCGCCCCCCGCCGTCGCCGCCCCGCCCGGCGGCTCCGGCTACCTCGTCTCGCTCGCCCGCGACCAGGACGACGTCCGGGCCGCGCAGCGACTGCGCCACCAGGTGTTCGCCGGAGAACTGGGCGCCCGCCTCGACGGCCCCGAACCGGGCCTGGACATCGACGCCTTCGACGCCCACTGCGACCACCTGCTGATCAGGGAGGCCGCCACCGGCGAGGTGGTCGGCACCTACCGCCTGCTGCCGCCCGAGCGGGCCGCGATCGCCGGACGGCTCTACTCCGAGGGCGAGTTCGACCTCAGCCCGCTCGACGCGATCCGTTCCGGCCTGGTCGAGGTCGGCCGCTCCTGCGTGCACCCCGCGCACCGCGACGGCGCCGTCATCGGCCTCATCTGGGCCGGGATCGCCCGCTACATGGTGGACCGCGGTCACGAGTGGCTGGCCGGCTGCTGCTCGGTCCCGCTGGCCGACGGCGGCGCCCTCGCGGCCGGGACCTGGGACCGGGTGCGCCAAAAGCACCTCGCCCCGCCGGAGTTCCGGGTACGGCCGCTGCGCCCCTGGACCGCGCCGGACGCGACCCCGCCCGGCCGCACCGAACTCCCCGCGCTGCTGCGCGGCTACCTCCGCCTCGGCGCCTGGGTGTGCGGGGAGCCCGCCCACGACCCCGACTTCGGCGTCGCCGACCTGTACGTGCTGCTGCCGATGCGGCGGGTCGACGCGCGCTACCTGAAGCACTTCCTCTCCCTCGTCCCGTCCTGATGAGCGTCTGGCTGCCCGCCGCGCCCTGCACCCCGCGGGCGTGCGTGCCGGCGACGGAGTCGCTCGCGGGCCTCCCGCGGGCCGTGCTGCGCCTCACGACGGTGGTCGCGCTGGTCCTCGTCGGCGTGCTGCTGACGCCGCTGGGCCGGTGGATCCCCGCCCGCGCCGTGGGCTGCTGGAGCCGGGCGGTCGTGCGCGCGGCCGGGGTCCGGATCCGGCGGACGGGCGCTCCCGCGCCCACGGCCACCGGACTGCTCCTCGTCGCCAACCACGTCTCCTGGCTGGACATCCCGCTGCTGGCGGGCGTGCGACCGGCCCGGATGCTCGCCAAGGCCGAGATCCGGCGCTGGCCGGTGGCGGGCGCGCTGGCCGCGCGCGGCGGCGTCCTGTTCATCGACCGCGACCGGCTGCGCGCCCTGCCGGGCACGGTCGCCCGGATCGCCGACGTGCTGCGCGCCGGCCGGGCGGTCGCGGTGTTCCCCGAGGGCAGCACCTGGTGCGGCCGCGCCCAGGGGCGCTTCCGGCGGGCGGTGTTCCAGGCCGCGCTCGACGCCGGAGCGCCGGTCCAGCCCGTGCGCGTCGCCTACCGCGACCGCGGGGGAGCGGCCAGCACCGTGCCCGCGTTCGTCGGCGACGACCCCCTGCTCGCCTCGGTCTGGCGGGTGGTGCGCGCCCGGGGCCTGGTGGCCGAGGTCGAGGTGCTGTCCGTCCTCGCGCCCGGCGGCCACCCCGACCGCAGGGCGCTGGCCGCCGCCGCCGAGGACGCGGTCCTCCGCGGGCCCGACGAGCAGCGGGTCCCCGCCCGTGTCGGCGGGCACATCGCCGGGTCCGGCCCCGCGGGCGACTCCCTCGGCACAGGCGGACGGAGCCCGCGCCGCCCCTCCGGCAGCCGCCAGGTGCTCCCGGCCGTCGGCGGGCGAGCCGTCGCCCCGGCCGCCCGGCGAGGGACGCCCGTCCCGCTCCCGGTGCGGGCGCCAGGCATGACGGGGCCGACCGCCGGACGCGAACACGAACTCCACCCCACGTCCGGAACACCCGGCCGCGTCCGGGCGACGGGCCGGTGACCCGCCTCCCCGGGCGGCCCTGACCGGCCGGCGAAAGCAGGGGGCACGCCCCGGCCGGCGACCGCCACACCGGTCGCCCCGGCTGACGGTGCGGGGTTCGGTGGGTGGGGTCGGCCCACCGGTCGCTTCGGCGGTCGGTGGGCGGTGCAGGTCCGGGGTGGCTGCCGGCCCACCGGTCGCTTCGGCTGACGGCGTGGGCCTCGGCGGGGGTCGGCGCGCGGCACGCTTCGGCCGTCGGTGGGGAAGGGCGGCCGCGGCCCGAGGCGCGCGGGCAATTCCCGCTGGACCAGGGGGCGTCGGCCGTTCCGGGTGGGATCATGGCGCTCTCCGAACTCCGAGGGGAGCGCGCGTGAACGCAAGCCCGGCCGACCGGACCGTCCTCGTGACGGGGGGCAGCGGCTTCGTGGCCGCCCATCTCGTACAACAGCTCCTGGAACGCGGATACCGGGTGCGCGCCACCGTCCGTTCCACGGCGCGCACGGACAAACTCCGGCCGCTGCGCGCCCTCCAGGACGCCCGCCCCGGCCGCCTCGACCTGTTCGAGGCGGACCTGCTGGCAGAAGGCTCCTTCGACGAGGCGGCGCGGGGCTGCTCGGTCGTCTTCCACGTGGCGTCGCCGTTCCTGATGCCGGAGAAGATCAAGGACGGCCGGCGGGACGTCGTGGAACCGGCCCTGCGCGGAACGCGGAACGTGGTGGCGGCCGTGAACCGCGCCGGGACGGTCGAGCGCCTCGTCCTCACGTCCACGGTCGGGGCGATCTTCGGCGACTACGTCGACGTGCGCGAGATGGACGGACAGACCCTGTCGGAGAAGTACGTCAACACCACCAGCACGGTGGAGAACAACCCGTACCACTACGCCAAGACGGTCGCCGAGACGGCGGCCCGTGAGGCCGAGGCGGCCCAGGACCGCTGGCGCATGGTCGCCCTCAACCCCGGCCTGATCCTGGGCCCCTCCCTCACCCCGGCCTCCGTCTCGGGCAGCCTGTTCCTGCTGGACGAGCTGTTCAAGGGCTACTTCTTCTACGGCGCACCCGACTTCAGCTTCACCACGGCCGACGTCCGGGACGTGGCCGCGGCCCACATCGCGGCGGCGGAACGCCCCGGGGCGTACGGCCGTTACATCGTCGCCGCGCCGGAGATGACGTCCTTCCACCAGATGGCCACGATCCTGCGGGAGCGCCGTCCGAGAGACCTGCGTCTGCCGCGCACCGCCCTTCCGCACTGGCCGGTGCGCCTCCTCGGGCCCGCCTTCGGCCTCTCCCAGCGCTACATCCGCAACCATCTGGGCATCCGCTTCCCGGTCGACAACCGCAGGAGCGTCGAGGAACTGGGCCTGGTCTACCGCCCGATCGAGGAGACCCTCACCGACCACTACCGGACCTGGCGCGAGCAGCGCGGTCAGGGCCGCCGGGGTGCGAGCGCCCGCGCCAGATAGGGGCCCGTCGCGCTGCCCCGCGCTGCCGCCGCCTCGGCCGGCGTCCCCGCCGCCACGACCCGTCCGCCCGCGTCGCCGCCGCCCGGTCCGAGGTCGATCACCCAGTCCGCACCGGCCACCACCGCCATGTCGTGCTCGACGACGACGACCGTGTTCCCGGCGTCCACCAGGGCGTGCAGCTCGCGTGTCAGGACCTCGACGTCGGCCGGGTGCAGTCCGGTCGTCGGTTCGTCGAGCAGGTAGAGGGTGTGGCCGCGACGGGCCCGCTGCAACTCGGTGGCCAGCTTGATGCGCTGCGCCTCGCCGCCGGAGAGTTCCGTCGCCGGCTGCCCGAGGCGCAGGTAGCCCAGGCCGACGTCGAGAAGAGCGGCCAGGCTGCGGGAGACGGCCGGGACGTCGGCGAAGAAGCCGGCCGCCGCCTCCACCGTCAGGCCCAGCACCTGGGCGATGTCGCGGCCGCGGTAGGTCACTTCCCGGGTCGCCGGGTTGTAGCGGGCGCCGTCGCAGTCCGGGCACGGCGCGTACGTGCTCGGCAGGAAGAGCAGTTCGACGCTCACGAAGCCCTCGCCCTGGCAGGTCTCGCAGCGGCCTCCCGCCACGTTGAACGAGAAGCGGCCCGCGCCGTAGCCCCGGGCGCGCGCCGCGTCCGTCGCTGCGAACACCTTGCGGACGACGTCGAACAGGCCCGTGTACGTCGCCAGGTTGGAGCGCGGGGTGCGCCCGATCGGCTTCTGGTCGACCGAGACCAGCCGGCCCACCCCGGGCAGCTCGTCGGTGATCTCCCCGACGAGCGTGGACTTCCCCGAGCCCGAGACGCCCGTCACCGCGGTGAACACGCCCAGCGGGATGCGGGCCGTCGTCCCGCGCAGGTTGTGCCGGGTCACCGGGCCGACCTCCAACCAGCCCCGGGCCGGGCGCACTTCGCGCTCCGGCGCCGGGGACGGGGCGAAGAGGTGACGCGCCGTGGCCGACTCCCGGACCGACGCCAGTTCCGCCACCGGGCCGCTGTGCAGCACGCGCCCGCCGTGCTCGCCCGCGTGCGGGCCCACGTCCACCAGCCAGTCGGCGGCCCGCATCACGTCGAGCTGGTGCTCCACCACGAACACCGAGTTGCCCGCCGCCTTCAGCCGCCGCAACACCGTGAGCAGGGCCCGGGTGTCCGCCGGGTGCAGCCCCGCCGACGGCTCGTCGAGCACGTACACCACCCCGAACAGGCCGGAGCGCAGCTGGGTGGCGAGCCGCAGCCGCTGAAGTTCGCCCGCGGAGAGCGTCGGGGCGGCGCGGTCCAGGGAGAGGTAGCCCAGGCCGAGTTCGACGACCGGAGCGATACGGGCCTTGAGGTCCTCGGTGAGGACGCGTGCCGCCTCCGACCTGCCGTCGAGCAGCCGGCCGAGGTCGGCGAGCGGGAGCGCGGCGAGATCCGCGATCGTCCGGCCCGCGAAGGTCACGGCGAGGGCCTCCGGCCGCAGCCGGGCGCCGTCGCAGGCCGGACACGGCGCGGAGGTCAGGAACGACTCCGCCCTCGCCCGCAGGGCCGCGCTTCGGGAGTCGGCGAAGGTCTTCATCACATAGCGCCGGGCGCTCATGTACGTGCCCTGGTACGGGCGTTGGATGCGGTCGGCGTCGCGCACCGGGTGCACCGTCACCACCGGCTGCTCGTCCGTGAACAGGATCCACTCGCGCTGCGCGGCCGGGAGCTCGCGCCACGGGACGTCGACGTCGTGCCCGAGCGCGTCGAGGATGTCCCGCAGGTTCTTGCCCTGCCAGGCGCCGGGCCAGGCGGCGATCGCGCCCTCGCGGATCGACAGCGACGGGTCCGGGACCAGCGACTCCTGCGTCGCACGGTGGACCCGGCCGAGCCCGTGGCACTCCGGGCACGCCCCGGCCGCCGTGTTGGGCGAGAAGGAGTCGGAGTCGAGGCGCTCCGCGCCCGGCGGGTGGTCGCCGGCCCGGGAGAAGAGCATCCGCAGCGAGTTCGACAGGTTCGTGACCGTGCCCACCGACGACCGGGAGGTGGGCGCGGACCGGCGCTGCTGGAGGGAGACCGCCGGGGGCAGTCCGGTGATCTCGTCGACCTTGGGCGCGCCGACCTGGTGGATCAGCCGGCGCGCGTACGGCGCGACCGACTCGAAGTACCGGCGCTGGGCCTCCGCGTAGATCGTCCCGAACGCGAGCGAGGACTTTCCCGAGCCGGACACCCCGGTGAACACGGCCACCACGTCCCGCGGGACGTCGACGTCCACGCCCCGGAGGTTGTTCTCACGCGCGCCCCGCACGCAGACGTGCCCGGCCCGCGCGGACGGGGCGGGGCCGGGCGGCTCGGAGGGGCTCGACATGGGGGACTCCGTACGTTCGGGCCGGCACGGGCCGTGCGGCGCGCGCGGTCGGGCGGGGGA
>NZ_JAHHIT010000177.1 GCF_024539675.1 Streptomyces hilarionis | reverse complement strand
GGGCGGGGCGGGGCGGCCTAGGACACCACGTCCTTGCGGGCGAAGCCGCGGAAGGCGAGGGCGAACAGGACCAGGGCGTAGGTCACCGAGACGGCGGCGCCCTGGATCATGCCGGACCACTCGGGGGTGGGCTGGACGGCGTCGGCCCAGGCGAACTGCCAGTGCGCGGGCAGGAAGTCGCGCCAGTCGCCGAGCGCGGTGACGGCGTCCAGCACGTTGCCGACGATGGTCAGGCCGACCGCGCCGCCGACCGCGCCGAGCGGGGCGTCCGTCCTGGTCGACAGCCAGAACGCCAGTCCCGCGGTGACCAGCTGGGAGACGAAGACGTAGGCGACGACGACCACGAGCCGCTGGGCGGCGACGCCGGGGGCGAGCGCCCCGCCGGTGGGCAGCTCCAGCGGGCCCCAGCCGTAGGCGGCGGAGCCGACGGCGAGGGCGACGACCGGCAGCAGGACCATCGCGGCCAGGCTGAGGCCGAGTCCGACGACGAGCTTGGACCACAGCAGGCGGGCGCGGGGCACGGGCGCGGCGAGGAGATAGCGCAGGGAGGACCAGCCCGCCTCCGAGGCGACGGTGTCCCCGCAGAACAAGGCGACCGGGATGACGAGCAGGAAGCCGGCGGAGACGAACAGGTTGACGGCGGCGAAGTTGGCGCCGGACGCCGTCGCCGTGTCCATCAGGGTCACCTGGTCGTTGCGGCCGCCCGGCTCGCCGCCGATGGCGAAGGCGACGAGCAGCACGAACGGCAGGACGGCGAGGATGCCGCCCATGACCAGGGTGCGGCGGCGCTTGAGCTGGCGGACCAGCTCCACGCGCAGTGGCAGGGTGCGGGACGCCTGATAGCCGGAGGCGACCTCGGTGAGGGTGCTCATGCGGAACCTCCGATCAGGGTGAGGAAGGCGTCCTCCAGGCGGCGGTGCGGGCCGACCGAGGTCACCGGCACGTCGAGCCGGACGAGTTCGGCGACCAGCCGCTGGGCGGTGCCGTCGGCGTCCAGGCGGACCAGCAGGCCGTCGTCGGCGCGCAGCGCGGAGGCCACCCCGGGCAGGGCGGCGATCTTGTCGACGACCGGCTCGTCCACGGGGGCGGCGGTGCCGACGAGGAGGGTGTCCCCGGAGCCGACGATCTCGGCGACCGGGCCCGCCTGGACGAGCTTCCCGCGGTCCATCACCACGAGGTGCGTGCAGGACTGCTCGACCTCGGACAGCAGGTGACTGGAGACGATGACCGTGCGGCCGGCCGCCGCGTAGCGGATCATCACCTCGCGCATCTCGCGGATCTGCGGCGGGTCGAGGCCGTTGGTGGGCTCGTCGAGGATGAGCAGGTCCGGCAGACCGAGCATGGCCTGGGCGATCGCGAGGCGCTGGCGCATGCCCTGGGAGTACGTGCGCACCGCGCGGGCCAGCGCGTCGCCGAGGCCGGCGATCTCCAGCGCCTCGTCGAGGTGGGCGTCGTCGGCCGGGCGGCCGGTGGCCCGCCAGTACAGCTCCAGGTTCTCGCGGCCGGTCAGGTGCGGCAGGAAGCCGGCGCCCTCGACGAAGGAGCCGACGCGGGACAGCACGGGGGCGCCCGGGCGGATCGCGTGGCCGAAGACGCGGACCTCGCCGCCGTCGGGCGTGATCAGGCCCATCAGCATGCGCAGGGTCGTCGTCTTGCCCGCGCCGTTCGGGCCGAGGAGTCCGAGGACCTGGCCCTTCTCCACGCGGAAGGACAGGTCGCGCACGCTGTAGCGGTCGCCGCGCGCGTACTTCTTGCTCAGGCCGGTGATCTGGAGGGGGACGTCGGCGAGCGCGGGGTCGGGGGCCGCGGCGGCGCTGCGGCGGCGGGCGGACAGGAGCAGGGCGAGCGCGACGGCCGCACCGGTGAGGGGGAGCCACCACACCCAGGACGGCAGCGGGGCGGCGGCCGTCGTCACGCCCGGCGCGGTGGGGACCGCCAGAGCGCTCTTCAGGGAGACGGTGTACGTCGCCGGGGCCGTCGGGGAGGCGTAGCCGAGGTCGGTGGAGGCGAGGACCAGGCGCAGCCGGTGCCCCTCCTCGACCTTGTGGTCGATCGCCGGGAGGGTGATCGTGACGTCCTTGCCGGCCTTGGCGCCCTCGACGCGGACCGGGGTGACGAGCTGGGCGGGCAGCACCTGGCTGCCGCCGCTGCCGACGTCGTACACCTTGGCGAAGAGGACGGCGGTGTCGGACGTCGACCTCACGTGGACGGTGACCGTCGGGGAGCCGGTGACGCGCAGGTCGCCGGGGACGGGGGCGGAGTCGAAGGAGGCGGACTGGCCGGGGAAGTCGAGGGAGACGCCGACGCCGAGGGAGGAGAGCCGGGCGAGGCCGCCGCCGCCGAGGCCGGGCAGGGCGGAGACGGCGGGCGGGGTGGCGCCGGGCGGGTTGACGAAGGACTGCTCCTTGCGGCGGCCGGTGAGCGGGAAGGAGCGGTCGTGGTCGTGCAGGCCCGGGTAGTCGTCGGCGCTCGCGCCCCGCGTCAGGGCCGCGCCATCGGTGGAGTCGACGCCTCCGGTGCGGGTGACGCGGAAGGCGGGGCCGGTGTCGGCGGACTCGTCGCCCTTGAGATACCGGTCGAACCAGGCGTCCACCCGGGACTGGACGCGGGCGGCCTCCAGGTCGCCGCCGTCGTGACCGCCGGCGATCCAGTCGACGTCCACGGGCGCGCCGTTCGCGCGGATCGCCTTCTCGGCCGCGTCGGACTGGGCGAGGGTGAAGAGGGAGTCGGTCTGCCCCTGGAGGAGGAGGGTGGGGACCTTGATGCGGTCGGCGACGGCGGACGGCGAGCGCGCTTCGAGGAGTGCGCGCGCGGCGGCGTCCGGTGCGCCGGACTCGGCGACGCGCTCGTACATCGCCGCCAGCTCGGGGGTGAAGTGGGCGGCGCCGCCACCGGTGTTGAAGAAGACCCCGGCCCACAGCTTCTTGAAGACGCCGTCGGGGAACAGGGCGTCCGCGAGGTTGAAGTAGGTGATCGCGGGGGCGATGGCGTCGACGCGGTGGTCGTACCCGGCGGCCAGCAGGGAGACCGCGCCGCCGTAGGAGGCGCCGGCCACGCCCACGCGTGGGTCGCCCGGCTTGTCGAGCCGGACCTCGGGCTGCTTCGCGAGCCAGTCGATCAGGCGGGAGACGTCGGCGACCTCGCCCTTCGGGTCGTTCAGCCCGATCCTGCCGGTGGACCGCCCGAAGCCGCGCGCCGACCAGGTCAGCACCGCGTAGCCGTCGCGGGCGAGCTTCTCGGCCTGCGGCCTGACGTCGTCCTTGCTGCCGCCGAAGCCGTGGGCGAGCAGGACGGCGGGGCGTCGGCCGGGGCCGCCGGAGGTGAAGTAGGAGGTGTCCAGGCGTACGCCGTCCACCGCCATGACCCGGTCGGCGCTGTGCACGGCGGGCGTGTCGTCGCCGGCGGCGACGGCCGTCCAGGTACCGGCGCCGGCGAGGACGACGACGGCGGCCACGGCGGAGACGATCCGTCGTGGCCGCCGTGGTCCTCGCAGACCGGGCAGTCGAAGATCCATGCTTCAACCGTACGGGGTCGACGTGCCGGGGAGAGGGCGACCGTGGGCCGAGTCCGCCGCCCTCCCGGCGGCGTACACGGCGGTCCCCGCGTACCGCGGACGCGGTATGCCGGACGGGGTCAGGCGCGCGCGTCCTCGGGGAGGGAGACCAGCCAGCGGGTCGCGCGGCGCGGGCGGAGGTAGAGGGCCCAGTACAGCGTGGCGACGGCCGTGATGCCGCCGGTCCACAGCAGGTAGCCCGTCTCCTGCTGGGTCAGGATGTAGCCGAGGACCACGATCAGCAGGACCGGCAGGACCGGCCACAGGGGCATGCGCCAGGCGGAGGTGTGCCGGTGCCGGCCGCGGCGCGAGAGCAGCGCGGCGACGGCGACCAGCAGGTACATCCCGGTGACCGAGACCCCGGTGACGCCGTAGAGGGTGTCCAGGTTCACGAAGCACAGGAGCGCGCCGGGGACGCCGACGGCCAGGGTGGCGACCCAGGGGGAGCCGAAGCGGCCGAGCTTGGAGAAGACGTCGTTGACGGGCTGGGGCCAGGCCTTGTCGCGGGCGGAGGCGAACAGGACCCGGGAGTTCTGGATGACCATGACGATGCCGGCGTTGATGATCGCGAGCGCCACGCAGAGGCTGACGAAGGCGCCGACGGCCGAGTTGGACCAGGCGGTCACCATGGAGCCGATGTCGCCGCCGGTCAGCTCGGAGAGGTCGGAGGCGCCGAAGGTGATGGCGACGATCGGGACCAGGATGATCACCGTGGAGATGGCGAGGGTGGCCAGGACGGTGCGGGCGACGTTGCGGCGGGGGTGCTCCAGCTCCTCGGAGAGGTAGACGGCGGTGGAGAAGCCCTGGGTGACGAAGAGGGCGATCGCGAGGCCGGAGACGACCAGCATGGCGGTGACCGTGTCGGTGTGGCCGTTCGCGCCGGTGACCTGCATCGAGACGAGGCTGCCCGGGCCGCGGTGGCCGTGGGCGAAGCCCAGGACCGCCACGACGGCCGCCGCGATGACCTCCAGGACCAGGAAGACCCCGGTGATCCAGGCGTTGGCGCGCAGGTCGAGCAGACCGGCGAGGGTGGCGAGCAGCATGACGCCGGCGCCCGCGAGGGCGGGGTCCAGGTGGACCACCGGGGCGAGGTAGTCGGCCGTGCCCATCGCGATCACCGGCGGGACGATCATCACGACGAGGAGGGAGAGGACGAAGACCAGCCAGCCGGCGAGCCGTCCGGCCAGCGTCGACACCATGGCGTACTCGCCGCCCGCGCTGGGGATGAGGGTGCCCAGCTCCGAGTAGCAGAACGCCACGGCGATGCAGAGCAGCGAGCCGATCGCGATGGTGAGGGCGGTCGCGGTGCCGAGCGAGCCGAACAGGTCGGGGACGACGACGAACAGGGTGGAGGCGGGGGTGACGCAGGAGAGGGTCAGAAGGGTGCCGCCGACGACTCCGATGGAGCGCTTGAGCGTCTGGGGGCTGTCGGGCGCCTGAGGGAGGGCTGTCTCGACAGGGCGGAGCGTGTCGGTCATGCGGCGGTTCCGATCGACTCGTGCGGCGACTGAGGGGCGGGAGCGCTATCGCCTCCGGCGGCTTGGTCGTACGTGGTTCGTCCGCTCCCGGCGGCTGCATGGAATCCCGACGGAAACCGCTGCGTCAATAGGTGTTCACCTACGGAATCCGTCGTCCTGACGGCATTCGGATCACGGATCTGGCATTTCCGGTCCGGTCGGGCCGCCCTCTTGGGACGTGCGGGAACCGCAGGGCGGGCGGGAAAAAACCGGGGCGGCGTTCGGCATGCGGACGGACGGCGAGGGGCCGGCGCACGACGACACGACGACGCCCTGCCCCCCGGGACGGGGCAGGGCGTCGGGTGCGGTGCGGTTCAGTGGTTGCGCGGGAAGCCCAGGTCGACTCCGCCGGGGCCGTCCGCCGGGTCGGGCCAGCGGGTGGTGACGACCTTGCCGCGGGTGTAGAAGTGCGTGCCGTCGTTGCCGTAGATGTGGTGGTCGCCGAAGAGCGAGTCCTTCCAGCCGCCGAAGCTGTGGTAGCCGACGGGGACCGGGATCGGGACGTTCACGCCGACCATGCCGGCCTCGATCTCCAGCTGGAAGCGACGGGCCGCGCCGCCGTCCCGGGTGAAGATCGCGGTGCCGTTGCCGAAGGGGGACGCGTTGATGAGGGCCACGCCCTCGTCGTAGGTGTCCACCCGCAGCACGCACAGCACCGGGCCGAAGATCTCGTCCTGGTAGGCCTTCGCCGTCGTCGGCACCTTGTCGAGGAGCGAGATGCCGATCCAGTGGCCGTCCTCGTAGCCGTCGACGGTGTGGCCGGTGCCGTCGAGGACGACCTCGGCGCCCTCGGCCGCCGCGCCGGTGACGTAGGAGGCCACCTTGTCGCGGTGCACCTTGGTGATCAGCGGGCCCATCTCGGACGTCGGGTCGTCGCCGGGGCCGATCTTGATCTTCTCGGCGCGCTCGCGGATCTTCTGCACCAGCTCGTCGCCGATCGCGCCGACCGCGACCACCGCGGAGATCGCCATGCAGCGCTCGCCGGCCGAGCCGTAGGCGGCGGAGACGGCGGCGTCGGCGGCCGCGTCCAGGTCGGCGTCGGGCAGGACCAGCATGTGGTTCTTCGCGCCGCCCAGGGCCTGCACGCGCTTGCCGTTGGCCGACGCAGTGGTGTGGATGTAGCGGGCGATCGGCGTCGAGCCGACGAAGGACACGGCCTTGACGTCCGGGTGCTCCAGGAGACGGTCGACGGCCACCTTGTCGCCGTGGACGACGTTGAACACGCCGTCCGGCAGACCGGCCTCGGCCAGCAGCTCGGCCAGCCTGACCGCCGCCGAGGGGTCCTTCTCGCTCGGCTTCAGCACGAAGGTGTTGCCGGTCGCGATGGCGATCGGGAACATCCACATCGGGACCATCGCCGGGAAGTTGAACGGCGTGATGCCGGCGACGACGCCCAGCGGCTGGCGGATGGACGACACGTCCACCCGGCTGGCCACCTCGGTGGACAGCTCGCCCTTGAGCTGGACGGTGATCCCGCACGCGAGGTCGACGATCTCCAGACCGCGGGCGACCTCGCCGAGCGCGTCGCTGTGCACCTTGCCGTGCTCGGCGGTGATCAGCTCGGCGATCTCGTCGCGGTGCGCGTCCAGCAGCGCCCGGAACGCGAAGAGGACGCTGGTGCGCCGGGCGAGGGACGACGTGCCCCAGACGGCGAAGGCGTCCTTGGCGGCGGCGACCGCCGCGTCGACCTCGTCGACGGTCGCGAACGCGACCTTGGTGGTGACGGCGCCGGTCGCCGGGTCGGTGACCGGCCCGTACGTACCCGACGCGCCCTCGACGGTCTTGCCGCCGATCCAGTGGTTGACGATCTTCGTCATGACCGAGTGCTCCTTCACAGATGGCGGCGTCGGGTGGAGACGTGCCGTTCGTACAGCTCACGTGCCTTCACCGCGGACGCTCGGGTCGCGGTCTCGGCCACGGGTACATCCCACCAGGCCTGCGCCGGCGGCGGGCCCGACACAGTGTCGGCCGTTTCGGTCTCGACGTAGACACATGTGGGAGTGTCGGCGCGCCGCGCCTCGGCGAGGGCCTCGCGCAGCTCGCGGACGGTCTTGGCACGCAGCACGCGCATGCCGAGGCTGGCCACGTTGGCGGCCAGGTCGACGGGGAGCGGGGCCCCGGTGAACGTGCCGTCGTCCGCGGTGTAGCGGTAGGCCGTGCCGAACCGCTCGCCGCCCACCGACTCCGACAGACCGCCGATCGACGCGTAGCCGTGGTTCTGCACGAGAAGGATCTTGATGGCGATCCCCTCCTGCACGGCCGTCACGATCTCCGTCGGCATCATCAGGTACGTGCCGTCGCCCACCAGCGCCCAGACGTTGCGTTCGGGGGCGGCCAGCTTCACCCCGATCGCGGCCGGGATCTCGTACCCCATGCAGGAGTAGCCGTACTCCAGGTGGTACTGGTCCCGCGAGCGCGCCCGCCACAGCTTGTGCAGGTCGCCCGGGAGCGAGCCGGCCGCGTTGACGATCACGTCCGACGCGTCGGCCAGGGCGTCGAGCGCGCCGAGCACCTGCGACTGGGTGGGCCGCACGTCGGGCTCGTCGGCCTCGAAGCAGGCGTCGACGCGCTGCTCCCAGCGCTCCTTGTCCTCGCCGTACTCGGTGACGTAGGCGTCGGCGACCCGGTGGCCGGACGAGCGCAGGGCGGCGGTCAGCTCGTCCAGCGCGCCGCGGGCGTCGGCGACGAGCGGGAGGCCGGCGAGCTTGTGGCCGTCGAAGGAGGCGATGTTGAGATTGAGGAAGCGCACGCCGTCGCCCTGGAACAGGGTGTTCGACGCGGTGGTGAAGTCGGTGTAGCGGGTGCCGACGCCGATGACCAGGTCGGCGGTGCGGGCCAGTTCGTCGGCGGTCGCGGTGCCGGTGTGGCCGACGCCGCCCACGTCCTGGGGGTGGTCGTGGCGCAGGGAGCCCTTGCCGGCCTGGGTGGAGGCGACGGGGATGCCGGTGGCCTCGGCGAAGGCCGCGAGGGCCTCCTCGGCGCGGCTGTGGTGGACGCCGCCGCCCGCGACGACGAGGGGGCGGCGGGCGGCGCGGATCGCCCGGACCGCCTGCGCGAGTTCGGCCGGGTCGGCGGCGGCCCTGCGGACGGTCCAGGTGCGCTCGGCGAAGAACTCGTCGGGCCAGTCCCAGGCCTCGGCCTGGACGTCCTGGGGCAGCGCCAGCGTCACCGCGCCGGTCTCCACCGGGTCGGTGAGGACCCGCATCGCCTGGAGGGCGGCCGGGATCAGGGCCTCGGGGCGGGTGACGCGGTCGAAGTACCTCGACACCGGCCGCAGACAGTCGTTGACGGACACGTCGCCCGCGTAGGGGACCTCCAGCTGCTGGAGCACCGGGTCGGCGACGCGGGTGGCGAAGACGTCGCCGGGCAGCAGCAGGACCGGGAGGTGGTTGACGGTGGCGAGGGCGGCGCCGGTGACCAGGTTGGTCGCGCCGGGGCCGATCGACGTCGTCACCGCGTGGGTGGACAGTCGGTTGGACTGGCGGGCGTAGCCGACGGCCGCGTGCACCATGGACTGTTCGTTGCGGCCCTGGTGGAAGGGCATGTCGTCGCCGTACTCGACCAGCGCCTGGCCGAGGCCGGCGACGTTGCCGTGGCCGAAGATGCCCCAGGTCGCGCCGATCAGCCGCTGCCGTGCGCCGTCGCGCTCGGTGTACTGGGCGGCCAGGAAGCGCACCAGCGCCTGGGCCACGGTGAGCCTGGTGGTCATCGGTAACCCCCTTCTGCGTGGGCCGGGTGGAAGCAGATCCGCCACTCGCGGGTCTCGCCCGGGCCGGCCATGACGTTGAGGTAGTACATGGCGTGGCCGGGCTGGGCGATCGACGGGCCGTGCCAGCCGTCGGGGACGAGGACGGCGTCGCCGGAGCGGACCTCGGCGAGGACGTCGGAGCCTCCCTCGCGGGAGGGGGACACGCGCTGGTAGCCGAACCCGTGCGGGCCGTCGATCTCGAAGTAGTAGATCTCCTCGAGCTCGGCCTCCTCGCCCGGCCGGTGCTCGTCGTGCTTGTGCGGCGGGTAGGAGGACCAGTTGCCGCCGGGGGTGATCACCTCGACGGCGATGAGCTTGTCGCAGTCGAAGGCGTCGGCGGACGCGAAGTTGCGCACCTGGCGCGACTGGGCGCCGCTGCCGCGCTCTTCGACGGGGACCTCCGGCGCGGGGCCGTAGCGGGCGGGGAGTCGTCGCTCGCACTTCGCTCCTGCCAGGGCGAAGCGGCCTCCCGCGCCGGAGGCGATCTGGACCCGGGCGTCGCGGGGAACGTACGCGAAGTCGGAGACCTCCGCGAACACCGTTTCCCTGCCCAGGAGTTGGAACTCTTCTTCGTCTGTGCGCACGGTACATCCGCCGGCGAGGGGGAGGACGATCCACTCGCTCCCACCGGTGGTGAAGGTGTGGGTCTGCCCGGGCTCCAGCTCGACGACGCGCAGGCTGCAGTAGTCCCAGCCGGCCCGCTCGGGGTCGATGTCGAGCGTGTAGTGGTCGCCGGCGGTCGTGCCGTGCGGGAGGTACAGGTCGGGGACGTGCGGGTCGTGGTGCGGCTCTGGGTGCGTCATGCGGCCCTCACAGGAGTCCTACGGCGGTGTCCACGGCGGCGGCGACGTCCCCGTCCGGCGGGTACAGCAGCGAACGGCCGACCACCAGGCCCCGGACGGTGGGCAGTTGCAGCGCCCCGCGCCACTTCTCGTAGGCACCGTCCTGGTCGTCGCCGACCTCGCCGCCCAGCAGGACGGCGGGCAGGGTCGAGGTCTGCATGACCTCGGCCATGTCGTCGGGGTTGTCGGTGACGGGGAGCTTCAGCCAGGTGTAGGCGGAGGTGCCGCCGAGGCCCGAGGCGATGGCGATCGACCGGGTGACGGCCTCGGCGGACAGGTCGTTGCCCAGCCTGCCGTCGGGGCCGCGCCGGCTGATGAACGGCTCGACGAAGAGGGGGAGTCCGCGGGCCGCCATGTCGTCGACGGCGCGGGCGGTGGTCTCCAGGGTGGTGAGGGAGCCCGGGTCGTCGTAGTCGATGCGCAGCAGCAGCTTGCCCGCGTCGAAGTTCAGCCGCTCGATGTCCTCGGCGCGGTGGCCGGTGAAGCGGTCGTCGAGCTCGAAGACGGCGCCCTGGAGGCCGCCGCGGTTCATGGAGCCCATGACGACCTTGCCGTCGAGGGCGCCGAGCAGCAGCAGGTCGTCGAGGATGTCGGCGGTCGCGAGGACGCCGTCGACGCCGGGCCGGGACAGCGCGAGGCAGAGCCGTTCGAGCAGGTCGGCTCGGTTGGCCATGGCCAGCCTGTCCCCGCCGACGCCGAGCGCGCCGCGGGCCGGGTGGTCGGCGGCGACGATCATCAGCCGGCCGGAGTCGCCCAGCAGCGGCCTGCGCGGGCGGCGGGCGGCCGCCTCGGCGATCGCCTCGGGGTACTGCGTGCGCAGCCGGACGAGTTCGGAGACGTCGACGTGGGTCACAGCACGGCCCCCGCCTCGAGCGCCGCTGCCACTTCGTCCGGCGTGGGCATCGCGGAGGAGCACTCCAGACGGGAGGCGACGATGGCGCCGGCCGCGTTGGCGTGGCGCATGGTCGTCTCCAGGTCCCAGCCGGCGAGCAGGCCGTGGCAGAGGGAACCGCCGAACGCGTCGCCGGCCCCGAGGCCGTTGAGGACGTTCACGGGCAGCGGGGGGACCTCGACGGACTCGCCCGCGCGGTCGACGGCGAGGACGCCCTTGGGGCCCTGCTTGACCACGGCGAGCTCGACGCCCGCGTCCAGCAGCGCCTGCGCCGCGGCCCGCGGCTCGCGCACCCCGGTGGCGACCTCGACCTCGTCGAGGTTGCCGACCGCGACCGTGGCGTGCTTGAGGGCCTCGGCGTAGAAGGGGCGGGCGGCCTCGGCCGGGTCGCCGCCGGCCGGGTCGTGCCAGAACATCGGCCGCCAGTCGAGGTCGAAGACGGTGACGCCGGCCTTCGCCCGGTGGGCGAGGGCGGCGAGGGTCGCCGTGCGGCTGGGCTCCTCGCTCAGACCGGTGCCGGTGACCCAGAAGACCCGGGTCTCGCGGACGGCGTCGAGGTCGAGCTCGTGGGCGTCGATCTCCAGGTCCGGCGCCTTGGGCCGGCGGTAGAAGTACAGCGGGAAGTCGTCCGGCGGGAAGATCTCGCAGAAGGTGACCGGCGTCGGCAGCCCGGGCACGGAGGTCACCCAGCGGTCGTCGACGCCGAAGCCGCGCAGCGCCTCGTGCAGGTACGTGCCGAAGGGGTCGTCACCGGTGCGGGTGATCACCGCCGTCTCCCGGCCGAGGCGGGCGGCGGCGACGGCGACGTTGGTCGCCGATCCTCCCAGGAACTTCCCGAAGGACGTGACCTGCGGGAGGGGGACGCCCGTCTGAAGCGGATAGAGGTCCACCCCTATCCGCCCCATGGTGATCAGGTCGTACGCCATCGCGTTCCCTTCGCAGTCGGCTCGGCCCCGCAAGACCGCCCACGGCACGTCCGCGGCGCACGTCCCGTATCGGCTCTCACGGCTTTCTAGCCCCGCACGGCGGGCCCTGTCAATGTTTTGTCCAGACATACGGACCAGCCCTTGACACCCCCTGGGGGAGACTTCACGCTGACGGCCATGACGTCGTTGTCACCTGAGTCCTCACTTTCCCGCATCCGGATCGGATCGGCCCCCGACAGCTGGGGCGTCTGGTTCCCGGACGATCCCGCCCAGGTCCCCTGGCGGCGCTTCCTGGACGAGGTCGCGCAGTCCGGCTACGAGTGGATCGAACTCGGCCCCTACGGGTACCTGCCGACCGATCCCGCGGTCCTCGCCGAGGAGACGGCCGCGCGCGGGCTGAAGGTGTCGGCGGGCACGGTCTTCACCGGTCTGCACCACGGCGAGGCCGTGTGGGAGAAGACCTGGGCCCATGTCGCGGACAACGCGGCGCTGGCCCAGGCCATGGGAGCGCGCCACCTCGTCGTCATCCCCTCCTTCTGGCGGGACGACAAGACCGGCGAGGTGCTGGAACCGGACACACTCACCCCCGAGCAGTGGCGCAACCTGACCTCGCTGACCGAGCGGCTGGGCCGGGAGGTGCGCGAGCGCTACGGGCTGCGGATCGTCGTCCACCCGCACGCCGACACCCACATCGACAGCGAGGAGAACGTCGTCCGCTTCCTGGACGGCACGGACTCCGGCCTCGTCTCGCTGTGCCTGGACACCGGGCACTACGCGTACTGCGGCGGCGACAGCGTCAAGCTGATCGAGACCTACGGGGAGCGCATCGGCTACCTGCACCTCAAGCAGGTCGACCCGCGGATCCTGGCGGACGTGCGGGCGAAGGGGACGCCGTTCGGGCCGGCCGTGGCCCAGGGCGTGATGTGCGAGCCCCCCACCGGGGTACCCGCGCTGGGACCCGTCCTGGAGGCGGCGCAGAAGCTCGACGTGGACCTGTTCGCGATCGTCGAGCAGGACATGTACCCGTGCGCGCCGGACGCCCCGCTGCCCATCGCGCGGCGGACGCGGGCGTTCCTGAGGTCCTGCGGGGCGTAGGAACCGTCCGGCGCCCGGCGTCGCGGGCGGCACGTGTGTCACGCGTGTCACGAACACCACCCTTGTGTCACACATGTCGCGTGTACGCGGGTTTCCTGTCACCGGCTGTCCACAACCGCCTCCGTACGGTCACCGACCGTCGCCCACGGGGCACTGGCCTGGTGATCGCCAGCACGCGCCGGGCTCCCCCCGGCGGCCTCCCGGCCGCCGCCCCGCGCGGGCAGGGAGGTGCGTGATGACCGACCGACGGCTCTGGTCCTACAAGGAGATCGCGGCGCACATCAAGGTGCAGCCGGACACCGTGCGGTCCTACCGCAAACACGGACTGCTGCCCCCGCCCGACCAGGTGGAGGGCGGCAAGCCCTACTGGTACGCCGACACCGTCCGCGCCTGGGTCGCCTCGCGGCCGGGCAACCGGGGACGCGCCCTGGACTGACCGGGCCCGCCGCGCGCCCGGGCGTGCCCCACCGGCGCGTGGGGCGCGGCCCGGGCGGTCAGGTCCAGGGCTCGACGACGGTCACCCCCGCGCCGGGCGCCGTGCCCAGGGCCGCCAGCGCGGCCGGCGCGTCGTCCAGCGTGATCGTGGACGTCACGAGGAGGTCGGGGCGCAGTGCCCCCGAGCGGACCAGCTCCAGCATCTCGGGGTAGGCGTGGGCGGCCATGCCGTGGCTGCCCAGCAGCTCCAGTTCCAGCGCGATGGCGCGGGCCAGCGGGACCGGGGTGCGGCCGTCGGGCGAGGGCAGCAGTCCGACCTGCACGTGCCGGCCGCGGCGGCGCAGCCCGTTGACGGAGGCGGCGCACGTCGCGGGCGAGCCGAGGGCGTCGAGCGAGAGGTGCGCTCCGCCGCCGGTCAGCTCGATGACCGCCTGCGCCGTGTCCGGCACGCGGGCGGCGTCGACGCACTCCGCCGCGCCGAACCGGCGCGCCATGTCCAGGGCCCGGGGCGAGACGTCCACCGCGACCACCCGCGCCCCGCTCGCGGCCGCGATCATCACCGCCGACAGGCCCACGCCCCCGCAGCCGTGCACCGCCACCCACTCCCCCGCCGCGAGCCGGCCCTGCCGCACGACCGCCCGGAACGCCGTGGCGAACCGGCAGCCGAGGGAGGCGGCGGTGGCGTAGGACAGGTCGTCGGGCAGGGCGACGAGATTGACGTCCGCGTGGTCGAGGGCCACGTACTGGGCGAACGATCCCCAGTGCGTGAAGCCGGGCTGGGTCTGGCGTTCGCACACCTGGTGATCGCCGGCCGCGCACGAGGGGCAGCTGCCGCAGCCGCACACGAAGGGGACGGTGACCCGGTCGCCGGGCTTCCAGGCGGTGACCCGGGGGCCCGCCTGCGCGACCACGCCGGCGAGCTCGTGCCCGGGGACGTGCGGCAGCACGATGTCCGGATCGTGGCCCATCCAGCCGTGCCAGTCGCTGCGGCACAGGCCGGTGGCCTCGACGCGCACCACCACGCCGTGATCCGCGGGAGTGGGATCGGGCGTATCCCGCACCCGGGCCGGCTCCCCGAACCGCTCGAACACCACAGCCCGCATACGCCCTCGCCTCGCTTCCGCTCGCGCCTTCGCGCCCTTCGCCGAAGATCACCGCGAACGCTAGCCGCGCCGGTCCGTCCTGTCGCCGCCGCGCCGGGACCCTTCTTGGAGAAATACCCCCTAGGGGTATAACCTCGGGTAACGGGAGACCCCTCGCGGCCCCGCCCGCCCCACCTGCCTCGACGAGGAGAACGACATGACCGCTCAGACCGACACCCCGGGCTCCGTCACCACCGTCTACAAGGTGACCGGCATGAGCTGCGGCCACTGCGAGGGCGCCGTCTCCGGCGAACTCTCGGAGCTCGCCGGTGTCACCTCGGTGAAGGCCGTCGCCTCGACCGGTGAGGTCACGGTCGTCTCCGACGCGGCGCTGGACGAGAGCGCGGTGCGCGCCGCCGTCGACGAGGCCGGCTTCGAGCTGGCCGGCCTGGCCTGAACCGACCCCGGCGCCCCGCGGCGCCGCCCCCGGGCCGCCGCGGCCGCACGCGGCCCGAGGGAACCCCTTCCTCCACCCGCCGGGCCGTACCGACCAGCTGATACTGGTTCCGTACGGCCCGGCCCGCTTCCTGGAGCACGGACATGACCAGCACCGCCACCCCCTCGCCGACAGCACAGCCACCGGGCCCGACCGCCGAGGTGGAACTGCTCGTCGGCGGGATGACCTGCGCCTCGTGCGCGGCCCGTGTGGAGAAGAAGCTCAACCGCATGGACGGCGTCACCGCGACGGTCAACTACGCCACGGAGAAGGCGAAGGTCACCTACCCGGCCGGCGTCGAGGTCGCCGACCTCATCGCGACCGTGGTGAAGACCGGCTACACCGCCGAGGAACCGGCGCCCGAGCCGGTCCGGCACGGCCCGGCCGACGAGGAGGACGCACGGAGCGGGACGGGCGGGGAGAACGCGCCCGTGGATCCCGAGCTCGCCCTCCTGCGCCACCGGGTCCTCGTCTGCGCGCTGCTCGCCGCGCCGGTCGTCCTGCTCTCCATGATCGGGCCGCTTCAGTTCGACAACTGGCAGTGGCTGTCGCTGACGCTCGCCGCGCCCGTGGTGGTCTGGGGCGGCGGTCCGCTGCACCGGGCCGCCTGGACGAACCTGCGGCACGGCGCGGCCACCATGGACACCCTCGTCTCCGTCGGCACCCTGGCCGCGCTCGGCTGGTCGCTGTGGGCGCTGTTCCTCGGCGACGCGGGCATGCCCGGCATGCGGCACCCCTTCGAGCTCACCGTCTCGCGCACGGACGGCTCCTCGGCCATCTACCTGGAGGTCGCCGCCGGAGTCACCGTCTTCATCCTGCTCGGCCGCTATCTGGAGGCCCGCTCCAAGCGGCGCGCGGGGGCGGCGCTGCGCGCGCTGATGGAGCTGGGCGCCAAGGACGTGACCGTGCTGCGCGGGGGCCGGGAGGAGCGGATCCCCGTCGACCGGCTGGCGGTCGGCGACCGGTTCGTCGTACGCCCCGGCGAGAAGGTCGCCACCGACGGGACCGTCGTGGAGGGCGCGTCCGCCGTGGACGCCTCGATGCTGACGGGCGAGTCCGTGCCGGTGGACGTCGGTCCCGGCGACGCCGTCACGGGCGCGACCCTGAACGCCGGCGGCCGGCTGGTCGTCGAGGCCGCCCGCGTCGGCGCGGACACCCGGCTCGCCCGCATGGCGCGGCTGGTCGAGGAGGCCCAGAACGGCAAGGCCGAGGTGCAGCGGCTCGCCGACCGGATATCCGGGATCTTCGTGCCGGTGGTGCTGCTGATCGCCGTCGCCGTCTTCGGCGGCTGGCTCGTCGCGACGGGCGACACGGCCGCCGCGTTCACGTCGGCCGTCGCGGTCCTGATCATCGCCTGCCCGTGCGCGCTCGGCCTCGCCACTCCCACGGCGCTGATGGTGGGCACCGGACGCGGCGCCCAGCTCGGCATCCTCATCAAGGGCCCGGAGGTCCTGGAGTCCACGCGTCGCGTCGACACGGTCGTCCTGGACAAGACCGGGACCGTCACCACCGGCCGGATGACCCTTCAGGACGTGTGGACCGCCGACGGCGTCGACGAGCGGGAGCTGCTGCGGCTGGCGGGCGCCCTGGAGCACGCCTCCGAGCACCCGGTCGCCCGGGCGGTGGCGGCCGGCGCCGAGGAACGCGTCGGCGCCCTGCCGACGGCCGGACGGTTCGAGAACGTGCCGGGGCGCGGGGTGCGCGGGCACGTGGAGGGCCGCGAGGTGGCCGTGGGCCGCCTCTTCACGTCCGTCCCGCCCGAGGTGGCGCGGGCCGCCGCGCAGGCCGAACGCGACGGCCGCACGGCCGTCGTCGTGGGCTGGGACGGGGTCCCGCGCGGCGTGCTCGCCGTGGCGGACGCGGTGAAGGAGACCAGCGCCGAGGCGGTCCGGGAACTGCGCGGGCTGGGGCTCACGCCGGTGCTGCTGACCGGGGACAACCAGGTGGTCGCCGAGGCGGTGGCGCAGGCCGTGGGGATCGACCGGGTGATCGCCGGGGTGCTGCCGGAGGACAAGGTCGACGTCGTGCGGCGGTTGCAGGACGAGGGGCGGGTCGTCGCCATGGTCGGGGACGGGGTCAACGACGCGGCCGCGCTCGCCGCCGCCGACCTCGGGCTCGCCATGGGGACGGGCACGGACGCGGCGATCGAGGCCGGCGACCTGACGCTGGTGCGCGGGGACCTGCGGGTGGCCGCGGACGCGATCCGCCTGTCGCGGCGGACCCTCGCCACCATCAAGGGCAACCTGGTGTGGGCCTTCGGCTACAACGTGGCCGCGCTGCCGCTGGCCGCGGCCGGACTGCTGAACCCGATGATCGCGGGGGCGGCGATGGCCTTCTCGTCGGTGTTCGTCGTGACGAACAGTCTGCGGCTGCGCACGTTCACGTGAGGGCCGCGCGGGATACCGCCGAGTAGGACCAGGCCAATGACCGAGACCCCCTGGAGTCCTGCGCGAGCCTCACATAAGCTCTTCACAAGGCTCGCGCATCATCCTTACGCTTGGGCCCCGATCGCCGTATCCGGTCTCTTGCGCATCTAACGGACATATGCAAGAGACACAGATCACAGTGATGCGAACGTAACCATCGAAGGGGTTCGAAGGTCTAAGTTGACGATGTCGGGAAGCGTCTTGGGGGGCGTGACCTGACATCTGAGGATGTCTTGGGGGACGTCCTCGGAGATGCGTTGCCGGGGCAGTACACCGGGAAGCTTTGAGCGGCCCTCCCAGCGTGCGCTGTCCCGGCAGATCGCACACTGCGGTGGTGCGGCGAGTTCTGCTCGTTCTGCTCAACCGCGGGCACGACAACCGAAGATGGTCACACAACAGCGAATTCAGGCGCTGTCCTCACAACGCCCGGCCGGATCCCGTGGGGGGAATCCGCACCGGGACATGGGAAGGCGCCCTGGTCGTCGGCCCGTGGGGGGACCGCCGCCGGGGCGCCTTCCGTATGCCCGCACACAGAAACCGGCAGGACGGCCCGTCGCATCCGGCCTCAGGAGCGCGCGCAAACCCTCGAACCCGCGCCCGCCCGCCCTCACCCCACAAAACCCGGGCCAGGGCCGACGCCCTCACCCCGCACACGCAGCCACCCCTGGAACGGGCCCGCCCGTCCCCACCC
>NZ_JAHHIT010000176.1 GCF_024539675.1 Streptomyces hilarionis | reverse complement strand
CACCACCGCCCCGCGCCCGCCCGCCGACCCGGGTCCTTCCGCCGCTCCGGGTCCTTCCGCCGCTCCGGGTCCTTCCGCCGACCGCGGCGCGGACGCCGGGCCGGGCGGGGCCGCCGTGCGGCTGACCGGCGTGTGCCGACGGTACGAGGCCGGCGGGGTCCGGGTCACGGCGCTCGACGACGTCGGGCTCGTCCTCCCCCACGGCTCCTTCACGGCCGTCATGGGTCCGTCCGGCTCGGGCAAGTCGACGCTGTTGCAGTGCGCCGCCGGACTGGACCGGCCCACCTCGGGCTCGGTGCGCATCGGCGGGACCGAGCTGACCGGGCTGGGCGAGCGGCGGCTGACGCTGCTGCGCCGGGAGCGGATCGGCTTCGTCTTCCAGTCGTTCAACCTGCTGCCCGCGCTCACCGCCGAACAGAACGTGGCGCTTCCGCTGCGGCTCGCCGGCCGCCGGCCGTCGAGGTCGCGGGTGCGCGAGGCCCTGCGGCAGGTCGGGCTCGCCGACCGCGCCGGTCACCGCCCCGACCGGCTCTCCGGCGGCCAGCAGCAGCGCGTCGCCGTCGCCCGCGCCCTGATCACCCGCCCCGAGGTGCTCTTCGCCGACGAGCCGACGGGCGCGCTGGACTCGGCCGCCGCCCGCGAGGTGCTGACCCTGCTGCGTTCCCTGGTCGACGACGACGGCCGCACGGTCGTGATGGTCACCCACGATCCGCTCGCCGCCTCCCGCGCGGACCGGGTCGTCTTCCTGGTCGACGGCCGTGTCCACGGGGAGCTCTCCGGCCCCGCGGCGACCGCCGAGGCCGTCGCGGCCCGGATGGCCGGCCTCGAGACCCGGGAAGAGGACGTCGCGTGCTGAGCGTCGCATGGCACACCCTGCGCACCCGCTGGGCCGCCTTCACGGGCAGTTTCGTGGCCCTCGCGCTGGGCGTGGCGCTGGTCGCCGTCATGGGCCAGGCGCTGGCCGCGTCGCTGGACGCGCCCGCGCGCGCCCCGGAGCGGTTCGCGGCCGCGCCGGTGGTCGTGCGGGGGCAGGACGTCCTGCGGGTCGCGACGGCGGCGGGCGAGCGGACAGCACGGCTGGCGCGGCCGCGCCCGGTGCCCGCCCAGACCGTCGCCGCACTGCGCGCCCTCGGCCCGGTGACCGAGGACCGGTCCTTCCCGGTCCGCCCGACCCGGGCCGACGGCGCGCCCGCCGCACCGGGGAACCTGGTCGGCCATCCCTGGTCCACGGCCCGCTTCGCCCCGTACCGGCTGACCGCCGGCCGTGCGCCGGGGGCGGCCGACGAGATCGTCGTCTCGGGCGACTGGACGACGGTGGGCGCCCGACTGCCCACCGCGGACGGGGTGTTGCGGGTCGTGGGCACGGTGCGCGGCCTCGGCTTCGAGAACGCCGTCTTCACCACGGACGCCCGGGCCGCCCGACTGGCCCCGGCCGTCCTCCAGTTGGCGGTGGAGGCGGACGCGGCGGCGGTGCGCGCGGCGGTCTCGGACGACGACGTCGACGTCCTCACCGGCGGCTCGCGCCGGCTCGCCGACACCGACCCCGGCCGGGACGCCGAGGCCCTGACCGCGCTGAACGCCCTGTTCGGCACGGCCGGCGGGGTGAGCGCGTTCGTCTCCGTCTTCGTCGTGGCGTCCACCTTCGCCTTCGCCGTCGACCGGCGCCGCCGCGAGTTCGGGCTGCTGCGGGTCGCGGGCGCCACCCCGGGCCAGGTCCGGCGCACGGTCCTGGCGGAGGCCCTGGCCGTCGGCGTGCTCGCCTCGGCGACGGGCTGCGCGCTGGGCGCGTACGCCGCGCCGCTCCTCGGCGACCTCGTGGTCGACGGCGGCCTGGCGCCCGGCTGGTACGCGATCGGCGGCCCCGGATCCGGGCTCTGGCCGTACCAACTCGCTTTCTGGACCGGCCTGTCGGTCGCCCTCTGCGGCGCGCTGGCCGCGTCGTGGCGGGCGGGGCGGACCGCCCCGGCGCAGGCGCTGCGCGAGGCAGCGGCCGACGACCGCGCGCTGACCCGGGGCCGGCGTGCGGTCGGTGCGGCGCTGCTGCTCACGGCCGCGGCGACCCTGGCGTACGCGCTGGCCACCGACCCGGGAGAGCTGCTGCACCGCAAGACGTACGTCGTCCGCCCGATGCTGCTGATCACGGCGGTCGCCCTGCTCTCACCGGCGCTGATACGGCCGCTGATCCCCCGACTGCCGGGTGTGACCGGCCTGTTGGCCCGGGCGCACGCGGTCGCCGGGATCCGCCGCAGCGCCGCGGTGGCGGCGCCCGTGCTGGTCACGGTGGCGCTGGCCGGCTCCCTGCTGGGCGCCACGGCCACGCTGGACGAGGCGCGGTCGGGCGAGGCGCGGCGGCAGACCACCGCCGACTTCGTGGTCACTCCCCGGGACGGGACGACACTGCCCGCCGAGGACGTGGAGCGGCTGCGGCGCGTGCCGGGCACGGTGGCGTCCGCCACGTCGGCCACGACCGTCCACACCCTGGAGGACGGCGTGGCCCTGGTGAAGTCCGAGGCCCGCGCGGCCGATCCGCGGCTGCTGGCGCGGACGGCGCGGCTGCCCGTCACGTCCGGCTCGCTCGCCGGCCTCGACGACGACTCGATCGTCGTGACCCGGGAATGGGCCCGGCACCGGGTGGGGCAGCGGGTCCGGGTGTGGCTCGCGGACGGCACGGCGCGGACCCTGCGGATCGTGGCGGTGCTGGCCGTCGGCACCGGCGACAACGGCGCCTACGTCACCCCGGCGAACGCGGGCGGCGCGGGCGTGGACCGGGTGGCGGTGCGGGTGCGGGCGGGCGCCGACCGGGCGGCGGTCGCGGCGCGGCTGCGGGCGGTCGACGGGGTGCGGGTCATGGACTCGGCGCAGTGGGCGCGGGCCGGTCACCCGCGGCCCGCCCGGACGACGCTCCTCGGTCTGCTGCTCGTCCTCGGCATCGCCCTCGTCCACAGCGGCATCTCGGTCGCCAACACCCTGGTCATGGCGGCGGCCGAGCGCAGGCCGGCCCTGCGCGCCCTGCGGCTGACGGGCGCGACGTCCGCGCAGGTCCTGGGGCTGGCCGCCGCGGAGACGCTGGGCGTCGTCGCGGCGGGCGCCGTGCTGGGGCTGCTGGTGACGGCGGTGAACCTGGCCGGCATGAGCGCCGCCCTGGGGCTGCTCTCGGCGCCGGCGTCGCTCGTCGTGCCCTGGACCGCGATCGCCTGCGCCACGGGAGCCTGCGCCCTGCTCGCCCTGACCGCGTCCCTCACCACGACGGCGACGGCCCTGCGCCTCACGAAGGGCCGGTGAGCAGCCGGGGGCCCGCACCCGCGCCCCGCGTCCCGGGCGCGCGAACACGCGCGCGGCGACGGCGCGTTCCCCCGCGAACGGGCCGAACCCGGCGCGTACCCGCCTCGTTCGGCGGCCGGCGGGACGTCCGAAGCCCCCGGACATGGGGCGGACATGGCCAAAGCCCCGGTCGGGAATCCCGACCGGGGCTTTGAGCTGCAGTGGACCTGTGGGGATTTGAACCCCAGACCCCCTCGATGCGAACGAGGTGCGCTACCGGACTGCGCCACAGGCCCTTGCAACGAGTGAAACTCTAGCACCCTCATCGGCCTGCTTGGAAATCCGTTCCCCGAGGCCGGGCGGGGGGCGCGCGGGGGCCGTCATTCGTTGGCCGCGCGGGGGCGCTCGCCGTCCTCGTACTGGTCGAAGAGCGGGGTGCGGCCGCGTTCGCGGGAGCGCCGGGCCGAGGCCGCGCGTCGTGCGTCGCTGCGCTCGCCGTCCTCCCCGGGCCGGTCCTCGGCGTGGTCGGCCGCTTCCGGCTCCCCGGCCGGGGAGTCCCCGGCGTCGGCCGTCTCCTGCTCCGGCGCGACGGAGCTCGACCGGGCCGAGCTCCAGGCGTCGGGGCCCGTGAGGTCCACGTCGGACGTGGCGCGCGGGGCGACCGGCGCGGTCACGTAGGTGGGCAGCGGGACCGGGACCGGGTCCCAGCTGTCGCCGTGCCCGGGGCGGCGCTGCCGCTCGCGCTGCTGGTCGACCCACTCCGCGTGGTCGGTCTGCTCGACGAGCGCCCTGCGGTCCGCGGCCAGCGCCAGCAGGCCCGGGTCGGTCTCCGGCTCGGCGACCTCGTGCGGCTCCTCTGCGCCGGCGTCGGAGCCGGTGGCGGGGGCCGGCGCGCTCGCCGGTGCCGGGGCCCGCCGGCGCGGCTGGCGCTCGCGCAGCCGCTGCGCGGCGACCTCGGCGCGCCTGCGGTCCATCTGGTAGGCGAAACGGCGGTGCTCCTGGGCGCGCAGATACGCGATGTACGCGCTGAGCAGGACGGCGGGCACGCCGGGCGCCCAGAGGAAGGCGAGGCCGCCGACGGCCGCGACGATCGCGCCGAGCGTGAAGGCCAGGAAGAGCATCACCGTGGTGCGCCGGCGGCGGGCGAGGGCCTTCGAGCGCTGGGCGCGGGCGGCGGACGCCTGGGCGGACGACGTCTGCCGTGCGGACGGCCGTGCCGCGGGCGCCTGACGGGCGACCGGCGCGCGGCGACCCGCCTGCGCGGGGGCGTGCGACGTGGAGGGGGCGGGCGAAGCGGGAGCGGCCTGCGCGGCCGCGGCGCCGTGGGCGGACGACGGCGCCGGGGCCGCGGCCGCGGGGGCGGAGGCGTGGTCCCGGGTCGGCCTGACGCCCTGTTCGCGCCCGGAGCCGTCCGCCGGCTCGCGCGCCGGTTCACGCCCCGCGTCGCGCGCCCCTTCCGGGCGTCCCGTTCCGCGTTCCTGCGACCGCTCGTGGCCCCGCTCGTGGCCCCGCTCGTGCACCTGAGCCTTCACCAGGGGGCGGGTCGGGGGCATGGCGAAGGCCCGGACGTCCACCGTGCCGGTGACGGCGTCCGGATCGTCGGCGTCGGACGCCTCCTCGGCGGAGCGCGCCCGCAGGTCCTTGGCGTACCGGCGCTCCATCCCCGCCCGTCCGGACAGCAGCCGGATGGCGGTGCTGAAGCGTTCCGTGGGACGAGCCTCGTTCAGCTCGTCCTGCCTACGGAGCCACATGGGCACCAAGTAGGCGGCCCAGGCCCCGACGATGACTGCGTAGATGAGGCCGCTGCTGCTCACGTCTCACACCGTAGAGGGGTTTACGTGAGGCCATCCGCCAATTGAGCCGGTGTGTCGCACGATCCGGCTGATATTTCGAACTTTTTTTGTGACCGATGCGATCAGCAGGCCGCCAGGGGTGCGAATTCCGCGCCGGAGTGCGTCACCACTCGATCATCACGGGCTCACTGTCGAACACTTATTCTATCGAACCTTTATTCAATTCCTGGGTTCGCGGTGATTCCCCCCGGCATTCCCCGGCGCGTTCTGGGGCGTCGGGGAATGCCGGGAGCGAGTGCGCCGCCAGCGGCTCAGCAGGCCTTCCGGGACCTCCTCCGCCGTGAGGGCGAACACCAGATGGTCGCGCCAGGCGCCGTCGATGTGGAGATAGCGCGGGCGCAGTCCTTCCTCGCGGAATCCGAGTTTCTCCACGACCCGGCGGCTGGGGCCGTTCTCCGGACGAATGCAGACCTCGATGCGGTGCAGTCCGACGGTGCGGAAACAGTGGTCCACGACCATCGCCACGGACGTCGGCATGACCCCGCGGCCGGCGACCGACTCGTCCACCCAGTAGCCGACGTGCCCCGAGCACATCGACCCCCAGGTGATCCCGGCGACGGTCAACTGCCCGACCAGACGCCCCTGGTACTCGATGACGAACGGCAGCATCCGCCCCGCGTTCGCCTCGGTCCGCAGGTGCCGGACCATCTGGCGGTACGTCGGCCGGTGCGCGATCGGCCCGCTGGGCGCGGGCGGCGGGATGGTCGCCTCCCAGGGGCGCAGCCAGTCCCGGTTGCGCCGGTTGACCTCGCGCCAGGCCCGCTGGTCGCGCAGCTTTATCGGCCGCAGGACGATGTCGCCGTCCCGCAGCTCGACGGGCCAGGATGGGCTGTTCAGCTCGCACCCCCGTGGCTGGGGCCCGGGTGGTCGCCGCCGCGGATCTGGTCGACGGCGTGGGCCAGCAGCGGTTCGAGGACGGCGAGACCGTCCTTCACCCCGCCGGCGGAACCGGGCAGGTTGACGATCAGGGTGGCGCCCGCCACTCCGGCCAGCCCCCGCGAGAGGGCCGAGGTGGGCACCTTCTCGCGGCCGTGGGCCCGGACGGCCTCCGCGATGCCGGGGATCTCGCGGTCGATCACCGCGCGGGTCGCCTCGGGGGTGCGGTCGGTGGGCGAGATCCCGGTGCCGCCGGTGGTGACGACGACGTCGTACCCGGCCCGGACGGCGGCTCGCAGCGCGGCCTCCACCGGGTCCCCGTCGGGGACGACCCGCGGGCCGTCGACGGCGAAGCCGAAGCCGCGCAGGCCCTCGGCGATCAGCGGACCGCCCCGGTCCTCGTAGACCCCGGCGGCGGCCCGGTTGGAGGCGGTCACCACGAGGGCCCGGTACGGCGCCGCGCTCACGCCCGGCTCCACTCGCCCGACTTGCCGCCCGTCTTCTCCTCCACGCGCACGTCCGTGATCACCGCTCCCTTGTCGACGGCCTTGACCATGTCGATCACGGTGAGCGCGGCGACGGACACCGCGGTGAGGGCCTCCATCTCGACGCCCGTGCGGTCCGTCGTCTTCACCGTGGCGGTGATCTCCACGGCGTCGTCCGCGACCGACAGGTCCAGTTTCACACCGGAGACGGCCAGGGGGTGACACAGCGGGATGAGGTCCGGGGTGCGCTTGGCGCCCATGATGCCGGCGATCCGCGCGGTGGCCAGCGCGTCCCCCTTGGGCACCCCCTCGCCGCGCAGCAGCTCGATCACGCGGGGCGAGACGAGGACCCGCCCGCTGGCCCGCGCGGTGCGTGCGGTGACGTCCTTGCCGGACACGTCGACCATGCGCGCCGCGCCCGCGTCGTCGAGGTGCGTCAGTCGGTCCTGCTCTGGGGGTCCGGGGGTCTCCCCCCGGGAAGGCACAGTCATGCTGGTGGCGCTCCCGGTCCGGGCCCGGCGCGGTGCGGCGCACGGGCCTGTTGTGCGCGACACGGTACCCCCAACCAGGGGCGCTCAGCCGAGCAGGACGACCTCGACCTCGGCGCCGGGCTCGACGGACTCCACGTCCTCGGGGACCACGATCAGCGCGTCGGCGTGCGCGAGGGCGGCGACCAGGTGGGAGCCGGCGCCGCCGACCGGGCGGACGGAGCCCTCGGCGTGCGCGGCGCGCAGGAACTGTCTGCGGCCCTTCGGCGAGGTCAGCGCCTTGTCGGCGGTCAGCCTCGCGCGCACGGTGGGCCGGTGGACGTCCCCGAGCCCCATGAGGGTGCGGATGGCGGGGCGGACGAAGAGCTCGAAGGAGACGTACGACGACACCGGGTTGCCGGGGAGCGCCAGCAGAGGTGTGTGGTCGGGCCCGATGGAGCCGAAGCCCTGGGGCTTGCCGGGCTGCATGGCGAGCTTGCGGAACTCGACGCCGGCGCCCTCCTCGTCCGCGTCGCCGACGTGCTCCAGCGCCTCCTTGACGACGTCGTACGCGCCGACGCTGACCCCGCCGGTGGTGACGACGAGGTCGGCCCGCACGAGCTGGTCCTCGATGGTGGAGCGCAGGGTGTCCGCGTCGTCGGCGACCGCGCCCACGCGGTAGGCGATGGCGCCCGCGTCCCGGGCGGCGGCGGTGAGGGCGAAGCTGTTGGAGTCGTAGATCTGGCCGCTGCCCAGCTCCTCGCCGGGCTGGACGAGCTCGCTGCCGGTGGACATCACCACCACGCGCGGGCGCGGACGCACCCGGACGAAGGCCCGGCCGATCGCGGCGAGCAGGGCGATCTGGGGCGGCCCGAGGACGGTCCCGGCCTCGAGGGCGCGGTCCCCGGCCCGCACGTCACTGCCCTTGGCGCGCACGTGCGCGCGTGCTTCGGCGGGCCGGTGCACGCGCACGTGCCCGGCTGCCTGTTCGGGGGCGAGGCTGCGGGCGCGCATCGCGCTGACCGGGCCCTCGCCGAGCCCTCCGTCGGTCCACTCCACGGGGACGACGGCCTCCGCGCCCGGCGGCAGCGGGGCGCCCGTCATGATGCGGGCGGCCTGGCCCGGTCCGACGTGCAGCAGGTCGGCGGCCTGGCCCGCCGCGACGTCGCCGACGACCTCCAGAGCGGCCGGGAACTCCTCGCTCGCGCCCGCGACGTCCGCGACCCGTACCGCGTAGCCGTCCATGGAGCTGTTGTCGAAGGGCGGCAGCGAGACCGGCACCATGACGTCCTCGACCAGCACGCAGCCCTGGGCGTCGGGCAGTTGCAGCTCGATGGGCTCCAGCGGGCGGACGGTGGCGAGGATGTCCTCCAGGTGCTCGTCCACCGACCAGAGGCGGTCCTCGGCGGCGGGACGGGGCGCGGCGGTGCTCAAGGTGGCTACATCTCCTCGGTGACGTAACTGCGAAGCCAGGACCGGAAGTCCGGACCCAGATCCTCACGTTCGCACGCGAGTCTGACAATGGCACGCAGATAGTCGCCCCGGTCGCCGGTGTCATAGCGGCGGCCCTTGAAGACGACGCCGTGCACGGGGCCGCCGAGCTTCTCGTCCTGCGCGAGCTGCTGGAGGGCGTCGGTGAGCTGGATCTCGCCGCCGCGGCCGGGCTCGGTCTCGCGCAGCACGCCGAACACGCTCGGGTCGAGCACGTAGCGGCCGATGATCGCGTAGTTCGACGGGGCGTCCGCCGGCTCGGGCTTCTCCACGAGGCCGGTCACCTTGACGACGTCGCTGTCCACCGTGTCGTCCACGGCCGCGCAGCCGTAGAGGTGGATCTGCTCGGGGGCGACCTCCATGAGCGCGACGACGCTGCCGCCGTGCTGCTCCTGGACCTCGATCATGCGCTGGAGCAGCGGGTCGCGGGGGTCGATCAGGTCGTCGCCGAGGAGGACGGCGAAGGGCTCCTGCCCGACGTGCGGGGCCGCGCACAGCACGGCGTGGCCGAGGCCCCTGGGGTCGCCCTGGCGCACGTAGTGCATGGTGGCGAGGTCGCTGGACTGCTGCACCTTGGCCAGGCGGGCGGCGTCGCCCTTCTTCTGCAAGGCCGACTCGAGCTCGTAGTTGCGGTCGAAGTGGTCCTCCAGGGGCCGCTTGTTGCGGCCGGTGACCATGAGGACGTCGTCGAGACCGGCGGAGACGGCCTCCTCGACCACGTACTGGATAGCGGGCTTGTCCACGACCGGCAGCATCTCCTTGGGAGTGGCCTTGGTCGCCGGCAGGAACCGGGTGCCGAGGCCGGCCGCGGGGATGACAGCCTTGCTGATCCTGGGGTGCGACTGAGTCATGCCGGTCACCTTATCCGCTGGCTTTGAGTCGAATCTGTGGATCTGGCCAATTCATGATCATATGAACTTACTGAAGCTGTGTGAGAGCAATGTACGACTGGTGCGGGAGCGGCGGATGAGTCATCTCGAAGGCGGACCACAACCTGACAAACGCGTGATGCGGCGCGGTTTCCTCAGTGCGAGGAAGGAGCTCACGACGGACGACCTGCGCTCGGCCGCCGCCGCGCTGGCCGAGCGCGCCCTCGAACTGCCCGAGCTGGCCCACGCGCGCACGGTGGCGGCGTACGTCTCCGTGGGCGCCGAACCGGGCACGCCGGCGCTGCTGGACGCGCTGCGCGCCGAGGGTGTGCGCGTGCTGCTCCCCGCCCTGCTGCCCGACAACGACCTCGACTGGGGCGCCTACGCGGGCGAGGGATCCCTCGCCCGCGTCCAACACGGCGGGAAGACGGCCCTCTTGGAGCCGGCCGGCGAGCGCCTCGGGCCGGACGCCGTCGCCGACGCCGACGTCGTGCTCCTGCCCGGCCTCGCGGTCGACGCGCGCGGGATGCGCCTCGGCCGCGGCGGCGGGTCGTACGACCGTGTGCTGGCCCGGCTGGCGGCCCGCGGCGCGGACCCCTTCCTGGTGGTGCTCCTGTACGACGCGGAGGTCGTCGAGCACGTCCCGGACGAGGCGCACGACCGGCCGGTGCAGGCCGTGGTGACCCCGTCGGCGGTTCACCGCTTCGCCCCGCCCCGGCCCTGAGCCGCGCCACGGGTGTCGGGACGCCCGACACGAAGGGGCCCTCCACGCGCGCGTGGAGGGCCCCTTCACCGTCGACCCGCTCAGGGCTTGAGCACCAGGGTGTCGCTGGTGCCGGCGTCGACCGCCTTCTTCGAGAAGGACCAGTCGAGCAGCTCGCCGTCGGCCCACTTGCCCGTCTGGTCGGTGTAGTGGGCGCTGAAGGCGTGGCCCGAGGCGCCGGTGAGGTTGATCCACTTCGACTTGTCCAGGTCGGCCAGGTTGACCACCATCCGCATCGACGGCACCCACACCACCCCGTAGCCGCCGGCCGCGTTCCAGCCGGTCGCGTCGACCGTCGCCTCGCCGCCGCCGAGCTTCCACGGGCCGCGGTTGAGGATGTACTGAAGGAAGCCGGGGCCGCTGGTGCCGAGGGTCTGGTTCTTCAGGAACAGGCGGTGCAGCCGCCCCCAGCTCCAGGTGTCGATGTCCTTGCCGAGCTTGGCGGTCAGCTCCCAGCGGGCGTCGATCAGAGCCCGCTCGAGCAGCTTGTCCCGGTCGTGGTCGGCGCCGGGGCGCCGGGTGCCCGACGCGGGCGTCGTCCACCAGTCGCTGTCCTTCTTGTCGAGGAGGGTGCGCACGACCTCGAACCAGCGGTCGCCGCCGTCCGGCTGCGCCTGGTCGGCGTCGCGCTGACCGCACTCGCGGACCTTGCGGGTGTCGTCGACCGGGCCGGTGGAGTCGACCGGGTCGACCCACAGGCACTGGCCCTCGACGCGCAGCTCCTTGGGCAGCTTGTTGCCGAAGGCCAGCTTCAGGATGTTGCGCCAGACCGCGTTGAAGTAGGCGGCCGCCGCCGAGTCGGCGTCCTGGGTGTAGTTCCAGTTCTGCAGCAGCTCCTGCGCCTGGCGGACGTCCGCGTCCTTGAGTTCGATCCTCGTCAGCTTGGGGACGAGCAGCGTGGCGATCTCGCTCCTGTTGTCCAGCTGCATCTGCCGCATGTCGTCGGTGGAGATCTTGCCGTTGCCCTCGATCTTCTTCATGATCAGGGCGGTGATCCGCTGGCTGCGCGCGCCGTAGCCCCAGTCCGTGGTGAGGGTGTACGGGTAGTTCTTCTTGTCGACCACGGCCTGGTTGGCGGTGACGATGTACCCGCGCGGGGGGTCGAACTCGTGGGGCAGTTCCTTGAAGGCGATGTCCCCGGTCCACCGGTACTTGGACTTCCAGCCGGGCGTCGGGACCGAGCCGTCCATGCCCTTCGCGCGGGTGGGGATCTTGCCGGGCAGCTGGTAGCCGATGTGCTCGGCGTCGGCGTAGACGAGGTTCTGGGAGGGCACGTCGAACTTCTCGGCCGCCTTGCGGAAGCCGTCCCAGTCCTTGGCCTTGTCCATGAGGAAGACGGCGTCCATGGAGGTGCCGGGATCGAGCGCCGTCCACTTCAGGGCGACGGCGTACCCGTCGCCCCGGTCGGGCGCCGCGGTGTCGACGGCGGCCTTCTTGCCGACCTTGACGAGTTCGTCGTCCCGGTCGGACAGCAGCGGCATCCCGTCCTGGGTCTGGCGGACGACGATGTTCTTGGCGGCGCCGCCCGCGACCTTGATGGTCTCGTCGCGCCGGAGGAAGGGCTTGACCTCGTTGTCGAGCTGGTAGCCGTCGGCGCCGGAGAGCTTCTCCAGGTACAGGTCGGTGACGTCGGCGCCGGAGTTCGTCATGCCCCAGGCGATGTCCGCGTTGTGGCCGATGATCACGCCGGGCATGCCCGCGAAGGTGTAGCCGGAGACGTCGTAGGCGCACTTGCTGGAGACGCTGCGGCAGTGCAGGCCCATCTGGTACCAGACGGACGGCAGCGAGGCCGACAGGTGCGGGTCGTTGGCCAGGAGGGGCTTTCCGGTGATCGTGTGCTTGCCGGCGACGACCCAGGAATTGGAGCCGATGCCGTTGCCGTTCACTCCGACGGCCGTGGGCAGGTCGTCGAGGACGTTGTAGAGGCCCGCGAGCTGGCTCTGCGCGCCCGACCCCGAGCCCGAGCCCTGCGAGGAGCCGTCGCCGGAGCCGACGCCCGTGCCGGTGCCCGTGCCGCTGCCGGTGCCGGTGCCCGACGAGTCGCCGGAGCCCGTGCCGGTGCCGGTGCCGGTGCCCGAGCCCTGCCCGTCCTTCTCCTCGAAGGTCCTGGTCTGCTCGTCGTAGCGGCCGTCCTGGACGATCGGCTTGTTGCGGTCGTACGGGTACTGCGGGTACAGGTCGGCGATCTGCTGCGGGCCCAGCCGGCTGGTCATCAGGGCCCGGTCGATCTCGTCCTGCATGTTGCCGCGCAGGTCCCAGGCCATCGCCTTCAGCCACGACACCGAGTCGACCGGGGTCCACTCGGTCGGCTTGTAGTCGTTGGTGAAGCCCAGGGCCGCGTACTCCAGGGAGATGTCCGCGCCGTCCTTCCCCTTGAGGTAGGCGTTGACCCCCTTGGCGTAGGCCCGCAGGTACTTCTTGGTGTCGGCCGACAGGACGTCGTCGTACTCCTTCTTGGCGACGCGGTCCCAGCCCAGGGTGCGCAGGAACTCGTCGTTGTCGACCTGGCTCTTGCCGAACATCTCCGACAGCCGCCCGGACGTCATGTGCCGGCGGACGTCCATCTCGTAGAACCGGTCCTGCGCCTGGACGAAGCCCTGCGCCATGAAGAGGTCCTCGTCGGAATCGGCGTAGATCTGCGGGATGCCGTAGCCGTCCCGCTTCACGTCGACGGGCCCGGACAGGCCCTCCAGGGTGATCGAACCCTTGGTCTGCGGGAAGGACGCGCGGACGGTGCTGATGGACCAGAAGGCCCCGTAGGCCACGCCACCGATGATGGCCAGCACCAGCACAAGCACGATCAAACGGGCTTTGCGCCCCTTCTTCCTGCCGGACTTGACGGGCTTGTCACCCGATGTGGCGGTGGTGTTGGGGGGCATCGCTGTCCTTGCTGTCCTAACGCGAGCGGCAGGGCGGGCTGTCCTTTTGAATGAGCGCTGGAGCAACCATAGGCGCAGGGCCTCGCGCCACTTGACGCGGAGTCGGGTACGCGCGCGGAAGACTGTTCGATCTCACAGCCGCGGAGTGTCAAGAAATCGTCAAGAGTTAGGTAAGGTAACGAAGTAGTTGGGTGCGGGGCGCAGAGCGCTCGTGTCCGATGTATCCGATGCACATGTGCGCCCGCGCGCAAGGCGCGCGCGCCGGTGAAGGGAACCGCCGCTGACTGTCCAGCACCTCAACCAGCTCCTGCTCGTCTGCTCGCTCGTCCTGCTCGTCGCCGTCGCAGCGGTCCGGATCTCCTCGCGCAGCGGGCTCCCCAGCCTGCTCGTCTACCTGGGCATCGGCATCGCCATGGGCCAGGACGGCATCGGCGACGTCCACTTCGACAACGCCGAACTGACCCAGGTCATCGGCTACGCGGCCCTGGTCGTGATCCTCGCCGAGGGCGGTCTGGGCACGAAGTGGAAGGAGATCGAACCGGCCCTGCCGTCCGCCACGGCGCTGGCACTGGCCGGGGTCGCGGTCAGCGTCGGCGTCACCGCCACGGCCGCGCACGTCGTGACGGGGCTGGAGTGGCGGCAGGCGCTGATCATCGGTGCGGTGGTGTCCTCGACGGACGCGGCGGCGGTCTTCTCCGTCCTGCGCAAGATCCCCCTGCCGTCCCGCGTGACAGGCACCCTGGAGGCCGAGTCCGGCTTCAACGACGCCCCGGTGGTCATCCTGGTCGTCGCCTTCTCCCAGGCGGGCCCCGTCGAGCACTGGTACGTGCTGGTGGGCGAGATAGCGCTGGAACTCGCCATCGGCGCCGCCATAGGCCTCGCGGTCGGCTGGCTGGGCTCCTGGGGCCTTCGGCACGTCGCCCTGCCCGCCTCCGGCCTCTACCCGATCGCCGTCATGGCGATCGCCGTCACCGCCTACGCGGCGGGCTCCCTGGCGCACGGCAGCGGCTTCCTCGGCGTCTACCTCGCCTCCATGGTCATGGGCAACGCGAAGCTGCCGCACTGGCCCGCCACGCGCGGGTTCGCCGACGGGCTCGGCTGGATCGCCCAGATCGGCATGTTCGTCCTGCTCGGCCTGCTGGTCACCCCGCACGAGCTGGGCGACGACGTGCTGCCCGCGCTCGTCATCGGCCTGGTGCTCACCATGGTGGCCCGCCCGGTCAGCGTCTTCCTGTGCCTGACGCCCTTCCGGGTGCCCTGGCAGGAGCAGACCCTGATGTCCTGGGCCGGCCTGCGCGGCGCCGTGCCCATCATCCTGGCGACGATCCCCATGGTGAACGGCGTCGACGGCAGTCGCCGGATCTTCAACATCGTCTTCGTCCTGGTCGTCGTCTACACCCTGGTCCAGGGGCCGACGCTGCCCTGGCTGGCACGCAAGCTCCGCCTCGGCGGGGACCCCGAGGCCGCCGACCTCGGCGTCGAGTCCGCGCCCCTGGAGCGGCTGCGCGGCCACCTGCTGTCCGTCGCGATCCCGCAGGGGTCGAAGATGCACGGCGTCGAGGTCAACGAACTGCGGCTGCCGGCCGGGGCCGCCGTCACCCTCGTCGTGCGGGACGGGACCTCGTTCGTCCCCATGCCCTCGACCGTCCTGCGGCGCGGCGACGAACTCCTCGTCGTGGCCACCGACCCGGTGCGCGACGCCGCGGAGAAGCGCCTGCGGGCCGTCGGGCACGGCGGCAAGCTCGCCGGCTGGCTGGGCACGGGCGGCGCGACGCACTGAGTGCGCCGCGTGCGCGGTGTCGCGCCGTTCACGCCCCCTTCATTCACAGGCGGCCGCGAGACCGGTGCTCCTTTTCACAGGCCTCCGTGGCCTTGATCCCTGTAGGATGAAGGCGCACTTTGATCGAACCAACTCTGCCTGACGCAGAGCTGGCGCGACCGTATGGCGGCCGGGACACCTCCTGCAGCGGACTCCGGCATCTACCGCAGCACGCGCAAGAGGACAGCTCTCGGCGCCCCCCGCACGGGCGCGCTACCAGGCGGCAGAAAGGCACGGGCCGTGGCATCCACGGTCACCACCGAGCCGTCGAAGGACTCGTCGGCCTCCTCCCGCCCGGGATACGGGCACCTGCTGCGCACCCGCGGCGCCTGGACGTTCCTGCTGCCCGGCTTCGCCGCCCGCCAGCCGTTCGCGATGCTCACCATCTCCATCGTGCTGCTCGTGCAGCACACCACCGGCTCGTACGGGGCCGCCGGCGCCGCCGCGGCCGTCACCGGCGTCTCCATGGCGCTGTGCGCTCCCTACAGCGGGCGGCTCGCCGACCGCTACGGACAGCGCGCGGTGCTGATCCCCGGTGTGCTCGTGCACACCGTGTCGGGGATCGCCCTGACGGCTCTCGCCCTCGCGCACGCGCCCCTGTGGGCGCTGTTCGTGGCCGCCGTGCCGACGGGCGCCTCGGTGCCGCAGGTCGGGCCCATGGTGCGGGCCCGCTGGGGCGTGAAGCTGAAGGGCTCGCCGCTGATGACCACCGCGGCGGCCTTCGAGTCCGTCACCGACGAGCTCACCTTCGTCGTCGGACCGCTCCTGGCGACCGCCCTGTGCACCGCCGTGCACCCGGCCGCCGGTCTGGTCACCGAGGCCTCGCTGACCCTGCTCGGCGGCCTGCTGTTCGCCGCGCAGAAGAGCACCCAGCCCCGGGTCGCCGCCGCGGGGCACACGCGCATGGAGCACACCTCGGCCCTGCGCGTCCCCGGTGTGCGCGTGCTGATCGCGACCTTCCTGGGCATCGGCTCCGTCTTCGGCGGCATGCAGGTCTCCCTGGCCGCGTTCTCCGAGTCGATCGGCGAGCCCGGCCTGAACGGCGTCCTGTACGGCACCTTCGCCGCGGGCAACATGCTCTCCGGCCTGGTCTGCGGCGCGATCGCCTGGAAGGCCGCCCCCCAGCAGCGCCTGGTCGTCGCCTACGCGGCCCTCGCGCTCGTCGCCTCCGGCCTGTGGGCCGCCCACTCCGTGCTCGTCCTGGCGGGCCTCGGCCTGCTGGTCGGCATGTGCATCGCGCCCGCGCTGATCACCGGCTACACGCTGGTCGAGGGCCTGGTCCCGGCCGGGGCCCGCACCGAGGCGTTCACCTGGCTGACGGGCGCCGTGGCGCTCGGCCAGGCGGCCGCCGTCACCGTCGCCGGGCAGCTGGAGGACAACGTCCGCGACGGCGCCGGCTTCCTGGTGCCGATGGGCGGCACCGTGCTGGCCCTCGCGGTCCTGCTGACGCTGCGTTCCCGGCTGGCGACGCGCCCCCGCGCGCGCACGGTCGCACGTGGCGTCGGTCACCGCGAGCCGGTGACAGTGGACTGATTCCGGGGAATGCGTCAAGATAGACCGTCGTTAGCACTCACTGAGTGAGAGTGCCAGGAGGAAGACAGTGCCGACCTACCAGTACCAGTGCACCGAGTGCGGCGAGGGCCTCGAGGCGGTGCAGAAGTTCACCGACGACGCTCTGACCGAGTGCCCGAACTGCGGTGGCCGCCTCAAGAAGGTGTTCTCCGCGGTCGGCATCGTCTTCAAGGGCTCCGGCTTCTACCGCAACGACAGCCGCGGCTCCTCGTCGAGCAGCTCGCCGGCGTCGTCGAAGTCGTCGACCACCGACTCCAAGCCGAGTGCGACGACGTCGTCGTCCTCTTCCTCGGACTCCTCGTCGGGCTCCAAGTCGTCGAGCACCGGCACCTCGGCCGGCAGCAGCTCCGCCGCCTGAGAACTTCGCGCACGGGACCCTGTCGTCGTCCGACGACGGGGTCCTCGCCGTTCCCGGCGGCCGCGCCCCGAGCGCCCGCGACGGCGGACCCCGGGCATTCCTCGACGGCCCGGAGCTGACCTAGGGTGCCGGACATGGCGAACAAGGCAGCGAACGCAGAGATCGGCGTGATCGGCGGCTCCGGTCTCTACTCGTTCCTCGACGACGTGACCGAGATCCAGGTCGACACCCCCTACGGACCGCCCAGCGACTCCCTCTTCGTCGGCGAGACCGCCGGCCGGCGGGTCGCCTTCCTCCCCCGGCACGGACGCGGCCACCACCTGCCGCCCCACCGGATCAACTACCGGGCCAACCTGTGGGCGTTGCGCTCCGTCGGCGTACGCCAGGTCCTCGCCCCCTGCGCGGTGGGCGGCCTGCGCCCGGAGTACGGGCCCGGCACCCTGCTCGTGCCCGACCAGCTCGTCGACCGCACGAAGTCGCGCACCGGCACCTACTTCGACGGCCTGCCCCTCCCCGACGGCACGGTGCCCCAGGTGGTGCACGTGTCGCTGGCCGACCCCTACTGTCCCGCCGGACGCGCGGCGGCGCTGAAGGCGGCGCGCGGCCGCCAGTGGGAGCCGGTGGACGGCGGGACGCTCGTCGTGATCGAGGGACCGAGGTTCTCGACCCGCGCCGAATCGCTGTGGCACCGGGCGCAGGGCTGGTCGACGGTGGGCATGACAGGGCATCCGGAGACGGCCCTCGCCCGCGAACTGGAGCTCTGCTACACGTCCTTGAACCTCGTCACCGATCTGGACGCGGGCGCCGAGAGCGGTGAGGGCGTCTCGCACCAGGAAGTCATGCAGGTCTTCGCGGCCAACGTGGACCGCCTCCGGGAGGTCCTCTTCGACACGCTCGCCGCACTCCCCTCCAACGCCGAACGCGACTGCCCGTGCACGAACGCGCTGGGCGGCCTGAACCCCGGCTTCGAACTGCCTTAGGGGCACAGGCGTCGACGCCACCGCGCGGCTCCCTCCGGGGGGGGCGGGGGCTGGGGTGGGAA
>NZ_JAHHIT010000175.1 GCF_024539675.1 Streptomyces hilarionis | reverse complement strand
GAGGAGGGGGAGGGCGGGGTGGCGGAGGCGCTGCGGGAGCGGCGGACACGGCGGAAGAGCCGGCCGGCGGGTGTCTCTTTCCCCCTGGGCTCCGTTGCCCCGGACTCTCCGGCCGCTTCCCGGAACCCCTCGGTAGCCGTAGCCGTAGCCGTAGCCGTAGCCGTGGCCGTAGGTGTCGCCGTCTCCGTCGCCGCTGCCAACCGTTCTCGCAGGTCGGAAGCCCTTCGCCGGGCGTCGCGGACCGTCAGCGGCAGCGGGGACCAGCCCGCCAGCCGGCCCAGATCCACGACCGGCGGGAACACCGGGGAGACGGCCATGATGTCCGCCGGCGCGCCCAGGAGCGGGGCCGCTCCGGCGGCGGGCAGCAGGGCGACCCGGTCGGCGTACTGAAGGACGCGCTCCAGGCGGTGCTCGGCCAGCAGCACCGTCGTGCCGAGGTCGTGGACCAGTCGCAGGAGGACGGCGAGGACCTCCTCCGCGGCCGCCGGGTCGAGCGCGGACGTCGGCTCGTCCAGGACGAGCACCCGGGGGTGCGGGGTGAGGACCGAGCCGATCGCGACCCGCTGCTGCTGGCCGCCGGAGAGCGTGGCGAGGGGGCGGTCGCGCAGCCCGGCCAGGCCGAGCAGGTCGAGGGTCTCCTCGACGCGCCGCCGCATCACCGCGGGCGCCAGGCCCAACGACTCCATGCCGTAGGCGAGTTCGTCCTCGACCGTGTCCGTCACGAAGTGCGACAGCGGGTCCTGGCCCACCGTCCCCACGACGTCGGCCAGCTCACGCGGCTTGTGGGTGCGGGTGTCCCGGCCGGCGACCGTGACGCGGCCGCGCAGGAGCCCGCCGGTGAAGTGCGGGACGAGGCCGCTCACCGCTCCGAGCAGCGTCGATTTGCCGACCCCCGACGGGCCCGCCAGCAGCACGAGTTCACCCTCGGGGACGGTGAAGTCGACGTCCCTGAGGGCGGGTTCGGAGGCCCCGTCGTACGTCACGGAGACGTTCTCGAAGCGGATCACGACGTCTCCTCGTGCACGAACGCGGGCAGCAGGGCGAGCAGTACGGCCGCCGCCGGCCACAACGGGAGGGCGGGCGCGGTCAGCGGGACCACGCCGGGGTTCAGGGCCGTCGGGTCGGCGGACGCGGCCAGGGTGAGCAGACCCGCGACGGCGACGCCGGAGGCCGCGGTCAGAGCGGCCCGCGGGGTCCAGCGGTCCGGGCGGTAGCGGGTGCGCGCGGAGCGGCGGCCGCCCAGCCGCAGCCCGGCGAGGGCCGCGCCCACCCCGGCGAGCAGCACCGGCAGGCCGTACGTGCCGCCGGCGGCGGTGAGCAGACCGTAGGTTCCCGCGCAGACGCCGAGCAGGCCGCCCAGCGTGAGGACGGCGGTCGTGCGCCGGACGGGGGCGGAGACGTCGGCGGTGCGGCCGTAGCCGCGCGCGTCCATCGCGGCGGCCAGGGCGACGGACCGCTCCAGCGCGCCCTCCAGCACCGGCAGCCCCACCTGGAACAGGCCGCGCAGCCCCCGGTCCGGGCGGCCGCGCAACCGGCGGGCGGCACGCAGCCGCTGGACGTCCGCGATGAGGTTCGGCGCGAAGGTGAGCGCGACGACCACCGCCACCCCCGTCTCGTACAGGGCGCCCGGAAGCGCCTTGAGCAGGCGCGACGGGGAGGCCAGGGCGTTGGCGGCGCCGACGCACACGAGGAGGGTGGCCAGCCTCAGGCCGTCGTACCCCGCGAAGAGCAGGCCCTCGGCCGTGACCGCGCCGCCCAGCCGGATGCCCTGCGCCCAGTGCGGCAGCGGGACTTCGGGCAGCGTGAGCAGCACATGCGTCCCGGGGATCGGCGAGCCCAGCGCGACGACGAAGACGAGCCGGACGACGAGGACGGCCAGCGCCAGTTTGAGGAACGCGGAGTAGGAACGGGACCAGGGGGTGTCGGGGCGGCACACGGTGACGACGTACGCGGAGGCGGTGAGCAGCAGGCCGAGCAGGAGCGGGTTGGTGGTGCGGGTGGCCGCGGCGCCGAGGCCGAGGGCCCACAGCCACCAGGCGCCCGGGTGCAGCGGGGGCCGGGAGCGGCGGTCAGTCATTGCGGCGCCGCCGCGCCTGCCGCACCGCGGCCGCGCCCAGCACCGCGACGGCCGCCGCGCCCGCGTACAGGCCCACCGACGGGCCCCCGTCCTTCCCGCCGTCGTCCCCGTCCCGGTCCGCGGCGCGGCCGCCGGCCCCGGCGCCCTTGGCCGCCGACGGCTGCCGGGTGGGCGTCCCGTCCGTCGACACCTGCTCGCCGCAGCCGGTCCGCGGGTATCCCGCGATCGCGCACAGCAGGGCGTTGGCGTCGTAGCGCAGGGGCCCGGCGACCGCGGCGAGCGCCTCGGCCGTCGTCGCGCCGGAGGCCACCCGGGCGCAGGCCGTGCGCGGCGAGGGCGCGGGCGGGGTCTCGCCGCCGGGGGCGTCGGCCGCCGTGCCGAAGTCGAGGACGAGCGCCACGCGCTTCATGCCGTCCCGCGCGGGCGTCCTCGCGCAGATCGCGGCGAAGGAGGCCGCGCCGCGCGGCCGTGTCGCGTCCTGCGAGTCCGCGCTCACCGCGAACCGGAAGCCCTGGACGTCGCCGTCGGCGGGGCGGGCGGTGGACGGCCCCTGGGTGGCGTACGTCCACGTGTTCGCGGTCCGGTCCCAGAAGGACCAGTAGCGGTACCCGGCCGCCTGCGCCGACTGCGCCGTCCCGGTCAGGACCGGCAGCAGCGCGGCGAGGACGACGGCGAGGACGACGGCGAGGCCGGCGGAGCGGCGCGTCACGGCTGACGCCGCTTGCGGCCGCGGCCGCTGAGGAGGAACCCGATGCCGACACCGGCGACGAGGAACACGCCGACGATCCACCAGACGCCGAAACCGGAATCCGACGCGTCCTTCTTGTCGGTGTCGTCGGCTTCGGCTCCGCTGGCCTTCGTCGTGGCCTGCGGGGCGGGGCCGGTCGCGTCGAGCCGGGCGACCAGGTCCGCGCCGCCGAAGTGGCGGGGGTCGGCGCCCATCGCGTGGGCTGCGAAGATCAGCTGGGCGTAGGCGGCGGGACCGCTCTGCTCGGCCCAGGCCGCGGAGTGCTGCTGGAGCCAGGCGAGGGGCTTTCGCGCCTGCTCAGTCCACCCCTGGGCGGCGAGGGCGACCACGGCGTCGGCCGTGTTGCCGTAGTCGGGCTGGTCCGCGGCGCCGGGGAGCGCCGACTTCAGGTAGCCGGTGCCGCCGACCGACGAGGCGAGGTACCGCGAGCCGTTGCGGGCGAGCTCGGACGGGGTGAGCGGCTCGGCGGAGCCGCCGCAGGCGCCGGAGACCTTCGACGGCTTGCCCGCGTTCGTCACGAACCCCTTGCCGAGGACGCCGAGCACGCCCGCCGCCGTCGCGTCGGCGTTCGCCGCGAGGGCGCCCTTCTTGTCCGGCTGGTACGCGAACGCGCCGCCCCCGGCCCCGTCGCCGCACGGGACGGAGAGCTTGACGAGGGCGTCGTACGACGACTTGCCGGCCTTCTTCACCTGCGAGGGCTGCTGCCCGGTCGCCGCCAGCGCTCCCGCCACCACCGACGTCGAGTTCGCGTCGCTGGCGCCGCCGGGGGTGTAGCCCCAGCCGCCGTCGGCGTTCTGGACCGACTTCAGCCAGCCGACCGCCTTGTCCGTCGCGCCCGCGTGGCCGCCGAGCGCGGCCAGTGCCTGGACGGCCGCGGCCGTGCTGTTGGTGTCCACCATCAGCTTGGCGTCGCAGTCCTTGGCGGGGTCCGCGCGGAAGGCGGCGAAGGCCCCGTTCGCGCACTGCTGCCCGGTGAGCCAGGCCACCGCGCCGGCCGCCGGGGTGACGCCCGTGGTCCGCTGTGCGAGCAGGGCCAGCGACTGGCGCCAGACGCCGTCGTACGTGGGGTCGGCGGTGCCGTACAGCCCGTCGGGTATCGCCACCGTCGGGGTGGGGGACGGGGTCGCCGCGACGGCGGGGACGGCGGCGCCCAGCACGACGGTGGCGGCGGCCAGGCTCGCGGCGCTGCGGCGGATGTTCATGATCGGCGGATGCCTCTCCCTGTGGGGGAGCCGGGCAGCGCGGGGCGACCCCGGCGGCTCGGCTCCGTATGCCTCGACGGTGCCGTGCGACGGCCGACCCGCCGACGCACGTGAGCCGGTCACGGTCCCGTGCCAGGTGATCCGGCTGTCAACGGTTGCGGGTCAGCGCCGGAATTGCACCGGCTTCCCCCTGTACGGGCGTGATGACGACGCGGTCACTCTACCGGCAGGTAGGAAGGCCACCCGAGGCGGCCGTGGGCGAGGGCGGATCCGCGCGTGCCGACGCCGTCGACGCACCGCGGCGGAGACGACCGGGCCGCCGACGTCCCGACGGCGCGACGGCGCGACGGCGCGAACGCGCCCGGGACCCGCCACCCCCTCCGCAGCAACGGCCGCCGCAGCAACGGCCGCCCCGGCAACGGCCGCCGCAGCAACGGCCGCCACGGCGAGGTGCTCGTCGAAACGATTCGGGCGCGGCCGGGCCCGCCGGGATCACACCGCCGCGTACGTCACCGGGGCGCTGCCCGGCACGGCCTCCGCGCGGCCCAGCTTCACCAGCCGCCGCAGATGCGCCTCGGCCTCGGAGACCGCGATGTTCCTCGAGCCGTAGGGGATCTCCTCCCAGGGCCGGTTCCACTCCATGCGCTCGGCCAGCTGCCAGGGAGTGAGGGGCGAGGCGAGGAGCGAGAGGAGTCCGGTGAGACGGTCCTCGTGGTGGGTGAGCAACTCCCGCACCCGCGAGGGGGCGTCGGTGAAGGCGTGCTGGTGGGCCGGGAGGATCTCGGCGGGGGCGAGACGGCCCACGCGTTCGAGGGAGTCGAGGTAGTCGCCGAGGGGATCGGTCACCGTAGCGTCGTCGGGGTCCTCGTAGAGGCCGATGTGCGGGGTGATGCCGGGCAGCACATGGTCGCCGGAGAACAGACGCCCGCGGCCCGCGAGCCCGGCCGGGTGGTCCTCCTCCAGGTGCAGGCAGACATGGCCGGGGGTGTGTCCGGGGGTCCAGATCGCGCGCAGCCGGCGGCCGGGCAGGTCGAGGAGCTCGCCGGGAACGATCTCGCGGTCCGGCAGCGCGGGGGAGAGGCCGGGCAACGTCCGGCGGCGCGCCGTGCGCAGCGGGTTCAGGTGGGCGTCGGGAGCGCCCGCGGCGGCCAGCTTCTCGGCCATGTACGCGTACCAGCGCTCGGGGCGCGTCTCCCGGGTCCGCCGCACGATCGAGGCGTCCGCGGCGTGCATCGCCACCCACGCCCCGGAGGCCTCCCGCACCTGGGCCGACAGGCCGTGATGGTCGGGGTGGTGGTGGGTGATGACGACGCCGTGGATCGCGGCGACGGACGTCCCGCAGGCCGCGAGGCCCGCGACGAGCGCGTCCCAGGAGGCGGGGTCGTCCCAGCCGGTGTCGATCAGGACCGGCCCCCGGTCGGTGTCGACGACGTAGACCAGCGTGTGCCCGAGCGGGTTGTCCGGGATGGGCACCCGCAGGGACCGCACACCCCCGCCATGATCGAACACCTTCGTCATCCGCCCTCCGTCCCACGGCCATTGCCCACTATAACTAGAACTGGTTTCAATGGGTGCCCAAGTCGACTGTCACTGTGGGGGGTTGGGCTGACCTGCGCTGATGTGTGCGCTACCTGTCGCTGGCTGTCGACCTTGGTCACTGCCGGACAGCCCGGAGGGCCCGGGCATCGGGGTGGTACTCCTGGTGGCGTGGTCGGAACTTCGGATGGGCCGGAAGTCGGAGATCGCAGAAGGTCCTGGTTCACCCGTGCGGTGTCGCGCGCCGTAGTGCAGCGAGCAGGCCGCGTTCGGTCCGGACTCTGTCGCGTCCTGACTCGTCCGGTATCTCTGCGTAGATGCTGTCCGCAGACTCCAGATGCGCGTCGGCGGAGTCGAGGTCTCCGCTGAGGCGTTCGAGCGTGCACAGTTCCAGTTCCGTCCAGGCGGCGCCCCGTTTGTTCCCGATTTCCCGGTAGACGGCGAGCGCCCTCTCCAGGTGCCCCCGGGACTCCTCAAGGGCGCCGGTCACGCGGTGCAGGGTGCCGAGTTCGACCAGTGCATCCGCGCGGTTGCGTGTGCCGCCGAGTTCTGTGAACACGCGCAAGGCCTCTGACAACAGAGCCAGGGACTCGGCGTGTTGCCCCCTCGTGCGGGCAACGATCCCCAGTTCGCGATCCGCCCATGCCTGCCCGTTGCGGTCGCCCGCGCCTTCGTAGATCCGCCGTGCCTCACGGAAGTTCAGCCGGGCGGTGTCGTACGCGTGGGTAAGACGATGGACGGTGCCGATCTCGATAAGGATCCAGGCCTCGTTCCGCTTGTTCCCGATCTCCTGGAAGAGGGGCAAGGCCGAGCTCAGATACTGAAGCGCAGTAGGGTAGTTGCCGTTGCGTCTTTCCAGCATTCCGAGCATCCCTTGCGCATCCGCGCGACCTCGTTTGTCGTTCTCTTGGCAGTACAACGCGTCGGCCGTTGAAGCCCGACCAGCCGCAGCGGCGTACTTTCCGGTATGTTGATCAAGGGTTCCCAGTTCGGAGTGGCAGTTGGCTTGACCGAGTAAGTCGCGTTCCGCTTCGAATATCAGCAAGGCGCACTCGGCCTCGTCGCGGGCCTTTTCGTAGTCAGCGCGGGTCCGCTCCATTCGGGAGATTTCAAGACGGCATACGGCCTCGCCGCGTGAGTCGGCTGCGCGCACCGCAATCCGACGCGCAGCCGAGAGGAGGTCTATCGCCTGGGGGATGTTGCGACGGACGCGCATGTAGTACGCGAGGGCACTCGCCAGCCTCCATGTCTGGTTCCAACTGCGGGCGATCGCGAGACGAATCACTGCCAGCAGATCATCGAAGTTCGCGGAAAGGCATGACAGTGCCTCCCCCTCCGTCATCGATCTGGCACGTGTGAGGAGGCGGGAGTCGACGCTCGTGACGACCGGTGCGTTGATGTCAGCGGCAAGATTCCTGGCCATGTCCAGGCTGGCCTGGAAGAGTCGCTCCAGGGCGCGCCTGCACCCACACCCGCACTCGGACTCCTGCTCGGCAGTACGGTGTCGGCCGTCGGCCAGTGCGAGATCCCGCACGTGGTCGTGGAAACCGTAGCTATCAGGGCCGGCCTCTTGCAGGATGCCTACACGGTGAAGTTCTGTGAGCGCCTCCTCTGCTTCTTCTGCGGGCATGCCGGCGAGTGCTCCCGCAAAGACCGCTGTCAGATGCGGCCCTGGATGCAGTGCGGAACGCTGCAGTACAAGTCGATTTCGTGACGAGAGGCGGCCGAAGGAGAGAGTGAGGGCGTCGGCCCCTCCGCCCCGTTCCGGAGTTCTCGCGAGGTCGGGGGAGGCTCCGGTCAAGAGCTGGGCGACTGCGTGACGAACGGTCAGCGGTAGCCTGTGGACGGCGGCGAGTTCGCTCACAGTGGTGGCGGTGACCTCACGCGAGTTGCGGCGCATGATCTCAGCGATCACGAAGGCTGCCTCGTGTTCCAACAGTTCCCCGAGCCGAAGGTGCAGATCGGGGTCGACTCCCGCAATGGAGGGAGCACGGGTGGTGGCAATCACCAGGCATTGCTCGGAATTCGGCCGCACCCGTTCTATGTGCTTGGCCTCCGTCACGTCGTCGAGGATGAGGAGCACGCGACGATCTGCCGTGGCGACACGCCATCTGTTCACGAGTTGCGAGGTGTCGAGTGTGGCAGTGGGCACGTCGGGCGCAAGCGTGCCCATGAGGTCCAGGAGAACATCGCGTACCTCCAGGGGGCCTGCCCCGGAAGCGTGGCTGCGGAAGCCCATGAAGAGCTGGCCGTCGGGAAAGCGGTCTGCCAGTCTGTGGGCAGCCTGCACGGCGAACTCCGTCTTCCCCACACCTGATTCTCCGGTGATGAGGAACAACGTTGCCCGGTAGTCATGGCGGCCCGGGTGGGTGACCACCCTCTCGAGCTCGAGACGGCGCCCGGCGAACACCGCACTCGCCGGAGGGAGCGTGCGTGGCCCGTCGGTCCCGCCCGCATGTCCGCTGCGCAACTCCTCTTCCTCGCGGGGCGGGTACGTGGCTGCGGCCGCACAGAGCGACACGAGAACCACCAGAGAGAAGAAGAGCCACCAGTTCCACTCGGAAGTGACCAGGTTGGTCAGCGCGCCCACCCCGGTTCCGAGTACCGGCCCTGCGGCGAGCAGCAGCGTGTGACGGCGTCCACGCCGGACAGTGGGCTGTCTGGCCAACGATTCCCCCGATTCGTCGTGGGCGGGCGGCGGGAGGGACATCTTCGATGCTTCCACACAATTCGCGCATGAACACGCCTTTGCGTAGCCGGGCGCCTGGTCGGCATGCCCTGTCTGCGGCCGGCGTCCCAGCACTTCGGCCTTCGGATGATCCGGTCGACGTCGAGCAGCCCTCGCGTGAGCGTGTGCTTCCTCGGGGACCATGCGCAGGCTCCTCTTCGAAGGCGGGCGCCCTTGGCGGTCCTCGGCTTCCCGACCCGCCCCTGATCATCGGGAATCTGCTGTTCGGGGGCATCCGGGTCTCGTCCGTGGACTACTTCAACCAGAACTGGTATCAGTTTCTGAAACACCGTCAGAAAATGAAGGCAGTGGCCATGGCTGAGCTCGTGGAACACGGAAAGCTGTTCATCGGCGGGGAGTTGACCGACCCCTTGGGCGACGCCGTCATCGAGGTGATCTCGCCGCACACCGAGGAGGTCATCGGGCGGGTGCCGCACGCCTCGCCGGCCGACGTGGACCGGGCTGTCGCCGTCGCCCGGCGGGCCTTCGACGAGGGGCCCTGGCCGCGGCTCTCGCTCGACGAGCGGATCGAGGTCGTCGGCCGGATCAAGGACGGGATCCTCGCGCGCCACGAGGAGCTCGCCCGGGTGATCTCCTCCGAGAACGGCTCCCCGTACTCCTGGAGCGTCCTCGCGCAGGCCCTCGGCGCGATGATGGTGTGGGACGCGGCGATCACCGTCGCCCGGGGCTTCACCTACGAGGAGCGGCGCGACGGCGTGCTCGGACCGATCCTCGTGCGGCGCGAGCCGGTCGGGGTGGTCGCGGCGGTCGTCCCCTGGAACGTCCCGCAGTTCGTCGCCGCCGCCAAGCTCGCCCCCGCGCTGCTCACCGGCTGCACGGTGGTCCTCAAGCCGTCCCCGGAGTCGCCGCTGGACGCCTACGTCCTGGCGGACATCGTCAGGGAGGCCGGGCTGCCGGAAGGCGTGCTGTCGATCCTGCCCGCGGACCGCGAGGTGAGCGAGTACCTGGTCGGGCATCCGGGCGTGGACAAGGTCTCGTTCACGGGCTCGGTCGCGGCCGGCAGGCGGGTCATGGAGGTCGCGTCCCGCAATCTCACCCGGGTGACCCTCGAACTGGGCGGGAAGTCCGCGGCGGTGGTCCTGCCGGACGCGGACCTCGCCACCGCCGTCCCCGGGATCGCCGCGGCCGCCTGGATGAACAACGGTCAGGCGTGCGTCGCCCAGACCCGGATCCTGCTCCCTCGCTCACGTTACGACGAGTTCGCCGACGCCTTCGCCGCGGCGGCGGACGCGCTCGTGGTCGGCGACCCGCTGGACCCCGCCACCCAGCTCGGCCCGCTGGTGGCCGAGCGGCAGCAGCGCCGCAACCTCGACTACATCCGCATCGGCCAGGAGGAGGGCGCGAAGATCCTCACGGGCGGCGGTCGTCCGGCGGGCCTGGAGCGCGGCTGGTACGTCGAGCCGACCCTGTTCGGCGACGTCGACAACTCCATGCGGATCGCCCGCGAGGAGATCTTCGGCCCGGTGATCTGCCTGCTGCCCTACGGCGACGAGGCCGAGGCGGTGAAGATCGCGAACGACTCGGACTACGGGCTCAGCGGCAGCGTGTGGACGGCCGACGTCGGTCACGGCGTCGAGATCGCGCGCCGGGTCCGCACCGGGACGTACTCCGTGAACACCTTCAGCCTGGACATGCTCGGCCCGTTCGGCGGCTACAAGAACTCCGGGCTGGGGCGGGAGTTCGGGCCGGAGGGCTTCGGCGAGTACCTCGAGCACAAGATGATCCACCTCCCGGCGGGCTGGGAGGGGTGAGTGAGGTGGGGGCGCCTCCCGCGCAGGAGCGTCCGGGCGCGAGGGCGGGGGACCGGTGGCACGTCGAGGTGGACCGGTCCCTGTGCATCGGTTCCGCCCAGTGCGTCCATCACGCGCCCGACGGCTTCCGTCTGGACACCGCGCGCCAGTCCCGTCCCGCCGACCCGGACCCCCTCGCCAACGAGCGGGTCCTGGCGGCGGCGGAGAGCTGCCCGGTGGAGGCGATCATGATCACCCTGGCCCGGAACGGCGAACCGGTCTTCCCGCCGGAGGAGTGAGGGGACCGGATCGCCGTGGGCCGGCCGGCTGTCGGGCGCCGGCCCGCTGCCGGGTGCTAGCCGGCTGCCGGGGGCTCGTTGCGGGCCGACGCGGGGTCGGTGACGTCGATCAGCCGGCAGACCGTCTCGATGTCGATGCGCACCTGCGCGATGGACGCGCGCCCCGACAGCCAGGTGATGAGCGCCGAGTGCCAGGTGTGCTCGATGACGCGGACGGCGGAGAGCTGTTCGGGGGTGGGGTCGGTCAGGCCCATCGAGTCCAGGATGATCGCCGTCGTCTGACGGGACACCTGGTCGACCTCCGGTGAGACGCTGCGGTCGGCGAAGGTGAGCGCGCGGACCATCGCGTCGGCCAGGTGCGGCTCGCGCTGAAGGGCGCGGAACGCGCGCATCAGGGTCTCGGCGACGCGCTCGGCCGCCCGCTCGCCCGTCGGCGGCTTCTTGCGCAGCGTGCCGTGCATGTGCTCCAACTGGTCCTGCATGGTGGCCACCAGCAGATGCACCTTGGAGGGGAAATAGCGGTACAGCGTGCCGAGGGCGACCTGCGAGGACTCCGCGACCTCCCGCATCTGCACCGCGTCGAAGCCGCCCCGGCTGGCCAACTGCGCGCTCGCGTGCAGGATGCGGCGGCGGCGCGCCTCCTGCCGCTCGGTGAGGGGGGAGTGCGCGGGGCGCTGAGGGCTGGCTTCCGCAGACATGGGTCCCGTTCCGGTCCGTTCCGTGACAGTCGTCGTGACAGTCGGTGAAGGGCGGTGATCATACGGCTCGACGGGTGATCGGTGGTGGCGTGAATCACCTGATCCACTGCTCACAGCGCTCGTACCTGCCGGTAGATTCAGAGCCTCCCGAACGATCAAGTCTGAAACTTGTTCTAGATTAGCGTCCCGACGTAGTGTCGCGGGACAATGCAGGCAGAAGGGGGCCCGGAGTGACCGCTGAGGCCAGTCAGGCAGGGTCTCGGCATGACCTTGCCGCTGACGGCGGGCGACCGCTCAAGATCGCGCTCCTCACCTATAAGGGAAACCCGTTCTGCGGGGGCCAGGGCGTCTACGTCCGGCACCTCTCCCGGGAACTGGCCCGCCTCGGCCACCGCGTCGAGGTCATCGGCTCACAGCCCTACCCGGTCCTGGACCCGGGGCACGAGGACCGGCTCTCCCTGACCGAGCTGCCCAGCCTCGACCTCTACCGCCAGCCGGACCCCTTCCGCACCCCCGGACGGGGCGAGTACCGCGACTGGATCGACGCCCTCGAAGTGGCGACGATGTGGACCGGCGGGTTCCCCGAGCCGCTGACCTTCTCGCTGCGCGCCCGCCGCCATCTGCGCGCCCGCCGCGGCGAGTTCGACGTCGTGCACGACAACCAGACCCTCGGCTACGGCCTGCTGGGCGACGTCGGCGCGCCCCTGGTCACCACCATCCACCACCCCATCACCGTCGACCGGCAGTTGGAGCTGGACGCGGCCGAGGGGTGGCGGCGGCGCTACTCGGTGCGGCGCTGGTACGGCTTCACCGCCATGCAGAAGCGCGTCGCCCGCCGGCTGCCCTCCGTGCTCACCGTCTCCGGCACCTCCCGCCAGGAGATCGTCGACCACCTCGGCGTCCGCGACGACCGCATCCACGTCGTCCACATCGGCGCCGACACCGACCTGTTCTCGCCGAATCCCGCCGTGGCGCAGATCCCCGGCCGGATCGTGACGACGTCCAGCGCGGACGTGCCGCTCAAGGGCCTGGTCCATCTCGTCGACGCCCTGGCGAAGGTGCGCACCGAGCACCCGCACGCGCACCTGGTCGTCGTCGGCAAGCGCCCGCAGGAGGGGCCGGTCGCCCAGTCGATCGAGCGCTACGGCCTCGAAGGCGCCGTCGAGTTCGTCAAGGGCATCTCCGACGCCGAACTCGTCGACCTGGTTCGCTCGGCGGAGGTCGCCTGCGTGCCGTCGCTGTACGAGGGCTTCTCCCTGCCGGCCGCCGAGGCCATGGCCACGGGCACCCCGCTGCTCGCCACGACCGGCGGAGCGATACCCGAGGTCGCCGGACGCGACGGGGAGACCTGCCTGGCCGTGCCGCCCGGCGACGCGGGCGCGCTCGCGGCGGGCCTGGGCCGGCTGCTCGGCGACCCGGAACTGCGCGCACGGCTCGGCGCCGCCGGACGGCAGCGGGTCCTGGAGCGGTTCACCTGGGCGCGCGCCGCCGAGGGGACCGTGGCCCGCTACCGCGAGGCGATGGCCGACGACGGCCGCACCCGGTCGCGGACTCCCCACGGCCCCCGGGCCCACGCCGCCGACGTCGCCGCCGGGGCGGCGGCCGGCCTCGCGGCGGCCCCCGTGAGCCCCGCGGCTCCCGCGGCCTCCGCAGCCCTCGCCGCTCCCTCCGCTCCCGCGGCCGTCGACGCCCGGGCCACCGGCGCCGCTCCCGCCGCCGACGTATCCGAAGCATCCGATCGCGAAAGCAGGGCCACGTGCTGACCGTCGACTTCTCCCGGTTCCCGCTCGCCCCGGGCGACCGGGTCCTCGACCTGGGCTGCGGGGCCGGCCGGCACGCCTTCGAGTGCTACCGCCGCGGCGCGCAGGTCGTGGCCCTCGACCAGAACGCCGAGGAGATCCGCGAGGTCGCCAAGTGGTTCGCGGCGATGAAGGAGGCCGGCGAGGCCCCCGAGGGCGCCACCGCGACCGCCATGGAGGGCGACGCACTCGCGCTGCCCTTCCCCGACGAGTCCTTCGACGTCGTCATCATCTCCGAGGTCATGGAGCACATACCGGACGACAAGGGCGTCCTCGCGGAGATGGTGCGCGTGCTCCGGCCGGGCGGCCGCATCGCGATCACCGTCCCCCGCTACGGCCCGGAGAAGGTCTGCTGGACCCTCTCCGACGCCTACCACGAGGTCGAGGGCGGCCACATCCGCATCTACCGGGCGGACGAACTGCTCGAGAAGATCCGCGAGGCCGGCCTCAAGCCGTACGGCACCCACCACGCCCACGCGCTGCACTCGCCGTACTGGTGGCTGAAGTGCGCGTTCGGCGTCGACAACGACAAGGCGCTGCCGGTGCGCGCCTACCACAAGCTGCTGGTCTGGGACATCATGAAGAAGCCGCTGGCCACCCGGGTCGCCGAGCAGGCACTGAACCCGCTCATCGGCAAGAGCTTCGTGGCCTACGCGACCAAGCCCCACCTGCCCACGCTGTCCGAGGCGGCCGCCAAGTGACGACGCCCCGGACAGAACACCTCGTCCTGACCGGGGTCCTCACCGCCGAGCAGGCCGCCGCGACCGTCGCCGGCATCCTCGCCGTGCAGCGCGAGGACGGCGCGATCCCCTGGTTCCGCGGCCACCACCTCGACCCGTGGGACCACACCGAGGCCGCCATGGCGCTGGACGCGGCCGGCGAGCACGAGGCCGCCGAGCGCGCCTACGACTGGCTCGCCCGGCACCAGAACGACGACGGCTCCTGGTTCGCCGCCTACCAGGACGGCGCCTTCGACGCCGTCACCGACCGGGGGCGCGAGACGAACTTCGTCGCCTACATCGCCGTCGGCGTCTGGCACCACTACCTGTCCACCGGCGACGACACCTTCCTCGACCGCATGTGGCCGACCGTGTACGCGGCGATCGAGTACGTGCTGCGGTTGCAGCAGCCCGGCGGGCAGATCGGCTGGCGGCGCGACGACGACGGCACGCCGACCGCCGACGCCCTGCTCACCGGCTCCTCCTCGATCCACCAGGCGCTGCGCTGCGCGCTGGCCGTCGCCGAACAGCGCGAAGAGCCGCAGCCCGACTGGGAACTGGCGGCGGGAGCGCTCCGGCACGCCCTGCGACGCCACCCCGAACGGTTCCTCGACAAGGACCGCTACTCGATGGACTGGTACTACCCCGTCCTGGGCGGCGCGTTGACCGGCGCGGAGGCCAAGTCCCGCATCGAGTCGGACTGGGACCGGTTCGTGGTCCCTGGCCTGGGCGTGCGCTGCGTGGCGCCCAACCCCTGGGTGACGGGCGGCGAGTCGGCCGAACTCGCCCTCGCACTGTGGGCGATGGGCGAGTCCGACCGGGCGCTGGAGATCCTTCAGTCGATCCAGCACCTCCGGGACGCGGAGTCGGGGCTGTACTGGACCGGGTTCGTGTTCGAGGACGAGGCGATCTGGCCGCGGGAGCTGACCACCTGGACGGCGGGCTCGCTGCTGCTCGCCGTCGCGGCCCTGGGCGGCCACGAGGCCACCTGCGCCGTCTTCGGCGGGGAGCAGCTGCCCGCCGGACTGGAAGCGGAGTGCTGCGACTGAGAAGGGATCAGTGGCGGTGGACGCGGTTCGCGATGGCGTGGCCGACGAACAGGTACACCACCGCCGCCAGGCCGTAACCGGCGACGACCCGGGCCCATGCCTCGTCGAACGTGAAGAGGTCACGGGACCAGCCGGCCAGCCAGTTGGCCGAGTGGTGGACGAACTGGACGAGGTCGTTGCCCCGGTTGGCGTCCAGCAGATACATGAGGATCCAGAGCCCGAGGATGACGGCCATGACGTCCGCGACGACCGCTATGACCGTTCCTGCCGAGTTGGAACCACTGCGATATCGAGACATGCCCTGCGGATTGCCGTTCGATTCCGAATGAAACCTGGGCCGTGCCGGGCCGCTCGCGGAACCTCCAAGCCCCGGCCCGCGTTCAGGAGTTGAGCTCCGCCAGCACCCGCAGCGAGACGGGGTCCGGCGCCACCGCCAGCAGGTCCGTCACCGGGCCCTTGCGCCACGCCTCCAGCCGCTCCGCGATGCGTTCCCGCGGTCCGACGAGGGAGATCTCGTCGGCGAACGCGTCCGGCACGGCGAGCACGGCCTCCTCGCGACGACCCGTCAGGAACAGCTCCTGGACACGCCGGGCCTCCTCCTCGTACCCCATGCGCGCCATCAGGTCGGCGTGGAAGTTGCGGGTGGCGTGGCCCATGCCGCCGATGTAGAAGCCGAGCATGGCCTTGACGGCCAGCAGCCCCTCGGAGACGTCGTCGCACACCTTGACCCGCGCCATCGGCGCCACCCGGAAGCCCTCCGCCAGCTCCCCGATTCCCGGGCCGTACGCGTCCGGCCGGTTCGGCGACCAGTACAGCGGCAGCCAGCCGTCGGCGATCCGCACGGTCTGCGCCACGTTCTTCGGCCCCTCGGCCCCGAGCAGCACCGGCAGGTCCGCCCGCAGCGGATGGGTGATGGACTTCAGCGCCCGGCCCAGACCGGTCGCGTCGGGGCCCCGGTAGGGGAGGGGGTGGAACCGGCCGTCCGTCTCGACCGGCGCCTGTCGCCTCAGCACCTGCCGGACGACGTCCACGTACTCCCGGGTCGCGGTCAGCGGCGACCGGGGGAAGGGGCGGCCGTACCAGCCCTCGACGACCTGCGGCCCGGACAGCCCGAGCCCGAGCGTCATCCGCCCCCCGGACAGATGGTCCAGGGTGAGGGCGTGCATCGCCGTCGCGGTGGGGGAGCGGGCCGCCATCTGCGCGACCGCCGTGCCCAGCCCGATCCTCGACGTCCGTGCGGCGATCCAGGTGAGCGGGGTGAAGGCGTCCGACCCCCAGGACTCCGCCGTCCACACCGAGTCGTAGCCGAGCCGCTCCGCCTCCCGGGCCAGCTCCACGTGGTCCGGGGAGGGACCGCGGCCCCAGTAGCCGAGCGCGAGACCGAGCCGCATGACAGCCTCCTGACGGTCCGTCAGTTGCAGGGCTGCGACTGTACGACAACGGCCCCCCGCCCGGAAGGGCGAGGGGCCTGTCTGCCTCGTGCGACGCCTGTGGGCGGTCGCTCAGCCGCGCTGGATCCCAGAGGTGTCCCGCAGCACGCCGCGCCGGCCGTCCTGCGTCTGCGCGACCAGACCCTGGGCGCCCTGCTCGACCGCCAGGTACCAGGTGCCCGGCGCCAGTTCGGCGATCGGCGTCGGAGCGCCGTCCTCCGCGTACAGCGGACGCGGCACCGGCACGGCGAACCAGAACGGCGAGAAGTCCGCGGACGCCGGCTGCGCCGGACCCGGCTGACCGCCGAACGACTGCCCGCCCGGCTGCCCCGGCTGACCGGGCTGGCCCGGCTGCGGCTGACCGCCGAACGACGCCGGCTGCGGCGCGCCCGGGTAGCCGTAGCCGGCGGGCGGCTGCGCACCGTAGGGCTGCGGCGTCTGCGGCTTCGGCGCCGGCATGAGACCGGCCTGGAGGGCGGGGACCAGCGGCGTGGCGACGGCCGCGCCGGCCAGCAGCAGAGTGGCGATGAGGGCGAGGATCAGGCCCGCACCGGCGTCGGGGGCGTTCGAGCTGTCGCCGACGTTGTCGTAGCCGCCCGAGGGGTCGAAGATGTTGCCGAGCGCGCTCCACGCGGCGAAGACCGTGAAGGCCACGCCGAACTGACCGAGGTCGAGTCCGGCGACCTTGGGCGCCTGCGGCAGCCCCCGGCTGACGACCACGAGAGCGGCGCCGATGATCCCCGCGAGTACGACGCCGAACAGCACAGGCCCGCTGTTCCAGAGGTTCGGCAGATCGTAGCTGTCAGGGATCCCGTCGATCGAGTAGAGATCGAAGAACGACGCGACGAACAGCAGTACCGCTGCTCCGATCACCACGCCGTCGCCTCGAGTGAGGGAGCGGATATTCACTTCAGGTCCTTCGTCAGTCGTCTCGTCATCGGCACACGCATGCACATTCCGGTAGAGGCGTCGCTGTCACCAGGTCGCCGTCAGGCCCCGGTGTGAGCGCGGGGGTGACCCCTCATCGTAGGGACGACACTATCGTCCGCACTGTCGCGCTGTCCGCCGGGATCTGCGCACTGATCACGACCCGTGCAGGAAACTCACGATTCCCTCAGACATCCCCCGCGCCGCCTTCTGCCGCCAGACGCCACTGGTCAGCAGCGCCGCGTCCTTGCTATCGCGCATGTTGCCGCACTCGATGAACACCTTGGGAACCGTTGACAGATTGAGACCGCCGAGGTCCCTGCGCGTGACGAGACCGGTTCCGTCTCCGACGTAGTTGGACGGCGAAGTGCCCGTGGAGCGGGCGAAGTCGCCCGCGATCAGCTTTCCGAGGTCCTTCGACGGGCCGACCACGGTCCGGGTGTCCGCGGCGCCCTCGTGCACCGAGGCCGGCAGGATCACATGGAAGCCGCGGTTGCCCGCCGCGGAGCCGTCGGCGTGGATCGAGACGACCGCGTCGGCGTGCGCCGAGTTCCCGATCCGGGCTCGTTCGTCGACGCACGGCCCGAACGGCCGCTCCCCGTCCTGGGTCAGCTTCACCGTGGCGCCCTGCCGCTGAAGCAGGATGCGCAGCCGGTGGGCCACGTCCAACGTGAACTCGGCCTCGCTGTAACCGGAGTTCGTGGACGTGCCGGTGGTGTCGCACTCCTTGCGGTTCGTGCCGATGTCCACCTGGCGGCCGATCTCGGCGGTGTGCCGGACGTTGGCCGGGTTGTGCCCGGGATCGATGACGACGACCTTGCCCGCGAGGGGTGCGGCGGCCCCGCTCGGTGACGCGGAGAGGGTCCCCGGCCGGTCGTCGCCGCCGGCCGCGGCGGTCCCCGGGCCGTGCCCCGGGGCGCCGGAGGCCCCCGCCCGCGCCCCGGGGCA
>NZ_JAHHIT010000174.1 GCF_024539675.1 Streptomyces hilarionis | reverse complement strand
GGGTCGGTGGGTGTGCGGTCGTCCGGGGTCGCCGGGGGTGTGAGGTCCGGGGTCGTCATGCGCCTGCCTCCGTGCCGTCGGTGGCCGCCAGGGTGAAGGCGTCCGGGTCCGGGGCGGGGGGCCGGGCGAGGCCCATGAGGCTCGGCACGAGCTCCTCCACGACCACTCCCTCGCCCCACTTGCCGCCCTCCTCGGGCATGAGCAGTTCCGCCACGTCCAGGACGTGGTGTCCCGCCATCGAGGGCAGGCAGCTGCCCCGGGCCGGGCCGATCGCCGCCGCCCAGTCCGGCGGGATCGCGTCCGCCCCCCTCGCGGCCCCGGCGAGGGCGCCGGCCACGGCCGCCGTGGTGTCCGCGTCGCGGCCCATGTTCACCGCCGTGAGCACGGCCTCGCGGAAGTCGCCGTCGGCCGCCGCGTACGCGCCGAAGGCGAGGGCGACCGCCTCGGGGGCGAGGTCGGTCCAGGGGTAGCCGCCGATGACGACGGCGGAGCGCACCGCCCGTTCGCCCCGGTGGGCCACCGCCACCGCCCGGCGCAGGGAGCGTGCCGTCCAGGAGTCCTCGGGGATCACGGCCAGGGCCGAGGCCACGACGGCGGCCGTCGGCGCTCCGGCCATGGCCGCCGCGACCCCCGCCGCGACCGCCTGTCCGCCGTGGATGCCCTCGCCGTCGTGGCTCACCGAGCCGTCGATCGCGACGAGCCGGGCCGCTTCGGCCGGGCGGCCCGCGGCGAAGACGCCGAAGGGCGCCGCCCGCATGGCCAGGCCGTCGCTCCAGGCGTGCCGGTGCTGGGCGGAGATCGGTGCGGCCAGGCCCCGGCGGAGGTTCTCCAGGGTGCCGCGTTCGCTGAAGCCGGCGCCGCGGAAGGGCCCCTCGTCGAGGTCGGCGATCCACTGGTGCCAGGCGGATTCCACGTGGGCCGGGGTGAGCGCCGAGCCGTGGCGGGCCAGCAGCAGGCCGGAGAAGATCGCGTACTCGGTGTCGTCGGTGCCGGCCGGCCGGTCGGCGACGTACCCCGTGATGCGGCCCCAGCGGGCGCGGATCTCGGAGGGTTTGAGGTTCTCCGCGGGGGCGCCCAGGGCGTCTCCCACGGCCAGGCCGAGAAGGGCGCCGCGCGCTCGGTCACGGATCGTCGGCATGGGCGGCCTCTCCTCCGGGGGTCCGCACGGGCGCGGAGCCTTCTGCCGGATGTGTCCCACCGTCGGCGGTTGACCAGAGCCTGAAATCCACTCATGTCACCCGGTCGACATCTGTGCAGACCTCATCTCGAATGAGCGCTCGAAGGTAAAGCCGCAGGTTAGCCGAGCCTTTCCTTGCTGGCGGCCAGGAATCCGCGGGCGTACTTTGGTGTTGTCACAAATTAGAATGTGTCCAAAGTTAGCTTTGGCTTAGCTACCTTCTCCGTCCGTCCTTTTCCGTCCCCGGGGGATCTTCATGGCCATCATCGAGACCGAGGCGCCACTGCACGAGGCGCACCGCGACAACCACACCCACCGCGACGTCAACGGGGGCTGGCTGCGCCCCGCCGTCTTCGGCGCGATGGACGGTCTCGTCTCGAACCTCGCGCTGATGACCGGCGTCGCCGGCGGATCGGTCGGCCAGCAGACCATCGTCATCACCGGTCTCGCGGGGCTCGCCGCCGGCGCCTTCTCCATGGCCGCCGGCGAGTACACCTCCGTCGCCTCGCAGCGCGAACTGGTCGAGGCCGAGCTGGACGTGGAGCGGCGGGAGCTGAAGAAGCACCCGCAGGACGAGGAGGCCGAGCTCGCCGCGCTGTACGTGTCGCGCGGCGTCGAGCCCGCGCTGGCGCGGCAGGTCGCGCAGCAGCTCTCGCGCGACCCGGAGCAGGCGCTGGAGATCCACGCCCGCGAGGAGCTGGGCATCGACCCCTCCGACCTGCCCTCGCCGCTGATCGCGGCCGTCTCCAGTTTCGGGGCCTTCGCGCTCGGCGCGCTGCTGCCCGTGCTGCCCTACCTGCTGGGGGCCTCCTCGCTGTGGCCGGCCGTGCTGCTCGCGCTCGCCGGCCTGTTCGGCTGCGGCGCGGTGGTGGCCCGGGTGACCGCGCGGACCTGGTGGTTCAGCGGGCTGCGCCAGCTCGCCCTCGGCGGCGCGGCGGCCGGTGTGACGTACGCCCTGGGCACCCTGTTCGGAACGGCCGTAGGATAGCTCGGATGCTACTTATGCAAGGGGCTGCATAAGTAGTTGTTACCGACTGGTTTCGGCTGCTCGACCAACGGGCATGAGCCGTAAGCGCTGTGGGCAATGACGCCTGCGGCGCACTCGCGGGGTGGGTGACGACGCTCCCTCCGCCCCCTTCCGGCCCGGCGGGCCACGATCTGATCGATCCCCTCCCGTCCGGTCCCCATACTTTTCGGCCACGTCCGCGGTACCCCGCCGTCGGCCCGTGGCGTCCGCATGCTGGAACGCGGTATCCGGTTCCCGAGAACCGCTCCATCATGTAACCTGCACGAAATTTTGCGTTACGCAGAGGGCCAACGTCGTCCCTTCGCCAGCAGACATGCCACTTGAGACGACGACGGGAGAGCCGATGCGTACGCCGCGCCAGCCGTCCCAGCATTCCGCGAATGGCCAGAACTGGTCCTTCATGGATGCTCGCCCTGCTGCGCAGGGTATGTACGACCCCCGCAACGAGCACGACGCCTGCGGCGTCGGTTTCGTGGCCACCCTCACCGGCGAGGCGAGCCATGCGCTGGTCGAGCAGGCGCTCACCGTTCTGCGCAACCTCGAACACCGCGGCGCCACCGGCTCTGAGCCGGACTCCGGCGACGGCGCGGGCATCCTGACCCAGGTCCCGGACGCCTTCTTCCGCGAGGTCGCCGGATTCGAGCTGCCCGAGGCCGGCCACTACGCCGTCGGCATCGCCTTCCTCCCCGAGGACGGCCTCGCCGAGACCGTCTCGCGCATCGAGACGATCGCCGACGACGAGGGCCTCACCGTCCTCGGCTGGCGCGACGTCCCCGTCGCCCCGGAGCTGCTGGGCGCCACCGCCCGCTCGACGATGCCCGCCTTCCGCCAGGTCTTCGTCACCGACGGCCGCTCGCAGGGCATCGACCTCGACCGCAAGGCGTTCGTGCTGCGCAAGCGCGCAGAACGCGAGGCCGGCGTGTACTTCCCGTCGCTGTCCGCGCGCACGATCGTCTACAAGGGCATGCTGACCACCGGCCAGCTGGAGCCCTTCTTCCCGGACCTGTCCGACCGCCGCTTCGCCTCGGCCGTGTCGCTCGTCCACTCGCGCTTCTCCACGAACACCTTCCCGTCGTGGCCCCTCGCGCACCCGTACCGCTTCGTCGCGCACAACGGTGAGATCAACACCGTCAAGGGCAACCGCAACTGGATGACCGCCCGGGAGTCGCAGCTCGTCTCGGACCTCTTCGGCTCCGACGAGAAGGCCATCGAGCGGATCTTCCCGGTGTGCACCCCGGACGCCTCCGACTCGGCGTCCTTCGACGAGGTGCTCGAACTGCTCCACCTCGGCGGCCGCTCCCTGCCGCACTCGGTGCTGATGATGATCCCGGAGGCGTGGGAGAACCACGACTCCATGGACCCGGCCCGGCGCGCCTTCTACCAGTTCCACTCCACGATGATGGAGCCCTGGGACGGCCCGGCCTGCGTCACCTTCACCGACGGCACCCAGGTCGGCGCCGTCCTCGACCGCAACGGCCTGCGCCCCGGCCGCTACTGGGTCACCGACGACGGCCTCGTCGTCCTCGGCTCCGAGGTCGGCGTCCTCGACATCGACCCGGCCAAGGTCGTCCGCAAGGGCCGCCTGCAGCCCGGCCGCATGTTCCTCGTCGACACCGCCGAGCACCGCATCATCGAGGACGACGAGATCAAGGCCCAGCTCGCCGCCGAGAACCCCTACGCCGAGTGGCTGGAAGCCGGCGAGATCGAGCTCGTCGACCTCCCCGAGCGCGAGCACATCGTGCACACCCACGCCTCGGTCACCCGCCGGCAGCAGACCTTCGGCTACACCGAGGAAGAGCTGCGCATCATCCTCGCCCCGATGGCCAAGACCGCGGGCGAGCCCCTCGGCTCCATGGGCACCGACTCGCCCATCGCCGCGCTCTCCGCCCGTCCGCGGCTGCTGTTCGACTACTTCACCCAGCTGTTCGCGCAGGTCACCAACCCGCCGCTGGACGCCATCCGCGAGGAGCTCGTCACCTCGCTGCGCTCCTCCCTCGGCCCCGAGGGCAACCTGCTCGAGCCCACCGCCGCGTCCTGTCGCTCGGTCACCCTGCCCTTCCCGGTGATCGACAACGACGAGCTGGCCAAGCTCATCCACATCAACGCCGACGGCGACATGCCCGGCTTCAAGGCCGCGACGCTCTCCGGCCTGTACCGGGTGCACGGCGGTGGCGACGCGCTCGCCGCCCGGATCGACGAGATCTGCGCCGAGGCCGACGCCGCCATCGACAACGGCGCCCGCCTCATCGTCCTGTCCGACCGCCACTCCGACGCCGAGCACGCGCCGATCCCTTCGCTGCTGCTCACCGCGGCCGTCCACCACCACCTCATCCGCACCAAGCAGCGCACCCAGGTGGGCCTGCTGGTCGAGGCCGGCGACGTCCGCGAGGTCCACCACGTCGCCCTGCTCATCGGGTTCGGCGCCGCCGCCGTCAACCCGTACCTGGCGATGGAGTCGGTCGAGGACCTGCTGCGCGCGGGCACCTTCCTCGACGGCATGGAGCCCGAGCAGGCGATCCGCAACCTGATCTACGCCCTCGGCAAGGGCGTCCTGAAGGTCATGTCCAAGATGGGCATCTCCACGGTCGCCTCCTACCGCGGCGCCCAGGTCTTCGAGGCCGTCGGCCTCGACGACGCGTTCGTCGAGCGCTACTTCAGCGGCACCGCCACCAAGATCGGCGGCATCGGCATCGACGTCGTCGCCAAGGAGGTCGCCGCCCGGCACGCCAAGGCCTACCCCGCCTCCGGCATCGCGCCGGCGCACCGCGCGCTGGACATAGGCGGCGAGTACCAGTGGCGCCGCGAGGGCGAGCCGCACCTGTTCGACCCCGAGACGGTCTTCCGCCTCCAGCACTCCACCCGCACGGCCCGCTACGACATCTTCAAGAAGTACACGGACCGCGTGAACGAGCAGTCCGAGCGCCTGATGACGCTGCGCGGCCTGTTCGGCCTCAAGTCGGACCGCCCCTCGATCCCCCTGGAGGAGGTCGAGCCGGTCTCCGAGATCGTCAAGCGCTTCTCCACCGGCGCCATGTCGTACGGCTCCATCTCCCAGGAGGCGCACGAGACCCTCGCCATCGCCATGAACCAGCTGGGCGGCAAGTCCAACACCGGTGAGGGCGGCGAGGACCCGGAGCGCCTGTACGACCCGGCGCGCCGCTCCAGCATCAAGCAGGTCGCCTCCGGCCGCTTCGGCGTGACCTCCGAGTACCTGGTCAACGCGGACGACATCCAGATCAAGATGGCCCAGGGCGCCAAGCCCGGCGAGGGCGGCCAGCTGCCCGGCCACAAGGTCTACCCGTGGGTCGCCAAGACCCGGCACTCCACCCCGGGCGTCGGCCTGATCTCCCCGCCGCCGCACCACGACATCTACTCCATCGAGGACCTGGCCCAGCTGATCCACGACCTGAAGAACGCGAATCCGCGGGCGCGGATCCACGTGAAGCTGGTCTCGGAGGTCGGCGTCGGCACGGTCGCCGCGGGCGTGTCCAAGGCGCACGCGGACGTCGTGCTCATCTCCGGCCACGACGGCGGCACCGGCGCCTCGCCGCTCACCTCGCTCAAGCACGCGGGCGGCCCCTGGGAGCTCGGCCTCGCCGAGACCCAGCAGACCCTGCTGCTCAACGGCCTGCGCGACCGCATCGTCGTCCAGACCGACGGACAGCTCAAGACCGGCCGTGACGTGATCATCGCCGCGCTGCTCGGCGCCGAGGAGTTCGGTTTCGCGACCGCCCCGCTCGTCGTCTCCGGCTGCGTCATGATGCGCGTCTGCCACCTGGACACCTGCCCCGTCGGCATCGCCACCCAGAACCCGGTGCTGCGCGACCGCTTCGCCGGCAAGGCCGAGTACGTCGTCAACTTCTTCCGGTTCATCGCCGAAGAGGTCCGCGAACTGCTGGCCGAACTGGGCTTCCGCTCGATCGAGGAGGCCGTCGGCCACGCCGAGGTCCTCGACGTCGAGCGCGCCGTCGACCACTGGAAGGCCCAGGGCCTCAACCTGGCCCCGCTCTTCCACGTGCCGGACCTGCCCGAGGGCGCCGCCCTGCACCAGGTCGTCCCGCAGGACCACGGTCTGGAGAAGGCGCTCGACAACCAGCTCATCAAGCTGGCCGCCGACGCGCTCGCCGCGGACTCCGCGACCGACGCCCAGCCGGTGCGCGCCCAGGTCTCCATCCGCAACATCAACCGCACGGTCGGCACCATGCTCGGCCACGAGGTGACCAAGCGGTTCGGCGGCGCGGGCCTGCCCGAGGACACCGTCGACATCACCTTCACCGGCTCCGCCGGCCAGTCCTTCGGCGCCTTCCTCCCGCGCGGCGTCACGCTGCGCCTGGAGGGCGACGCCAACGACTACGTCGGCAAGGGCCTCTCCGGCGGCCGGGTGATCGTCCGTCCCGACCGGGGCGCCGACCACCTCGCCGAGTACTCCACGATCGCGGGCAACACCATCGCCTACGGCGCGACCGGCGGCGAGCTGTTCCTGCGCGGGCGCACCGGCGAGCGGTTCTGCGTGCGCAACTCCGGCGCGACGGTCGTCTCCGAGGGCGTCGGCGACCACGGCTGCGAGTACATGACCGGTGGCCACGCGGTGGTCCTCGGCGAGACGGGCCGCAACTTCGCGGCCGGCATGTCCGGCGGCATCGCCTACGTGATCGACCTGGACCGCGACAACGTCAACGCCGGCAACCTCGCCGCCGTCGAGGCGCCGGACGACGCGGACAAGCAGTGGCTGCACGACGTGGTGCGCCGCCACGCCGAGGAGACCGGCTCCACGGTCGCCGAGAAGCTGCTGGCCGACTGGGACGTGGCCGCGGAACGCTTCAGCAAGATCATTCCCAGTGCCTACAAGGCAGTGCTCGCCGCCAAGGACGCCGCCGAGCAGGCGGGACTCTCCGAGTCCGAGATCACCGAGAAGATGATGGAGGCGGCGACCAATGGCTGACCCGAAGGGCTTTTTGAACCACGGCCGCGAGGTCGCCAAGTCCCGTCCCGTCGACGTGCGTCTGAAGGACTGGAACGAGGTCTACGTCCCCGGTTCGCTGCTGCCGATCATCGGCAAGCAGGCCAGCCGGTGCATGGACTGCGGCATCCCGTTCTGCCACAACGGCTGTCCGCTGGGGAACCTCATCCCCGAGTGGAACGACTACGCCTACCGCGAGGACTGGTCGGCCGCGTCGGAGCGACTGCACGCCACGAACAACTTCCCGGAGTTCACCGGGCGGCTGTGCCCGGCCCCCTGCGAGTCGGCGTGCGTGCTCGGCATCAACCAGCCGCCGGTCACCATCAAGAACGTCGAGGTCTCGATCATCGACAAGGCGTGGGAGACCGGGGACGTCGCCCCGCAGGCCCCCGAGCGCCTGTCGGGCAAGACCGTCGCGGTCATCGGTTCGGGCCCGGCGGGCCTGGCCGCCGCCCAGCAGCTGACGCGGGCCGGCCACACCGTCGCCGTCTACGAGCGCGCGGACCGCATCGGAGGCCTCCTGCGGTACGGCATCCCCGAGTTCAAGATGGAGAAGCGGCACATCAACCGCCGTATCGAGCAGATGCGCGCGGAGGGCACCCGCTTCCGCACGGGCATCGAGATCGGCCGCGACCTCAAGGCGACCGACCTCAAGAAGCGCTACGACGCCGTCGTCATCGCCGCCGGCGCCACGACCGCCCGCGACCTGCCGGTCCCCGGCCGTGAGCTCAAGGGCGTGTACCAGGCGATGGAGTACCTGCCGCTGGCCAACAAGGTGCAGGAGGGCGACTTCGTGGCGCCCCCGATCTCGGCCGAGGGCAAGCACGTCGTCGTCATCGGCGGCGGCGACACCGGCGCGGACTGCGTGGGCACCGCCCACCGTCAGGGCGCGGCCTCCGTCACCCAGCTGGAGATCATGCCCCGCCCGGGCGAGGAGCGGAACGCGGTCTCCCAGCCGTGGCCGACCTTCCCGATGCTGTACAAGGTCACCTCCGCGCACGAGGAGGGCGGCGAGCGGGTCTACTCCGTCTCCACCACGCACTTCGAGGGCGACGAGGACGGCAACGTCCAGTGGCTGCACCTGACCGAGGTCGAGTTCGTCGACGGCAAGCTGACCCAGAAGCCGGGCACGGAGCGCAAGATCCCCGCCCAGCTGGTGACGCTGGCGATGGGCTTCACCGGCACGGACCGCGAGAACGGTCTGGTCGAGCAGTTCGGCCTGGAGCTCGACGAGCGCGGCAACGTCGCCCGCGACGCCGACTTCGCGACCAACGTGCCGGGCGTGTACGTCGCCGGTGACGCGGGCCGCGGCCAGTCGCTCATCGTGTGGGCGATCGCGGAGGGCCGCTCGGCCGCCCGCGGCGTCGACCGGTTCCTCACCGGCGCCAGCGAGCTGCCGGCCCCGATCCGGCCGACGGACCGCTCGCTGATGGTCTGATCCCCCACTCCGGGGGAACCCCGAAACGTCCCGTACAACGGCGTGCGGAACACCACGCGGCGCCTGCCACGTCCCCGACCGGACCGGCAGGCGCCGCGGCATGTCCGCCGCACCCCGGGGGAGGCGCGGAGGCCGGGCGGGCCCCTACGGCGCCCGGAACGTCTCCCCGTACACCCGCCAGCGCAGCGGCGGGCGCAGGCCGAGGTTGCCCTCGCGCAGGAACGTGCGCTGGGCGGTGTCGACGCGCGAGGTGTCGACGCCGGGGTGCCGGATGAGCATGGCGCTGCGGCGGGCGTCGAGGAACGCGTCGAGGTAGGCGGTCTCGGCGCCGCCCTGGGCGGGGGTGCGGGCCTGGCGCATCGCACGGGCGCGGATGCCGTCGAAGCTGGTCGTCCCCGTGCCGGGGCCGTGGAAGACGAGAGCGTCGTAGTAGATGAACTGGCCCAGCGCGCCCAGCCCGTCGGCCCGGCCCCGGCGCACCGCCGGGTCGAAGTAGACGCGGTCGCGTTCGGCGTCCTGCGCGGCCCGGAAGGCGGGCGTGCGGGACTCGGTGCGCCAGGCGTCCGGGAAGCCGGGGTCGAGACCCTCGTGGGAGTCGGTGCCGTCGACACGGCGCAGGGCGGGCAGGTAGGGGGCGAGCGCGTTGTCCGGGTGGTCGCGGGTGTAGCCCTCGACCAGGGCGAGCAGATCGTGGGTGCCGGTGCAGAAGCCGATCAGGCCCGCCGTGTAGCCCTGGCCGTCGCCGATGTCCCCGACGTAGCCGTACGCGCTGCGCCAGTCCAGGGTGCCGTTCTCCGCGCTGGCCACGATCTGCTGGGCCAGTTCCTTCTGGGCCGGGGCGGCCAGACCGGGGACGCTCGCCCGTGCGTCGGCCGCCGGCCGGGCGGGCCGGGCCCGGCGCGGGGGCGCTGCGGACCGTTCGGCCGGTGCGGGCCGTGCCGAACGGGCGGGCTGGGCACGGCGGTCGGCCTGCGCGGGCCGTTCGCGCTGCACCGGGCCCGTGTCCTGGGCGGGTCGTGCGGTCTGCGAGGGGGTGAGCAGGTACACCGTCGACGCCACTGCGGCGCAGACCAGGGCGGCGGCACGTTTCATGCCGCACACCCTAGAGCGGGAATGTCGCGTTCATTGTCATTTCATCGTCATCGGTCGATGTGCGAACACATGGGCGAGCGGCGGCTGTTGTGGGAAGCTGTGCGCCATGGCCGCGATCAGTCTCACCAAGGTCCAGCAGACCGCGCCGGCGCTGGTCGACCTCTACAAGCGCGCCGGGGCGTCCCTCGCCGAGCACGGTCTCGACGGGCAGCGGGCCGCCGTCTACCTGGTCGTGGACTACTCGGGGTCGATGAAGCCGTACTACCAGGACGGCAGCGTGCAGGCCCTGGCCGACCGCGTGCTGGGGCTGTCGGCGCATCTCGACGACGACGGGCGGGTGCCGGTCGTCTTCTTCTCCACCGACGTCGACGCCGCCACCGACATCGCCCTGGCCGACCACCGGGGGCGGGTGGACGAGATCGTGGCCGGGCTCGGGCACATGGGCCGGACCAGCTACCACCTGGCCATGGACAGCCGTCATCGACCACTACCTCGACAGCGGCGCCAAGGACCCGGCGCTCGTCGTCTTCCAGACCGACGGCGGACCGATCAACAAGCTCGCCGCCGAACGGTATCTCTGCAAGGCCTCGAAGCTGCCGCTGTTCTGGCAGTTCATCGGCTTCGGCGACCGCGGCAGCAAGCAGTTCGACTTCCTGCGCAAGCTCGACGAGCTGCCCGTGCCGGCGAAGCGCGCCGTCGACAACGCCGGCTTCTTCCACGCCGGCGCGGACCCGCGCACGGTCTCGGACGCCGAGCTGTACGACCGGCTGGTGCGTGAGTTCCCGCAGTGGCTGGCGGCCGCCCGGGCCCGGGGGATCGTCACCGCGTAGCCGGGTCCGCCGCCCGCGGAGTCCGCACCGTTGGCTCGCCGGCGCCGCCGTGGCACCCTGAGGAGGGTGATCCGAGGGGGAGGCGACGACGCATGAGTGACGGCGCGCGATCGGTGAACGAGGGCGCGGGCGGCGGGAGTTCGGGGCGACGGGGCGAGCCGGGCCGGGGCGAGCGGGTCGCCGACTGGGCCGACGGGCGGCTCGGCCTGTACGCGCTGGCCAGGGCCAACCTGCGCAAGGTGTTCCCGGACCACTGGTCGTTCATGCTGGGCGAGATCTGCCTGTACAGCTTCCTCATCCTGCTCCTGACCGGCGTCTACCTCACCCTGTTCTTCGAGCCGAGCAGCGCCGAGGTCGTCTACCACGGCACGTACGTCCCGCTCAACGGCGTCACCATGACGAAGGCCTACGAGTCGACCCTGCACATCAGCTTCGACGTGCGCGGCGGGCTGCTGATCCGCCAGATCCACCACTGGGCGGCGCTGGTCTTCGTCACCGGGATGCTCGTGCACATGATGCGGGTGTTCTTCACCGGCGCGTTCCGCAAGCCGCGCGAGGTCAACTGGCTGTTCGGCTGGCTGCTGCTGTTCCTCGGCATCCTCACCGGCCTGACCGGCTACTCGCTCCCCGACGACCTGCTGTCCGGCACGGGGGTGCGGTTCGCGGACGGCGCGATCCTGTCCGTGCCGATCGTCGGCACGTACCTGTCGTTCTTCCTGTTCGGTGGGGAGTTCCCGGGGCACGACATCATCTCGCGGTTCTTCCCGATCCATGTGCTGCTGCTGCCCGGGATCATGCTGGGGCTCGTCGTCGCCCACCTCATCCTGGTGTTCTTCCACAAGCACACCCAGTACCCGGGGCCCGGACGCGACCAGAAGAGCGTGGTCGGCATGCCGTTCATGCCGGTCTACATGGCGAAGGCGGGCGGTTTCTTCTTCCTCGTCTTCGGCGTGCTGGCGGTGATGGGCGGGATCGCGAGCGTCAACCCGGTGTGGGCGTTCGGCCCCTACCGCCCGGACCTGGTGACGACCGGCGCTCAGCCCGACTGGTACCTCGGGTTCTCCGAGGGGCTGATCCGGGTGATGCCGGGATGGGAGATCAACGCCTGGGGCCACACCCTGGAGCTGGGCGTGCTGATCCCGTTCTCCCTCTTCCCGCTGATCCTGCTCGCCATCGGCGTCTACCCGTTCGTCGAGGCGTGGATCACCGGGGACCGGCGCGAGCACCACATCCTGGACCGGCCGCGCAACGCGCCCGTGCGCACCGGACTCGGGGCGGCCTGGCTCGCGCTCTACGTCGTGCTGCTGATCGGCGGCGGCAACGACATCGTCGCCACGCATCTGCACCTGTCCATCAACGCGATCACCTGGTTCGTGCGGGTGTCCGTGTTCGCGGCCCCGGTGATCGTCTTCACGGTCACCAAGCGCATCTGCCTGGGGCTTCAGCGCCGCGACCGCGACAAGGTGCTGCACGGGCGGGAGACGGGCACCATCAGGCGGCTGCCGCACGGCGAGTACGTCGAGGTCCACGAACCCCTGGGGCGGGGCGCGCTGTTCGCCCTCACCCAGCACGAGCAGAGCCCGCCGTACGCGATCGGCCCGCTCGTCGACCACAACGGTGTGCGGCGGCCGGTCACGGCGTCCCAGCGGGTGCGGGCGCGGCTGGCGCGGGCCATGTTCGGCCCCGGCAGCCACATCCCCAAGCCGACCGCGCGGGAGTACCGGGAGCTGACCGCGGGCCACGGGCACGGGGACGGACCCGGACCCGGGCACTGACGCCTGCCCGCGCCGGCTCCCGTCCGGTCCCTCACCGTCCCGACGGCGGCCAGGTGCGCAGCAGCACGTCGAGGGCGTCCAGGATCCGCGTCCAGGTCTCCTGGGTGTCGGGGGCGCTGTGGCTGAAGCCGCCGCCCATCTCCAGGCTGACGTAGCCGTGGAAGACGCTGCCCAGCAGACGCACGGCGTGCGTCTGGTCCGGCTCGGCGAGGTCGTAGCCGCGCAGGATCGCGCGGGTCATCCGGGCGTGCCGCCCGCCCGCGCTCGCGGCCGCCGCCTCGGGGTCCAGCCGCAGCTGGGCGGCGGCGTAGCGGCCGGGGTGCTCGCGGGCGTAGTCGCGGTAGACGTCGGCCAGCGCGGTCAGGGCGTCCTTGCCGGCCCGCCCGGCCAGCGCGACGTCGCCGCGGTCGGCCAGTTCGGCGAGCGCCAGCAGGGCGATCCGGGTCCGCAGATCGTCGGAGTTCCTCACATGCGAGTACAGGCTCGCGACCTTGACGTCGAAGCGCCTGGCCAGCGCCGAGACGGTCACCTGGTCGAAACCCACCTCGTCGGCCAGCTCGGCGCCCGCCCTGACCAGGCGTTCCGTGCTCAGCCCCACGCGCCCCATGATCGTCTCCCGCCCGGATCCCGTTGCTCGACGCGGCGAGCCGTCCGTCGATGCCGCGCAGCGAGCCGCTGCCGACGGCCATTATGCGCCACCCGTAACATCTTAAGCGTTTGCCTAAAGGCTTTAGGCAAATTAGCCTGGTCGACATGAAGCCGCTGACCGAACAGCAGATCCGCGCCGCGTTCGTGAACTGCACCAAGGGCGAGGCCACACGCCTGGCCGTACCGCGCGACCTGGCCGACCGGCCCTGGGACGACCTCGACTACCTCGGCTGGCGCGACCCCCAGGCCCCCGACCGGGCCTACCTCGCCGTGGAACTGGACGGCCGCCCCCGAGCGCTCCAGCTGCGCACGACCCACTCCGGCTCCTGGCAGGCCCGGCGCAGCATGTGCACGATGTGCCTGACCACCCACTCCGGCGGCGTCTCCCTCATGGTCGCGCCCAGGGCGGGCAGGGCCGGCCAGCAGGGCAACTCCGTGGGGGCCTACATGTGCAGCGATCTCGCCTGCTCGCTGTACGTGCGGGGCAAGCGGGACGCGGGCGCCGGAGCCCGGCTGCACGAGACGATCACGCTGGACGAGAAGATCGCGCGCACCGTGGCCAACCTCGCCGCGTTCGTCGCCAAGGTGAGCGCCCGGGTCTAGGGACCTTCTTTCCGGATCAGCCGGGAGTGCCCGGCGGGCGGGCCCGCAGCACCTCCGCGCGGCACTCGGCGGGCGTGCCCCAGGCCGTGCGCAGGGCGCGGGCCTTGGTGAGGTGCAGCGACAGGTCGTACTCCGCCGTGTAGCCGATCGCGCCGTGCAGCTGGAGCGCGGCGCGCGCACTCGCGTACGCCGCCTCGCCGGCGCACGCCTTCGCCGCGGCCACGTCCGCCGCCGACATCGTCACGGCCGCCCCCAGCACCAGGGGACGGGCGAACTCCAGGGCGATCTTCACGTCCGCCAGCCGGTGCTTGACCGCCTGGAACGACCCGATGGGCGCCCCGAACTGCACGCGCCGGCGCACGTGCGCCACCGTCCGCTCCAGCAGCGCCAGGCCGACGCCGAGCGCCTGGGCGGCCGTGGCGAGCCGCGCCCATCGCAGCGCCCGGTCCACGGCCGGGGCCGCGGTGAGCAGTTCGCCGCCCGGCGAGAGCCGGGTCAGCCGCCGGGCCGGGTCCAGCGACGGCCGCACCGGCCCGTGGCCGGGCGCGAGCCGCAGGCCGTCGGCGGCCAGCGCCAGCCGGAGCGTGGCCGCGTCGCCGTCCAGGGCGTAGCCGCCCTCGCGGGCGACCGTCGCCGTCGAGCGGCCCGAGGCCAGCGCGGCGAGGAACCGCTCGGCGGGACCCGGCTCGAGCAGCAGCGCCGCCGCCGCGACCGTCTCCACCAGCGGGCCCGGAACCGCGTGCCGCCCCAGCTCCACGAAGGCCACGGCCAGCTCCACCGGCCGGGGCCCGAGCCCCTCGTACTTCTCGGGGACCGCCAGGGCGAAGACGCCCGCGTCGGCGATCCGGGACCACAGCGCCTGCCCGCGCACCCGGTCCCCGCGGCTCCAGTCGCGCACCGCAGCCGCCGTGTCGGCCGCGCCCAGCATCGCGTCCAGCGACCGCGCGAACGCCAGCTGTTCGGCGTCCAGCAGGAACCGCATCGGCTCGGGCGCCCGCGACGCGGTCATGCGCGACGCCCCTTCGGCAGGCCGAGCAGGCGCTCGGCGACGATGTCGCGCTGGATCTCGTTGGCGCCCGCGTAGATCGGCCCGGCCAGGGCGAAGACGTACCCCTCGGCCCAGGGGGTGTCGCCCCGCTCGCCCTCCTCGCCCAGCAGGTCCAGCGCCGTCTCGTGCAGCGCGATGTCGTACTCCGACCAGAACACCTTGTTCAGGCTCGACTCCGGGCCGAGCCGCTCGCCGGCCAGGAAGCGGGAGGCGGCCGCCCAGGTGAACAGCTGGTACGCGCGGGCGCCGATCAGGGCGTCGGCGACCCGGTCCGCCGCGCCGGGCGGACCGCCCCGGTCCTGCCACAGGGCGTGCAACCGCTCGGCAGAGGCCAGGAAGCGGCCGGGGGAGCGGAGGGTGAGCCCGCGCTCGTTGGCCGCCGTCGACATCGCGATGCGCCAGCCCTCGCCCGGCCGGCCGATGACGTCCTCGTCCGGCACGAACACCTCGTCCAGGAACAGCTCGGCGAAGGCCGGTTTGCCGTCCAGGCGGCCGACGGGGCGGACCGTGACGCCGGGGGCCCGCAGGTCGAACATGAAGTAGCCGAGGCCCCGGTGCGGGGCGCCGGCGTCGGGATCGGTGCGGAACAGGCCGAAGGCGCGGTCGGCGAAGGCCGCGCGCGAGGACCACGCCTTCTGGCCGCTCAGCCGCCAGCCGCCGTCCGCGCGGACGGCCCTCGCGCGCAGCGACGCCAGGTCCGAGCCGGCCTCGGGCTCCGACCAGGCCTGCGCCCACACGACCTCGCCGGTGGCCATCGCGGGCAGCACGCGGGAGCGCTGCTCCTCGGTGCCGTGGTCGAACAGGGTGGGGGCCAGCAGGCTCAGGCCGTTCTGGCCGACCCGGCCGGGAGCGCCCGCCGCCCAGTACTCCTCCTCGAACAGCAGCCACCGCGTCAGCCCGCAGTCCCGGCCGCCATAGCGCGCCGGCCAGTTCACCGCCGACCAGCCGCCGGCCGCCAGCTCCGCCTCCCACGCGCGGTGCGCGGCGAAGCCCTCGGCGCTCTCCAGCGACGGCAGCGGCTCCGCCGGCACGTGCGCGCGCAGCCAGGCCCGGGCCTCGGCGCGGAACGCCTCGTCGGCGGGGGAGTGTGCGAGGTCCACGGCCACCCTCTTTCCCGGACGTTCTTCCCTAACAAGTGTTTGGTAGGTTAGCGTGCTGTCATGACGAACGTCGAGGGTCCGCCGTACGTTCCCGGACACGCGCTGCTCGGCGGACGCAGCGCGGTCATCACCGCGGCGGCCGGCGCGGGCATCGGCGGGGCCACCGCGCGCCGCTTCCTCGAAGAGGGCGCGCGCGTCATGATCAGCGACGCCCACCCCCGCCGCCTCAAGGCCTACGAGGCCGAACTCGCCGAGGAGTTCGGCCCAGGGTCGGTGGCGGCACTGCCCTGCGACGTCACCGACGAGCGCCAGGTGCGCGCCCTGTTCGACGCCGCCGTCGCCGCGCACGGCCGGCTGGACGTCGTCGTCAACAACGCCGGTCTCGGCGGCACCTCCCCGCTGGCCGACATGAGCGACGAGCAGTGGACACGGGTCCTCGACGTCACCCTGAACGGCACCTTCCGGTGCACCCGGGCCGCCCTGCGGCTGATGCGGGCGAGCGGCGGCGGCGTCATCGTCAACAACGCCTCCGTCGTCGGCTGGCGCGCCCAGGCCGGACAGGCGCACTACGCCGCCGCCAAGGCGGGCGTGATGGCCCTGACCCGCTGCGCGGCCGTCGAGGCGGCCCCCCACGGGGTGCGGGTCAACGCCGTCTCGCCGAGCCTCGCCATGCACCCGCACCTGGTGAAGGTCACCACGCCCGAACTGCTCGCGCAGCTCACCGAACGCGAGGCCTTCGGGCGGTACGCACAGCCCTGGGAGGTGGCCAACGTGATCGTCTTCCTGGCGTCGGACTACTCCTCGTACATGACGGGCGAGGTCGTCGCCGTCAGCAGCCAGCACGCCTGACGACCGGAGCAGCCCACAATGGACCCGTGCCGACCAAGAAGAAGCCCCAGGTGACCGCCGCGCCCGCGCGCCGCGGCGAACTGCTCGACACGGCCGCCGAGGTCTTCGCCGAGCAGGGCTACAACGCCACCACCGTGCGCAAGATCGCCGACCACGCGGGCATGCTCGCGGGCAGCCTCTACTACCACTTCGACTCCAAGGAGTCGATGCTCGAGGAGATCCTGCGCACCTTCCTCGACGAGCTGTGGAGCGGCTACGACACCGTCCTGGCGGCCGGCGAGGGCCCCCGCGAGACGCTCGAAGCGCTGGTCACCGAGTCGTTCCGGGAGATCGACCGGCACCGTGCCGCCGTCGCGATCTACCAGAAGGAGAGCCGCCAGCTCGTCGCGCAGGAACGGTTCGCGTTCCTCGCCGAGTCGCAGCGAAGGTTCGAGAAGGCGTGGCTGTCCACGCTGGAACGCGGCGTGGCGGACGGCGTCTTCCGCGCCGACCTCGACGTCCGGCTCACCTACCGCTTCGTCCGCGACACCGTCTGGGTCGCCGCGTCCTGGTACCGGCCCGGCGGACAGCACAGCCCCGAGGAGATCGCCCGGCAGTACCTGTCGATGGTGCTGGACGGCATCGCCGTACGACCGCCGGGCGCACAGCCGCGGGTCGACGGCCGCACATGACCGGCCGCACGCGAACCGCCGCACCTGAACAGCCGCACCCGGAACAACCGCACCTGGAACAACCGCACGTGGAACAGCCGAAGGTGAACAGTCCGAGCAAGTGCCCCTTTCCCTGAGGGAGTCGCCATGGCCGAGGCCTACATCGTCGAAGCGGTCCGCACGCCCGTCGGGCGGCGCGGGGGAGGTCTGTCCGGGGTGCACCCGGCCGACCTCGGAGCGCACGTGCTCAAGGAACTCGTCGCCCGCGCGGGCATCGACCCGGCGGCCGTCGAGGACGTCGTCTTCGGCTGCCTGGACACCGTCGGACCGCAGGCCGGGGACATCGCGCGCACCTGCTGGCTGGCCGCGGGCCTGCCCGAGGAGGTGCCCGGCGTCACCGTCGACCGCCAGTGCGGCTCCTCGCAGCAGGCCGTGCACTTCGCCGCACAGGGCGTGCTCTCGGGAACCCAGGACCTCGTCGTCGCGGGCGGCGTGCAGAACATGTCGCAGATCCCGATCGCCTACGCCACCCGGCAGGCCGCCGCACCGCTCGGCTTCACCGAGGGCCCCTTCGCGGGCAGCGCGGGCTGGCGCGCCCGCTACGGCGACCGGCCCGTCAACCAGTTCGCCGGCGCGGAGACGATCGCCGCCAAGTGGGGCATCACCCGCCGCGACCAGGAGGAGTTCGCCCTGCGCTCGCACCGCCGGGCCGTCCGCGCCCTCGACGAGGGCCGCTTCGCGCGCGAGACCGTCGCCCACGGGGACGTCACCGCCGACGAGGGACCACGCCGGGACACCTCCCTGGAGAAGATGGCCGCGCTCAAGCCCGTCATCGACGGCGGCACCGTCACCGCGGCCTGCTCCTCGCAGGTCTCCGACGGGGCGGCCGCCCTGCTGCTGGCCTCCGAGGACGCCGTGCGCACCCACGGACTGCGCCCCCGCGCCCGCGTGCACCACCTGTCCGTACGCGGCGAGGACCCCATCCGCATGCTCACCGCCCCCATCCCGGCCACCGCGCACGCCCTGAAGAAGACCGGCCTCACGATCGACGACATCGACCTCGTCGAGATCAACGAGGCGTTCGCGCCCGTCGTCCTGGCCTGGCTGAAGGAGACCGGCGCGGACCCGGACCGCGTCAACGTCAACGGCGGTGCCATCGCCCTGGGCCACCCCCTCGGCGCGACCGGCGCGAAGCTGATGACGACCCTCCTGCACGAACTCGAACGCACCGGCGGCCGCTACGGCCTGCAAACGATGTGCGAGGGCGGCGGCCAGGCCAACGTGACGATCATCGAACGGCTCTGAAGCCCTCCAGCAACGCCAGCACCGCCTCCGCCTCCCCCATCAGACGCCCCACCAGCTCCGCGCACGACGGCAGGTCGTCGATCACCCCGGCGACCTGCCCGGACGCCATCACCCCGGCATCCGTGCGCCCCTCCACCATCGCCGACCGCAACAGCATCGGCGTGTTCGCGGCGAGCAGCACCTGACTCCACGACAGGTCCTTGCCGTGGCGCAGCGCCAGCCCGTCACGGACCATCTGCCGCCAGGTCAGCCCCGACAGTCTGCGGAAGGCCGCCGCGTGGCGCACCGCCCGCAGCAGGGCCCCGGCGCGCCCCGCCTCCTCCAGCGCGCCCACCAGCTCCGAACGCAGCATGCGGTGCGGCAGACCGTCCACCGCCCGGGTGACGGTGACGTCCCGCACGCTCGCCGCCAGATACCGGGCCTTCACCGCGTCGGGGACCGGCGAGTCCGAGGTGAGCAGGAACCGCGTGCCCATGGCCACCCCCGCCGCCCCGTACGCCAGCGCCGCCGCCAGCCCCCGCCCGTCGAAGAA
>NZ_JAHHIT010000173.1 GCF_024539675.1 Streptomyces hilarionis | reverse complement strand
CCCCCCGCCGCCCCACCACCCCCGCACGACCGCACCACCACACGACCGCATGACCACACGACCGCATGACCACACGAGAGAACACGGGGACCACGGACATGACGAACGACCTCGACGGCCGGACCAGCCCGACCGGCGCGGGACACGCGGGGGGCAGCCGCAGCAGCGCCCGCCTGCGCACCACCCGCCGCACCGCGGCCGCCGCCGCCCTCGCGCTGGCCCTCGGGCTCGGCGTGACGGCACAGGCGTCCGCCGGCGGCCCGCGCAGCGTCAGCGGCAAGTCGTCGGACAACATCACCCGCGTCGCCGACTTCTACGGCGCCTACATCGACGCGGTGACCGACGAGGGCGGCGGCGACCTCGCGGACGCGCTGCGCAAGCACTACCTGACGCCTGCCTTCCAGAAGGAGCTGAACGCCTGGGAGGAGGCGAACCACGCCGACGGCGTGCTGCGGGCCCAGAACGTCCCGCTCGCCTGGAAGGTCACCGACAGCGGCACGGCCGACCACACGGAGGCCGTCGTCACCCTCACGTGGAGCAAGAACACGACCACCAGGCTCGTCGTGGACGTGACCCGGGGCAGCCACAAGATCTTCCACATCGGCGCCAAGGGCGTCGAGGGCAGCTGACGGCCGCAACGGCCCCCGGGGACCGCAGAGTTCAGGCCAAAATCGCGGACGGCGGGAACCGAGGGGCCGCCGGTGCACGAGGGGGATCCGCGATCCGGCGGACCGGGTACGACCCGGCCGCCGGACCCCGGGTCCCCTCGTCCGTGGGTCCGGGTGCGCGGAGGGGCTCGGCGACCTGCCCCGCGCGCCGCGGCGCGGCCCCGCCCGTGCCGTGCCTACGACCAGGTCGGTAGCCGCGTGTCCGCAGACGGCACGACTCCGGGCGGTCGCCCGGCCACCCGGGTGCGCGGGGGACGGAGGCGCGGAACGGCCGGGCCGCGGGCCGCGTCGAGCGGCCGATGCCCCGGCTCACCTCCGCTCGCGCGGGAGGTGAGGGCGGGCGGCCGGTTGCGCGGGCGTGCGCCGCACAGGCGGTACGCGTGCGCCGCCGTGTGACGTGCCCGCCGTCCGCAGGCCCGGGCGGGCTGCCCCCGCCCTCGTGCCGGGTGGCCGCGCCCCCGCGCCGGTCCCACGGACTCGCGCGCCTTCTTCCCGACCACTGGAACAGGCGCCTCGACCAGGGCTTTCCTCTCGCCCGTGACGGCGAGCGCGTCCCGTGCGCCGCCGGCTCCCGCGCACGGCCGCCCCGCCCGGGCGGCCGGCGACCGCTCGTCCGGTCACCCGCACGCGGCGCCGCCCGCGTCCGGCGGCCCGGCGGCGCACCGGCCGCACCGGCCCGCGCCTCGGCCTCGTCCGACTCGTGCGTCCCAGCGTGCGACGCCCGCGCGGGCGGCCTCGCTCGGCCCGGGACCGCCCTGTCGGCCGGCCGTACGCCGTGCGGAGCACCTCGAGGGCGCGGCCGAACATGGCCGAACACCCGGTCGTTGATGATTCGACATGACTGGCGCGGTGCCGACCGGGCAAGGATCCCCGTGAACGTGTTCGAGCAGGGGGGAACCGACATCGACACGCGGGCGGGGGTCATGGAGAGGCAGGCACGGGGAAGCGGTCCCACGACGATGGTGGGAGGCTCGGCGACCGGGCGGCCGGGAAGGACCGGGGAGGACGCGACCGGGGACACGGCGGACCAGGATCGTGCGGCGCAGCTCAACCGCCTTCTCGGGCGGGCGGACCTGCGGGCGGTGCCCGAGGCGCGCCGGGCGCTGCGGGAGCTCCTGCGGGGGTGGGGCAAGCCCGGCCGGTCGGAGACGGCGGAACTGCTGACCAGCGAACTCGTCACGAACGCGCTGGTGCACACGGACGACGACGCGCTCCTGACGGCCACCGTCTCGTCGGCCGGTCTGCGGGTCGAGGTGCGGGACTGCGCGGCGTGCCGGCCCCGGCCCGGCGCGCCGATCCCCGACGAGGGGACCCACGGCCGGGGGCTGGTCCTCGTCGAGTCCCTCGCGGACACCTGGGGCGTCCGGGCCCAGGGCGGCGGGAAGGTCGTCTGGTTCGAACTGGGCGCCGGAGCGGCCTGAGCCGAGCCGCCCGCGCCGTCCGGATCAGGGCCACGACCTGTCTCGGGGCGCCGCGGCACGTTCCAGGACGCCGCAGGCCGACGGCGTCGCGGGCCCGGCACGGACGTCCGAGGCCGTGCGCGCGGCACGGGAAGGGGGCGCGACCGTCGTGGTCGCGCCCCCTTCCCGTCATGCCCGCCCGGCCGTCAGCCGAACTGCTGCTCCAGGTCCTTGAGCTTGCGCTCCAGGGAGTCGAGGCGCGGCAACGCCATGGTGTCGTCCTCCGCGGTGAGGTCGACGGTCATCGATTCGGAGCCGTGGCGGACCGGCTGCAAGGAGGGCCGTGACCGCACGGGCAGCTGCTCGGCCGAGTTCGCTATGGCAGGCTCCGCGGGGACACGTTCGGCCGTGGCCCGCTCCAGTGCGGCCTGGGCCTCGACCTGACGGCCGCCGCCGCGACCGGGGAAGCGGCCGTGGCCGCGGCTGATCGCCTTCAACTGCGCCCGCTCGACCCGCTGCTGCTCGCGACGGCGCAGCTTGGTCTCCTCCTTGCGGGCCTTGTCCTCGCGGACCTCCTCGACGGCCTCGTCCAGGCTGCGCACGCCCTCGAGCAGCATCAGGGACCAGGCCTTGTAGGTCTCGCGAGGCGCGCGGACCCAGCGCACCACGCGGATCTGCGGCAGCGGACGGGGCACGAGGCCCTGCTCGCGCAGCGCCGCCCGGCGGGTCTGCTTCAGCGCGCGGTCGAAGAGCACGGCCGCGGACAGGGACATGCCGGAGAAGAACTGCGGGGCGCCGTCGTGGCCCAGGCCGCGGGGCGCGTGCACCCAGTTGAACCAGGCCGCGGCACCGGCGAACGTCCACACGAGTATCCGGGAGCCGAGCGCCGCGTCACCGTGGCTGGCCTCGCGCACCGCGAGCACGGAGCAGAACATCGCCGCGCCGTCCAGGCCGAACGGCACCAGGTATTCCCAGCCGTTGGTGAGCCCGAGGTTCTGCTGGCCGAAGCCGACCAGGCCGTGGAAGGAGAGTGCGGCGGCCACGGCCGCACAGCAGAACAGAAGGACATAGGAAGCGGTTCCGTATATGGCTTCCTTGCGCCTGCGGCGTTCCTCGGTGCGCTCCCACGAGTCGTCCGCGCTCGCGCTCGCCCCGGAGGAGCGCTTGCCGCGCGCGAGCACCGCCACCGCCGCCAGCATGCCCAGGAGCAGTACGGCGCCCGGAAGCAGCCAGTTCAGCGATATGTCGGTAAGTCTCATCTGGGGTCCCTTGCATTGGGATAGGGCGTAACGCCCGCCATAGTGGCCCAATCCCGCCGTCCCTCAGGGGGTTTCGGGGCAAGAGGCCGCCAAGGAGGTGCAAGGGGATGCCCAGGGCGACGATCTGCTCGAACTGCCGCTTGAGGGGCGGGAGTTGAGTTCGAATAAGACTACCCGTAAGGGTGGTTCCACGGAAAGTTCCCGTGGCATGTGAGGAAAATGTGAAGCGCCTGTGACCGTGCCGACGCCTCGTTCGGGTGATCTTACGGGACGCGCGGCACGTCCTCCGTCCCGGGGTCGTCCCCCGGCCGGAGCTGAGGCGACGTCAACTGGCCGCGGCCACAGTCGCGGTGAGTCTGCCGATGCGGTCGGCGTCGCAGGTGCGCGGACACGAGACGCAGGTGTCGGCGGGGCGCACGGTGTAGAACATGCAGCAGCTCGCCCGGTCCCGGGTGGGCAGGGGCCTGCCGTCGGGCCCGGTCAGTTCGCGGAAGGCCGCCGAACCGACGTAGGGCCGCGTGGCTCCCGGCAGCAGCCGCTCCAGCTCGCGCCGGGCCCGCTCCGGTTCCTCGCCGCCGAGCAGGTGGGCGACGTGCCACAGTCCCTCGACGACCTCGTCCGTCACCATGCCCCACAGGGCGCGGCCGCGCCGCCTGGCGCGCGGTCCGAAGGCGGCGAGCAGCGGCTCGTGGTGCTCGGCCACCGCCGCCCGGACCTCCGCGCGCAGCGCCTCCTCGTCCGGGACCACCCGGGCGCCGGGCGTGCGGGCCGCCGGATCGCCCGGCAGGCAGGCGAACGAGGAGGGCGGGCGGACGACCATCCGCATGCCGTTCCCGGTGCGGTCGTACGCGACGTGCGACACCGGCAGCCGGGGCACCCGCCGGTGCAGGAACCACGGAACCGTGATCAGCAGACAGGCGGGCCAGGCGTAGCGGTGGAGGCCGAAGCCGGCCACCACGTCCGGGCGGGCCCGACGACCGTAGTCACGGACGACCTGGGCGTCGTCCCAGGCCAGGAAGTTCTCCAGGGCCGTGCCGCCCTCGGCCAGCTCGGCCGCCGTGACCCATCCGCCGCCCCGGGGGAAGGGCTTCGCGTGATCCAGCTCCGTGACGGTCAGGCCCGGCAGGACCTCCGTCAGGCGGGCGTAGGCCGTCGCCGTGGCCGACGGGGCTGTGGGCATGCCGGTACCGCCGTTCGGTGAGCTTTGCAGGTAAGCCTTACCTTACCTGCCGCGGGTGGGGTGCGCGGACGCTCCCGCGGTCCGGCCGGTCCCGAGCCCCCCGTTACCCGCGAGGCGGCGGGTGCGCCTATGGTTCTTGACGGACGAGTAACAACCCGTCGTAATGACCCCAAGTACCGACAAGGCCGGAGGAGGCCCCGTGGAGCGGAGCGCGCAGGGCTCCACCGGCCTGGAGAACCCGGCCGGGCCCGGGGGCGACGGCCGTGCCCGGGTGCCCGCGCAGGCGCGCCCCGACTCCGCCGCGTACGGCGGCTACGGCGAGGGCGTTGACCGCCGACGGTGCGGACCGGCCGACGCGGCGCGCGGCGAGCACACGCACGGCGAGGCCCCTGCCTCCGCCGCCCCCGCTTCCTCCCCCTCCTCGGCGCCGTCCCGCCCCGTGGTCCAGCGGGCCTCGGTGCGCGGTCAGATACTCGACGCCCTGCGCACCGCTCTCGTCACCGGCGAACTGCTCCCGGGCGAGGTGTACTCCGCCCCTGTGCTCGGCGAACGCTTCGGTGTCTCCGCGACCCCCGTGCGGGAGGCGATGCAGCAGCTCGCGCTGGAGGGCGCCGTCGAGGTCGTCCCCAACCGAGGGTTCCGGGTGATCGTGCGGGGCGCCCGCGAACTGGCCGAGCTCGCCGAGGTGCGCGCGCTGATCGAGGTGCCCGTGCTGCTGCGGCTCGCCCGCACGGTGCCCGGCGAGCGGTGGGCCGAACTGCGGCCCCTGGCCGAGGCGAGCGTGCGCGCGGCGGCCACCGGCTGTCCCGCCGCCTACGCGGAGGCCGACCGGCTCTTCCACCGGGCGCTGCTCGCCCTCGCCGGCAACGAGCAGCTGGTCGCGATCGCCGACGACCTGCACCGGCGCTCGCAGTGGCCCCCGGCCGGCGGACCGGCGCGACGCGGGCGGGCCGACCTCGTCGCCGACGCGGCCGAGCACCTGTCCCTGCTGGAGGCGCTGGCGGCGGGCGAGTCAGACGCGGTGCAGAAGCTGGCCCGGGGCCACTTCGCGGGCGTGGCGGGCGGCTGAGCGCCCCGGCCCGGATTCCGTGCCGGCGGCCGGGACGGGCCCGCGCGTCCGCCTCGTGCGGGTCGGCCGGCCGGACCGTGGTGGGGCGTTTGGCGGGGGTCGCTCCACTGGCGCAGGCCACGGTTCTCGCCGTCGTGCCGGAATCCCTTACGCGCCTGACGTGGCTGAGGGGTCCCCGGCCCGCGGGCGAGTCGGACGTGGTGCACAAGCCGGCCCGGGGCCACTTCGCGGGCGTGGCGGGCGGCTGAGCGCCCCGGCCCGGATTCCGTGCCGGCGGCCGGGACGGGCCCGCGCGTCCGCCCCGTCCGGGTCGGCCGGCCGGACCGTGGCGGGGCGTTTGGCGGGGGTCGCTCCACTGGCGCAGGCCACGGTTCTCGCCGTCGTGCCGGAATCCCTTACGCGCCTGACGTGGCTGAGGGGTCCCCGGCCCGCGGGCGGGCCGGACGTGGCGCACAAGCCGGCCCGGGACCACTGCGCGAGCGCGTCAGCCCGCTGAGCGCCCCGGCCCGGGGCCCGGGCGCCGGCCGGCGAGGAGCATGCGCGTCCGCCCCGCCCCCGCCGCTCGCACGGACCGCGCGGGGCGCCCGCCCCGGGCCGCCCCACGTGCCGGCGACCCGGGTCGAGCCGTCGTACCGGGTCCGCTCACACGCCCGACGGGCTCGGGGTCGCCGGTGGGGCCAACTGCCGTGCCAGCCAGGTCGGCACGCCGCCCAGCAGCCGGAACAGCCGTCGCGCCTCCTCCCGCAGTCGTGAGGCCTCCGGTTCCGCCTCCGCGTCCGCCAGCGAGGCGAGCGCCGGAGCGGTGCCCACCAGGTAGCCCAACTCCTCGCGGATGCGCAGCGATTCGGCGAACCCGTGACGGGCCTCGGCCAGCTCGCCGTCCCGCAGGGCGAGGCCGGCGAGATGACGCCAGGTGAAGGACAACAGCAGGGGGTCCGCGTGCGCGGCGGCCGCCGTGTGGGCGCGCCGGTACGCGGCCTTCGCGGCCTGCGGGGAACGCGAGATGTTCTCCGCGACCAACCCCCGCCGGAAGTCCAGCAGGGCCCGGCCCGTCGCCTCCGGCGGGATCAGCGCCGCCGCCCGGCCCAGCGCGGCCCGCGCCTCGTCCGCCCGGTCGCGCACCCCGTGCAGCGTGGCCGCGTAGGCGAGTTGCCCGCGTTCGCAGGCGGCCGCGCCCCGCTCCTCGTCGTCGTGGGCCAGGGCCTCCGCCGTGCGCAGCGCGTCCTCGGCGTCCTGCCAGCCCTGCTCGGTGTACAGGCACCGCTCCACCAGCAGCGCGGCCCGCTGGGTCGCGCCCGCCGCCGTGGCGGGTGGGATCAGGGCCGCCGCGTCGGCCCAGCAGGCCCGCGAGCGCAGCCGCCATACCGCGGTCTGGAGGGGATCGTCACCTGAGGTCGTTCCGGTACCAGACATGGCGGAATGCGCCACGTTGCCCTCCCCGAGCGCGCCGTCGAGCTATGAGTGGTGGCCGCATCTCAGCACGGATCGAGGCACCGGGCCAAGGGGGCGGGTGAAGGATTTCACAAAGTCGTGGGACTCGGCGTCCTCCCAGGTGCGCGCCGAGTCTGCGACGACAGGGGGTGACCGGGGTGCGGGCGGTGTCAGCTCATGCGCAGGGCCAGGAAGAAGTCCAACTTGTCCTCCAGGCGCGACAGGTCACGACCCGTCAACTGCTCGATCCGCCCGACCCGGTAGCGCAGCGTGTTGACGTGCAGGTGCAGGCGGGAGGCGCAGCGCGTCCACGACCCGTCGCAGTCGAGGAACGCCTCCAGGGTCGGGATCAGCTCGGCGCGGTGGCGCCGGTCGTAGTCGCGCAGGGGGTCCAGGAGGCGGGCGGTGAACGCCCGGCGCACGTCGTCGGGGACGAACGGGAGCAGCAGGACGTGCGAGGCCAGCTCCTGGTGCCCCGCCGCGCACACCCGGCCGGGCCGGGCGGCGGCCACCCGGCGCGCGTGCCGGGCCTCCTCCAGCGCCCCCCGCAGCCCCTCCGCGGAGTGCACGGCCGCGCTGACGCCCAGGGTGAGCCGGCCGTCGCCGTCGAGACCGGCCGACAGCGGCTCCCGCACGGCCGCCAGCAGCGCGTCGGCGAGGACGCCGCTCTCGCCGCCGTCGTGGTCGGCCGACATGGCGGGCAGCGGGACGAGGGCGACGGCCTCGTCGCCCGTATGGGCGACGGCGATGCGGTCGGACGGCTCGGGACCGGTGGCCCCGGGGTCGACGAGGATCTCCTCCAGCAGCGACTGGGCGACCGGCCCGGCCTCCAGGGCGCCGTCCTCCCACTCCACGCGGGCCACCACCACCTGCCAGTGCGGGGCGGCGCCCAGACCCGGCAGCAGCACGGGGGCCGCGACCCGCAGCCGGGCCGCGATCTCGGCCGGGGCCGCGCCCGTCTGCACCAGCTCCAGGACCTCCTGCGCGAGACGGCGGCGCACGGTGCGCGCCGCGTCCCGGCGGTCCCGTTCGACGGCGATGAGCTGGGTGACGCCCTGGAGCAGGTCGAGGCGCTCGTCCGCCCAGTCGCCGGCGTCCGCCTCGACGGCCAGGAGCCAGTCCGACAGGACGCTCTCGCGCACGTCCCGGGCCCCCGGCAGGCCCGCCGCGCCCGCCGGGCCCGGCCCGGTCCGCGGCGGCTGCGGGGAGAGGGGGATCCGGGCGGCCTGGGGCGGACGGCCGCCGCTGCCGTGGATCGGGAACAGGGAGAACGTCGTCCGGCCCACCAGCACCCGGTGCGGGCCGCGCCGGCCGGTGCGGACGGCGGCCAGCTGCTCCGCCGCGAGCTTGGCGCACACCTCGGACGGCAGGCCCGGGCCCGCCGCCTTCGAGCCCGCGATGAGCCGCCCGGTGGGGGACAGGACCCACGCGCGCAGGTCCAGGTCGGAGCCGAGGAGGTCCAGGACCACGTCCGGGCCGCCGCCCGCCGGACCCGAGGTCATCATCCGGCGGTGCCGGTCGACCACGGCCGCGAGGTCCCCGGCGCGCTCGCCGGACACCTGCCGCACGACGTGCTCGGTGATCGTCGCGAAGGCCACCGACTCGTGCACCGCGAACAGCGGGAGACGGTGCCGGGCACAGGCCGCGACCAGATCCTCCGGGACGTCGCCCAGCTCCGCCTCGCCGGCCGCGAGCGCGGCCACCCCGGCCTGCACCAGGATCCGCACGAACGGCTCGGAGTCCGCCGCGTCCCGGCGCCAGGCCAGGCCCGTCAGCACCAGCTCGCCCCCGGAGAGGTAGCGGCTGGGATCACGCAGGTCGGTGGTCATGACCCCGCGCACCGTGCGGTCCAGCTCGTCCTCGCCGCCGAGGAGCCCGAGGCCCAGCGCATCGGTGTCCAAAAGTGCGCGCAGCCGCATCTCGTCGCCGCCGTTCTCTGTCTCGAAATCTACGATGAATCGTGAAGGATGTGACGGGAAAGGGCCCGTCGCCGGTCCCGCCCCGAAGCCCGGGCCGCTGCCGCGGGACGTCGGAAACCGCATTCTTCGATCGCCAGGCTGCTGCCCGCGTTTCTGCAGGAAAACCAGGAGGTTACGGAAAGCCCCCGTTCATACGAATCTACAAGATGCCCGAACGGACCAGCCAACTCCTTCATGGTTTCGGTGACTGACCCGGTCGGAGCAAGCCGCTGTGTACTGGCCCCACTCCGCGTGAACAGCACATGAACGAGCCGGGCCCGCCGCACCCGATTCTGGCTCGATAGAGACGACTCACGAGATTCACGAGACGAAGAAGAGAGCCGGTCATGGACTTCCTTCGCCCCGCCAGCTGGGAGGAGGCGCTCGCCGCGAAGGCAGCGCATCCCACCGCTGTGCCGATTGCGGGTGGCACCGACGTGATGGTCGAGATCAACTTCGACCACCGCAGGCCCGAGTACCTGCTCGACCTGAACCGCGTCGGCGACCTGTACGAGTGGGAGGTCGGCGAGGACAGCGTGCGGCTCGGGGCCTCCGTCCCCTACTCCCGGATCATGGAGCACCTGCGCGCCGAGCTGCCGGGCCTCGCGCTCGCCTCGCACACCGTGGCCTCCCCCCAGATCCGCAACCGCGGCGGCGTCGGCGGCAACCTCGGCACCGCCTCCCCGGCGGGCGACGCCCACCCGGCCCTGCTCGCCGCCGGCGCCGAGGTCGAGGCCGAGTCGGTGCGCGGGACGCGCCGCATCCCGATCGACGCGTTCTACACCGGCGTGAAGCGCAACGCGCTCGCCCCCGACGAGCTGATCCGCGCCGTCCACGTCAAGAAGGCCGACGGCCCCCAGCAGTACTCCAAGGTCGGCACCCGCAACGCCATGGTCATCGCCGTCTGCGCCTTCGGGCTCGCCCTGCACCCCGGGACCCGGACCGTGCGCACCGGCATCGGCTCCGCCGCCCCCACCCCCGTCCGGGCCACGACCGCCGAGGAGTTCCTCGAAGCGGCCCTGGAGGAGGACGGCTTCTGGGACAACGGGAAGATCATCACCCCCTCGGTCGCCAAGCGGTTCGCCGACCTGTGCGCCGCCGCCTGCAACCCGATCGACGACGTCCGGGGCACCGCGAGCTACCGCCGCCACGCGGTCGGCGTCATGGCCCGCCGGACCCTCACCTGGACCTGGGAGTCGTACCGCGGCGCCCGCCGCGCCTCGAAGGGAGCCGCGTGATGCGCGTCAACTTCACCGTGAACGGACGTCCGCAGGAGGCCGACGACGTCTGGGAGGGCGAGAGCCTGCTCTACGTGCTGCGCGAACGGCTCGGGCTCCCGGGCTCGAAGAACGCCTGCGAGCAGGGCGAGTGCGGCTCGTGCACGGTCCGCCTCGACGGCGTCCCGGTCTGCTCCTGCCTGGTCGCCGCCGGCCAGGTGGAGGGCCGTGACGTCGTCACCGTCGAAGGGCTCGCCGACCACGCGCGCAGGCGCGCCGAACGCGGCGGGTGCGCGACCGCCTCCCGCGGCGGCGCTCCGGCCGCGGCGGGGACCTCGCTCGACGAGGCCCGGGCGTGGCAGGCCGGGGGCGCCGGCTCCCAGGCCGGCGAGGGCGGCGAACTCGCCCCGATCCAGCAGGCCTTCATCGACGCCGGCGCCGTCCAGTGCGGCTTCTGCACCCCCGGTCTCCTGGTCGCCGCCGACGAGATGCTCGAACACCACCCGAACCCGACCGACGCGGACATCCGCGAGGCGCTTTCCGGCAACCTGTGCCGCTGCACCGGCTACGAGAAGATCATGGACGCGGTCCGCCTGGCGGCCGCCCGGCAGGGAGAGGCGGTCTGACGATGCCCGCACCCACCCGCGGCTCCGCACGCACGGGGGGCGCTCCCGTCGGCACCCCCGTCGAGGTCACCCAGGGCTCCCCGACCCGGGGCGGCATCGGCGAGTCCACGCTGCGCCCCGACGGCATCCTCAAGGTCACGGGCGAGTTCGCGTACTCGTCCGACCTGTGGCACGAGGACATGCTCTGGGGCCAGATCCTGCGTTCCACGGTCGCGCACGCCGAGATCGTCTCCCTCGACACCTCCGAGGCCCTGGCCACCCCGGGCGTCTACGCCGTCATGACGTACGACGACCTGCCGACCGAGGTGAAGAACTACGGCCTCGAGATCCAGGACACCCCGGTCCTGGCGCACGGCAAGGTGCGCCACCACGGCGAGCCGGTCGCGATCGTCGCCGCCGACCACCCCGAGACCGCCCGCCGCGCCGCCGCCAAGATCAAGGTGGAATACCGCGAACTGCCCGTCATCACCGACGAGGCCTCCGCGACCGCGCCCGACGCGATCCTGATCCACGAGAACCGCGACGACCACCACATCGGCCACGTCCCGCACCCCAACATCGTCCACCGCCAGCCCATCGTGCGCGGCGACGCCGACGCGGCGGCCCGGCGCGCCGACGTGGTCGTGCGGGGCGAGTACACCTTCGGCATGCAGGACCAGGCCTTCCTCGGCCCGGAGTCGGGCCTCGCCGTGCCCGAGGAGGACGGCGGCGTCCACCTGTACATCGCCACCCAGTGGCTGCACTCCGACCTGCGTCAGATCGCCCCGGTGCTCGGGCTGCCCGAGAGCAAGGTGCGGATGACGCTGGCCGGCGTCGGCGGCGCGTTCGGCGGTCGCGAGGACCTGTCGATGCAGATCCACGCCTGTCTGCTCGCCCTGCGCACCGGGAAGCCCGTCAAGATCGTCTACAACCGCTTCGAGTCCTTCTTCGGCCATGTGCACCGCCACCCGGCCAAGCTGACCTACGAGCACGGCGCGACCCGCGACGGCAAGCTGACCCACGTCAAGTGCCGCATCGTGCTCGACGGCGGCGCGTACGCCTCCGCGTCCCCCGCGGTGGTCGGCAACGCCTCCTCGCTCGGCATCGGCCCCTATGTCGTCGACGACGTGGACGTCGAGGCCATCGCCCTCTACACCAACAACCCGCCCTGCGGCGCGATGCGCGGCTTCGGCGCGGTCCAGGCGTGCTTCGCCTACGAGGCGCAGATGGACAAGGTGGCGAAGGAACTCGGCCTGGACCCGGTGGAGTTCCGGCAGCGCAACGCGATGGAACAGGGGGCGCTCCTGCCGACCGGGCAGCGGGTGGACTCCCCGGCGCCGGTCGCCGAACTCCTGCGCCGCGTCAAGGCGATGCCGCTGCCGCCCGAGCGTCAGTGGGAGAGCAGCGAGGGCGCTGACGTCCGGCAGCTGCCCGGCGGACTGTCCAACACCACGCACGGCGAGGGCGTCGTGCGCGGCGTCGGCTACGCCGTCGGCATCAAGAACGTCGGCTTCTCCGAGGGGTTCGACGACTACTCGACCGCACGGGTGCGGATGGAGGTCGTCGCCGGCGAGCCCGTGGCGACCGTCCACACGGCCATGGCGGAGGTCGGCCAAGGCGGCGTCACCGTCCACGCGCAGATCGCCCGCACCGAGCTGGGCGTCGCGCAGGTGACCATCCACCCCGCCAACACGGAGGTCGGCAGCGCCGGTTCGACCTCGGCCTCCCGGCAGACGTACGTCACCGGCGGCGCCGTGAAGAACTCCTGCGAGCTGGTGCGGGAGAAGGTCCTGGAGATCGGCCGCCGCAGGTTCGGCTCGTACCACCCGGCCTGGGCCACCGCCGAACTGCTGCTGGAGGGCGGCAAGGTCGTCACCGACGGCGGCGAGGTCCTCGCCGACCTGGTCGACGTGCTCGGGGAGGAGGCCGTGGAGGTCGAGGCGGAGTGGCGGCACCGGCCGACCGAGCCGTTCGACCTGAGGACCGGCCAGGGCAACGGCCATGTCCAGTACTCCTTCGCCGCGCACCGCGCGGTCGTCGAGGTCGACACCGAGCTGGGCCTGGTGAAGGTCATCGAGCTGGCCTGCGCGCAGGACGTCGGCAAGGCGCTGAACCCGCTGTCCGTCATCGGGCAGATCCAGGGCGGCACGACCCAGGGTCTGGGCGTGGCGGTCATGGAGGAGATCATCGTCGACCCGAAGACGGCCAAGGTCAGGAACCCCTCCTTCACGGACTACCTGATCCCCACGATTCTCGACACGCCGACCATCCCGGTCGACGTGCTCGAACTCGCCGACGACCACGCCCCCTACGGGCTCCGTGGCATCGGCGAGGCCCCCACCCTGTCGTCGACCCCGGCCGTCCTCGCGGCGATCCGGAACGCGACCGGGCTGGAGCTCGACCGCACCCCCGTGCGTCCGGAGCACCTCACCGGAACGTGACCCCGTCCGGGGCCGCGACCAGCAGTTCCCCGGGGGCTTCCCGCCCCCGGGTCCCCTCGTTCGTCTCGGGCCGTCCCCCGGGTCGTCCCTTCCCAAATCCCGCACACCGGCCGCACCGGCCACGCGGGTGTCCCTGTGAACCTTGGGAGATGGCCCATGACCCAGCAGTCACTGGAGCCGAGGACCACAGCCGACGACGCGGGCGAAGGCTCCCGCGTCCCGGCCGGACGGTCCTGGCTCGACCGGTACTTCCACATATCCGGGCGGGGCTCCACGGTCGCCCGTGAAGTGCGGGGCGGCGTCACCACCTTCATGGCGATGGCGTACATCCTGCTGCTCAACCCCCTGATCCTGTCCGGCAAGGACGCGGCCGGCGACACCCTCGGCCAGAAGGCCCTGATCACCGCGACCGCGTTCGCCGCCGCCCTGACCACGTTGCTGATGGGCTTCCTCGGCAGGGTCCCGCTCGCCCTCGCCGCCGGCCTGTCCGTCTCCGGGGTGCTGTCCTCGCAGGTCGCCCCGCAGATGACCTGGCCCCAGGCGATGGGCATGTGCGTGATGTACGGCGTCGTCATCATGCTGCTGGTCGTCACCGGCCTGCGTGAGATGATCATGAATGCCATCCCGCTCGCCCTCAAGCACGGCATCACCATGGGCATCGGCCTGTTCATCGCGCTCATCGGCTTCTACAAGTCCGGGTTCGTGCACCAGGGCAAGGCGACCCCGGTGACCCTCGGCCCGGCGGGCGAACTCGCGGGCTGGCCGGTGCTGTTGTTCGCGGGCACCCTGCTGCTGATCTTCATGCTCCAGGCCCGCGACGTCCCCGGCGCCATCCTCATCGGCATCGTCGGCGGCACGGTGGTCGCGGCGATCCTCAACGCGGCCGGGGTCGTCGACCCCCGGCAGTGGGCCGGCGGCGCCCCCGAGCTGCACGGCAGCGCGGTGTCCATGCCGGACTTCTCCCTCTTCGGGGACGTGCGGTTCGGCGGCTGGGGCGAGGTCGGCGCGATGACCGTCGGCATGATCGTCTTCACCCTCGTGCTCGCCGGGTTCTTCGACGCGATGGCCACCATCATCGGCGTCGGCACCGAGGCCGGTCTCGCCGACGCCAAGGGCCGCATGCCGGGCCTGTCCAAGGCGCTGTTCATCGACGGCGCCGGCGGGGCCATCGGCGGCGTGGCGGGCGGCTCGGGCCAGACCGTGTTCATCGAGTCGGCCACGGGCGTCGGCGAGGGGGCGCGCACCGGCCTCGCCTCGGTCGTCACCGGGACCTTCTTCGCGGCCTGTCTCTTCTTCACCCCGCTCACCGCGATCGTCCCGCAGGAGGTGGCCTCCGCCGCCCTGGTCGTCATCGGGGCGATGATGCTGATGAACGCCCGGCACGTCGACTGGGCCGACCGGGCGACGGCCGTCCCGGTGTTCCTGACGGTCGTGCTGATGCCGTTCACGTACACCATCACCACCGGTGTCGCCGCGGGCGTCGTCTCCTACGTCGCCATCAAGGCGGCGCAGGGCAGGGCGCGGGAGATCGGCGCCTTCATGTGGGGCCTGACCGTGATCTTCCTCGTCTACTTCTGCCTCCACCCCATCGAGGGCTGGCTGGGCGTGCACTAGCCCCGAGGCCCGAAGCTCCGAGGCCCCAGGACCCGGAGACTCAGGAGGCCCTGGCCGCCCGCCCGGCGGGCACCCGTCCTCCACACGACCGCGATCGAGCAAGGAGACCGAGACATGCTGGACATCGCCGAGGAGCTGGACCGGTGGATCGGGCAGGGCCGTGACTTCGCCGTCGCCACCGTCGTGGCCGTCGGCGGCAGCGCGCCCCGCCGGCCCGGCGCCGCCCTCGCGGTGGACGCCGACGGCACGGCGGTCGGCTCGGTCTCCGGCGGCTGTGTGGAGGGCGCGGTCTACGAGCTGTGCCGGCAGGCGCTGGAGGACGGCGAGCCGGTCCTGGAGCGTTTCGGCTGCAGCGACGACGACGCGTTCGCCGTCGGACTCACCTGCGGCGGAGTCATCGACATCCTCGTCACCCCGGTGCGCACCGGCGACCCGGTCCGCCCGGTGGTGGCGGCCGCCGTGGCTGCCGCCGCCTCCGGCGCGGCGGCGGCGCTGGCGCGTGTGGTGAGCGGGCCGCCCGACCTCGTCGGCCGTGCTCTGCTCGTCTCCCCGGGCGAGGCGCACGGCGGCGCCCCCTCCGTCGGCGCCGCCTTCGGCGAAGGCGCCCACCGGGGCGGCTTCGGCGCCCACCCCGAGCTCGACCGCACGGTAGCGGCCGAGGCCAGGGCGTTCCTCGACGCCGGCCGCACCGGCACCCTGGAGATCGGCGAACAGGGCTCCCGCTGCGGAGCCCCTGTCACCGTCCTGGTGGAGTCGTCCGTACCCCCGCCGAGGATGATCGTGTTCGGTGCGATCGACTTCGCGGCGGCGCTGGTGCGGGTCGGCACGTTCCTCGGCTACCACGTCACGGTGTGCGACGCGCGCCCCGTCTTCGCCACGGAGGCCCGCTTCCCCGAGGCCGACGAGATCGTCGTCGCGTGGCCGCACGAGTACCTGGAGCGCACGCGGGTGGACGCGCGGACCGTCCTGTGCGTCCTCACCCACGACGCGAAGTTCGACGTCCCCCTGCTGCGACGGGCGTTGCGTCTGCCGGTGGCCTACGTCGGCGCCATGGGGTCGCGCCGCACCCACCTCGACCGCAACCGCCGCCTGCGGGAAGTGGGCGTGAGCGAAAGGGAGTTGGCGCGCCTGCACTCGCCCATCGGCCTCGACCTCGGCGCGCGGACGCCGGAGGAGACGGCGCTGTCGATCGCCGCGGAGATCGTCGCCGAGCGGCGGGGCGGCAGCGGCGTCTCCCTCACCGGCGCGCACACGCCGATCCATCACGACATGACGTCGTCCCCGGGCGGCCGCATCGGCTCGGTCGCCTGAGGCGCCGTCACGGGGTGCGCAGCAGGCGGTCGGCGGCCCGGCCGAACACCGAGCGCGCCGTCGTCGCGACGAGCGGGTCGAGGAAGGACGGCACGAGACGCACGTCCAGTTCCTCGCGCCACAGCACGTGGGTCCGCCCGTCCGGTCGCGGCCGTACCTCGATCTCCGCCCAGCCGAGGACGACCCGGCCGCGCTTGTCCAGCCGGCAGCGGCCCGGACCGTCCGGGTCCGGCGGCTCCCACCGGGTCACTTCCATCCGGTCGTCGAAGGAGAGCGGGCCGAGGCCCGACCGGGCGACGAAGACGGTGCCCTCGCGGGTCGGTGGGGGAGTGAGCACGACGACACGGGTGAGCGGGACCACGTCGCCGTGCCGGGACCACCGCGTCAGCCGACGCCAGGCGTCGTCCACGGCGAGCGGTACCGTGCGTTCGAGCTGGAAGATGACCACCCGGTGATCGTAGGCACCCGCGGGCCGCGGACGGGGGAGCACGCTCCGGGTCGCCGGCGCCCGGCCGTCGCGCGGGCTGTCAGCGGTAGACCTCGCCGGGCACCGCTTCCCCGGGCGCCAGCAGTTGGGGCACGGTGACGAACACGAAGCCGCGCTCCTTCAGCGCGTCGATGATGCCGGGCACGGCCGGCACGGTCCCGTCGTAGAGGTCGTGCAGCAGGATGATGCCGTCCCGGTCGGCCTGGGCGAGGACCCGGCGCTCGATGAGCGAGGAGTCGGTCGTCGTGTAGTCCTTGGCGGTCACGGTCCACAGCACTTCGGCGAGGCCCAGTTCGCGGGAGATCTCGTGCACGGTCTTGTTCGTGCGGCCCTGCGGGGGCCGCATCAGCGTGGGGGGTCTGCCGGTCAGGCGCTCTATCTCGTCGTTGGTCCGCCGGAGTTCCTCGCGTATCTCCTCCGGTCGGATCTGCGTGAGGATCTTGTGGTCCCAGGTGTGGCTGGCCACCTCGTGGCCCTCGGCCGCCATGCGTCTGACGAGGTCCGGGTACTTCTCCGCGTGTCTCGCGCCCAACAGGAAGAAGGTCGCCGGGACCTGTTTGTCCTTCAGGATGTCCAGCAGCCGGGCGGAGTGCTCGCTGGGTCCCGCGTCGAATGTCAGGGCGATGCACTTCACCTCCCGGCAGTCGACCGGGCCGCCGCGGGAGGCCTGGGAGGTCGTGACGGGGTGGGCGCGGGCGCTGCTTGGCAGGGTGGTTCCGGCGCCGCCGCAGCCGGTCAGCGCGACCGTCAGGCAGGCGGCCGCCGCAGCGAGGGCGACGCCGCGCAACCCGGCCCCCGTGTTCTTCGTCTTCCTGGTCGGAAAAGGCATGCCGAGACTATACATAGAGGGTATACACCCCATGTATAGTCTCGGCGTCGTGCCGTCCGCGCCGCCGTCCGCAGCGCCGTCAGCGCCGTCAGCGCCCCGGACGTCGTCCCGGGAGGGTGAACGGCGAGGGCCTCACTGGGCGTAGAACGTGGCGTCCGCCCGGTCCGTCGCCGTGTTCGGCGTCTGCACGTGGAGCAGGTAGTCGTAGTGGCGGATGTAGCGGCCCGCGGAGGTGTACGCCTCGTAGGAGATCCCGGCGGAGTCGGCGAGCCCGGCCCGTCGGTAGAAGCTCGCGTCGGCCGCGAACGCCGCGCTGCCGTCGTTCTTCTCCAGCCACACCTCGCCGTTCCTGTGACGCAGGTAGTGGCCGGGGAAGTCGGCCGCCTCCAGGGAGACCGTGCCCGTCCCCGTGAGGCCGCTCACCACGCGGAACTGCGAGTCGGCGAGCGGGGTGACGTCGGCCTCGATGCGGGCGCGGTACTCCCGGTGACGGATGAACCGGTCGGCGAAGTTGTACGAGGAGAACCGCTGCGGCGTCACCCCGTCGGCCACCGGGACGCCGAAGTCGGGCGTGCCGTCGGCCTTCCAGTACAGCTTCTGCACCCGCGTGCGGCGGTTGGGGTCGTTCAGCGGGTCGCCGGTGATGTCCCGGTAGCCGCGGTCGTGGTAGACGAGGATGTCGGACCTGCCGTCCTCGGAGACGGTGAACGAGTTGTGGCCGGGCCCGTACTGCGAGGTCGCGGCGTTCGTCCGGAAGACCGGCTGGGCGCCCTTCGACCAGGACGCGGGCTTCGTCAGGTCGGCGCTCGCGGAGGCGGTCAGCATGCCCAGGCAGTAGTTGGCGTCGGTGGCGCTCGCCGAGTACGTCATGAACACCTTGCCGCCGTGCTGGATCACCGCCGGGCCCTCGTTGACCTTGAAGCCCACGGTCTCCCAGGACAGCGTCGGCTGCGAGATCTCCGCCGGGGTGCCGGAGATCGTCCAGGGGTTGGCCAGCTTGGCGATGAACAGGCTGGTGTTGTTGTCCTCGGAGGGGTTGCGCTGGGCCCAGGCGAGGTAGCGGACCCCGTTGACGACGAACGTGGTGGAGTCGAGGGAGAAGCTCTCCCACGCCGTCCTGATCTGGCCCTTCTCGGTCCAGGCCGCGGTGAGCGGGTTGGCGCCGGAGCCTTCGAGGACGTACATCCGGATCGCCCACACGTCGCTGGTGGACCCGGCGGCGAAGTACACATACCACTTGCCGTCGATGAAGTGGATCTCGGGAGCCCAGATGTGGGCGCCCATGACCCCGCTGCTGTGCTTGGTCCAGATGGTGACCTCCCGCGCCGTGGACAGGCCCTGGATGGTCGTCGCCCGGCGCAGCACGATGCGGTCGTACTCGGGCACGGTGGCGGTGAAGTAGTAGTAGCCGTCGGTGTGCTTGTGGATGTGCGGGTCGGCGCGCTTCTCGGCGATCGGGTTGGTGTACGTCACCGCGGGGGAGCCGGGCGCGGCGGCCTGGGCGGGGACGGCCACGCCGGTGAGGACGGCCGCGAGGGCGACGAGGCCGGCCAGGATCAGCCGAACGGCGTTGCGTCTCAAGGGAGTTCTCCTCGGGGGAGGGGGT
>NZ_JAHHIT010000172.1 GCF_024539675.1 Streptomyces hilarionis | reverse complement strand
ATCCCGCTGCCCGCGGCCACCGCCCCCTCCAGCGCACCGGCGTCGGACGTCACGGCGAGCCTCACCGCGGCCCACCACCACAGCGCGCCCAGAGCGACGCTCAGGGCCACGCCCACGCCGCAGGCGGCCCCACGCCCCGCTATTCGCCCCGCCATGGCCGTCACCTCCAGCAGAGCCTCACGCGGATCACCCGGCGTCCGTCCGCGACGCCGGAAGGCCGACCGCCGCGCCTCCCGTCCGGCAGCGGGACCGCCTCCGGCTCCCCGCGGCCCGCATGCGCGCCGGCCCGCGACGCACCTGCGCGCGGTCCACATGCGTGCGGCCGCTTACGCGTTCTCCGCCTGGAACATCCAGTGGTGCTTCTCCAGGTCCGCGGTGATGCCGATGAAGATGTCCTGGCTCACGGGGTCGGCGTCACCCGTCGCGGCCACGCGTTCCCGCATCCGGGTGATGACCGCGCCGAGCGCGGCGACCAGCGTCCCGACGGCGTCGGAGTCCTTGACCCAGCCCGCCGCCACCGCGCTGATCCCGCTGCCCGCGGCCACCGTCGACGCGCGGCCGTCCGGTGAGACGCCGAGCGCGGAGGCACGCTCCGCCACCGTGTCGGAGTGGGTGCGGGCGACGTCCACGACCTCGTCGAGCTGGAGGTGGACGGACCGGAAGCGGGGTCCGACGACGTTCCAGTGGACCTGCTTGGCGACGAGCGACAGGTCGACGAGGTCCACGAGCGCGCCCTGCAACGCCTCGGCGACGATCCGCAGGTCGGTGTCGGGCAGGGGGCTCTTCACGACGTTCATCCGTACCTCCGGTGTCTGGGCTCCCGCGGTCTCCCGCGGCGCCCCTCCACGATGACCTCGGCGACCGGCACCGGCAAACGGACCCGGAGGGCGCCCGGGCCGCGTCCGGCGGCGCGCCGAGCGTCCCCGGACGACCCGCGGCGGCCGCCCGGAACCCGTCCCGCAAGGTGTGCGGGAACACGTCCGGGAACGCGAAAAACCCCGACCGCACCTTCTCCGGGTCGATCCGGAGAAGCCCCGGCCGGGGCCTCACACTGCCTGTGCACGTACCGTGCGGACGAACCTGTCCGGGCCTCAGCGGCCCACGACGACCGATCTCACGCGGCGACCACGTCCACCGCCTCGGCGGGCGCCTTGATGGTCACCCGCTCCGGCGGCACACCGGTCACCGACACGGAACCCAGCATCGGACGGACCGACGTGGGCACGGGCTGGCTGGGGGTGGCCGCTGCCGACTGTGCCAGCTCGGCGAGGGCGAGCTCGTCGCTCACTTCCCGCATGAGCTCGGACATCCGTACGTCCAACGCGTCGCAGATGGCGGAGAGCAGCTCGGAGGAAGCCTCCTTCTGCCCCCGCTCCACCTCGGAGAGATAGCCGAGTGAGACTCGGGCGGACGAGGAGACTTCGCGCAGAGTACGGCCCTGGCGCTGGCGCTGCCGACGCAGCACGTCACCCAGCAGGCGACGGAGCAGAATCATCGGTGGCTCCCTCCTCGGACCGCGTAGCCGCATCCTTCACGCCCCACCGTACCGCCTCGCGCTGCGGCCGTGCGGGGAGCGATGTCGTGTTCACTCAGGGCTGCAAACATCAAAACCCCCCGTTCTGTTCCGTATCCTGTGCCCGCTCATTCCCGGTGTGTTCGCCCGCAAGCTCTCTCAGGAGCAGTGCGAGTACGCTCCGTACACTCTCTCTACGAATTTCCGCCCGGTCGCCGTTCAACCGCAGGGCCTCCACTTTTCCGCCGCCGGCGGAACCCGGATCCGCCGCAGACGGTCCGTCCACGGCCACGAAAACCGTCCCCACGGGCTGTCCGTCCTGGGGGTCCGGGCCGGCGACGCCGGTGGTGGCGACGCCCCAGTCGGCGCCGAGCGCCCGGCGGGCTCCGGCCGCCATCTGGGCCGCGACCTGCGCGTCCACCGCCCCGCGGGCCGCCAGGAGACCGGCGTCGACACCGAGCAGCAGGTGCTTGAGCTCGGTGGCGTACGCCGTGACGGAGCCGCGGAAGACCTTGGACGCCCCGGGGACCGCGGTGATCTCCGCCGCGACCAGGCCACCGGTCAGCGACTCGGCCACAGCGAGCGTCTCGCCCCTCACGGTCAGTAGTCGCACCGCGTCGGCGGCCGGGGAGTTCACGCTCGGGTCTCCTCCGCGGCGGCCCTGCGCTCGGCGATTCCCTGCCGGCGCAGCACGATGGCCTGTCGTACGTAGTCGAGCCCGGTCGCCACCGTCAGGACGACCGCCGCGCCCATCACCCAGAACCTCAGGGTGGCGAGCCAGCCCGTCAGCGCCAGGACGTACATCCCGACGGCGATGCCCTGGGTGAGCGTCTTCAGCTTGCCGCCCCGGCTGGCCGGGATGACGCCGTACCGGATGACGAGGAAACGCAGGAGGGTGATGCCGAGTTCCCGGCCGAGGATGACGATCGTCACCCACCACGGCAGGTCGCCGAGCGAGGAGAGGCAGATCAGCGCCGCTCCCATGATCGCCTTGTCGGCGATGGGGTCGGCGATCTTCCCGAAGTCGGTGACGAGGTTGTACGTCCGCGCCAGGTGACCGTCGAACAGGTCGGTGATCATGGCGATGGCGAAGGCGGCCCACGCGAAGGAACGCCAGGCCGGGTCGTACCCGCCGTCGGCCAGCATCAGCGCGACGAACCCGGGCACCAGGACGAGCCGCAGCATCGTCAGGAAGTTGGCGATGTTCCACACGCTCGCCTGGTTGACGGCTGCGGCCGCGATCTTCGCGCCGCGCGGCGGCCGGTTGGCCTCGTGTGCCCCGGCGATCTCCTCGACGGCGCTCTCCTCGACGTCCGCGACGGCGCTGCCGCCCACGGGCTCCGTCGCGATCAGCTCCGCCTGCGCGGCCTGAGGGGCCTGCGGGGCCTGGACGGCCGCGGGCTGCGAGGCCGCGGCCCGGGAGGAGCCGTCGGCGGCCGACGCCGGAACACCCGTCATCTGCCCGCCTCCTCACTACACCCGAACGAGCCCGGCAGCGGCTCGGCGACCAGGTCGACGCCTTCCGTGCCGACCACCTTCGCCTCGACCATACGACCGACGCTCAGACCTTCGCCCGGTGTGAGCAGCACCTGGCCGTCCGTCTCGGGCGCCTGGTGGGCGCCGCGGCCGTGCACGCCCTCGCCGTCCACCGACTCCACGAGCACGTGGACGGTCTCGCCGACGCGCTCCTCGGCCCGCTGCGAGACGAGTTCCTCGGCGAGCCGGGAGACGCGGGCGAGGCGCTCGGCCACGACGTCGGCGTCGAGCTTGTCGTCGTAGGTGGCGGCCTCGGTGCCGTCCTCGTCGGAGTAGCCGAAGACGCCGATGGCGTCCAGGCGCGCGCCGTTCAGGAAGCGCTCCAGCTCGGCCAGGTCGGCCTCGGACTCCCCGGGGAAGCCCACGATGAAGTTGGAGCGCACGCCCGCCTGGGGCGCCTTGCTCCGGATGGTGTCGAGCAGCTCCAGGAAGCGGTCGGTGTCGCCGAAGCGGCGCATCGCGCGCAGCACGCCGGGCGCGGAGTGCTGGAACGACAGGTCGAAGTAGGGCGCGACCTTCGGCGTGGAGGTGAGCACGTCGATGAGGCCGGGCCGCATCTCGGCCGGCTGGAGGTAGCTGACGCGCACCCGCTCCAGACCGTCGACCTCGGCGAGCTCGGGCAGCAGCGACTCCAGCAGCCGGATGTCGCCGAGGTCCTTGCCGTAGGAGGTGTTGTTCTCGGAGACCAGCATGACCTCCTTGACGCCCTGCTCGGCGAGCCAGCGCGTCTCGTTGAGGACGTCGCTGGGCCGGCGGGAGATGAAGGAGCCGCGGAAGGACGGGATGGCGCAGAAGGAGCAGCGCCGGTCGCAGCCGGAGGCGAGCTTGACCGAGGCGACCGGGGCGCCGTCCAGCCGGCGGCGCAGGGGCGCGCGGGGGCCGGACTGCGGGGCGACGCCCTCGGGCAGGTCGCTGGGCGCGCCGTGCCCGGGAAGGGCCACGTCCTGCGCCGATTGGCGCTCGGCCGGGCTGATCGGCAGCAGCTTGCGCCGGTCGCGGGGGGTGTGGGAGGCGTGGATGCCGCCGTTCAGGATGGTCTGGAGGCGGTCGGAGATGTCGGCGTAGTCGTCGAAGCCCAGCACGCCGTCGGCCTCGGGCAGGGCCTCGGCGAGTTCCTTGCCGTACCGCTCGGCCATGCAGCCCACGGCCACGACGGCCTGGGTTCTGCCGTGGCTCTTGAGGTCGTTGGCCTCCAGCAGGGCGTCGACGGAGTCCTTCTTGGCGGCGTCGACGAAGCCGCAGGTGTTGACGACTGCGACGTCCGCTTCCTCGGCGTCCTCCACGAGCTGCCAGCCGTCCGCCTCCAAACGGCCTGCGAGCTCCTCCGAGTCCACCTCGTTACGGGCGCAGCCAAGGGTGACGAGTGCGACGGTACGGCGTTCAGGCATGGGCTCAAGACTACTTCGTCTCACCGACAGCCCACGTCGACGGGGTTGACGATCTTCGCCGGCCCCGTCGCGTCCGGGCACTGCGGGGTCATCCCGCCTGCGGGTCGCCCTTGGTGTACGTCAGCCGCTCCACCGCTCCGGGCTGGAAGTCGTCGTCGATCTTCTTGCCGTTGACGAAGAGATCGATCGCGCCGGCGTCGCCGAGCACGAGGTTGATCTTGTCGCTGTCCTGGAAGGTCTTGGAGTCGCCCTTCTTGAGCAGTCCGTCGAAGAGCAGCCGGCCGTTGTGGTCCTTGGCGGCGACCCAGCTGCGGCCGTCCGCGGCGCTGACCTGGACGGTGACCTTGTCCTGGGGGGCGGCGGCGATGGCGCTGTCGGACGGCTCGGGCTTGCGGTCGACGGGCTTGTCGGTCTTCGGCGTGGGCGAGGCGGTGCTGCCGGCGGTGGGGGTGGCGCCCTCGGCGACCTCGTTCGACCCGCCGTCGTCGCCGCCCTTGAAGGCGGTGAAGCCGACGAAGCCCACGACGGCGACGATCGCGGCGACCATGGCCGCGGTCCAGTTCGGTCCGCGCCGCTCGGGGCGGATGCGTTCCGCCTCGAAGAGGGGCGCGGCGGGGGTGGGAGCGGGGCGGCCGCCGTGGGTGGCGTCGAACCGCTCGATCAGCGGGGCCGGATCGAGGTGGACGGCCCTGGCCAGCGTCCTGATGTGCCCGCGCGCGTAGACGTCCCCGCCGCAGGGGGCGAAGTCGTCCGCCTCGATGGCGTGGACGATGGCGATGCGGACGCGGGTGGCGGTGCTGACGTCGTCGACCGTCAGCCCGGCCTCGATGCGCGCCTGCCGCAGGGCGCGGCCGATCGAGACGGGGGCTTCTTCGGACGGGTCTTCGAACGGACGCTCGTCTTCGGGGGAGTTGCCGATGGACACGGGGGCGCCTTTCGAGCGTGTAGCCACCTGTGCTGGAGGTTCAGTCTAGGGGGGGTGCCGAACGGAGGGGCAACCGGGCGGTACGACTTTGTACGCCATCGGTATGGCCGGTCACACCGATGACGGGCCGGTTACGGCTCCGCCGGGGAGCCGCACCTGTCCTCTCGCTCAACTGGACGTATGCCAAAGGGAAACGGTTGCCCACTGCTCTCTAACGGGTGAGTCACGGCCGGGCGCCCCTCCCCTCGACTGACGTCTACCCCTCAGACTGCCCCCGGATCACGGCGAGGACGCCGTCCAACTCGTCCGGCTTCACGAGAACGTCACGCGCCTTGGAGCCCTCGCTCGGTCCGACGATGTTGCGGGACTCCATGAGGTCCATCAGCCGGCCGGCCTTGGCGAAGCCCACGCGCAGCTTGCGCTGGAGCATGGACGTCGACCCGAACTGGGTGGAGACGACCAGCTCGGCCGCCTGGCACAGCAGGTCCAGGTCGTCGCCGATGTCCTCGTCGATCTCCTTCTTCTGCTTGGCGCCGACGGTGACGTCGTCCCGGAAGACGGGCGCCATCTGGTCCTTGCAGTGCTGGACGACGGCCGCGACCTCGGCCTCCGTGACGAAGGCGCCCTGCATACGGGTGGGCTTGTTCGCGCCCATCGGCAGGAACAGTCCGTCGCCCTTGCCGATCAGCTTCTCGGCGCCCGGCTGGTCGAGGATGACGCGCGAGTCGGCGAGCGAGGAGGTGGCGAAGGCGAGCCGTGAGGGCACGTTCGCCTTGATCAGGCCGGTGACGACGTCGACCGACGGGCGCTGGGTGGCGAGCACCAGGTGGATGCCGGCCGCGCGCGCGAGCTGCGTGATGCGCACGATGGAGTCCTCGACGTCCCGCGGGGCGACCATCATCAGGTCGGCGAGCTCGTCGACGATCACCAGCAGGTACGGGTACGGCTGGAGCTCGCGCTCGCTGCCCTCGGGCGGCTTGACGGTCCCTTCGCGCACGGCGCGGTTGAAGTCGTCGATGTGCCGGTAGCCGTAGGCGGCGAGGTCGTCGTAGCGCAGGTCCATCTCGCGGACGACCCACTGGAGCGCCTCGGCGGCCCGCTTGGGGTTGGTGATGATCGGCGTGATCAGGTGCGGGATGCCCTCGTAGGCGGTCAGCTCGACGCGCTTGGGGTCGACGAGGATCATCCGGACGTCCTCGGGGGTGGCCCGGATCATGACCGAGGTGATCAGGCAGTTGATGCAGGACGACTTGCCGGATCCGGTGGCGCCGGCGACCAGTATGTGCGGCATCTTCGCCAGCGAGTGCATGACGTAGCCGCCCTCGACGTCCTTGCCGAAGGCCACCAGCATCGGGTCGTCGTCCTCGGCGGACTCGGCGAGCCGCAGCACGTCGCCGAGGTTGACCATCTCGCGGTCGGTGTTCGGGATCTCGATGCCGACCGCGGACTTGCCGGGGATCGGGCTGATGATCCGCACGTCGGGGCTGGCCACGGCGTACGCGATGTTCTTGGCCAGCGCGGTGATCCGCTCGACCTTCACGGCCGGCCCGAGCTCGACCTCGTAGCGCGTGACCGTCGGCCCGCGGGTGAAGCCGGTGACGGCGGCGTCCACCTTGAACTCGGTGAAGACGTTCGTCAGCGAGGCGACGACGGCGTCGTTGGCGGCGCTGCGCGCCTTGCCGGGTCCGCCGCGCTCCAGGAGGTCGAGCGAGGGCAGGGCGTAGGTGATGTCGCCGGACAACTGGAGCTGCTCGGCGCGCGCGGGCAGGTCGCGGGGCGCCTCGGGGGCCGCCTTGGTCAGGTCCGGTACCGCTCCCCCGGTGGTCTTCTGCTTCTCCTGCCGGGGGCGGGAGGCCGGCGCCGGCACGGGCGTCGGGACCGGGGTCGGCGTGGTCGGCTCCCCCTCGCCCGTGCTCACGCCCTGGGTGAGGTCGGCGACGATCCGCGAGGGCGGCATCCCGTGCAGGACCGCGCCGTCGAGGTCGGCCGCCGCGGCCGCAGCGATGTCCACGGCGTCCATGCGCCGGTCCATCGCCGGCTGCGGCACGGCGGAGCGCCGGGGCCGGCCGCGCCGGCGGGTCAGCGCCTCCTGCTCGGCGCCGTCGGGGTCGTACGGCTCGGGGGCGCTCGTGCGCCGTCGGGGGCGCTCGGGCAGCGCCTCGCGCCACTGCTCGTCGTAGCGGGCGTCGTCGTCGAACTCGTCGTACGCGTCCTCCGCCGGGTCGCGCAGCACACCGAGGCTCACGCCGAGCTGGCGCAGCCGCTGCGGGACGGCGTTGACCGGGGTGGCCGTGACGACGAGCAGCCCGAAGACGGTGAGGAGCACCAGCATGGGCACGGCGAGGACCTCGCCCATCGTGTACGTGAGCGGAGTCGCCGCGCTCCAGCCGATGAGGCCGCCGGCGTCCCTTATGGCCTGCATGCCGGCGCTGCGGGCGGGCGCCCCGCACGCGATGTGGACCTGCCCGAGCACACCGATGACGAGTGCCGACAGACCGATGACGATCCGGCCGTTGGCCTCGGGCTTCTCGGGGTGGCGGATGAAGCGAACGGCGACGACGGCGAAGAGGATCGGCACGAGCAGGTCGAGCCGTCCGAAGGCGCCGGTCACCAGGATCTCGACGAGGTCGCCCACGGGGCCGCGCAGGTCGGCCCAGGTACCCGCGGCGACGATCAGCGCCACGCCGAACAGCAGCAGCGCGATGCCGTCCTTGCGGTGGGCCGGGTCGAGGTTCTTCGCGCCGTTCCCTATGCCGCGGAACACGGCGCCGACGGCGTGCGCCAGACCAAGCCAGACGGCGCGCACGAGCCGGTACACGCCCCCGGTGGGGCTGGGAGCGGGCGCGGGGGCGGGTTTCCTGGCCGCGGCTTTCCTGGCGGGCGCCTTCTTCGCCGGGACCTTCTTCGCGGCGGCCTTCTTCGCCGGAGCCTTCGCCGGAGCAGCCGCCTTCCTGGCGGGCTGCTTCTTGGCTGCGGAGGGACGTGAGGCCATGGTGTGAGGTTACCGGTGGAGACCACTGGGGACACGTGTGACCGGTGCTTCACCCGTTCGTGTCGCTCGTGCCGGGGCGCGGGGCTGACGCGTGCGCCCTGCGGCGCGGGGGAACTGACGCGCCCTCACGCGCAACTTGTGCGCCGCACGCGTCAGTTCCGGCCAGTGCCGTTCAGTTCGGCGAGGGCAACGAGGCGGGACCGCCGCCCGTGCCCGGCTCCAGGGCGTCCAGCGCGCGGCGCAGACCCGTGAGTTTGCGCTCCAGGTGGGCCGCCGTGGCCACCGCCGCCGCGTCCGCCGACTCGTCGTCCAACTGCTTCGAGAGGGCCTCCGCCTGCTCCTCGACGGCGGCGAGCCGTGCGGAGAGCTCCGCGAGCAGCCCGGCCGGCTCCTTGACCTCGCCGCCCGCGACGGCCTTGCCGCCGCCCTCCAACTGCAGACGCAGCAGCGCCGCCTGCTCGCGCAGCTGGCAGTTCTTCATGTACAGCTCGACGAACACCGAGACCTTCGCGCGCAGCACCCACGGGTCGAACGGCTTGGAGATGTAGTCCACCGCGCCCGCCGCGTAGCCGCGGAAGGTGTGGTGCGGCCCGTGGTTGATCGCGGTGAGGAAGATGATCGGGATGTCCCTGGTCCGCTCCCGCCGCTTGATGTGCGCGGCCGTCTCGAAGCCGTCCATGCCCGGCATCTGGACGTCCAGCAGGATGACCGCGAAGTCGTCCGTCAGCAGTGCTTTGAGCGCCTCTTCCCCGGACGATGCCCGCACCAGCGTCTGATCGAGCGCAGAGAGGATCGCCTCCAGCGCCAGCAGATTCTCCGGCCGGTCATCGACCAGGAGGATCTTGGCCTTCTGCACCATGGCCCGCCCTCCTCGCCCCGGCAGTGCACCGGGCGCCGCCCCTGGGGACGACTCCTGTACGCCGCCCTTCCTTGTGCCGGTCATGGTAGCCGCACCCCGACCGTCGCCACACCCTGTCACCGTGATGTCACTGTGCACGTAGCAGGAACGCAGCAGAAGACCAGAAGGTTCCCCGCAACGCGCCCCGCTACACGGCGACGGCCACCCTGAGTCAGCAACTCCCGGCCCGCACCGAAGGTTCCCGTCCAGCCCAGAGTTCCCCTCGGAGCCCGCCTCACTCGTCCCTCATCCACTGCTGCATCACGGACAGCAGGTGATCGGGGTCGACCGGCTTGGTCACGTAGTCGGAGGCGCCCGACTCGATCGCCTTCTCCCGGTCGCCCTTCATCGCCTTGGCGGTGAGCGCGATGATCGGCAGCCCGGAGAACTGCGGCATCCGCCGGATCGCCGTCGTCGTCGCGTAGCCGTCCATCTCGGGCATCATGATGTCCATCAGGACGACCGCCACGTCGTCGTGCTGCTCCAGGACCTCGATGCCCTCCCGGCCGTTCTCCGCGTACAGCACCGACAGGCCGTGCTGTTCCAGGACGCTGGTCAGCGCGAACACGTTGCGGATGTCGTCGTCGACGATGAGCACCTTCTCGCCGCCGAACTTGATGCCCGCGCGCGCGGGCGTGCCCGCCTGCTGGGCGCGGGCCGGCCACTGGTCGGGCCGGCCCACCTGCTCGCCGCCGCTCACCAGCCGCCGCCGTCGCCGGAAGAGCGCCGCCGGACCGTTCTGCGCGTCCTGGTACGACCGCACCTCGGCCGGCGTCTGGATCTCCGCCGGGGACAGCTCCTGCAACTGCGCCGCCCCGTTCTCCGAGGCCACCAGGTCGCCGGCCTCCAGCGCCGGCACCACCTGCTGGTAGCCCTGCGGCGGCAGCTCGCTCGGGTGCAGCGGCAGGTACAGCGTGAACGTGGAGCCACGTCCCGGCTCGCTCTGCGCGTGGATCTCACCGCCGAGCAGCTGCGCGATCTCCCGCGAGATCGACAGCCCGAGGCCCGTGCCGCCGTACTTGCGGCTGGTGGTGCCGTCCGCCTGCTTGAACGCCTCGAAGATCACCCGCATCTTGCTGGCCGCGATCCCGATGCCGGTGTCCGTCACCGAGAACGCGATCAGCGGCGCGTCCGCGTCGGTCAGCGAGCCCGCCTCCAGCAACTGCTCCCGGATCGCCACCGGGACCTCCGCCCCGGCCGGCCTGATGACCAGCTCGACCGACCCGGAGTCGGTGAACTTCACCGCGTTGGACAGCAGGTTGCGCAGCACCTGCAACAGCCGCTGCTCGTCCGTGTGCAGCGTGGCCGGCAGCTCCGGCGAGACCCGCACCGACAGGTCCAGGCCCTTCTCCGCGGTGAGCGGACGGAAGGTGGCCTCCACGTAGTCGACGAGCTGGACGAGCGCGATGCGCGTCGGCGAGACGTCCATCTTGCCCGCCTCGACCTTGGACAGGTCCAGGATGTCGTTGATCAGCTGGAGCAGGTCGGAACCGGCCCCGTGGATCGTCTCGGCGAACTCGACCTGCTTGGGCGAGAGGTTGCCCTCCGCGTTGTCCGCGAGCAGCTTCGCCAGGATCAGCAGCGAGTTGAGCGGCGTGCGCAGCTCGTGCGACATGTTGGCGAGGAACTCGCTCTTGTAGCGCATCGACACCGCGAGCTGCTCGGCGCGCTCCTCCAGGACCTGCCGCGCCTCCTCGATCTCGGTGTTCTTCACCTCGATGTCGCGGTTCTGCTGGGCCAGCAGCTCGGCCTTCTCCTCCAGTTCGGCGTTGGACGCCTGGAGGGCCTTCTGCCGCTGCTCCAACTCCGCCGACCGCTCGCGCAGTTGCTCGGTCAGCTCCTGCGACTGCTTCAGCAGCTGTTCCGTCTTGGTGTTGACCGAGATGGTGTTGACGCTGGTCGCGATCATCTCCGCGAGCTGGTTGAGGAAGTCCTTCTGGATCTGCGTGAACGGCGTGAACGACGCCAGCTCGATCACGCCCAGCACCTGGCCCTCGAACAGCACCGGCAGCACGATCACCTGCGCGGGCGGCGCCTCGCCGAGCCCCGAGGCGATCTTCAGGTAGCCGCTCGGGGCGTTCGCCACGAGGATCGTGCGCTTCTCCTCGGCGGCCGTGCCCACCAGCGCCTCACCGGGCCGGAACGAGCTCGGCATGGACCCCATCGAGTAGCCGTAGGAGCCCAGCATCCGCAGCTCGTACAGATCCGCGTCCCCGTCCGCCGGCGGCATCGCCAGGAAGAACGCGCCGTGCTGCGCGGCCACCAGCGGCGGCAGCTCGCTCATGATCAGCGAGGCCACGTCCTGGAGGTCGCGACGGCCCTGCATCAGTGCCGACACGCGCGCGAGGTTGCCCTTGAGCCAGTCCTGCTCCTTGTTCGCGATCGTGGTGTCGCGCAGGTTGGCGATCATCTTGTTGATGTAGTCCTGGAGCTCCTGGATCTCCCCGGACGCGTCCACGTCGATCTTCAGGTTCAGGTCGCCCCGGGTCACCGCGGTCGCCACGCGCGCGATGGCACGCACCTGCCGCGTCAGGTTCCCGGCCATCTCGTTCACGGACTCCGTCAGGTCGCGCCAGGTGCCGTCGACGTCACGCACGCGTGCCTGACCGCCCAGCTGCCCCTCGGTACCCACCTCACGGGCGACCCGGGTGACCTCCTCGGCGAACGACGACAGCTGGTCGACCATCGTGTTGATGGTCGTCTTCAGCTCGAGGATCTCCCCGCGCGCGTCGATGTCGATCTTCTTCGTCAGGTCGCCCTTGGCGATGGCCGTCGTGACCATGGCGATGTTGCGCACCTGGCCGGTCAGGTTGGACGCCATCCCGTTCACCGAGTCGGTGAGGTCCTTCCACGTGCCCGCCACACCCGGCACGTGCGCCTGGCCGCCCAGGATGCCGTCCGTGCCCACCTCGCGGGCCACCTTGGTGACCTGCTCGGCGAACGAGCTCAGCGTCTTCACCATGGTGTTGAAGGTGTCGGCCAGCTGCTGGACCTCGCCGCGCGCCTCGATCGTCACCTGGCGCGTCAGGTCGCCGTTGGCGACGGCCGCCGCGACCTGGGAGATGTTGCGCACCTGCATGGTCAGGTTCTTGGCCATCAGGTTGACGTTGCCGCTGAGGTCCTTCCAGATGCCCGTGACGCCCGGCACGTGCGCCTGGCCGCCCAGGATGCCCTCGGTGCCCACCTCACGGGCCACCCGGGTCACCTGCTCCGCGAACGACGACAGCTGGTCCACCATCGTGTTGACGGTGGTGACGAGCTCCAGGATCTCGCCCTTGGCGTCGACCGTGATCTTCTTCGACAGGTCGCCCTTGGCGACCGCCGTCGTGACCTCCGCGATCTGGCGCACCTGGATGGTCAGGTTGTTCGCCATGAAGTTCACGGACTGCGTGAGGTCCTTCCAGGTGCCGGAGACCCCCTGCACCTCGGCCTGACCGCCCAGCTGCCCCTCCGTGCCCACCTCGCGGGCCACCCGGGTGACCTCCTGGGCGAACGACGACAGCTGGTCCACCATCGTGTTCAGCGTGTTCTTCAGCTCGAGGATCTCCCCGCGCGCGTCCACGGTGATCTTCTGCGAGAGGTCACCGCGGGCCACCGCGGTCGCGACCTGCGCGATGTTGCGCACCTGGGCGGTGAGGTTGCCCGCCATGCCGTTCACCGAGTCCGTCAGGTCCCGCCACACACCGGCCACACCGGGCACCTGCGCCTGCCCGCCGAGGCGCCCCTCGGTGCCCACGTCCCGCGCCACCCGCGTCACCTGGTCGGCGAAGGCGGAGAGCTGGTCGACCATCGTGTTGATGGTGTTCTTCAGCTCGAGGATCTCCCCGCGCGCGTCCACGTCGATCTTCTGCGACAGGTCGCCCCGCGCCACCGCCGTCGTCACCTGGGCGATGTTGCGCACCTGCGAGGTCAGGTTCCCCGCCATGGAGTTCACGGAGTCCGTGAGCTCCTTCCAGGTGCCCGACACGCCGTCCACCCGCGCCTGACCGCCCAGGCGCCCCTCGGTGCCCACGTCCCGGGCCATCCGCGTGACCTGGTCGGCGAACGACGACAGCTGGTCCACCATCGTATTCACGGTGTTCTTCAGCTGCGCCATCTCACCGGAGACGTCCACGGTGACCTTCTGCGACAGGTCGCCGTTGGCCACCGCCGTGGTGACCTGCGCGATGTTCCTCACCTGTCCGGTGAGATTCCTGAACGCCGTGTTGACGGAGTCCGTCAGGTCCTTCCACGTGCCGGCCGCGCCCGACACCTGCGCCTGACCGCCCAGCTCGCCCTCGACGCCGATCTCCCGCGCCACCCGCGTGACCTCGGCGCCGAACGCCGACAGCTGGTCGACCATCCCGTTGACGGTGTTCTTCAGCTCCAGCATCTCGCCGGCCACGTCCACCGTGACCTTCTGCGACAGATCGCCGCTGGCCACCGCCGTCGTCACCGCCGCGATGTCCCGCACCTGCGTCGTCAGGTTGCGGAACACCGTGTTGACGGAGTCCGTCAGGTCCTTCCAGGTGCCGGCCGCGCCCGGCACGTTCGCCTGGCCGCCCAGCTGCCCCGCGGCGCCCACCTCGTTGGCCACGCGCGTGACCTCGTCGGCGAAGGTCCGCAGCGTCTCCGTCATCTGGTTGATCGTGTCCGCCAGCTGCGCGACCTCGCCGCGCGCCGACACCGTCACCTTCTGCGACAGGTCGCCGTTGGCGACCGCCGTCGTCACCTCCGCGATCCCGCGCACCTGGGCCGTCAGGTTCCCGGCCATGGTGTTCACCGAATCGGTGAGCTCCTTCCACACCCCGTCCACGCCGGACACCTGCGCCTGGCCGCCGAGGATGCCCTCGGTGCCCACCTCGCGGGCCACCCGGGTCACCTCGGAGGAGAACGCGGAGAGCTGGTCCACCATCGTGTTGACGGTGTTCTTCAGCTCGAGCATCTCGCCCTCGACGTGAACCGTCACCTTCCGTGACAGATCGCCCTTGGCCACCGCCGTCGTCACCAGCGCGATGTCGCGCACCTGCGCCGTCAGCCGGTACGCCATCGTGTTGACGGACTCCGTGAGGTCCTTCCACGAACCCGACATGCCGCGCACCTGGGCCTGACCGCCCAGCTTGCCCTCGGTGCCCACCTCGCTGGCCACGCGCGTGACCTCGTCGGTGAACGTCGACAGCTGGTCGACGAGGTTGTTGACCGTCCGCCCGACCTTCAGGAACTCCCCGCGCAGCGGATGCCCGGTCCCCTCCGGGGTGTGCGTGCGCAGCTCCATCCGCGACGACAGATCGCCCTCGGCGACCGCGGACAGCACCCGCCCGACCTCGGACACCGGGCGTACGAGGTCGTCGACCAGCGCGTTCGAGTTGTCGATCGCGGTCGCCCACGACCCCTCGCAGGCCCCCGTCTCGAGCCTCTCGGTGAGCTTCCCCTCCCGCCCCACCATGCGCCGCACCCGGGACAGCTCGCCCGTCAGGTGCAGATTGCGGTCCGCCACCTCGTTGAACACGGCGGCGATCTCCGACATCACGCCGTCGCCGGAGACCGTGAGCCGCTTGCGGAAGTTCCCGTCCCGCATGGACACCAGCGCCACGAGCAGACGGTCCAGAGCCGCCGTGTCGACGACCGTGGTGCCCCCGCGTGGGGTGCGTGGCCTGCTCAGAGACTGTCCGCCTTTCGCGCGCGTCTTAGTGCCCCGCGTCGCTGCGCCAGACTCCACTTGTCCCTCCCGCAGGGGTCGACCGTTACCGCTGTGCCTGGGTGCTGCTCGTCGCCGTTCCTGGTACCGCCCGGTGCCGCACCCGATGGAACCAGGCGAGCCCGGAGGGCTGCTGCCCCCTGAACCAGGACGACACTCACTTCGCCCGGACCTTCACAAGAAGCTTGCCCAGTGTTTCACCCTTGCCGAACCAGGCCATAACAGTTCGGCAGCTTCGCACACGGTCCGCACACGCTCGGGCGGAAACACCGGTGACCGGCATCCGCGGGGCCCCGGAAGGTAAGTAACCTTGCATGCGGCTGTCCAGCCACACCGGTCCGACGGTCTGGGCGGTGGCACCGGCACGAGCGGGCATCGGAGGGGCGGCCGCACACATGACCACCGGACTGATCCCGGGGGGACACCCCCCGGACCCCCGGCCCTCAGCCGCGCGCCCGCCCCACCAGCGGCGCGACCCGGCCGGCCGGGGAGCCCTGTCCGCAGACAACAGGCCGAGGAGTTCTGTGATCACCGCGCGCGCGGCCGCCAGTTTCGAGCCCGTCGGGCGATCGGTGGCGACCGCCCGGTCCTTCGTCCGCGACACCCTCCAGGGCTGGGGCTTCGCCGACATCATCGACGACGCCGTCGTCCTCACCAGTGAACTGGTGACCAACGCGGTCGTCCACGCCGGCACCCACGCCGACGTCCTGTGTCTGCGCAGCGACGACGGCGTCCGCATCGAGGTGGCCGACCGGTATCCCGAACGCGAGATCCCCCTCCAGGGCTCCCTCGCCACCATGGGCAGCCCCGACCGCGAGGGCGGCCGCGGACTCCAGCTGTGCGCGGCCATCGCCGCCCGCTGGGGCGTCGAGTACACCCCGACCCACAAGCAGGTCTGGTTCCGGCTCGACCTCCCCGACCGCCCGGTGGGCACCCGCGCGGCCGGCCCCTCCCTCCCGGCCGACCTCCTCCCGCTCGCCGACAGCCGGGTACGCGTCGCGGTCGTCCAGATCGACCGCACGGGCGCCATCTCCGCCTGGAACGAGGACGCCGAGGAACTCTTCGGCTACGCCGCCGACCAGGTCACCGGCAAGCCCCTCACCGACCTCGCCGCCTGGCCGCACACCCCCGGCACCAGCACCGGCATCGTGGAAGCCCTCCAACTCTCCCGCTGGGAGGGCAGCTACGGCCTCCGCGGCGCCAACGGGCGCATCACCCCCGTCTACGCCTCGCACCTGCGCGTCCGCGACACCGACGGCGAGCCCTCCACCGTCTGCCTGCTCGTGCGCGACCACGAACGCGCGGTGTTGCAGACGCCGTTGCGCGTGCCGGCCTCGGACACCACCACCGGCGCGGACGGCCAGAGCACGGACCCCTTCGAGGTGTTCATCGGCTCCCCCGCGCCGGACGACCTCGACGGCCTCCTCCAGCGCACCGTCGAGCGGGCCCGCGACATGCTCGACGCCGACTCCGCCTTCCTCCTCCTGGCCACCGACGACGAGACGGAGCTGGAGGTCCGCGCCTCCACCGGCCTGCCCTCGGCCCGCCAGCGCTTCGCGCGCGTGCCCGTCGAGGCGGGCCCCGGCCGCTACGGCTCCGCCAGGATGCCGGCCGTCCACGAGGACCTGCTGGCCGTGCCCGGCGCCGTCCCCCTGCTGAGCGGCACGGGCATGCGCTCCGTGGTCACCGTCCCGCTGAAGGTCGAGGGCCGCCTCACGGGATCCCTCGGCGTGGCCGCGGAAGCCGCGGGCCGCTACTCCAACGAGGAGGCGCTGCGCCTTCAGTTCGCGGCCGACCGCATCGCGCTGGCCGTGGAGTCCGCCCGCCTGGGCGAGCTGGAGCGCCTGCGCCGAGGCTCGCTCAGCTTCCTCGTCGAGGCCTCCGACCTCCTCGCCGGCACCCTGGACCGCGACCAGACCCTGGCCCTGATGGCCCAGATGACGGTCCCGACGCTGGCCACCTGGTGCGCGGTCTACACGATCGCCGACCAGGCGTCCGAGCCCTACCTGTCGTACGTCCTGCACGAGGACGAGGAACTCATCGACGGCATCAAGTCGTTGCTCTCCAAGGTGCCGCCCCCGGACCCGGTCCCCACCCCCGGCGCGCGGGTCTGGGCGGCCCCCGCCGAGGCCGCGCACGACGCGGCCCTGCGCAGCTCCATGCGCAGCCTGGGCCTGACTGGCGGCCCCACCCACCAGGTGGCCTCCGGCATCGGCCCGACGCTCGCCACGGCCTCCGCGGTCGGCGGCGAGACCGTCGTGCTCCCCCTGGTGGCCCGCAACCGCGTGATCGGCATGCTGACCCTCGGCAAGCCCACCGACGAGCACTTCCGCCAGGAGATCCTCGAGCTGGCCGAGGACCTGAGCCGCAGAGCCGCCCTCGCCCTGGACAACGCCCGCCTGTACTCCGAGCGCACGGCCATCAGCCAGGCCCTCCAGCGCAGCCTCCTGCCCCCGGAGCTTCCCGCCATCGACGGCGTCGAGGTCGAGGTCATCTACCGCGCGGCCGGCGAGGGCAACGAGGTCGGCGGCGACTTCTACGACGTCTTCCCGATCAGCGACGGCGCGTACGGCTTCGCCATCGGCGACGTCTGCGGCACCGGCCCGAACGCCGCCGCGGTGACGGGGCTGGCCCGACACGCCCTCAGGCTCCTTGCGCGCGAGGGCCTCAGCGGCCCTGCGGTGCTGGAACGCCTGAACTCGGCCATCCTCGACGAGGGCGCGCGCAGCCGCTTCCTCACCCTCCTGTACGGCGAGATGCGCCCCCAGGAGGACGGCAGCGCACAGCTGAAGGTGGTCTGCGCCGGGCACCCGCTGCCCCTGCGCCTCCGCCAGGACGGCACGGTCGAGCCCGCCGCCGAACCCCAGCCGCTGCTGGGCGTCATGGAGGACCTGGAGCTCTACGAGCAGTCGGTCACCCTCGACCCGGGCGATGTCCTGCTCTGCGTCACGGACGGCGTCACCGAGCGTCGCGAGGGCACCCGCATGCTGGGCGACGACGGCCTGGCCGACGTTCTGACCACCTGCACGGGGCTCACGGCCGGCGCGGTCGCCGCGCGCATCATGCGCGCCGTGGAGCGCTTCGCATCCGACGCCCCTTCCGACGACATGGCCATCCTGGCGATGCGCGTGGCGTGAGAAAGCCGCCGGACAGGAGAAAAGCCCCCGCCCGAAAGGGCGGAGGCTTTTTCGTCGAGCCCCCTAACGGAATCGAACCGTTGACCTTCTCCTTACCATGGAGACGCTCTGCCGACTGAGCTAAGGGGGCTGGTCACTTTTCGAGGTTTCCCTCGCGGCAACGGAATAGATCATACCCCGAACAGGGCGGTGTTCCCAAACCCGTTCACGAGGCCACCCGCATCAGCCCGCCGAGGGCGTTGCAGGCCGCCACGATGTGCTGCATGTCCCGTTTCGTCAACGAGGCGTCCACCGGCAGCTCGAGGGTCTCGTCGACCGCCCGCTCGGTCTCCGGAAGCGCGACGCACTGCCGGAACTCCGGCAGGCGATGCGACGGAGTCCGCACCGGGGCCCGGCACTCGATCCCCCGGCTGCGCAGGGCCCTCGCGAACGCGTCCCGGTCGGACCGCCCGTTCCCCGGGACCCGCACGACGTACTGCTGGTAGGTGTGTCCGACGCCGCCGTCGGGCGTGCGCACCCCACGCAACCGCCCGTCCAGGAAGGCGGCGCGCTCCCGACGCTGCGCGATCTCGTCGTACGGCGTCTCGGACTCCCCCTGTTCCACCACCAGCACCCCGTGTCGGCGCCCCGCTTCCCGCAACCGCCCGACCTCGGCGGGCCGCCCGAAACGGTGGACGACCACGACGGCCGCGGTGCGCGCGGTGACGACCGCTTGGACGGCGTCCGGGTCGAGGCAGTACGTCAGCGGATCGACGTCGGCGAAGACCGGCTGCGCGCCGGCCAGCACGACCGCGCCCGCGACCTCGACGTTCCCGAAGGCCGGCACGACGACCTCGTCACCGCGTCCGACGCCGGCGGCCCTCAGCATTGCGGCAGCACCCGTGCCAGTACCCATGCCGTGAATGCTGGAGCCGGAACGTGAACGCCAAGTGACCGAAAACAAAAAAGGGTTGGGACCCGAACCGAAGTTCAGATCCCAACCCTTTGAATGATTGTTCGGCGGTGTCCTACTCTCCCACAGGGTCCCCCCTGCAGTACCATCGGCGCTGTAAGGCTTAGCTTCCGGGTT
>NZ_JAHHIT010000171.1 GCF_024539675.1 Streptomyces hilarionis | reverse complement strand
TCGCCCTCGGCCACGCCGGGCAGTCGCTGCCCGAGCTCACCGCCCTGTGCGACGCCCACCCGCTGAACGAGCCGCTCCAGGCGCTGCGGCTGCGCGCGCTGCGCGACGCGGGCCGCGGGGCGAGCAGTTCGGCGTGCAGGGTGCGCAGGTCGGGGCCGGGGTCGGCGCCGAGGCGGTCCGCCAGCAGCCGGCGCACCTCGTCGTAGGCGGCCAGCGCCTCGGCGGCGCGGCCCGCGTCGCGCAGCGCGCGCAGCCGCAGCGCCTGGAGCGGCTCGTCCAGCGGGTGGGCGTCGCACAGGGCGGTGAGCTCGGGCAGCGACTGCCCGGCGTGGCCGAGGGCGAGGGCGGCGCCGTGCCGGGCGCGCGTCGCGTCCAGGCGGCGGGCCTCCCAGCGGGCCGCCTCGGCGGCGCGGTCGGGCAGGTCGGCGAGGGCCGGGCCGTGCCACAGCGCGAGAGCGTCGTCGAGCAGGGCGGCCGCCTTGGCGGGATCGCCGTCGGCCAGGGCGCGCGTCCCGTCGCCGGTCAGCCGCTCGAAACGGTGCAGGTCGACGTCGTCGGGGCCGGCCGCCAGCCGGTAGCCGCCCTCGGCGGAGCGGACGGCGTCCGGCCCGAGGGCCTTGCGCAGCCGGCCGACGAGCGCCTGCAACGCGCCCGGCGCGTCGGCGGGCGGGGCCCCGGCCCACACCTCCTCCGTCAGCAGCCCCGCCGGGACGGTCCGCCCGGCCCGCAGCGCCAGCACGGTGAGCAGGGCGCGCAGCCGCGCCCCGCCGACGGCGACGGTGGTCCCGTCGGGGCGGAGTGCCTGGGTGGTGCCGAGGATGCGGTAGCGCACGGGGTTCATTGTCCCCGGCGCGGTCTGCGGCGGTCACGGGGTTCGCCGGAGTGGCGGCGGACGCGTGCGCCGGCCCCCGTGAACCGCCCGCTCCGCGCGGAATCCGGGGCCCGGCATGAGACGTTTCCCCGGTGTGCCCGGTACGGTCGGGCCGTTCCACACGTGCGTACGACCCCAGGGGGACCCATGACGACCGCCACCACCCGCCACGGCGACCGGAGGATCAGTCCGGTCTTCGTCGGCATCCTGGCCGTCACGGCGGTCACCGGCTGGGCGACCTGGGCGGGCTTCGCCGAGCAGCCCGGCGTCGCGGTGTTCCTGTTCGTCACGGCGGCCTGGATCGTGTCCCTGTGCCTGCACGAGTACGCGCACGCGCGGACCGCCCTGCACAGCGGGGACATCTCGGTGGGCGCGAAGGGCTATCTCACCCTCAACCCGCTCAAGTACACGCACGCCCTGCTCAGCATCGTGCTGCCGGTGCTGTTCGTGATCATGGGCGGCATCGGTCTGCCGGGCGGCGCGGTGTTCATCGAGCGCGACCGGATCCGGGGCCGGTGGCGGCACAGCCTGATCTCGGCGGCGGGGCCGCTGACGAACGTGCTGTTCGCGGTGGTGTGCACGGCCCCGTTCTGGCTGCACGCGCTGGACGGGGTGCCGGCCGACTTCCGCTTCGCCCTCGGCTTCCTCGCCCTGCTCCAGGTGACGGCGGCGATCCTGAACTTCCTGCCGGTGCCGGGTCTGGACGGCTACGGGGTCATCGAGCCCTGGCTGTCGTACAACGTGAAGCGGCAGGTCGAACCGTTCGCGCCGTTCGGCCTGCTGTTCGTGTTCGCCCTGCTGTGGGTGCCGTCGGTGAACGGCGCCTTCTTCGACGTGGTCGACGCGCTGCTGCGCGGCCTCGGCATCAGCGACCTGGACACGTACTGCGGTCAGTCGCTCTACCGCTTCTGGCAGGGCACGAACGAGTTCTGCTCGGTCGGCCGCTGATCCGGTCAGCCGGCGGCGCGCGTCCGGTCCCCGCGCGCCTTGTCCCGCTTCAGGTAGTACCAGGTCATGTTGGACGACAGGCCCGCGAGCAGCACCCACACGATGCCCAGGTAGCTGCCCCGGACGAAGGAGACGACCGCCGCGGCCACGGCGAGGACGCAGACGACGAGGCTGTAGAGGGCGAGTCGCCGGGTCGGGCTGGGCGGGGGCACGGCGGGCATGACGGTCGGCTCCTGTCGGGGGACACTGCTTCGGCGTCCAGTGTCCCCCATCCGCTCAGACGTCGGTGACGCGCAGCCCGGCGTGGGCCTTGTAGCGGCGGTTGACCGAGATCAGGTTGGCGACCAGGGACTCCACCTGGTGGGCGTTGCGCAGCCGGCCCGCGAAGACGCCGCGCATGCCGGGGATGCGGCCGGCCAGCGCCTGCACGATCTCGACGTCGGCCCGCTCCTCGCCCAGCACCATCACGTCGGTGTCGATCTCGTCGATCTGCGGGTCCTGGAGCAGGACGGCCGACAGGTGGTGGAAGGCGGCGGCGACGCGCGAGTCCGGCAGCAGGGCCGCGGCCTGCTCCGCCGCGCTGCCCTCCTGCGGCTTGAGGGCGTACGCGCCCTTCTTGTCGAAGCCGAGCGGGTTGACGCAGTCGACGACGAGCTTGCCGGCCAGCTCCTCGCGCAGCGACTCCAGCGTCTTGCCGTGCCCGTCCCACGGGACGGCGACGATCACGATGTCGCTGCGGCGCGCGGTCTCGGCGTTGTCGGCGCCCTCGACGCCGTGTCCGAGCTCCTCGGCGGCGGCCAGGGCGCGGTCGGCGGCGCGCGAGCCGATGATCACCTTCTGGCCGGCCTTGGCGAGGCGGTAGGCGAGGCCCTTGCCCTGCGGGCCGGTGCCGCCGAGCACGCCGACGACCAGGCCGGACACGTCCGGAAGGTCCCAGGGGTCCTTGGCGGGGGCCTTCGCCGAAGCGTTTCCGGGAGTGGGGTGGGCACTGTCGGTAGAGGTCATGGGCCGACTTTACGTGGGCGCGTCGGGCGGCCCTTCCCCATGTCGGGTGAACGGGCGGCGAACCCGGTGCCGGGGGCGTCCGGGTGCGGCAGCATGCGGGCGCATGGACGCCGTACGGGTCGCGCTGCTGCGCGAGGTGCTCGCGGGGACCGAGTGGCTCGGGGCCACCCGGAGGTTCGCCGGGGTGCTGCGGGGATCGGTCGTGTCGCACGGGGGCGGCCTGCTGCTGGCGGGCACGGCGGAGTACGAGCCCTGGCATCTCGCGGCGCACCTGGTGGACGAGGCGGCCTGGTCGGGCACTCCGGAGCTGGCGCCGACGCTGGTGCGCCACGACCCGCGTCCCGGCGACCCGGCGCATCTCGCGGTGGGCCCGGGCCGCATCGAGGCGGCGCGGCGGGGAGAGACGCTGCTGGTGGCGTCGCCGTCGGCGGACGCGCCGCTACTCGAACGGGTGGCGGACGCCCGCCGGGCGGGGGTCACCGTGCTCGCCCTCGGTCCCGTGGAGGCGGACCTGACGGCGCTGGCGCACGAGACGCTGGCGGTGCCGGACGGCTCCGAGCTGGACCTGGACACCGTGCAGCACCTGGTGAGCGCGGCGGCCGGCGAGACGCTTCCGCCGCCGCGGGGCCGCCGCCGCCTGGCCGACCGCCTCTCCCGCCTCGCCGAGCGCCTGACGGCGCCGCCGCCTGCGCCCTGGTGAGGCGCGCGGCCGCCGGAAAAGCGGTTGTCCGCGCCGGTGGGGGCGGCCGACCATGACCTCTCGTGACCGACTCCGACGCCTGCACCGCTCCCCCGCCGCCGCGCACCCCTTCGGGCCTGCGGCGGCTGCTCCCGGACCTCGCCCCGTGGCGGGCCTCGCGGGACTTCCGGCGGCTGTGGGTGGCGGGCACGGTGTCGACGTTCGGCAGCTTCCTCACCTTCGTCGCGCTGCCGGTGCAGGTGAAGGAGCTGACGGGGTCGGCCGCCGCCGTCGGGGCGATCGGCGCGGTGGAGCTGGTGCCGCTCGTGGTGTTCGGGCTGTACGGCGGCGCCCTGGCGGACGCGTGGGACAAGCGCGGGCTCATTCTGTGGACGGAGGCCGGGCAGGGTGTGCTGAGCGCGGTGCTGCTGGTCAACGCGGTGTTGCCCGGCCCCGCGGTGTGGCCCCTGTATCTGGTGGCCGCGCTGTCCTCGGCGCTGGTCTCCGTGCAGCGGCCCGCGCTGGACTCGTTGTGGCCGCGGATCGTGGCCCATGAACACCTGCCGGCGGCCGCCTCGCTGAACGCCCTGCGGTGGACCGTGGGCGGGGTGGCGGGCCCGGCCCTCGCGGGCGTCGTCGTCGCCTACGCGGGGCTGGGCTGGGCCTACGCCGCCGACCTGCTGACCTTCGTCGTCTCGCTGGCGCTCGTCGTGCGCATCGCGGCCTCCCCGGCCGCCCGTGAGGCCGCGAAGCCCTCCCTGCGGGCGATCGCCGAGGGGGCCCGGTACGCCTGGAGCCGCAAGGAGCTGCTCGGCACGTACGCCGTCGACCTGGCCGCGATGTTCCTCGCGATGCCGCTCGCCGTGCTGCCGTTCCTCGCGGACGAGCTGGACGCCCGGTGGTCGCTCGGCCTGATGTACGCGTCGGCGCCGGCCGGGGCGCTGGTGGTGAGCCTGACCGGCGGCTGGACGGCGCGGGTGCACCGGCACGGGCGGATGGTGGTGCTGTCGGCGGCCCTGTGGGGCGGGGCGATCACCGCGGCGGGGCTCGTCGGGAACGTCTGGCTGGTGCTGCTCTGCCTGGCGCTGGCGGGCGGCTTCGACATGGTCAGCGGCGTCTTCCGCGGGATCATGTGGAACCAGACGATCCCGGACGAGCTGCGCGGGCGGCTCGCCGGGATCGAGTTGTTGTCCTATTCGGTGGGGCCGACGGTCGGCCAGGTGCGCAGCGGAGGCTTCGCGGCCTGGCTGGGGGTGCGCACGTCGGTCTGGTCGGGCGGGGCGCTGTGCGTGGGCGCGGTCGGGGTGCTGGCGCTGTGCCTGCCGGGGCTGATGCGGTACGACGCGCGCACGGACGAGCACGCGGCGCGGGTGCGGGCCCGGCGGTCGGCGGCCGCGCCCGCCCTGGAGGGCTGACCGCCGGGCCGGTCAGTCCTCGTCGCCCGCGCTCGTGGCGCCGCCCGTGGGGGCGTCGTGCCACTTGGGGTCGTTCTCCCACTGGAGGTTGCGTTCGCGGGCGCTCTCCATGGCGTGCTCGGCCTCCGTACGGGTGGTGTACGGGCCGAACCGGTCCTTGGCCGGGCACTCGGGCCCTTCCTCGACCTTCTTGTGCTCCAGGCAGTAGTACCACTCGCCCGGCTTCCCGGCGGTCCGCTTCTTGAACAGGGACATGACGGCTCCTCTCGCCATCGTCATGTTCCCCCATGGCCGCTCGTTAGACTCACCGGCATGTCTGGCCAGTCGCTGCTCGTTCCGGGGGAGCTGTCCCCCATCCGTTCCGTGCCCGGAAACATCCGCCGCCCCGAGTACGTGGGCAAGCCGGCTCCGACGCCCTACACCGGTCCGGAGGTGCAGACGCCCGAGACGATCGAGGCGATGCGCCGGGCCGGCCGGATCGCCGCGCAGGCGATGGCGGAGGCCGCGAAGCTGATCTCGCCGGGGGTCACCACCGACGAGCTGGACCGGGTGGCGCACGCGTACATGTGCGACCACGGCGCCTACCCGTCGACGCTGGGCTACCGCGGCTTCCCGAAGTCGCTGTGCACGAGCGTCAACGAGGTCATCTGCCACGGCATCCCGGACTCGACGGTCCTGCGGGACGGCGACATCGTCAACCTGGACGTGACGGCGTACATCGGCGGGGTGCACGGCGACAACAACGCGACCTACCTGGTCGGTGACGTCGACGAGGAGTCGCGGCTGCTGGTGGAGCGGACCCGGGAGTCCCTGGAGCGGGCGATCAAGGCGGTCCGGCCCGGCCGGCAGATCAACGTCATCGGCCGGGTCATCGAGTCGTACGCCAAGCGGTTCGGGTACGGGGTGGTGCGGGACTTCACCGGGCACGGCATCAACTCGTCGTTCCACTCGGGGCTGATCATCCCGCACTACGACAGCCCGCACGCGACGACGGTCATGCAGCCGGGGATGACGTTCACCATCGAGCCGATGCTGACGCTCGGCACGCACGACTACGACATGTGGGACGACGGCTGGACCGTGGTGACCAAGGACCGCCGGCGCACGGCCCAGTTCGAGCACACCCTGGTGGTGACGGAGAGCGGCGCGGAGATCCTCACCCTGCCGTGACGCGTGCGCGACGAAGGCCCGCTCTCCCGGGAGAGCGGGCCTTCGTCGCGCACGGGCCGGGCCCCCCGCTTCACCGCGAGGGGCCCGGCGCCGGATCGGATCAGAACCGGTCGCAGTGCTTGCCGGCCCAGAAGATGTCCGCCGACACCGTGTCGACGGCGCCGATGTACGGGCTGCAGACACCCTCGTCCCCGCCGAAGTGGTGGTGCTGGCGGGGGCCCTCGTCGGCGGTGGCGGTCGTGGCGCCGGCGGCGGCGAGAGCGATGCCCAGGACGGTCGCGGCCAGGACTGAACGGATACGCATGGTGTTCCTCTCACGGGGCGAGTGGTCACGCCCAGAGGTCCCCGCTCCCCTCCCGCCGCACACACCACTCCACCCGTACGGACCCCAGGGCCTAGCCCGGAGGGCTCAGCGCTCCAGGAAGACCCGGCCGCCGATCTCGACCCAGCCGTGCGGTTGCGGGGCCGTCAGGATCTGGGAGCCCGCGCCCTGCGTGATGTTCAGGGCGCGTCCGAGCCGGTCGGTGAGCAGGAGGGCCGCCGCGCCGGTGGCCTCGTCCTCGTCGACGCCGTCGTCACGGCCCGGGAAGGCGCGGGCGCGGATCCGGCCGGCGGGCTCGTCCTCCCAGGCCCAGGCGTAGACCCATTCGCCCTTGGGCGGCACGGGGAGGTCGTCGACCTCGGCGGCCGTCGCGTACTGGCGCAGGGTGCGCGGCGGGGCCCATTCGGCGCGCGCCTCGATCCAGGTGAACTCGCCGTCGAGGCGGGTGCCCACGACGCCGGCCGGGGTGACGAGCTCGGGCACGTCGAGCAGCCAGGCGACGCCCACGCACGGATGTCCGGCGAAGGGCAGCCGGAGGCTGGGGGTGAAGATGTCGATGACCCCGCGCTCGGGGTCGTCGACGAACACCGTCTCGCTGAAGCCGAGTTTCGCCGCGAGGTCCTGGCGGTCCTCGCGGTCGGGAAGCACCGAGCCTTCGCGGACCACGCCCAGTTCGTTCCCGTAGCCGCCGTTCGGCGCGCAGAAGACGCGGAGCACGTCGTAATCAGTCACCGGGGAATTGAAGCACCGTCCGGGCGCCGCTTCCGTCCGGGACGGCTGGTCCGGCCGTGCGGCGGGCGCGCCGGGAAAAGCGGAATCTTTGAATCTCCTTTGACTTGTCATTGACGTCCGCTTTGGCATGCCGTGATCCGCTCGTGCTCTTACAGCGTCTATGAGAGGTGAATCACGGCCTCGACGGGTATTACGCAGGTAAGCCTTGGATAAGTTAGGCGAGCCTCACCAATCCGCGTGAGCCCTGTCACGCGATTTTTCAGCCACCGCTGGGAGCCCGAATGCGAGCCGCCAGACTGTCCGTCGTCACCGCCGTAGCCGCCGTCACGGCTCTGACCGCCGTCACCGGCTGCACCTCCAAGAGCGACGCGAAGGACGGCGACCGGGTCATCGGCGTGACCGCCACCGACTCCACGTGCGAGACCTCCAAGAAGGAGATCGCCGCCGGACACGTCGAGCTCGCCGTCGAGAACAAGGGCTCCAAGGTCACCGAGGTCTACCTGCTCTTCCCCGACGACCGGATCGTCAGCGAGCGGGAGAACATCGGCCCCGGCACCAAGCAGCGCGTCACCGCCGAGGTGAAGGCCGGCGAGTACCGCATCGCCTGCAAGCCGGGCATGAAGGGCGACGGCATCCGCCAGACCCTCAAGGTCACCGGCGGCTCCGTCACCAAGCGCGACCCCCGCCTGGACAAGGCCGTGGCCGACTACCGCTCCTACGCGCAGACGCAGGCCGACGAGACGCTGCCCAAGGTCGCGACCTTCGTGAAGGCGATCAAGGACGGCGACCTGGAGGCCGCGAAGAAGGCCTACGCGCCCTCGCGCATCGGCTGGGAGCGCACCGAGCCGGTCGCCGAGTCCTTCGGCGACATCGACCCGCTGGTCGACGTGCGCGCCGACGGCCTGGAGAGCGGCCAGAAGTGGACCGGCTGGCACCGGCTGGAGAAGGCTCTCTGGCAGGACAAGAAGATCGGCGCCGAGGAGAAGACCCTCGCCGACCAGCTCGTCACCGACCTCACCGACTGGCAGAAGCGGGTCGGCAAGGCCGTGATCACCCCGACCTCCATGGCCAACGGCGCCAAGGAACTCCTCGACGAGGTCGCCACCGGCAAGGTCACCGGCGAGGAGGAGCGCTACTCGCACACCGACCTGGTTGACTTCAAGGCCAACGTCGAGGGCGCGCAGCAGTCCTACAAGCTGCTCGAGCCGGTCGCCAAGGAGAACGACGCGGCCCTGGTCACCGAGCTGGACAAGCAGTTCGCGGCGCTCGACGCGCTGCTGGACAAGTACCGCCCGAACGCGACGTCGTACGAGTTCACCTCCTACGACAAGGTCGGCGCCGCCGGCCGCAAGGAGCTGTCGGACGCGGTCAACGCGCTCGCCGAGCCCTTGTCCAAGCTCGCCGCCGCCGTCGCCAAGTAACCGAGGGGCATCAGAACATGACGGAGTCGGAGACCAGGGCCAGCAGTCCGTCGCGGCGGTCGCTGATCGGCTGGGGCGGGGCCGGGCTCGCGCTCGGCGCCGCCGCGGCCGGCGGCGCGGTCGCGATGACCCGCACCGGCAACGACGTCGACCCGGCCGGCGCCGACACGGGCGGCGCCGTCGAGTTCCACGGCGCGAACCAGGCGGGCATCGCCACGCCCGTGCAGGACCGGCTGCACTTCGCCGCGTTCGACGTGACGACCACGGACCGCGCCGAGTTCGTCCAGCTGCTGAAGGACTGGACGCAGGCGGCCCGCCGGATGACGGCCGGGAAGGCGGTCGGCGACGGCGCCTTCGGCGGTCTCCCGGAGGCCCCGCCGGACGACACCGGCGAGGCGCTGGGGCTCAAGCCGTCCCGGCTGACCCTGACGGTCGGGTTCGGGCCCTCGCTGTTCAAGAAGTTCGACCTCGCCGACCGGCGGCCCGACGCGCTCGTCGACCTGCCCACGTTCGCCGGGGACGCCCTGGACCCGGCCCGCAGCAACGGCGACCTGTGCGTGCAGGCGTGCGCCGACGACCCGCAGGTCGCCGTGCACGCCATCCGCAACCTGGCCCGCATCGGCATGGGCAAGGTCGTCATCCGCTGGTCGCAGCTGGGCTTCGGCAAGACCTCCTCCACCACGCCCGACGCGCAGACCCCCCGCAACCTGATGGGCTTCAAGGACGGCACGCGCAACATCGCCGGCACGGAGACGGACCGGCTGAAGAAGTTCGTGTGGGTCGGCGACAAGGACGTCGACGCGAAGTCGTCCTGGATGGTGGGCGGTTCCTATCTCGTCGCCCGCCGCATCCGCATGCACATCGAGACCTGGGACCGCACCCCCTTGCAGGAGCAGGAGGACATCTTCGGCCGTGACAAGGGCGAGGGCGCTCCGGTGGGCAAGGCCAAGGAGCGCGACGAGCCGTTCCTGAAGGCGATGAAGCCCGACGCGCACGTGCGGCTCGCGCACCCCGACGCCAACCACGGGTCGACGATCCTGCGCCGCGGCTACTCCTTCACCGACGGCACCGACGGTCTGGGGCGGCTGGAGGCGGGGCTGTTCTTCCTCGCCTACATGCGCGACGTGGGCAACGGGTTCGTCCGCATCCAGCGCAACCTCGCCACCGACGCGCTCAACGAGTACATCCAGCATGTGGGTTCGGCCGTCTTCGCCGTCCCGCCGGGCGTCCGCGACAAGGACGACTGGTGGGGCCGGACGCTGTTCTCCGAGGAGGCGTAGCCCGTGTTCTCCAACTACCTGATCGGACTGCGCGAGGGCCTGGAGGCCTCCCTCGTCGTCTGCATCCTCATCGCCTACCTGGTGAAGACCGGCCGCCGCGACGCGCTGAAGCCGGTGTGGACCGGCATCGCCATCGCGGTGGTCATCGCGATGGGCTTCGGCTGCGTCCTCGAATTCGGTTCGCAGGAGCTGACGTTCAAGGCGCAGGAGGCGCTCGGCGGCTCCCTGTCGATCGTCGCGGTCGCGCTGGTGACGTGGATGGTGTTCTGGATGCGGCGCACCGCCCGGCACCTGAAGTCGGAGCTGCACGACAAGCTGGACGCCGCCCTCGCGATCGGCACCGGCGCGCTGGTGGCCACCGCGTTCCTCGCGGTCGGCCGGGAGGGCCTGGAGACGGCCCTGTTCGTGTGGACGTCGGTGCACGCGGCCGGCGACGGCACCCCGCGCCCGCTGATCGGCGCGGCTCTGGGTCTGGCGACGGCCGTCCTGCTGGGCTGGCTGTTCTACCGCGGGGCGCTGCGGATCAACCTGGCGAAGTTCTTCACCTGGACGGGCGGCATGCTCGTCGTGGTGGCCGCGGGCGTGCTGGCGTACGGCGTCCACGACCTCCAGGAGGCCGACTGGATCGCGGGCCTGACGGACAAGGCGTTCGACATCAGCGACACGATCCCGCCGGACAGCTGGTACGGCACGCTGCTGAAGGGCGTGTTCAACTTCCAGCCCGATCCGACGGTTCTCCAGGTCACGGTGTGGCTGCTCTACCTGGTCCCGACGCTCGCGCTGTTCCTCGCCCCGGTAGGGTTCGCCTCCGGGAAGGGGAAGGTGAAGTCGCCTGATGACCAGGGAACGCAGCCTGAGGACCGGGGTTCGCAAGCGTCGACGACTCCGCGGGCGTGAGCGCTACGCCCTCGCGGCGGCCTCGCTGGTCGCCCTCTCGATGACGACGAGCGGCTGCGTGGTGGTCCACGGCGAGCGGGAAGTGCTCCCGTCGGCCACACGGGGCGAGGCCGTCAAGGCCGTGCGGCAGTTCACCGCCGCGTACAACAAGGCGGACGCGGCGTACGACAGTTCGCTGGACGCCGAGCACACCGCCGGCGCCCTCGCGGTCATCGACGCGGCGCGGCTGAAGGCCGGCCACCTCACCAGCCCGAAGGGCAACGCGCAGCACACGCCCCTGGTGTTGTCCGACGTGAAGTACACCATCCCCGAGAAGGCGGGCTGGCCGCGCTGGTTCGTCGCCGACGCCCGGGGCAACAAGGGCGGCGACGCGCGCTGGCTGCTGGTGTTCACCCGCGAGGGGCGGCAACGGCCATGGCAGGCCACGTACCTGACGCTGATGGCGCCGGGCGCGGTGCCGGCGTTCAAGAAGGACGAGGACGGGTGGGCCGAGGCCGTGCCCGCCGACACCGCCGAGCTCGCCCTGCCCCCCGCGGACCTGAGCAAGGACTACACGGCCTATCTTCAGAGCGGCCGGGGCGCCTTCGCCGACGGCGACCACACGAGCGCGCTGCGCGCCTCGCGGGCGAAGAACGCCACCAAGCCGGGCCTGGCCACGCAGTACCTCGACCAGCCGCTGACCGAGGGCGCGTACGCGCCGCTGGCGCTGCGCACCGCGGACGGCGGAGCGCTGGTCTTCTTCACCACGCACCACTTCACCAGGCAGACGGCCGCCGCGGGCGCCGCGGTCCCCACCCCGAACGCGGACGTGCGGGCGCTGACGACCGGCGAGATCAAGCAGACGCTGACGATGGAGTTCGTCGCCGCCGACGTCGCCCTGAGCCCCGCGAAGGGGACGAAGCGCGGCAAGGTGTCGGTGCTGAGCCGCCTGGAGGGTTTCACGGGCGCCAAGGGCGAGTGAGGGCGGCCTGCTCACGGCCGGTCGCGCCGCGGCCCGGGGCCGCGGGCCGCGCGGTCACCGGTGCTGCGGCCACGCCCCCGTCGGGTGTTCCTGGTCCTGGCCGGTGTGGCGGGCGCAGGCGTCGGTGAGGGTCTCCAGGAGGGTCAGCGGGTCGGGCAGCGCGTGCTCCGGGCCTCGCAGCCAGTGCACGGTCCGGTCGTCGTCGCCGGTGAGGCGGGCGGGCGGCACGAGGACGTAGGAGCCGCGGCAGTGCCAGCGCAGGCCGGGATGCTCGTCCATGGTCTCGGGGCGGCAGTCCAGCTCGCACGGCCACCACTCGTCCTCGTCCTCGGGGGTGCCGCGGGTGAGGGTGAAGAACAGCAGGCGGCCGTCGTCGCTCTCAGCCACCGGGCCGACGGAGACGCCTGCGCCGAGCAGCCGCTCCAGGGCTTCGCGGCCGGCTTCCAGGGGCACGTCGAGGACGTCGTGCGTGGTGCCGGTGGCGGTGATGAAGTTGGCCTGCGGCTGGTGCCGGGCCCAGCGTTCGACCTGGGCGCGGTCGGTCGTGGACTGCGTCTGCCAGGCGAAGGACACCGGGTGGCGGGCGGGGGTCGGACAGCCGACCCGGTCGCAGGAACAGCCGTAGCCGGGGGCCGGATGCGCGGCGGGCGCCAGCGGCAGCCCGGCTTCGGCGGCGGCCAGCAGCAGGGCCTCACGGTCGCCGCCGTCGGCGGCTTCGGTCGGGCCGCTCGGGCGCAGCCACTCCGTAAGTCTTCCCCACAGCCCGGTCCGGCCGTCGAACTCCGCGCTCATCTGTCCCCTCGCCTCGCTGGTGCGGACAGCATGCCCTATCGTCGCATCATCCGGCGCATCGGGGGGCCCTAGCCGTGAATCGGGGCAGGTGGGACGGGTGGGGCCAGAGTGGCTGATGTCGCCCCGCAGTCCCTTCGGTCACCGGGGCGCGAGGCCGTGGAGCGCGTAGTCGACCAGGGCGTCGGTGTACTCGTAGGTGATCGGGCCCGTGTACTGGAGCCAGCGCTGGGCCAGCGGGGAGATGAAGAACTCCAGGGCGATGCGCGGGTCGAGGTCGGCGCGGACCTGTCCGGCCCGCTGGGCGGAGCGCAGCCGGTCGACGTACAGCTGGATGGACGGTTCCAGCAGACGTGCCGTGAACGCGCGGCCCACCTGCTCGTTGACGACGCCCTCGGCGGCCAGCGCCCGCGAGGGAGCGTCGAAGCGGGGGTCCTTCAGCTGGTCGACAGTGGCCCGCAGGACGGCTTTGACGTCGGCGGCGAGATCGCCGGTGTCGGGGATGGCGTAGGGCTCGCGCTCGCTCCCGCCGGCCTCCCGGGCGGCCTGGTCGCCGAGGTCCAGGAACGCTTCGAGCAGCACGTCGGCCTTCGACCCCCACCAGCGGTAGATGGTCTGCTTGCCGACGCCCGCGCGGGCGGCGATGCCCTCGATCGTGGTCCTGGGGTAGCCGATCTCCGCGACCAGGGCGAGGGCCGCGTCGTAGATGGCGCGTCGGGACCGCTCGCTGCGACGGCTCGTGTCGGGGACCGGTTTGCCGGGCTGGGTGACCATGCCCCCGACGGTACCAAGGCCGTGAGACGGCCCGTCTCGCGAACGGCCCGTGTCCCGGACCGGCCCGAGTGCGGGACCGGCCCGAGTGCGGGACCGGCCCGAGTGCGGGACCGGCCCGTCGCGCGCACGGTCGTCCCGCCCACGGGCGGCCGCCCGCACGTGCGGGCCCCGCTCCTACCGGCTTTCCTGGGGGTAGCGGACGCCGATCCGTGCGCGGACCGCGTCCAGGGTCCGCATGACCGCGAGGCTCCCGTCGAGCGGGGCCAGCGGCGACTCGGTCTCGCCGGCCCGCAGCGCGCGCATGACCTCGCGCGCCTCGTGCCGGAACGTCGTACGCGGCCCGTCGGCCGGGTCGGCGGTGAACTCCTGCGGGTCGCGGCCGGCCCGGTGCAGCACCAGCCGGTCGGGGTGGAAGAAGCCGGACGGGATGTCGATGCGGCCGCGCGAGCCGGTGACGGAGGCGGTGGTGCCGGTCCCGCCGGAGATCGAGCAGTGCAGCGCGGCGAGCGCACCGGAGTCCCAGGACAGCGCCAGCGCCGTCTGGAGGTCGACGCCCTCGGCGGACAGGACGGCCTGGGCGGCGACGCCCGAGGGCTCGCCGAGCAGCAGGTGGGCGAAGGAGACGGGGTAGACGCCCAGGTCGAGGAGGGCGCCGCCGCCCTGGGCGGGGTCGCGCAGCCGGTGCGAGGGCGGGAAGGGCCCCTCGAGGCCGAAGTCGGCCTGCACGGTGCGGACCTCGCCGATCGCGCCGTCGTCGACGAGGGCCTTGAGACGGCGGATGACCGGGTTGCAGTACATCCACATCGCCTCCATGAGGAAGCGGTCGTTCCGGCGGGCCAGCGCGACGAGCTCCTCGGCCTCGCCCGCGTTCAGCGTGAACGCCTTCTCGCACAGCACGTTGCGCCCGGCCTCCAGGCACAGGCCCGCGGCGGTGCGGTGGGCGGCGTGCGGGGTGGCCACGTAGACGACATCGATGTCCTCGTCGGCGGCGAGGGCGGCCCAGTCGCCGTAGGCCCGCGGGATGCCGAACCGTTCGGCGAACGCCTTGGCGGAGACCTCGGTGCGCGAGGCGACCGCGACGACCTCGGCGTCGGGCAGGTCGATCAGGTCCGCCGTGAACGCGCCGGCTATGCCGCCGGTCGCCAGGATCCCCCACCGCACCGTGTCCGTCGTCATACCCTGCCCCGCCCTCGTGCCGTCCCGTCGGTGTGTTCGAGCTGAGAGCATAGGTGGCCGGGACGTCGCAGAGGGAGGGGCAACCGTATGCCGGAGGGTGGGGCCGTACCCGAAGCGCCGCAGGCGCTCGTCCCCGCGCCGCCACGCGAGCGGCGCACGACCGGGCTGCTCGTCACGCTGGTCCTGGGCGGGCTGACCGCCACTCCCCCGCTGTCGATGGACCTGTACCTCCCGGCGCTGCCGGAGGTGACCCGCACGCTGCACGCGCCCGCGGCGACGGTGCAGCTCACGCTCACCGCGTGCCTGGCCGGCATGGCCCTGGGCCAGCTGGTGGTCGGCCCGATGAGCGACCGGTGGGGGCGCAGGCGGCCCCTGCTCGCCGGGCTCGCGGTCTACGTCGTGGCGACCGCGCTGTGCGCCCTGGCTCCGACCGTCGAGGCGCTGGTGGCGTTCCGGCTGGTGCAGGGGCTCGCGGGCGCGGCCGGGATCGTGATCGCGCGGGCCGTCGTACGGGATCTGTACGACGGCGTGGCGATGGCCCGCTTCTTCTCCACCCTGATGCTGGTCTCCGGGGTGGCGCCGGTGGTGGCGCCGCTGATCGGCGCGCAGATCCTGCGCACGACGGACTGGCGGGGCGTGTTCGCGCTGCTCACGGCGGTGGGGCTGCTGCTGGTCGCCCTGGTGTGGTTCCGGCTCCCCGAGACGCTGCCCGCCGGCGGCCGGCACGCGGGCGGCACCGGCGAGGCCCTGCGCGCGATGCGACGGCTGCTGTCCGACCGGCGCTTCGCCGGCTTCCTGCTCACGGGCGGCTTCGCCTTCGCCGCGCTGTTCGCGTACATCTCCGCCTCGCCGTTCGTCGTGCAGGAGATCTACGGCGCCTCCCCGCAGACGTTCGGCCTGCTGTTCGGCGCGAACTCGATCGGGCTGGTGGTGGTCGGCCAGATCAACGGAAAGCTCCTGGTCGGACGGGTGCGGCTGGACCGGGTGCTGGCGGCCGGCCTGTCCACGGTGACGCTGGCCGCGACCGCGCTGCTGCTGATGACGACCGGCGTGTTCGGCGAGGTCGGGCTGGTCCCGGTGGCCGCCGCCCTGTTCGTGCTGATGTCCGCGATGGGCGTGACGCTGCCCAACGCGCAGACGCTGGCCCTGATGCGCGTGCGGCACTCGGCCGGCTCCGCCTCCGCGCTCCTGGGCACCTCCTCGTTCCTGATCGGCGCGATCGCCACCCCCCTCGTCGGGATCGCCGGGGAGCGCACCGCCGTCCCGATGGCGGTCGTCCAGGTGGCCGCCGCACTGGTGGCGCTGGCCTGCTTCGTGATTATGTGCCGTCCCTGGACGGACACGGGGGCGCAGGACGCTCGCCCCGGGCCGGGACCTTCGAGAGCGGGAGAAGAGAGCTGAGCGCACCGAGACTGCGTGTCGACACTCCGGAGCGGGCCGGGCTCGACCCCGAGGAGACGCGGCTGCTGGTCCGTGACGTCGCCGACCTCACCGCGGGCGACCGGCCCTGGGCGGCCGGCGCCGTCGTGGTCGCCGGGCGCGGCCCGGTGATCGCCGTGCAGGAGGCGGTGGGCTGGGCGGTGCGCTACTCGGCCTACGATCCGGCGGCCGACGCCGGTGTGGAGCTGCCGCTCGCCGAGCGGGTCGCGACGACCGTGGACACCCCCTTCGACCTGGCCTCCCTCACCAAGCTGTTCACCGCGGTCGCTGCGGTCCAGCAGATCGAGCGGGGCACCCTCGGCATCGACGCCCGCGTCGGGGCCTATCTCCCCGACTTCGGCGCGGTCGCCGCCCACGGCGTCACCGTCCGCCGGCTCCTGACGCACACCTCCGGGCTGCCCCCCGAGCTGCCCCTGTACGACTGCGCGGACGACGCCGAGCGCCTCGACCTGCTGCGCGCGCAGGCGCCGGTCGCCGAGCCCGGCGAGTACCTCTACTCCGACCTGAACATGCTCCTGCTCCAGCAGCTCCTGGAACGGCTGACCGGGCGCACGCTGGACGTCCTGATCCACGAGGGCATCACCCGCCCGCTGGGGATGACGTCGACCGCGTTCGGTCCCTGCCCCGGCGCGGCCGCCACCGAGGACCAGCGGCGGCCGTGGGCGAAGGCGGACCGGGGCATGCTGCGGGGCGTGGTGCACGACGAGAACGCGTGGGCGCTGGGCGGGGTGGCCGGTCACGCGGGCCTGTTCTCGACCGGCCGCGACCTGGCGGTGTTCTGCCGGACGCTGCTGGCGGGCGGCTCGTACGGTCCCGCGCGCGTCCTCGGCCCCGACTTCGTGGAACTGCTGCTGACACCGCCGGGGCTGGGCTTCGCGGTGGACCAGCCGTGGTTCATGGGCGAGCTGGCCGGCGAGGGCGCGGCCGGTCACACGGGGTTCACGGGCGCCTCGCTGGTCCTGGACCCGGCGACGGACACCTTCGTGGTGCTGCTGGCGAACACCGTGCACCCGGTGCGCAGGACGCCGGACAGCACGCCACGCGCCCTCGTGGGGACGCGGATGGCGATGGCGGTGCGCTAGCGCCCTGCCCTTCTTTTCGGACCGGGGCGCTCGGAGCCGCGGCGTCCTGCGGTGGACGCGGCCCCTGTCGGGATCCGGGAGACGGGCTCTGGGGCGTCCTGGACGGCCCCGCGCTCACGGGGGCGTGGTGGGGGCGCGGTCCGCGGCCTGAGAAAATCGGTGCGTGAACCTCTCCGCAACCGCCGTCGAGACCCTCCGTGCCGCCCTCGGAGACCTTCTCGACGGGCTGCCGCCCAAGCAGGCCGCGCAGGCCGTCGACCGGCTGATCGCCAACTACCGCGGCGCGACCCCGACCGACGCGCCGATCCTGCGCGACCGCGCGGACGTCGTCGCCTACGCCGCGTACCGCATGCCGGCGACGTTCGAGGCGGTCCGCTCCGCGCTGGAGGCGTTCGCGGACGCCGCCGCGGACTGGACGCCGGGCAGTCATGTCGACGTCGGCGGCGGAACGGGCGCGGCGACCTGGGCGGTGAGCGCGACCTGGGCGGGGAGCCGCCCGGTGACCGTCCTGGACTGGGCGGAGCCCGCCCTGGCCCTGGGCCGCGAGGTGGCCGCCGCGTACCCGCCCCTCGGGGACGTCCGCTGGCAGCGCGCCCGCGTCAACACGTCGCTGACCCTGGAGAGCGCCGACCTCGTGACCGTCTCGTACGTCCTCAACGAACTCGCCGCGCCCGACCGGGCCGCCCTCGTGGACGCGGCCGCGTCGGCCGCACAGGCCGTGGTGATCGTGGAGCCGGGGACGCCCGACGGGTACGCCCGGGTGATCGAGGCCCGCGACCGGCTGATCGCGGCGGGCTTCCGCGTCGCCGCGCCCTGTCCGCACAGTTCGGCCTGCCCGATCGTGCCCGGCTCCGACTGGTGCCACTTCTCGGCGCGGGTCAGCCGCTCCTCCCTGCACCGGCAGGTCAAGGGCGGCTCGCTGCCCTACGAGGACGAGAAGTTCAGCTATGTGGCGGCCGCCCGCTTCCCCGTCTCCCCGGCTCCCTCCCGCGTGGTGCGGCGGCCGCAGATCCGCAAGGGCCAGGTGCTCCTCGACCTGTGCGAGACCGAGGAGCGGCTGAGCCGTACGACCGTGACGAAGAGACACGGCGAGCTGTACCGGGCGGCCCGGGACGCGGACTGGGGCGACGCCTGGCCGCCGGCGTCCTGAGGGGAACGCGGCCCGGGCGGGCGACGAGACCCCGGTCGCCGGCCTCCGTCGGGCAGGAGGGGGCGACGGCCGGATGACGGACGGCGGGATTCCGCGTCGCGGACGCCCGCCGAGCCCTCCCGTACGCTGCGGGCCCATGGATGCGAAGTCGAAGATCGCGGTCGTCACGGGCGCCGGTTCCGGCATCGGCCGTGCCGTGGCCGTCGAACTGCTGCGCACGGGCTGGTCGGTGGCGCTGGCCGGGCGGCGCGCCGAGCCCCTGGAGGAGACGGCCGCGCTGGCGCCCGGGAGCCCGGGTCTCGTCGTGCGGACGGACGTCTCACGCCCCGAGGACGTGACGGCCCTGTTCGCCGCCGTGCGCGAGCGGTTCGGGCGGCTGGACCTGCTGTTCAACAACGCGGGCACGTTCGGGCCGGGAGGCGTGCCGTTCGAGGACCTCCCCTTCGACGCCTGGCGGCACGTGGTGGACACCAATCTCAACGGGGCGTTCCTGTGCGCGCAGGGCGCGTACCGGCTGATGAAGGAACAGGAGCCCCGGGGCGGACGGATCATCAACAACGGCTCGGTCTCGGCGCACGCGCCCCGGCCGCTCTCGGCGCCCTACACCGCGACGAAGCACGCGCTGACCGGTCTGACCAAGTCCCTGTCGCTGGACGGGCGGGCGCACGGGATCGCCGTCGGGCAGATCGACATCGGCAACGCGGCGACCGAGATGACGGCGCGGATGCGGGCCGGCGTGCTCCAGGCGAACGGCGAGACCGTCCCGGAGCCGGTGATGGACGTCGCCGATGTGGCGCGCACGGTGCGGCACATGGCCGAGCTGCCGCTGGAGGCGAACGTGCAGTTCGCGACGGTGCTGGCGACCGCGATGCCCTACGTGGGACGGGGCTGAGGACGCCCCCCGGCCCCGCGCGTCGGTCGACTCGTCGACCTGCACAACCGGAATTTACGGGTCCGCACCATTGCGGCAGACAGCAGACCTATGCTCAACTCTCCTACACAAGAACTCCACATGTGCAGCACGAGAGTTCCGCACGGCGGAACCGCAGGCCATGCCGAGGGGGGACGGCTGCCGCACCATCGCCCGCAGGGCGAACGCACCGCCCGGGCGGGCGCATGGTGCGGGGCGCGACGCGCCGTCATCACTCGGGCGAGGGCGCGGGCGACGACGCCTCACGGCCGCCCCTCCTGCGCAACGCGTAGGCCCCGGCCGCCCCCAGCGCCACGACCGCGCCGGCCCCGCCGAGCACATCCCAGCCGCCCGGCC
>NZ_JAHHIT010000170.1 GCF_024539675.1 Streptomyces hilarionis | reverse complement strand
CCCCAGCCGCCGCAGGCGGCCGCCCCCGCGGCGCCGTCCGGGCCCCCGCAGCCCCCGCAGCCGCAGCCCGGCTACGGCTACCCGCAGGCGCCGCCCGCGGCCGGCCCCGGCTACGGCTACCCGGCCCAGCCGGGCGCCTCGGCCCCCGGCCCGTCGGCGTACGGCCAGCCCCAGCCGGGCGCCTACGGCCAGCCCGCCACGGCGTACGGCCAGCAGCCGGGCTACGGCTACCCGGGCCAGCCCGGACAGCCGGGCTACCCCGCCCAGCCCGGCTACGGCTATCCGGGCCAGCCGACCGTGCCCATGCAGCCGCAGGTCGGCGCGGGGTCCACGGGATCCGGCCGGAAGATCAACGCGCAGATGGCGATCATCGTCTCCGCCGTCGCCGCGATCGCGCTCATCGTGGGCGGCGGCGTCTGGTACGCGAACTCCGGGGACGGCGGCAAGAAGAACGAGTCGAGCTCCGGCGGCGCGAACGGCGGCGGAGGGGACAAGGGCACGGGCGGCGCCGCGGGCGGCGGCACGACGGCGGGCGGCACCGAGAAGGCCCCCGCCGACCCCGCGGCCGGCGTCCTGTTCAAGACGCCGATGCCCGTGGTCAAGAAGGGCGACCACGTCGGCGTCAAGGGCTCCTGGCTGACCGACAAGGCGTACGTGAAGACGGGCGTCAACGAGATCGCCGGCTACGACCTGGTCAAGGGCACCAAGCTCTGGACGGTGCCGCTGCCCGGCCCGGTGTGCGAGGCCAGTCGCTTCGCCACCGCCGACTTCCGCACGGCGGTCACCTTCCAGGCGAGCACCGCCAAGACGGCCGGCTGCGACCAGGTCGCCGCGATCGACCTCGTCGCGGGCAAGCAGCTGTGGCGCAAGACCGTCGCGACCGGGGACCGCAACGTCACCTTCGACAACGTGACGGTCAGCGCGAAGACGGTCGCCCTGGGCAGCACCGAGGGCGGCGCGGCCTTCGACGTCGACTCCGGCAAGGCGCTGTGGGCGCCGAAGCCGGGCGACACCTGCTACGACGACGGCTACGGCGGCGGTCCCAAGCTGGTGGCCGTGCGCAAGTGCGGCCCCTACGACAACCCCGAGCTGCACATCCAGACCATCGACCCGGTCTCCGGGAAGGTGATCTCCGAGTACAAGCTCGCCTCGGGCATCGAGTACGCGTCCATCGTGTCCACCGACCCGCTGGTCGTGGCGGCCGACGTCGGCGACAGCGCCGGCGACGGCAGCGGCATCTCGGACTTCTTCTCCATCGACAACAAGACCGGCAAGCTGCGCACCCGCATCTCGGTGCCGGGCGACGAGTACGCGGCCGACTGCGAGGGGATCACCCGGGTCGAGGCCTGCATGGGCCTGGCCGTCGGCAACGACCGGATCTACGTCCCGACCGAGGAGCACGACAGCGGCGGCGACGGCGGCCGGTCGAACGAGATCGTCGCCTTCGACCTGGCCACCGGCAAGCCCACCGGCCAGCGCGCGGACGCCGGCGACGGCTACACGATCTACCCGCTGCGCATGGACGGCGCGAACCTGATCGCCTACAAGCGGCCGCCGTACGACAAGGGCGGACAGGTCGTCAGCCTGGCCGGCACGTCGTTCAAGGAGACCAAGCTGCTGGAGAACCCGGCCACGGACGAGGTGCACGACATCGAGATCGCCATGTCGCCGGAGTACTCCGAGGTCCTCTTCGGCAAGGGACGCCTGTACATGGCCGAGGTGTACGCCGACGACGGGTCGCTGTCGAGCGGCGATCCGCAGTACCTGGCCGTCGGCTTCGGCCCTGCGGGCAGCTGATCATCTTCATTGCCGTCGCGGCCCCGTCCCTGCTCAGGGGCGGGGCCGCGCATTTATCGTGCATGACCCTCGAATGCGAGGATTTTCGGCGATCCGGGGCACTTCTCGCCGGTAGGGGGAGCGCAACGTCGAACAAGCGTGTAGCTTCCTCGGGCATGAAGAGCGGGGGTGCCGGGGGGCGCCCCCCGTTGGTGCGCGTGGATCCGTGTGGGCATCCATGGGGGGACTGGGGGGTTGCTCGTGGGAGTGCGGCTGATGGTGGTCGACGACCACCGACTTCTCGCCGAGGCGCTGGCCTCGGCGCTGAAGCTGCGGGGGCACCGGGTGCTCGCCGCGGCGGCCCCGGCCGCGGGGGCGGCGGAACTGGTGATCACCCGCGCTCCGGAGGTGTGCCTGCTGGGCACCGCGCTCCCGGCCGAGCCGGGCATCTTCGACCCGGTGGTCCGCATCAAGCGTGAACGACCGCAGGTGGCCGTCCTGGTCCTCGGGCCGGTCCCGAGTCCGCGCGGCATCGCCGCCGCCTTCGCGGCCGGCGCCTCCGGCTACGTCCGCCACGACGAGCGCATCGAGGGTGTCGAGCGGGCCATCATGAAGGCGAGGGCGGGCGAGGCGGCCGTGGCCCCGTCCCTGCTCCAGGGCGCGTTCGGCGAGTTGCTCAACCCGGCGGCCCAGCCGGACGACGAGGGCCAGCGGCTGTTGCAGATGCTCACCCCGCGCGAGGTCGAGGTCCTCGTCCGGGTCGCCGACGGCGAGGACACCCGGCTGATCGCCGCCGGCATGAACATCGCCCCGTCGACGGCCCGCACGCACGTCCAGCGGGTCCTGATGAAGCTCGGCGTGGGCTCCCGCCTGGAGGCGGCGGCCCTGGCCGCCCGCACGGGCCTCCTGGACCGCGCGGGCCCCCTGCCGCACGGCTCCGGCGACACGGCGGCCGAACCGGGGGAGCCCGCATGAGAGCACGCGCGATCGTCCGGCGCGGCGCCCGCGTCGGCGCGCTGATCGGGGCGTGGCCGGCCGGCGTCGGCGGCGTCCTGTGCCTGGTCGCGGCGTTCGTCTTCCTGACCGGCGGCCTGTACGGGACCGCCCGCGCGCTGGCGGCCGCCGCGGGACTCGCCGTGCTCGGCGGCCTCGCGCTCGGCCTCGCGGTGGGCACGGCCACCGGCGTCGCCCTGGCGCTCGCCCCCCGGCGGCTGCTCGCCCACCCGGTGCCGCGAGGCCTCCTGGCCGCGTGCACGGCGGGCCTGCCGCTCGCGGCGCTCAGCGCCGTCCTGCTCACCGGCGACGGTTACACCCTCGCGAGCTACCCGCCGTCGACGCACGTCGTCGACGGGGCGGTGATCCTGACGGTCGCCCTGGTCGCGGCGGCCCGCAGCGGCGAGATCGCGGGCAGCGACGCCGAGGTCTGATCAGCGGCCCAGGCCGGCGCGTATCCCTGCCAGGAGGTGGGCGAGCGCGGCGGGGGTGGTGGTGAGAGCGGTCCCCGGCTCCTCGCTCTCCCGAAGGTGCAGGGCCGCGTCGGCGGGGGAGGCGGCGAGTTCTACGCAGGTGTCCCCTTCGCCGCCGTCGGAGAACGTCGATTTCTGCCAGGCTGCGGCCAGTTCGATGCAGGTGTTGCCCTCGCCGCCTCCGGAGAACGTGGATTTCTGCCAGCGCAGGCCAGTTTTCATAGGGCGACTCACAGCTCCTTGGTCATGCCGTGGATGAAGTCCCGCGACGTGGTCGGGTCCAATGACGCCTTCTCCACCTTGCGAAAGAGAGTTCGAAGCTGTCGCAACTGCGCCTCTGCGTCAATGAACAGGGTGCCGGTGGGGGTGTCCCGCATCCCGGTGTCCAATTGGGGCAGCGGCCCGCCCATGTACATCATCGATGCGTCGGCACCGGCGAAGCCGTCCTGATCCATGGGAATGACGCGCACCGAGACATGCCCTTGCTCGATCTGGTCGAGAATCCAACGGAGTTGGGCGGATGCGGTTCGACGGTCAGCCACCCGGACTCGTAGGGCGAACTCGTGGACGATCGTTTCGTAAGAGGTCGGGTGATCACGCTCGATGACCAAGCGACGGCGGATGCGGTGTTCCACCCGGGCTGTCAGCTCGCTGTCGGGCAACTCGGGACGCATGTACCCGAAGACGGCGCGGGCGTATTCGGGTGTCTGCAGTAGTCCCGGGACGTATGTGATGACGACTTCGTGCAGGAAGGTCGCATGGTGCTCGGCCTCCGCCACGTCCATGTGCACCTGGGGCAGGACCCCGCGGTAGTCGTCCCACCAACCGCGCGAGCGCTCCGTCGCCATCGCCACGAGCGCCTCGATCAACTCCTCGTCCGCACACGCGCAGTGCGCTGCCAGCCTGCGCAGCCGCTCCTCGCTGATTGCCGATGTCCCGGCCTCGATCTGACTCATGTGAGCTGAGCTCGACCCGAGGAGCCCCGCCACCTCCTTGGCCGGGAGGCCTGCCGCCTCCCGCAGTTTGCGCAGCTCGGAACCCAGGCGCACCTGCCGTGCCGTGGGTTGGTTCCGCATGGTCATCCGCGTAACTGCCTCTCCGGGACTCCTCGTTCGGGGGACAGATTACGGGAGGCGCTTGCGAGGGTATGAATTTCTACCCTACCGTCGGTGACGCACCGCGCACGCTGCGGAAGTGCACCGCTCCGCCCTGCCAGGGCGGCTGAGGCAGGCCACCGCCGGTGCGTCCCACTCCCCACGCCCCTCCTGGAGCTGACCCATGCCCGCCGCAGCCCACCCCGTCGACCCCGCCGACTCCTGGGAGTACTCGCTCTTCATCCCGAGCGATCCCCGTGCCGTCACCGTCTGCCGCCGCACCCTGCGTCTGGTCCTCACCCTGCACGGGCTGATCGGCCTCCTCGACACCGCGGAGCTGCTCGCTTCGGAGCTGATGTCCAACGCCGTCCTGCACACGAAGGGCCCGGCCTGTCTGCGGCTGCGGTTCCGGGACGGCGTCCTCCAGATCGGGGCGTGGGACGCCGACCCCGAGCCGCCCGGGCCGCCGTGTCGGCTGGAGGAGGTGACCGGCGCGGAGAGCGGGCGGGGGATGGGCCTCGTCCGGGCCTGCGCCGACGTCTGGCACTGGCAGCCGCTGTCCCGTATGGGACACCGCGGCAAGCTCGTGTGGTGCGAGCTGGCCGTCGCGTGAGGCGCGCAGATGGGCGTCCGCGGAGGTGCGGATCGGATCACCGCACCATACGGTCGGTGATCGTACCGCTCCATTCAGTGACGAAGCATGTCACTCAGCCGGAAAAGGGAATGTAATGCGCAAGCTTCACAAGACCGTGCTCGTGGCTGCCATGATCGGGACCCTCGGCCTCGCCGGGACCGGAGCCGCCTCCGCCCACGGTTCGGGTTCGGACGGCGACTCCAGGCAGTGCGCCAACCACGTGGAGAACATCTCGTTCGGCCTCATCAACATCCCGAACCTGAACCTCCCGCTGCTCGGCACCTCGTCGAACCAGACCGCGACGCAGCAGATCTGCAACAACGGCGACGACGCCGTCAACGCGAACGTCGCGAGCCACGAGGACTAGAACGACGCGGGCGGTCTCCCTCCAGTGCCTCGGGCGGCAGGGTGGGCGTCACCGGCGCGACCGGGCGCAGCTTCAGCCAGACCAGGAAGAAGAGGCCGAGGGCCAGCATGCCCAGGCCGGTCCACAGGTTGATGTTGATCCCCTGGGCCTTGTCGATCTCCGCGTCGCTGTCGGTGATGCCGGCGATCGTGACGATCACGCCGTAGACGACGAACAGGCCGCCGATGATGCGGCGCAGGTCGAAGATGCGGGCCGCGGTCGCGGACTTCTGCTCCAGCTCGGTGACCTCGCGCTGGACGTCGGCCTCGGAGTACCCCGCGCGCCGCAGCCGCTCCGCGGCGGCCTCGGCGCTCTCGGACGGTTCGAATTGCTCGGACATGGCGTTTCCATCCTCCCGCAGGTGTCGCGAGGGCTCAGAACGAGAACGGGATGTAGCACAGGGCGGCCAGGATCAGCGCGCCCCAGCCCAGCAGGGCCGGACGGCGGTACCACGCGTCGTCGCCCGCGGCCGGCGGCTCGGCCATGCCGGGGGAGACGGTGCCGTAGACCAGGCCCTGGAGCTCCTCGGCCGGCTTGGGGGCCGTGAACAGCGACACGATCACCATCACGACCGCGCCCGCCACGAAGCCCGCGATCGCGGAGACGAAGTTGGCGCCCTGGTCGGTGGGGATGCCGATGACGTCCTGCTTGTAGAGGACGAAGTAGTTCACCATCGCGGCCGTGGTGCCCGCGAGCAGGCCCCAGAAGCCCGACTTCTTCGACGCCCGCTTCCAGAACATGCCGACGATGAAGACGACGAACATCGGCACGTTGAAGAAGGAGAACAGCGTCTGGAGGTAGCTCATGATGTTGGAGAAGGACGACGCCAGGAACGCCGTGCCCACGGACGCGGCCACGCCGATCGCCGTGATCAGACGGCCGAACCGGACGTAGTAGGCGTCCTCCCGGCCCAGCACCACGTACTTGGCCCAGATGTCGGTCGTGAACACCGTGTTGAACGACGAGATGTTCGCCGCCATGCCCGCCATGAACGCGGCCAGCAGGCCCGTCACCGCGATGCCCAGCACACCGTTGGGCAGCAGCTCCTGCATGAGGTAGGGGATCGCGTCGTTGTACTGGAGGTCCGAGCCGCCGGTGCCGATCTTCGGGACCAGGACCGCGGCGACCAGGCCCGGGATCATCACCAGGAAGACGATGAAGATCTTCGGGAAGGCCGCGATGAGGGGGGTGCGCTGGGCCGCGGAGAGGTTCTTCGCCGACAGGGCGCGCTGCACCTCGGCGAAGTTGGTCGTCCAGTAGCCGAAGGACAGGACGAAGCCGAGGCCCAGCACGATCGTGAGCCAGTTCGCGCCCAGCGGGTTGGCGCTGCCGATGCCCGTGCCGCCCCAGGCGGTCACGAAGTCGTCCCCGTGGGTCGCGGTCAGCTTGTCGCTCAGGCCGTCCCAGCCGCCCACCTTCTTCAGGCCCAGCACCGACAGCGGGATCAGCGCCGCCAGGATCACGAAGAACTGGAGCACCTCGTTGTAGATGGCCGAGGACAGGCCGCCGAGCGTGATGTACGCCAGCACGAAGAAGCCCGCGACCACGATCGCCACCCACTGCGGCCAGCCCAGCAGCGCCTCGACGACGATCGCGAGCGCGTACAGGTTCACCCCGGCGATGAGGATCGCGGCGAACGCGAACAGGGCCGAGCTGAGCAGGTGCGCGGCCTTGTCGAAGCGCAGCAGCAGCATCTCCGGGACCGAGCGGACCTTGCTGCCGTAGTAGAACGGCATCATCACCAGGCCGAGGAACACCATCGCCGGAATGGCGCCGATCCAGTACCAGTGCACGGTGTACGCGCCGTACTGTGCGCTGTTCGCGGCCATGCCCAGGATCTCGGTGGCGGCCAGGTTGGCCGAGACGAACGCCAGACCGGTGATCCAGGCGGGCAGGGAGCGGCCGGAGAGGAAGAAGTCGAGGCTGGTCTTCACCGATCTGCGGGCGGCGAAGCCGATGCCCAGGACCACGACGAAGTAGATGCCGAGGATCGTGTAGTCGAGCCAGTTCGTGGGGAGGCGCAGCTCCGCGGCCAGCTGTGGCGACGGGTGTGTGGGGGTTCGCATGCCCTGCTCACTTCTTTTGGTGTTCTTTGTTTGGTTGTGATGGTGACCTGGCTGGGAGTTTGTGCTTTTATGTGTTTGGTTCTGTTGGAAGCTTCGCTAGGTGTACGGGTCTAGGTCCGCGGATCTAGAGGTACGGAGGAGAGTCGCGGTGAAGAAGACCTCGACCCGCTTGGCCGACGGTCGTGAGCTGATCTACTACGACCAGCGGGACGACGCGGTGCGCGACGCGGTGGACAGACGTCCGCTCGACCCCACGGTCACCACTTCGGAGGTACGGCGCGACCCGCTGCTCGGCGACTCCATCGCCGTCGCCTCGCACCGGCAGGGCCGCACCTACCACCCGCCCGCCGACGAGTGCCCGCTCTGCCCCTCGCAGGGCGACCGGCTCAGCGAGATCCCGGACTCCTCGTACGACGTCGTCGTCTTCGAGAACCGTTTCCCCTCGCTGGCCGGCGACTCCGGGCGCTGCGAGGTGGTCTGCTTCACCTCCGACCACAACGCGGCCTTCGCCGACCTGACCGAGGAGCAGGCGCGACTCGTCCTGGACGCGTGGACGGACCGGACGTCCGAGCTGTCGCATCTGCCCTCCGTGGAACAGGTGTTCTGCTTCGAGAACCGCGGCGCCGAGATCGGCGTGACACTGGGTCACCCGCACGGGCAGATCTACGCCTACCCGTTCACCACCCCGCGCACCGCCCTGATGCTGCGTTCGGTCGGCGCGCACAAGGAGGCGACCGGCGGGGAGAACCTCTTCGACGCCGTCCTGGAGCGTGAACTCGCGGGCGAGCGGGTCGTCCTGGAGAGTGAACACTGGGTCGCGTTCGTGCCGTTCGCCGCGCACTGGCCCTACGAGGTGCACCTGTACCCCAGGCGCCGGGTGCCGGACCTGCTGGCCCTCGACGAGGACGCGCGCACAGAGTTTCCCCAGGTCTACCTGGAACTCTTGAGGCGCTTCGACCGGATCTTCGGCGAAGGTGAACCGCCCACGCCGTACATCGCCGCCTGGCACCAGGCGCCGTTCGGCGCGCTGGAGGAGTTCGAGGGCGTCAACCGCGACGACTTCGGGCTGCACCTGGAGCTTTTCACCATCCGCCGCACGTCCGGCAAGCTGAAGTTCCTCGCGGGCTCCGAGTCCGGCATGAACGTCTTCATCAACGACGTGCCGCCGGAGTTCGCGGCCCGGCGACTGCGAGAGGTAGCGAGTTCATGAGCGGGACCACCGGCACGAGCGGCAAGTATCTGGTCACGGGCGGCGCGGGCTACGTCGGCGGCGTCGTCGCCCAGCACCTGCTGGAGGCCGGCCACGAGGTCGTCGTCCTCGACAACCTCTCCACCGGCTTCCGCGAGGGCGTCCCCGCCGGCGCCACGTTCATCGAGGGCGACATCCGCGACGCGGGCAAGCACCTCGACGACTCCTTCGACGCGGTGCTCCACTTCGCCGCGTTCTCGCAGGTGGGCGAGTCCGTCGTCAAGCCGGAGAAGTACTGGGAGAACAACGTCGGCGGCACCATGGCGCTGCTCGGCGCCATGCGCGAGGCGGGCGTGCGCAAGCTGGTGTTCTCGTCCACCGCGGCCACCTACGGCGAGCCGGAGCAGGTCCCGATCGTCGAGACCGCGCCCACGAAGCCGACCAACCCGTACGGCGCCTCCAAGCTCGCCGTCGACCACATGATCAGCGGCGAGGCCGCGGCCCACGGGCTCGGCGCCGTCTCCCTGCGCTACTTCAACGTGGCCGGCGCGTACGGCGCGCAGGGCGAACGCCACGCACCCGAGTCGCACCTCATCCCGCTCGTCCTCCAGGTCGCCCAGGGCCGCCGCGAGGCCATCTCGGTCTACGGCGACGACTACCCGACCCCCGACGGCACCTGCGTGCGCGACTACATCCACGTCGCCGACCTCGCCGAGGCCCACCTGCTCGCCGTCGCGGCCGCGAAGCCCGGCGAGCACCTGATCTGCAACCTCGGCAACGGCAACGGCTTCTCCGTGCGCGAGGTCGTCGAGACCGTCCGCAAGGTCACCGGGCACCCGATCCCCGAGATCACGGCCCCGCGCCGCGCCGGGGACCCGGCCGTCCTGGTCGCCTCCGCGGCCACCGCCCACGAGCGCCTCGGCTGGAGCCCGTCCCGCGCGGACCTCGCGGGTATCGTCGCGGACGCGTGGACGTTCGCGCAGCACATCGCCGACAGCGCAGGGGAGCGGTAATGGGGGCAGAGCAGGTCCGGGACGGCTTCGTCGAGCTGTACGGGGCCCGGCCCGACGGGGTGTGGGCGGCGCCCGGCCGCGTCAACCTCATCGGCGAGCACACCGACTACAACGACGGCTTCGTGATGCCCTTCGCGCTGCCGCACACGGCCGTCGCCGCGGTCTCCCGGCGCACGGACGGCGTGCTGCGGCTGCACTCGGCCGACCTCGACACGGGCGTCGCCGAACTGCGCCTGGACGAGCTGGCGCCCGAGTCCGACAAGGCCTGGACCGCGTACCCGGCGGGCGTGGTGTGGGCCCTGCGCGAGGCCGGCCATCCGGTGACCGGCGCCGACGTCCACCTGTCGTCGACCGTCCCGTCGGGCGCGGGCCTGTCCTCCTCGGCGGCCATCGAGGTCGTCGTGGCGCTGGCCCTGAACGACCTGTTCGCGCTCGGCCTCCAGGGCTGGCAGCTCGCCCGGCTGTGCCAGCGCGCCGAGAACGTCTACGTCGGCGCGCCCACCGGCATCATGGACCAGACGGCGTCCGCGTGCTGCGAGGACGGCCACGCGCTGTTCCTCGACACCCGCGACCTCTCCCAGAAGCAGATCCCCCTCGACCTCGCCGCCGAGGGACTGCGCCTGCTGGTGGTCGACACCCGGGTCACGCACGCCCACAGCGGCGGCGAGTACGGCAAGCGCCGGGCCGGCTGCGAGAAGGGCGCCGCCCTCCTCGGCGTCGACGCGCTGCGCGACATCGCGTACGCCGACCTGGACGCGGCCCTCGACCGCCTCGGCGACGACGAGGAGATCCGCCGCCTCGTGCGCCACGTCGTCACGGAGGACCAGCGCGTCGAACAGGTCGTCGCCCTCCTGGAGTCGGGCGGCGACACCCGCGCCGTCGGGCCGGTCCTGACGGCGGGTCACGCCTCCCTGCGCGACGACTTCAGGGTCTCGTGCCCCGAACTGGACCTCGTCGTCGACACCGCGCTCGCGCACGGTGCGCTGGGGGCGCGGATGACCGGCGGCGGGTTCGGCGGCTCGGCGATCGTGCTGGCCGAGGCCACCGACGTCGAGGCGCTCACCAAGGCCGTCGGCGAGGCGTTCGCGGCCGCGGGCCACACGTCCCCGCGGGTGTTCGAGGCCGTGCCCTCCGCGGGAGCACGGCGCCTGGTCTGAACCGGGCCGTGCCGGTGTCGCCACCGGGGTGGGGCGCGGAGCGCCTCACCCCGGTTCGTGCGTGAGGCGCTTGGTCAGCGTGTACTCAGTGACGCCCGGCGGGTAGTCCTCGATCACGCACACCACCTGGTAGCCGTGGCGCCGGTAGAACTCCGGGGCCTGGAAGTCCCACGTCTCCAGCCGGACCCGCGTGCAGCCCCGTTCCTCGCGGGCGACGCGCTCCGCCTCGGCGAGGAGCCGCGAGCCCAGGCCCGCCCCGCGGTGACGGGCGTCCACCCACAGGTGGGCGACGTGCAGCCAGGCCGTCCAGGTGTGGCCCACCAGACCGCCGGCCAGTTCGCCGCCCGGACCACACGCCCACACGTGCAGCGGCGACTCGCGTTCCGCCGGGGTGCCGCGCAGGGCGCGCAGGACCGGTGACGCCTGCGTGTTGGCGGCCAGGAGCCGCGAACGGAGAAGATCGCGCCGAGTCCTGTCGACTTCTGTCTCAAGACGGAACATGCGGCACACCATAAACGCGTCCGCGAATTAGTTCTGCACATTGCCTTCCGCTGTCGGCCCACAGCTCTACGCTGAGAACAACACCGGTGGGGGCCGGTGCTGATCAGGGGGCGAGACGGCCGGGTACGACGCCCGCGGTGGGGGTAGCAGTGTCTGCACGGCGGCGGCCGTGCGGCCAGGGCGCTCCCCGCGAGCGTCGTGCCCGCGCAGGTCGCCGTTCTCCGTGTTCTCCATGCTCTCCGTGTACGTGGCGTTCTTGGTGTTCTCCGTCTCCGGACCTTGGGGTATCCCCTGCTCCGTGAAGGAGCTCGGGGAAGGGGGTTTCGTGGTTCGCATCCGTGTACTGGTCGTCGACGACCACCGCATCTTCGCCGAATCGCTCGCCGCGGCACTGGCCGCCGAGCCCGACGTCGACGTGTCCGCGGCCGGCAGCGGCCCGGCGGCACTGCGCAGCCTGGACCGCGCGGTCGCCGAAGGGCGCCGGTACGACGTCCTGCTCGTCGACGCGGACCTGGGCGACACGCTGCCCGGCATACGGTCCGCCGCGTCCGTGCACGACGCGGGGGAGGACGGCCTCGTCGACGGGATATCGCTGGTCGCGGGCGTGCGCAGCGCACAGCCCCACGTCCGTGTCGTCGTACTGGCCGAGAAGGACGACGCGCGCCGCGCGGCGCTCGCGCTCCAGGCCGGGGCGTCCGGCTGGGTGGCGAAGGACTGCTCGCTCTCGCGCCTGCTGACCGTCATCCGGGGCGTGCTGCGCGAGGAGACGCACCTGCCGCCCGCCCTGCTCACCGGCGTCCTGCGGGAGTTGACGGCCGCCCGCAAGCACCGCACCGAGAGCGAACGCCTGGTGGAGTCCCTCACGCCGAGGGAACGCGAGGTGCTGCGGTGCATGGTGGCGGGGCTGGGGCGCAAGGCCGTCGCCGAGCGCCTGTTCCTGTCCCCGCACACCGTGCGCACCCATATGCAGAACGTCCTCGGCAAACTGGGCGTGCACTCCACGCTCGCCGCGGTCGCCCTCGCCCGGCGGGCAGGGGTCGGCCCGGTCGACCTAGCCGGGGATGTTGTCGAACGGGGCGGTCAACTGGCGTAGCAGGCCCGCCAGTTCGGTGCGCTGTAGCTGCGAGAGCTCGGCCAGGATCGCCCGCTCCTGGTCGAGCAGACCGGCGAGCGCCTGGTCGGCGCGGTCCTTGCCGTCGTCCGTGAGACGCACCAGCACGCCCCGCCGGTCGCTCGGGTCCGGCAGTCGCTCCACCAGGCCCTTCTTCGCCAGGCGGTCGATGCGGTTGGTCATGGTGCCCGAGGTGACCAGCGTCTGCGTCAGCAGTTGTCCGGGGGAGAGCTGATACGGCGCTCCCGCGCGCCGCAGCGCCGTCAGGACGTCGAACTCCCACGGCTCCAGCTGGTGCTCGGAGAACGCCAGCCGGCGCGCCCGGTCCAGGTGCCGGGCCAGCCTGCTCACCCGGCTGAGTACTTCCAGCGGCTCCACGTCGAGGTCCGGGCGCTCCCGGCGCCACGCTGCGACCAGCCGATCGACCTCGTCCTCCATGACGATCAGTGTAGTGGTTGTGTCGACATGAAGTCTCTTGATGTCGAGTCTCTTGACGTCGAGATAAATTGGCGGGAGAGTCGGCAGCATGACGACCAACCCCTCCTGGGACCCGGCCCAGTACCTGCGCCACGCCGGCCACCGCGCCCGCCCCTTCGCCGACCTCCTCGCCCGCGTCCCCGCCCTGCCCCGCGAACCGCCCCGCATCGCCGACCTCGGCTGCGGCCCCGGCAACCTCACCGCCGTCCTCGCCGACCGCTGGCCCACCGCCCGGATCACCGGCTACGACAACTCGCCGCAGATGCTCGCCGACGCGGCCGCCCACGCGGGCCCGCACCTCGACTTCGCCCACGCCGACCTCACCGCCTGGACGCCCGCCGAGACCTACGACCTCCTCGTGTCCAACGCCGCCCTCCAATGGGTCCCCGGCCACCTCGACGCCCTCCCCAGCTGGCTCGACGGCCTCGCCCCGGGCGGAACCCTCGCCTTCCAGGTCCCGCACAACACCGACGCCCCGCTGCACGCCCTGATGCGCGAGCTCGCCGGCGCCCCCCGCTGGAAGAGCCGCCTCGCCCACGTCCTGCGCCACGAGGACACCGTCCACGCACCCGGCGTCTACCTCGACCGGCTCGCCCGCCTCGGCTGCGCCACCGACGTGTGGACCACGACCTACCTGCACGTCCTGACCGGCGAGGACCCCGTCCTGGACTGGGTCAAGGGCACCGGACTGCGCCCCGCCCTCGACGCCCTCGCCGACGACCCCGCCGAACGCGACGCCTTCGTCACCGCCTACCGCGACCTGCTGCGCGAGGCCTACCCGAGCGCCGGGCACGGCACCGTCCTGCCCTTCCGCCGCCTGTTCGCCGTCGCCACGAAAGCGGGCTGACATGTTCACCGCCATCGACCACGTCCAGCTCGCCGCCCCGCCCGGCTCCGAGGACCTGCTGCGCGCCTTCTACGCGGACGCCCTCGGCATGACCGAGATCCCCAAGCCGCCCGCGCTCGCTGCCCGCGGAGGATGCTGGTTCCGGGCCGGGCCCGTCCAGCTCCACCTGGGCATCGAGCCCGGCTTCACCCCCGCCCGCAAGGCCCACCCCGGACTGCGGGTCACCGGCATCGACGCCTGCGCGGCCCGGCTGGCACGGCACGGGACACCGGTCACCTGGGACGACGCCCTCCCCGGACACCGCCGCTTCCACGCCCACGACCCCGTCGGCAACCGACTGGAGTTCCTCGAGCCCGACGACGGGCCGTGAGGGCAGGGCGAGGCAGGGCGAGGCAGGGCGGGGTGGTGCGAGGCGGCACGAGGTCCGGGAAGCGGAGGGGTTTGAGGCGGGCGAGGCGGGTCACCCGTTGTACAGAGAGCGCACGCAAACCTGACTGGGAGTGATGAACAGTGGCAGGCGAGCAGAAGTCCAAGGCGAAGATGGAACAGGCCAAGGGCAAGGCCAAGGAGACGGTCGGCCGTGCCGTGGGCAACGAGAGGCTCGAAGCCGAGGGCCGCGCGGACCAGGCCAAGGGTGACGCGCGACAGGCCAAGGAGAAGACGAAGGACGTCTTCAAGCACTGACGGCGCGCGGAGCGGCGCCGACCGGCGCCGGGACACCCGCGCGGAACACGCGTCGGGCCCCCCGTCCCACGGGACGGGGGGCCCGACGCGTGTCCGGTCGCCGCTCAGCTCTTGCGTCGCCCGATCAGATGCGGCTTGGCCTCCAGGCCGTCCAGCCCGTGCCACGACAGGTTCACCAGGTGGGCCGCCACCTCCGCCTTCTTCGGGCGGCGCACGTCCAGCCACCACTGGCCGGTCAGCGCCACCATGCCCACCAGGGCCTGCGCGTAGAGGGGGGCCAGCTTCGCGTCGAAGCCGCGGTTCTTGAACTCGCGGCCCAGGATGTCCTCCACCTGCGTGGCGATGTCGGAGATCAGCGAGGCGAAGGTGCCCGTCGACTGCGGGATGGGCGAGTCGCGCACCAGGATGCGGAAGCCGTCCGTGTACTCCTCGATGTAGTCGAGAAGCGCGAACGCCGCCTGTTCCAGCAGCTCACGAGGGTGGCCCGCCGTCAACGACGAGGTGACCATGTCCAGCAGCCGGCGCATCTCCCGGTCCACCACGACCGCGTACAGCCCCTCCTTGCCGCCGAAGTGCTCGTACACCACCGGCTTGGACACCCCGGCCTTCGCCGCGATCTCCTCCACCGACGTGCCCTCGAAGCCCTTCGCCGCGAACAGGGTGCGACCGATCTCCAGCAACTGCTGACGACGCTCCGCCCCCGTCATCCTGGTACGGCGCGCTCGCCGCGGCTTCACTTCACCGCTGGGACTGGAGGTGTTGCTGGGATCGGTCGCCACGCCGTCAATCATGCCGCCTCGGCGGCCGCCCTCCCCTGCCGGGAGCCGTCCTCACCGGTGTTACGGCGCGAATCGATACGCGAGCGTGACGGCCAGCGCACGTCGTAGGCCCAGCCGAGCATCTCGAACCACCGGATGAAGCGCGCCGAGGAGTCCACCTGGCCCCGCATCACCCCGTGGCGCGCCGACGTCGGGTCGGCGTGGTGCAGGTTGTGCCAGGACTCGCCGCAGGACAGGACCGCCAGCCACCACACGTTGCCGGAACGGTCGCGGGACTTGAACGGACGCTTGCCCACCGCGTGACAGATCGAGTTGATCGACCACGTCACGTGGTGCAGCAGGGCCACCCGCACCAGCGAGCCCCAGAAGAACGCCGTGAACGCGCCCCACCAGGACATCGTCACCAGCCCGCCCACCAGCGGCGGGATCGCCAGCGACACCACGGTGAACAGGACGAACTGCCGCGAGATCCGGCGGATCGCCGGGTCCCTGATCAGGTCCGGCGCGTACTTCTCCTGCGGCGTCTGCTCCTCGTCGAACATCCATGCGATGTGGGCCCACCACAGGCCCTTCATCAGCGCGGGCACCGTCTCCCCGAACCGCCACGGCGAATGCGGGTCGCCGTCCGCGTCGGAGTACTTGTGGTGCTTGCGATGGTCGGCCACCCAACGCACCAGCGGACCCTCCACCGCCAGGGAACCCATGACCGCCAACGCGATCCGCAACGGCCGCTTCGCCTTGAACGAACCGTGGGTGAAGTACCGGTGGAAACCGATCGTGATGCCGTGGCAGCCGAGGAAGTACATGAAGACCATCAGCCCCATGTCCAGCCAGCTCACCCCCCACCCCCACGCCAGCGGCACCGCGGCCAGCACGGCGAGGAACGGGACGACGATGAAGAGCAGCAGCATGATCTGCTCGATGGATCGCTTCTGCTCGCCACCGAGCGTGGCGGACGGCGTGGTGGCGCCGCCCGGCGTCTTCGAAGGGTCTTCGATCACGTTGGAGCCTGTGGTCATGCACGTCCCCTGGGGGGTCTTGGAAGGAGGGAGGTCGCCGTGCCCACGGAACCTCGGGGTGATACCTACGGTTCCGTAACCTACGGCATCGTAAGTATGGCAGCGCACCGCCCCGCGGCAAGAGCCCGCCAACCTGCGCGTCCCCGAGGACACCTATCCTTGGAGACGGTCGGACAGCGCGGTCCGCTCTGATTTCTTCCCGGATGTCAGGACCCCCATGCGGCGTCCGCCGCGAGGCCCGGCATCCGAGTTCCCTCCCGGACGAGCTTCAACACTGCAAGGAGCCGCACCTGTGAGCAGTGCCGACGACCTTGGCCAGGCCAACACCACGACCAGCACCGAGCTGCGCGCCGACATCCGCCGACTGGGCGACCTCCTCGGAGAGACCCTCGTCCGGCAGGAGGGCCCCGAGCTCCTCGACCTGGTCGAGAAGGTCCGCCGCCTCACCCGAGAGGACGGCGACGCCGCCGCCGAGCTGCTGCGAGGCATCGAACTGGAGACCGCGGCCAAGCTGGTCCGCGCCTTCTCCACCTACTTCCACCTCGCCAACGTCACCGAACAGGTCCACCGCGGACGCGAACTGCGCGAGCGCCGCGCCGCCGAGGGCGGCCTCCTCGCCCGCACCGCCGACCGCCTCAAGGACGCCGACCCCGAACACGTCGCCCAGACGGTCCGCCACCTCAACGTGCGCCCCGTCTTCACGGCACACCCCACCGAAGCCGCGCGCCGGTCGGTCCTCAACAAGCTCCGGCGCATCGCCGCACTCCTCGAGACCCCGGTCATCGAGTCCGACCGCCGCCGCTACGACACCCGCCTCGCCGAGAACATCGACCTCGTCTGGCAGACCGACGAACTGCGCGTCGTACGCCCCGAGCCCGCCGACGAGGCCCGCAACGCCATCTACTACCTCGACGAACTCCACGCCGGCGCCGTCGGCGACGTCCTCGAGGACCTGACGGCCGAACTGGAACGCGTCGGAGTCAAGCTCCCCGACGACACCCGCCCCCTCACCTTCGGCACCTGGATCGGCGGCGACCGCGACGGCAACCCCAACGTCACCCCCGCCGTGACCTGGGACGTCCTCATCCTCCAGCACGAACACGGCATCAACGACGCCCTGGAGACCATCGACGAGCTGCGCGGATTCCTGTCGAACTCCATCCGCTACACCGGCGCCACCGACGAACTCCTCGCCTCCCTCCAGAACGACCTCGAGCGACTCCCCGAGATCAGCCCCCGCTACAAGCGCCTCAACGCCGAGGAGCCCTACCGGCTCAAGGCCACCTGCATCCGCCAGAAGCTCGAGAACACCAAGCAGCGCCTCGCCAAGGGCATCCCCCACGAGCCCGGCCACGACTACCTCGGCACCAGCGAGCTCCTCAACGACCTCACCCTCATCCAGACCTCCCTGCGCGAACACCGCGGCGGACTCTTCGCCGACGGCCGCATGAACCGCACCATCCGCACCCTCGCCGCCTTCGGCCTCCAGCTCGCCACCATGGACGTCCGCGAACACGCCGACGCCCACCACCACGCCCTCGGCCAGCTCTTCGACCGCCTCGGCGAGGAATCCTGGCGCTACACCGACATGCCCCGCGAGTACCGCACCAAGCTCCTCGCCAAGGAACTCAGGTCACGCCGGCCCCTCGCCCCCACCCCGGCCCCCGTCGATGCCGCCGGCGAGAAGACCCTCGGCGTCTTCCTCACCGTCAAGCGCGCCCTCGAAGTCTTCGGACCCGAGGTCATCGAGTCCTACATCATCTCCATGTGCCAGGGCGCCGACGACGTCTTCGCCGCCGCCGTCCTCGCCCGCGAGGCCGGCCTGATCGACCTGCACGCCGGCTGGGCCAAGATCGGCATCGTCCCCCTGCTGGAGACCACCGACGAACTCAAGGCCGCCGACACCATCCTGGAGGACATGCTCTCCGACCCGTCGTACCGCCGCCTGGTGGCACTGCGCGGAGACGTCCAGGAAGTCATGCTCGGCTACTCCGACTCCTCCAAGTTCGGCGGCATCACCACCAGCCAGTGGGAGATCCACCGCGCCCAGCGCCGCCTGCGCGACGTCGCCCACCGCTACGGCGTCCGCCTGCGCCTCTTCCACGGCCGCGGCGGCACCGTCGGCCGCGGCGGCGGCCCCTCCCACGACGCCATCCTCGCCCAGCCCTGGGGCACCCTCGAAGGCGAGATCAAGGTCACCGAACAGGGCGAGGTCATCTCCGACAAGTACCTCATCCCCTCCCTCGCCAGGGAGAACCTGGAACTGACGGTCGCCGCCACCCTCCAGGCCTCCGCCCTGCACACCGCCCCCCGCCAGTCCGACGAGGCCCTCGCCCGCTGGGACGCCGCCATGGACGTCGTCTCCGACGCCGCCCACGCCGCCTACCGGGCCCTCGTCGAGGACCCCGACCTGCCCACGTACTTCCTCGCCTCCACCCCCGTCGACCAGCTCGCCGACCTGCACCTCGGCTCCCGGCCCGCCCGCCGCCCCGGCTCCGGCGTCTCCCTCGACGGCCTGCGCGCCATCCCCTGGGTCTTCGGCTGGACCCAGTCACGGCAGATCGTCCCCGGCTGGTTCGGCGTCGGCTCCGGCCTCAAGGCCCTGCGCGAGGCAGGCCTGCGCCACGAAGGCGACACCGTGCTCGAAGAAATGCACGAACAGTGGCACTTCTTCCGCAACTTCATCTCCAACGTCGAGATGACCCTCGCCAAGACCGACCTGCGCATCGCCCAGCACTACGTCGACACCCTCGTCCCCGACGAACTGCGCCACATCTTCGACACCATCAAGGCCGAACACGCCCTCACCGTCGCCGAGGTCCTCAAGGTCACCGGCGAACGCGAGCTGCTCGACGCCACCCCGGCCCTCAAGCAGACCTTCAGCATCCGCGACGCCTACCTGGACCCCATCTCCCACCTCCAGGTCACCCTGCTCAAGCGCCAGCGCGACGCGGCGGCCGCCGGCGCCGAACCCGACCCCCTCCTGTCCCGCGCCCTCCTCCTCACCGTCAACGGCGTGGCAGCCGGCCTGCGCAACACCGGCTGACCCCACCCGCCACACACCCCCACGACACCACGGCGCCCCCGGGTTCACCCGAACCCGGGGGCGCCGTCACCTGCGCACACCCCGACCCACCACACCCGCGGAACCAGCCCTCAGATCGCCACGAAAGCCGCCGTCAGCAACGCCACCCCCGACCCCGCCAGCAC
>NZ_JAHHIT010000169.1 GCF_024539675.1 Streptomyces hilarionis | reverse complement strand
TCCCCGTCCCGCTCCCCCCAGGGGCATCCCCGGCGCTGGCTGATCCTCGGCGTCATCTGCCTCGCGCAGCTGACCGTGGTGCTCGACAACACCGTCCTGAACGTCGCGATCCCCTCGCTCACCCGGGAGCTGGGAGCGGCCACCTCCGACATCCAGTGGATGATCAACGCGTACTCGCTCGTGCAGTCCGGCCTGCTGCTCACCGCGGGCAGCGCCGCCGACCGGTACGGCCGCAAGAGGATGCTGGCGGCGGGCCTCGCGCTGTTCGGCGTCGGTTCCCTGGTGGCCGGCCTCGCGGACTCCACCGCCCAGTTGATCGCGGCGCGCGCGGGAATGGGCGTGGGCGGCGCGCTGCTGTTCACCACCACGCTCGCCGTGGCGATGCAGATCTTCACGCCCGAACAGCAGCCGAAGGCGATCGGCGTCTGGGCGGCGGTGAACTCGCTGGGCTTCGCCGCCGGCCCCCTCATCGGCGGCTTCATGCTGAACCACTTCCGGTGGGGGGCGATCTTCCTGGTCAACCTGCCGGTGGCGGCGCTGGCCCTGGTCGCCGTCGTCTCGATGGTTCCCGAGTCGAAGAACCCGCAGGGTGAACGCCCCGATCTGATCGGCGCGTTCCTGTCCACGGTGGGCATGACCGCGCTGGTCTTCGCGATCATCTCCGGCCCGTCGCGCGGCTGGACGTCGGCCGGGGTCCTGGCGAGCGCGGCGGTGGCGGCCGTCGTCCTCGCGGCGTTCGCCTACTGGGAGAGCAGGATCCCGTACCCCATGCTCGATCCGTCCTTCTTCCGCAACCGGCGGTTCACGGGCGCGGTGGCCGGCGCGGTGCTGGTCACCTTCGGGATGGCCGGGGCGCTGTTCCTGCTGACCCAGCAGTTGCAGTTCGTCCTCGGGTACGGCCCGCTGGAGGCGGGCCTGCGGACCGCGCCGCTGGCGCTGACCGTCGTCGCGCTCAACTTCACCGGGCTGTCGGCCAGGGTGACGGCCGCGCTGGGCGGGCCGTTGTCGGTGCTGGCGGGGATGGTGTCGGTGTCGGCGGGGCTGGTGTCCATCGCCGTCGCCGCCGACGGGTACGCCGGGATGGCGGCCGGGCTGGTGCTCATCGGCGCGGGCACGGCGGTCGCGAGTCCGGCGATGGCCCACGCGATCATGAGCTCGATACCGCCGGCGAAGGCGGGGGTCGGGGCCGGTCTCAACGGCACCGTGGCGGAGTTCGGGAACGGGCTGGGCGTCGCCGTCCTCGGAGCGGTGCTGACCGCGCAGTTCGCGGCGGAGTCGTTGCCGACGGCGCTGACCGGCGCCGGCTCGGCGCGGGAGAGGTCCCGCGTCCTCGACGCGTTCTCCTCCGGCCTGGAGACCAGCCAGCTGCTGGGAGCGTCGGCGGTACTGCTGGGCGGGGTGCTGGCCGCGGCCCTGCTGCGCCGAGCGGAGCGCGGGGACGGCGCAGAAGGCGGGGGAGGCGGGGAACGGGACGAGGCGCAGAGGCGCGAGGGACGGCCGCCGGCTCTGACCGGGTGACCCCGGCGGACCCGACAGGCCTCCCGCTCCGGCCGGTCACGCGCCCCGCTCAGGCCGCCGGTCACGCCCCGCGCTCCGGCCGGTCACGCGCCCCGTGCCCGCGGCGGCCGCCGGTGCCGTCGTCGCCTCCGCTTAGCATCGTCACCAGTGACCACAAGTCCAGGAAGGTGCCCAGCCATGGCCGAGACCGCCAAGGATGCCGCGCGGCACAGTGTGTGGCTGGAGGGCAGGTCGCGTCGGCGGGGGCGCGGCGGGGGACAGCCGTCCGGGCTCGACCGCGACCGGATCACCGAGGTCACCGTGCGGCTGCTGGACGCCGAGGGCCTCGCCAAGTTCTCCATGCGGCGGCTGGCGGCCGAGCTGAACGTCACGGCGATGTCGGTGTACTGGTACGTGGACACCAAGGACGACCTGCTCGAACTCGCCCTGGACACGGTCTTCGGCGAGCTGGAGGACCTGCCCGACCCGGGGGACGACGACGCCGACTGGCGCGAGCAGATCCGCGCGCTGGCCACGGCCTACCGCGGGCTGCTGGTCCGCCACCCCTGGCTGTCGCCGCTCGTCGGCCGCTACCTCAACATCGGCCCGAACTCGCTGCGCTTCTCCCGCACGGTCCAGCAGGTCGTGCTGCGCACGGGGCTGCCCGAGCACGGCGTCACCGGCGCGATCTCGGCCGTCTTCCAGTTCGTGTACGGCTACGGGACGATCGAGGGCCACTTCTTCGCCCGGGTCGCGGACACCGGGCTGACGCCGGACGAGTACTTCCGCGACGCCATGACGGCGACGGCCGAGGCCCCGGACACCGCGGACGTCGTCGAGCAGTCCCGCAACCTCATGGCGGCCCGCGGCGGCGACACGGTCGCGGAGATGATGAACCGCGACTTCACCTTCGCCCTGGACCTGCTGGTGGCGGGCATCGAGGCGATGGTGCGGCGCGGCTGAGCCGGGGCCGCCGACCGGGCCCCGGCCGTGCGGGGCCCGGCCGTGCGGGGCCCGCACGGCCGCCGTTCGCGCCGGCCCGGACGGGCGTCAGTCCTGCGGGGCGAGGCGGGCCGGGAAGCCGCCGGTGGCCACCGGGCCCCAGCGCCGCGGAGTGATCCGGATGATCGACTTGCCCTGCTTCAGCATGGCCTGCCGGTACTCGTCCCAGTCGGGGTGCTCGCCGGCGATGTTGCGGTAGTACTCCACCAGGGGTTCGACGGACTCCGGCGCGTCGACGACCTCGGCGGTGCCGTCGATCTGGACCCAGGGGCCGTTCCAGTCGTCGCTCAGCACGAGGACGCCCACCCGGTCGTCCCGTTTGGCGTTGCGCGTCTTGGCCCGCTCGGGATAGGTGGAGACGACGATCCGCCCCGAGTCGTCGACCCCGCAGGTCAGCGGCGAGGCCTGGGGGCTGCCGTCGGTGCGCCGGGTCAGCAGGATCGCGCGGTGCCGGGGGCGGACGAAGTCCAGCAACTCGTCCAGGGAGACCTTGGTGTTCGTCGCGATGTTCGGTGCCATGGGGCCAGCCTAGGCGGCGGACCACCGGTTCCGGCTGACCCTGCCAGGTCTACGACCACGCCCGCGCCGCCCGCTCCCGCCCCGCCCGCTCCCGCGCCGCCCGCTCCCTACATCCCCGGCAGGGCGTCGCCCTGTGCCGCCTGGACGTCCAGCTCCACCTTCAGGGTCGTGCCGATGGCCGCGATGCCCGCCTGGACGACCTGGTTGTAGTTCATGGCGAAGTCCTCCCGCCGCAGCTCGGTCGTGGCCCGGAACGCCGCGCGGGTGCCGCCCCAGGGGTCCGCGCCGGTGCCCAGGTAGGCCAGTTCCAGATTCACCGGCCGGGCGACGCCGTGCAGGGAGAGGTCCCCGTGGACGGTCCAGCGGTCGGGGCCGGCCGGAGTCAGGCCCGTCGACCGGTAGGTGATCTCCGGGTACGTCTCGACGTCCAGGAAGTCCGCCGAGCGCAGGTGGGTGTCGCGCATGGCGTTGCCCGTGTCGATGGAGGCCGCCCGGATCACCGCCTCCACACGCGATGCGGCGACGTCGTGCCGGGCGACCTCGATCGAGGCCGTGAAGTCGGTGAACCGGCCGCGGACGCTGGAGATGCCCAGGTGCTGGGCGACCGCGCCCACCGTCGAGTGCGCGGGGTCGACGGTCCAGGGGCCGGGCGGGGGCAGTTCCGTGCCGCCCTGCCGGGCCAGGGTCACGGTCCCCACCTCGGCGCGTCCGCTCGCCGTCACGATCGCGCTGGAGGCCGCGGGCGCGTAGCCGACGGCGGTGACGATCACGGTGTAGGCGCCCGGGGCGAGTCCGGTCGCGTCGCGGACGGCGCCGTCGGCGTCGGCCTCGGCGCGCAGCACCTGGCCGCCCGTCATGTCTGTCACCGTGACCACCGCGTGCGACACGGCCCACCCGTCCCGCGTGCGGATCTTCGCGGTCAGTCCCATCTCACGTACTCCTCGTGCTGCGAAAACTGGAACCGGCCCGGTGCGGGGGGTCGCCCCGCACCGGGCCGGAGCCGATAGCTGTCCGGACCGCTCGCCGGGTCCGGCCTACTCGCCGGGGTGGGCGAGTTCGATGTCGTGGCCGTCGACGCCGGCGCCGGACACGGTCAGCGCGGTGGCCACCGGCGGGTAGCCGGTCGCGATGACGGTGTAGTCGCCGCCGTCGAGGTCGGCGAAGGCGTACGCCCCGTCCGCGCCGGTGGTGGCCGAGCCGACCACGTTGCCCGCCGCGTCCACGAGCGTCACCCGTGCGTCGGCCAGCGGGCCGTGCGGGGCCCGGACGACGCCCTGGAGCTGGGCTCCCGCGTCGAGGGCGACCTCCGCGCGGGTCACGCCCGTGGCGCCGATCTCGACGGGCAGGGCGCGCGGCCGGAACCCGAGGGCGTTGACGGCGACGGTCACCGTGCCCGGCACCAGCTCGGCGAAGGAGAACTCGCCCTGGTCGCCGGTGGCCGCGGTGGCCAGCAGATCGCCGCGCACATCGGTGACGATCACCATGGCGTCCTTGACGGCCTCGCCCGACTCCGCGGCGCGCACGACGCCGGTGAGTCCGCTGGTGCCGCTGAGCAGGATGTCGTACGCGACCGGCTCGCCGTTGACGACGATCGTCGAGGCCTGCGGCTGGAAGCCGTCGGCGGAGGCGATCAGCACGTAGGAACCCGTGCCGGGCGCGTCCAGCGCGTAGGAGCCGTCGCCCTGCGCGACCGAGCGGCCGAGCTGCCGTCCGGCGAGCGAGATGAGCGTGACGGCGGCCTGCGGGACGGGCGCGCTCTCCGCGCCGCGGACGAACCCGTGCACCGGGATGCCGGCCGAGGGCGTCCGGGGCGCGTCGACGGTGGCGACGGCGGACAGCCGCTGCGCGCCGTCGGCGCCGGTCTCGACGCCGTTCTCGGCGCCGGACCCGGTGACGGCCCAGCTGGGCGTCTTCCCGCCGGCGGGAGCCGGGTCGGCGACGGGAGCCGCGGCCGCGGCCGGGACCGCGGTGGTGGCGGTGGCCGCGGTGGCGTCCGTGGCCGGAGCGGCGTCGGCGGAGGAACCCGTGTCCGCGTCCGTGTCCGAGGCCTGCGCCAGCGCGCCCTTGGTGCGCAGCGGGACCTCCTTGATGAACAGGGTGATGAGGAAGGCCAGCAGGGCCAGGCCGCCCGCGATCAGGAAGACGTCCGCGATGCCGTGACCGTAGGCGCTCTCCATGACCGTGCGCAGCGGCGCGGGCAGCTTGTCCATGTCCGGGATCTCGCTCGACGAGCTCGAACCGCCGGCGAGGGAGGCGTACTTGGGGCCGAGGTCGGCGATGCCGTCCTGGGCGTAGTCGGTGATGCGGTGGGCCATCACGGCGCCCAGCGCGGAGACGCCGACCGCACCGCCGAGGGAGCGGAAGAACGTGACCGTGGAGCTGGCCGAGCCGAGGTCGGAGGGGGCCACCTGGTTCTGCGTGGAGAGCACCAGGTTCTGCATCATCATGCCGATGCCGAGACCCAGCAGGGCCATGAAGACGGCCATCTTCCAGTAGTCGGTGTCGTACCGGATGGTGCCCAGCAGGCCGAGCCCGGCCGTCACCAGGACGCCACCGCTGACCAGCCAGATCTTCCACTTGCCGGTGCGGGTGATGAACTGGCCGGAGACCGTGGAGGAGATGAACAGACCGCCGATCATCGGGATCGTCATGACACCCGACATCGTCGGCGACTTGTCCCGGGCCAGCTGGAAGAACTGGCTGAAGAACACGGTGCCGGTGAACATCGCGACGCCCACGAAGAGCGAGGCCAGCGAGGACAGCGTGATGGTGCGGTTGCGGAACAGCCGCAGCGGGATGATGGGCTCCGCGGCCCTCGACTCGACGAGCACGAAGATCAGGCCGAGCACGATCGAGCCGCCGACCATGGCGGCCGTCTGCCAGGACATCCAGTCGTACTTGTCACCGGCGAAGGTGACCCAGACCAGCAGCAGCGAGACCGCCGCGGAGATGAAGAACGCGCCGCTCCAGTCGACCTTGACGTCCCGCTTCACGACGGGCAGGTGCAGGGTCTTCTGGAGCACGATGAGCGCGATGACGGCGAAGGGCACGCCGACGTAGAAGCACCAGCGCCAGCCCAGCCAGCTCGTGTCGGTGATGACGCCGCCGAGCAGCGGTCCGCCGACGGTGGCGACGGCGAAGGTCGCGCCGAGGTAGCCGGAGTACCGGCCGCGCTCGCGCGGGGAGATCATCGCGGCCATCACGATCTGCGCGAGGGCGGACAGACCGCCGACGCCGATGCCCTGGACGACGCGGCACGCGATCAGCATGCCGGCGTTCTGGGAGAGTCCGGCCGCGGCCGAGCCCAGCACGTAGATGACGAGCGCGATCTGGACGAGCGCCTTCTTGCTGTACAGGTCGGAGAGCTTGCCCCACAGGGGCGTGGCCGCGGTCATGGACAGCAGCGCGGCGGTGACGACCCAGGTGTAGGCGGACTGGCCGCCGCCGAGGTCGCCGATGATCTCGGGAAGGGCGTTCGAGACGATCGTCGAGGACAGGATCGCGACGAACATGCCCAGGAGCAGCCCGGAGAGGGCCTCCATGATCTGCCGGTGGGTCATCGGAGCGTCACCGGCGGAGCCGTGGGACCCTCCGCCGTGCTTCGCGTGAGCCCGCACACCGGCTGGTGTGGTCGTTGCCATGGGCTTCCTTCTCTTACGTTGCTTGCGCGGGTGTACGGGTGGTCTGTGTCCGTTCGCCTGCCGGAACGGCGGGAACGGCGGGTGCGGGAGGCCGGGGCGAGGGTGGGGGCGGCGGCCGGTGGGCGACCGTGCGGCAGTCGCCGAAGCTGGCGCGCAGCCGGGTCAGCAGGCCGATGAGCTGGCCGACCTCGGCGTCCGTCCAGTCCTCCAGCCGCTCGGCCAGGAGGCCGGCGCTGCGACGGGACAGCTCGACGAGCATCGCGTGGCCCTCGGGGGTGAGGTGCAGGATGCGCGAGCGCTTGTCCGCCGGGTCGGGGGAGCGTTCGATCCAGCCCCGGTCGGCGAGGTGCGCGGCATGGCGGCTGGTGACGGACATGTCGACGGCGAGCAACTCGGAGAGGTTGCTCATGCGCATGTCGCCGTGGCTGCCCAGCAGGGCCAGCACGGCGGCCGAGCCGGCGGAGCAGTCCTGCGGCAGGATCCGTCCGAGGTCCCGCTTCACGGCTCCGACGGCGCTGAGCTGACGCGCCAGCTCCTCGTACTGCGCCTGCCCTGCCATCACACCTCCCGGTATTGTTGCTTAGGGCAACCATAGAAGCGGTTGGTTGCTGCAGGCAAATAAAACCGGACGCCGAGCCGCAAAAAGTTGGCAAAGGCACGTATTGCTGCGGTAAACGCCCAGGTGATGGGCTCGCCCGGCGGCTCGGGGCGCCCGCCGTTCCGGGCCCTCACGCGCGGGCCGCGCGGAACTCCGTGACGACCCCCGCTTGGGCTCGCCCCCCGGGTTTCGCTAGTGTCTCGGCCCATGGCTAACACCCAGGGCCCCCAGGGCAACCACGACCCCGCCGGCAGCACCCAGATGTTCCGCGCGTTCGTCGACGAGGGCGCCCCCCGGGCCGCCCAGCCGGCCCCCGCGCCGGCCGGCTCCCGCATCGGCCTGATCGTCGGCGTCGTCGCCGCCGTCGTGATCGTCGCGGCGGTCGCCTGGCTCGCGCTGAAGTAACTCCCTTACGCAGCGGCCCGGGTGAGCGCGGGCGCGCCCGCCCGGGCGACCACCGGACACGACGACCGGCAGGAACTCCGGCCCGCCCCCGGCGCCGCCGCGCCCATGCCACCCGCGCCCGCGTCATCTCGGCACCGCGCCTGCGGCTTCCGGCCCCGGACGTGCGGCTTCCCGGCCTTGCGCCCGCGCCAGGTCCGTCCCGGGCCTGAGCCTGAGTCTTCCTCGACCTGCGCCCGCGCCGCTTCCGTCCTGCGCCCGCGCCGGTTCCGTCCTGCGCCCGAGCTCGGGGCTTCCCGGCCTTGCGCCCGCGCCGGTCCCTGCCCGAAGCCGCGCCCGCGCGCTTCCCGGCTGTCCGCTCGCCCCGTGCCAGCCCGCCCCTCGCCCGCGCTTCCCGGTCGTTCGCCCGCGCCTTCCCGCGTCGGGCGCCGGCCTTCCGCGCCGCGCCCGCCCCGCTTGCCCCGCACGAACGGCTGCCGCGCGCGACGGCGGCCTCACCGGGCCGTTGTCACGCCGGGCCCGTGATCGCCCGGCCGGCCGGTCTCCGCGCCCGTCCCTGGCCCACAGGGCGTCCGCCGCGCCGGACCGGCGCCCGTCTCACTCCCACCGCACCGAGACGTCGCGTGTCTCGACGTGCATTCCCAGCGGGACGCGCCACGCGTCGACGCACACCGTCCAGGTCCGCGCCGAGCGCGCGCCGGCGGCGATCGGCGCGGGCAGCGGGGTCGTCGACCGGCGGGTGGCCCAGTCCGTGCCGAGCGCGTCCACCACATGGGTCCCGAAGGCGATCGTGCCCGAACCGACCGCGCGGCCGCCCGAGTTGACGAACGTCAGGGTCACGTCCTCGCACCACCGCCGATCCGTCTTCGCGCGGACGGGCTCGCTCACGGACAGGGCGGCCGGTCCGCCGGACGCGCCCTCCGACGGCCCCGGAGGCATTGACGCGGGCGCAGGTGACCGCGGCGGCGAGGGTGGGGACGAAGGCGAGGGAACGGGCGGGACGGGCGTCGTGCGGCCGGCCGAAGTGTCCCCGGCGGCGGATGAGGGCGCGGAGGCGGGCATTCTGCCGCCCGGTCCGGTGGAAGTCGGGACGCCGGTGGCCGCGTTCTCCGCCGAGGCGCCGGTGCCCGGTCGGCCACCGGGGGAGCCGCGCTGCCCGTCCAGGGGGACGAGACGCACCCCGCCGGTGGGACCCGCGGTTCCGTTCGCGCCCGGTGACGGCGGGTCGCCGACCGCGCCGATGGCGACGTAGTCGCCGCCGTGTCCGCCGCCTCCGCAGCCGACGGCCAGTGCCGCCGCTCCCACGACGACCGCGGCGGCCGCCGACGCGCTCCGAAATGCGCCCCGCCGGCCACCTGCCCGTGTCGGACTTCGCATCACGGCAGTGTGCCTGACGCATCGTCAGGACAACAGTCCTCGGAGCGACTCGACCGCGGACGGTGCCGGAAGGGCGGCCGCATCCGCCGAACTCGCCTCCTGCGCACTCCTCGTGCGACGGAGGAGGCGCACGCGGCCCGTGCGGCCGGCACGGTCAGGAGGGGGTCCCGGGGCCTGTGCGGGCCCCAGGACATGAACCTCTGGTCGGTCGCGGTCTCGCGGTCTCGTCCCGCCCCGGTCGCCTAGGGCGTGTTTCGAAAGTCCCGTCTGCCCGGCGACGCCTGGCACGCACTCCCCCGGAGGGGGCACCCCCAGCCGCGTTGTCGGGATCACCCCGATACAACCAGTATCGGGGTGACCCTCCGCCTTGCGATCGCACGCACCAGACGCCGCCGGGCCCGCCCTCCGGGCGGACGACGCTACTTTCGAAACACGCCCTAGTCGGAGATCAGGCCCTCGCGCAGCTGCGCCAGGGTCCGGGTGAGGAGGCGGGAGACGTGCATCTGGGAGATGCCGACCTCCTCGCCGATCTGCGACTGGGTCATGTTGGCGAAGAAGCGCAGCATGATGATGCGGCGCTCGCGGGGCGGCAGCTTGGCCAGGAGGGGCTTGAGCGACTCCCGGTACTCCACGCCCTCCAGGGCCGTGTCCTCGTAGCCGAGGCGGTCCGCCAGCGAGCCCTCGCCGCCGTCGTCCTCCGGGGCCGGGGAGTCCAGCGAGGAGGCCGTGTAGGCGTTGCCGACCGCGAGGCCGTCGACGACGTCCTCCTCGGACACGCCCAGCACCGCGGCGAGTTCGGCGACCGTCGGCGAGCGGTCCAGCTTCTGGGAGAGCTCGTCGCTGGCCTTGGTGAGGGCCAGACGCAGCTCCTGCAGCCGGCGCGGGACGCGCACCGACCAGGACGTGTCGCGGAAGAAGCGCTTGATCTCGCCCACGACCGTCGGCATCGCGAACGTCGGGAACTCCACGCCGCGTTCGCAGTCGAAGCGGTCGATCGCCTTGATCAGGCCGATGGTGCCGACCTGGACGATGTCCTCCATGGGCTCGTTGCGCGAGCGGAAGCGGGCCGCCGCGTAGCGCACGAGGGGGAGGTTGAGTTCGATCAGCGTGTCCCGCACGTAGACGCGCTCGGGGCTGTCCTCGGCGAGCGTGGCCAGTCGCAGGAACAGGGAGCGGGACAGGGTGCGGGTGTCGATGGCCCCCGTGGCCGTGAGAGCCGGGGCCTCGGGGGCCTCGGGGGCTGTGACGTCGTCGAGCACGTCGGGCTCGACCGGCGCGACAGGCGCGACGGGCGCGGACTCGCTCGGCGTGAGCGTGAGCGTGAGCACCTTCGAGCTGCCCTGTTCTGCGGACATGCCACCCCCTTTGGGTCGCGGGACGGTCGCGGCGCAACGCCCCCGCTTGAGGAACGTCAGCCTTCACCTGAATACCGGAGCCGAAGCCCCGGCAAACGCTCTTCCGGCAGAATGTCACATGTCGGCAACACGCTGTAGTGACATGTCGACACGTGAGTGACGAATCAGCCCTGGAAACAGGGGGTCTGACGGCATTTCAGCGCTAATCCGGCAGGATCGGATCCGGTGGGCGATTCGCTCTCACCGGTGACGACTCGGTCGTGCTTGCGATCCCGCAACGAGTGACGTGTCCTGGGCCGTTTTCCCGTCGCGGGGCCCGTCACGCGTCCCGCCGCGCGACTCCTCAGGCCTCGATGCGGTTGGCGGAGCGGAGCCGCTGGAAGGAGCGGGCGAGCAGTCGGGACACGTGCATCTGGGAGACGCCGAGTTCGGCGCTGATCTGGGACTGCGTCAGGTTGCTGTAGTAGCGCAGGAGCAGGATGCGCTGTTCGCGCTCGGGCAGCTGGACGAGGAGGTGGCGGACGAGGTCGCGGTGCTCCACGCCGTCCAGCGCCGGGTCCTCGTAGCCGAGGCGGTCGAGCAGGCCGGGCAGGCCGTCGCCCTCCTGGGCCGCCTCGAGCGAGGTCGCGTGGTACGAGCGGCCCGCCTCGATGCAGGAGAGGACCTCCTCCTCGGCGATGCGCAGCCGCTCGGCGATCTCGGCCGTCGTCGGGGTGCGGCCGAAGGCGGTGGTGAGGTCCTCGGTGGCGCTGTTGACCTGAACCCACAACTCGTGGAGCCGGCGCGGCACGTGGACCGTGCGGACGTTGTCGCGGAAGTACCGCTTGATCTCCCCGATGACCGTGGGCATGGCGAACGTGGGGAACTGCACGCCCCGCTCCGGGTCGAAGCGGTCGATGGCGTTGATCAGACCGATGGTGCCGACCTGGACGACGTCCTCCATCGGCTCGTTGCGGGAGCGGAAGCGGGCGGCCGCGTAGCGCACGAGCGGGAGGTTGGCCTCGATGAGCGCTCCGCGCACGCGGTGGTGCTCCGGCGTGCCCGGCTGGAGTTCCTTGAGTTCGGCGAAGAGGACCTGCGTCAGCGCCCGGGTGTCCGCGCCGCGGCGCCTCTCGGGGGCGGGCGCGGCTTCCGTGGCGGCTTCGGGCACGGTTTCCAGGGCGGGTGCCGGCGCGGGTGCCGGGGGTGCCTCTTCCTGAGGCGGCGCAGTACTGGCCGACACGGTCAACGCCACCTCTTCGTCAGGTCAACATCGGTCAACTCATCCGTCAAAAGCGGTCATAGCATCACAAGACATGTGCACTGTGTGCAAGCACCCCATAAAGCCGTGTTGAGGGATAAGTTGGGGCCTTCAGGGTCGCTCCGGACGTGCGAAAGCCCTCCGCCGTCAGGGCGGAGGGCTCCGTGCCCCCGGAGGGGCGGGCCGGGCGGGACGGCTCAGAACTCGTAGTCGGCGACCACCCAGGTGGCGAACTCGCGCCACAGAGCGACGCCCGCCTGGTGGTCGGGGTGCTCGATGTAGCGCTTCAGGGCGTCCGCGTCCTCGACCGCCGAGTTGATCGCGAAGTCGTAGGCGATGGGGCGGTCGCTGACGTTCCAGCCCAGCTCCCAGAAGCGCAGCTCCTCGATCGCGTCGCCGAGCGCCCGGAAGGCGGCCTCGCCCCGCACGACCCGGGGGTCGTCGCGCCGGACGCCCTCGTTGAGCTTGAAGAGGACCAGGTGGCGGATCATGGGCACTCCCTGTGCGTGCGACGGTCCGGACTACTTGGCCCCGTCGGCGAGCCAGGTGAAGAAGTCGCCGATGGCCTTGGCGGCGTCCGATATGCCCTCGAAGCCTATCTGGACGTAGTCCGCCGCCTTCGCCGGGTCGGTGATGATCACGTAGAGCACGAAGACCACGAGCATGTAGACGGCGATCTTCTTGGCGTTCACCGCCACCTGGCCTCCCCTGTAGTGCCCGCTCGGGCCCCTGTTGACGGCCGCGAGTGTATCTGGAAGTGCGATTTACACACTGCTTTTGACCGTCACGGCGCGTTCGTGAACGGCCGTGAACGGCCGTGAACGGCGGGAGGGGAGCGCGCGAAGGGCCCGGTCCCCCGGACCGGGCCCTTCGGTTCACCGCGGCCGTGCGGCCGGCGGCGGTCGGTCTGCCGGCCGGCCTACCACCAGTCCGTGCACTGCACGGCCTGGCCGCGCCCGCCGCCGCAGGCGCGGAAACGGTAGTTCGGGCTGTTGTCCGTCACCTTCGCGGCGCTGGTCAGCGCCTGACCGTCGCGGCCCGCCTGGAACGGACCGCACTGGACGTGGACGTCCCTGCCGTTCAGCGTCCAGTCCATCCAGATCTCGTCCCCCACGCGCGGGACCGAGAGCGCGGCGAATCCGTACACGTCGCCGTCGATGCGGGCGGCGCGCATGCTGATGCGCCCGACGAGACCCTGGGGGTCGGAGCGCAGTGTCTTGTCGGCCGGACCGGCCGGGACGCCGACCAGGCTGTCGGAGATGTCGCGGAAGCCGTTGGCCCCCCGCTCGCAGTCGGACCGGGCCGCCAGCGCGGTGCCGGGGGCGGCGACGGTGAATCCGGCGGCCAGCAGTACGCCGGCGCCGGCGGTGCAGGCTGCCCTGGCAAGAGTGCGTCTGATCATCGCGTTGCTTTCCCCTCGGGTCACGAACAGCGGGTGCAGCTCGGGCTGCGGGCGCCGCACGCCCAACCGGGCGGCGCCGCTGCAAAGCAACCACGCGGGACGGACCGCCGTCCCTCCCGCAACTTCCGGGTGGCCCCGGGCCGCCGCGTGTGCCTCACCGGCACCGGCTCCGGCACCGGCGCCGGAGCACGACGAAGGGCCCGGTCCACTGGACCGGGCCCTTCGTCTACAGCGGTAGCGGAGGGATTTGAACCCTCGGTGACTTGCGCCACACTCGCTTTCGAGGTCTGTTCGTGCTGGTCAGCGCGTGATCCGCAGCCGTTCAACCTCGTTCATTCCCGTCCGCCCACCCGGAGCGCGTACTGCCGTGAACGGCTCCGGACGGGGGTGAATGAGACGGAAACTGAGACGGAGCAGCTCCGACCCCGTCAGGGCTGATCTGCGGTTTCCGGCACGAGCCGACTCGTGAACCCGCTGTCGCGGAGCCGCCCGAACGCGGTCCGGACGTCGTCGGGAATCTCCTGCTCGATCATGAACCCCTGCCGGGGGTAGATCATGAGACGTTGCTGAGCGCCGACCATCATGTCGAGAACAAGGCGCGCGTCCCCGATCGAGTCGACGTATTCGGGAAGCGTCATGGGGGTGGAGACACACACCCACTCGACAGCCGGCCACAGCTTCCGGGCCGTCGCGTACGAACGACGTTCCTCGTATGGCTTGCTGACCAGTAGGACAGACGAGACGGGTACCTGTCGTTCTTCGAGGATCGCGCGCGAGAAGCGGATGTTCTCCCCGGTGTTCCGCGCGTTCGGCTCGATGAGGATGGCGTGCTCCGGAACCCCCAGCTCTACGGCGCGCTCGCGGTAGTGCTCGGCTTCGCCGCGCGGCATCCGCTCCTGAGTCGTACGGCTGGTTGCTCCGGTGAAGACGACGAGCGGGAACAGGCCCCGGTGATACAGCTCCGCCGTGGTGTCGGCCACCCCCAGGTCGTGACTCCCGAGACCGACAGCCACACAGCATGGGCGGGGTGTATGACCCATCTGCTGGAAGTCCCACAGCGTCTGAGCGTCCGCCCATGCCTGAGCCGAGATCACGTTCTCTCGCCCTCCACCAGTGTCTTTGCCGAGTCGGGCACCTTGAAGTCATACGACCAGGCGAACCGTGTAGCCGCGTGTACCCCGATGGCGAACTCAACCACGGTTCCGTCAGCCGTGCGCGTGGTCCGGTGGAGCTCCATCACCCACTCACCTGGTGAGAGCTGGAGGAGATGAGCCTCCTCGGCCGTGGGCACGCGAGCGAAGAGCTCTTCGGTCATGTGGTCGATTTCGTATCCGGCGTCGTACAGGACACGGAACCCGCCTCCCCTGCCGGCCGGGCCCGGCTCCGGATTCACGATGCGGGTTCCTTCCACATGTTCAGGTCGGTAGTAGCTGGTCAGTGTGTGGGTCGGCTGCGTGCCTTCCTTCACCAGGCGCGCCCGCGCGTACACGTCCGCTCCCTCGGGCAGGCCGTGAGCGGCGGCTACGACGGCGGGCGCCTTCACGCGACTGACGGTCTGCGTCTGCTCGTTCCGGTCATACGAGCGCCCGGACGCCACACGGTCAGCGATGAACGCGACCTCGTCACCGTCACGCCACTTGGCCTTGTCATAGCGGGCGATGCCGAGGCGTTTCAGGGGAGTGTGCGGACGCACGACGGTTCCGCGGCCGCGCGTCGAGGTCACCAGACCCTCGGTCTCCAAGGCCTTGTAGGCCTGATTGACCGTGGCCTTTGAACCCTCTCCAGACTCGACCAACTCTCTGATCTGGGGCAATTGATCGCCCGGTGCGTACTCACCGTTTCTGATCTGCTCCGCGAGCCTGTCCGCCAGGTCGCGCCACTTGGGTGCCACGCCGAACTCCTCTCGATGGGGTCCAGTGAAGCACAGTCCTAGGACTGTTGACTGTCCTAGGACTGCGTGCCATTCTCATCTCAGGCCGCTCACAGTCCTAGGACAGTGAGTTGAAGGGGTCTTCTTTGCGCTCCCTTCGGTGGCTAGTCGGTTCGGGATTGCTCGAGCAGGTGGGGCCCCGCGTCGGTCGTTACTTGAGAACTGAACAGCGTGCCTGGGAGGCCGTCCCTCCCCTGCCAGCAAGAGGACGGATGCGTATGGGTTCGCCCCGTACGCGACTGCATGACCAGCCTCCGCAGCGCTTCGCTGCGGCCGGTTGCCTCCGCTGCTCGTCTCGTACGAGCAGCGCTGAGGGGAGCCGGATGTTCCGACTTCAACGGCGCGCGGCCCCGGGTGGCTAGACCCGGGGCCGCTGTTCGGGCCGTTCCACCTGCTAGGGAGAGAAAACGACCCATGGAACACATCGTCACTGTTCAGGACGCTGTTACGGCGTTCGCCGACTTCATGGAACCGACCAGCGCTGAGCTGGACGCGATCGAGCTGGAGTCCCCCGTCATCGCGGCGGAGGTCGACCTGCTCGACGCGCAGATCGCGACCCTTGACCGCCCCGTGAACGAGGTGGACGCCCGCCGGATCCGCCGGGCCCGCAACCGAGTACTGGCCGCGCGGCGGGACCTGGCCAACGGGCCCGCCGGCGCGCTGCTGCCGGGCGGTGCCGCATGAGTGCCTCGCCGAAACTGACGGCCGCGCACGCGGAGGTGAAGGCGGAGATCGCCCGGACCGACGCCAAGACGGCCCTGCTGCTCGCGTTCGTCGGCGCGGTCCTGGCCGGCGCGTGGACGATCGCCCGCGACCTCCCGCTGAACGTCCCCGCCTGCGTCGCGGGCGGTCTGGGGATGGCGCTGCTGGTCGGCGCGGCCGGACTGCTGCTGCGCTCGACCCGCCCGAACCTGCGCGGCCGGCACGGCTTCCCGCTGTGGGCCACGCTCACCGCCGAGGAGATCACCGCCACGGTCGACGGCGGCGACCTCGCCGCCGATGTCGCCGGGCTGTCCCGCCTGGCGGTCGCCAAGTTCACCAGCCTGCGCCGCGCGGTCGACCTGACCTGCGCGGGCGGCACCCTGCTCGTCCTGGCCGTCCTGCTCTCGCTGGGCGGTGTCCGGTGAACCGCACAGGAAAGCTGCTGCTCGTCGGCGCGCTCGTCGGCGTGGTCGCTATGGCGTTCCGGGTCTCGTGGAACGCGCTGCGCGACATCGCCGGCGCGATCGGCGCGGACGCGACGGCCGCCACTCTCTACCCGTTCGTCGTTGACGGCCTGATGGCGCTCGCGCTGGTCGCCACGCTCGTCCTGGCCGATGACGACCGCAAGTTCGCCCTGCGGGTCCTGGGCACCTACACACTCGCCTCGCTGGTCCTGAACTACGTCCACGGGCTCGTTCCCGAACTGCACGGTCAGACGCTCGCATGGGGGCGGCTCGCGGAGTGGGACGCGGCGAACTACGCGCTGGTGCTGCTGGCGACGTCGCTGCCGGTCGGGTCGATCTACTTCGGATCCGATCTGGTCGCGAAGGTACTGCACCACCAGCACGCACCCGCACATCAGCAGCAGCCGGACGGACAGCGTGCGGAAACTCCCGCACACCTCCCGCACACCCCCGTCCCCAACCTCGGCAGCGACACCGCTAGCGGCACGATCGAGGAGGCCGTGCCGCCAGTGTCGGAGCAGGTCACCGGCCGTGCGGACGCCGCGCGGTCGACGGATCCGCACACCCCACACGCCTCCCGCACACCCGACCTGAGCGTCGAGGAGGAGGCCGCGCGGCAGGCGCAGTTCGAGGATGCGGAGCTGGAGCGGATGCGCCAGGACGCACGCCGTACGTATGCCGAATCCGCACAGGCCGCACGCCCGCTGTCTGCGCGTGCGCTGGGCGAGGCGTACGGCATGAGCGAGTCGTGGGCGCGTAAGCAGATCCTCGCCGTGCGCGAGGGCGACCGCGAGGAGCGGCCGCATCTGGTCGCCGTGGGCGGCGAGTGATGCCGACCGCCCACAGCCGTCGCGAGGCACAGGGCGTCGCCTGAACTCCCATACGTCAGCAGGCCCGACCGGCAACTTCCTACGGCCCCGGTCGGGCCCTACTCCCCTTAAGGAGTGCTCACAGCATGACGGAACTCAGCACCGAGCCGGTAGTAGTCCCGGCAACACCGCCCCCGCCGCCCGACACCGCGCCCACCACGGCCAAGGGCAAGGATGTGGAGGAGGTGGACCACACGCCTGGCGGGTGGCCCGTCGTCCCGCTCGCCCTGTCCGGCGCGAACAGCACCGTCGGCGCACTCGCCGCCGCCTTCCTGGCCGGCGGCCCGATCGCCGCAGCCGTCGCCGCCACCGGCATGGTCGTCCTCGGCACCGCCGCCGCCACCCGCTCCCGACAGCCGAACCCGCGCCGCGAGGCCCGCCGAAACGCAGCCCGCACGGCCGGTCGTGCGGCGGCCCGCTCAGCAGGCCTGCGCAGCACGGGAGCAGGCCGCGCCGGATCGGGGCGGGCCGGGGCGGGCCGCGGTTCAGCCGGCTCGCGCGCCGGTGGATCCGGTGGCCGGTTGGGCAAGGTGCCCGGCCAGCACCGCCGCAGCACCGGCCTGGCCGCCGGCCGCAGCAGCACGGCGGGCGGTACGACCGGCAAAGCCACACGCCGCGCGTCCAAGCACACGGCGGCCGCGGGGAAGGCTGCGGATCGGGCCAGGCAGGTAAAGGCGTTGCGGGCGGCACAGCAGGCCGCCGCCGGGTCGCGGGCCGGACAGCGGGCGCAGACCAACGGCGCGCGGCGCGCGGTCGCCGACGCCCGCCGCAACGCCAAAGCCGCAGGCAAAAACAGCCGGTCGGGCAAGCGCGGGACCGATGCCGGCCGCCTGCTGGGCGGTGCGGCCGGTAAGGCGCGGGCCGCGCGCGATGCGGCGATCGCCAAGCACAGGGCCCGGCGCGACGCAGCGACCGGCGACAAGGTCGCAGCCCAGCGCGCGCAGGTCCGTAAGGCCCCGGCGCGCCGGGCTGCCCGTAAGGCGCTGCTGCGCTCCGCGGCCCGCTTCCACGGCCGACGCCTACTGGCCGCGCTCCTCGCGCTGCCGGTCGGCATGGTGGGCTGCGTGTCCACCTGGCTCGGGCGCAAGCTCGGCATTCCCGCCCTGATGCACCCCGGCCGCCGCCTGTACCGGCGCATGGTCCGCACCGCCGCTGAGGAACGCGCGGCCCGCGACGAGACGGCCCGCCAGACCCTGCGGGAGCGGGAAGCCGCCGCCGACGCGGAGGCCGCGCAGGACGGCACCGACGGCCCCGGCGAGCAGGTGGAACGCCCGGCCGCAGACATCCCCAGCACATCCGGTGTGAGTGAAGGAGAGCACGTGTCCGGTTTCCGGTTCGAAGAGGTCGCCTCCGAGATGGAGCAGGCCGCCAACCAGTACGAACCCGAGAACGCCATGGAGATCCTCGCCATGGTCGAAGGCCTCCCGGCCGCCCTGACCAGCGTGGCGAACGTGATGAAGATCCTCGCCGAGCGCTCCGACTCGGAGTTTCCGCTGGAGAAGGAAGTCGCGGACGGCTTCAACGACATCTTCGGAGCCCTGATGAGCGCCGTCGCGGTCGCCGAAGACCTGGGCCCGCTGTTCCGCTTCGCGCACGAGCAGGACATCGCCCGCCACGAGGACCCCCGCAACGGCCCCGAAGCCGAGAAGGGCTGGAACGTCTGAGATGAGCAGCACCGCCACCGCCAAGAAGAAGAGCACCGCCAAACACGACGCGGGCAGTGGTCCGGTGCTGGACTGGGCGGCCGGTCACGGACCCGTGACCGGCGCCCTGTCCGCCACCACCGGAGCCTTCGCCGTCGCCACGACCGGCGCCGCCACCGGCATGCCGCCCGGATGGGCCCTCGCCGTCGGTGTGGCCGGCGCGCTCGGTCACACCGTCGCCGGCCTGCGCGTGCGCAACGCCGGCCGCACCCTCGCCACCCGCGCCGCCAGCTGGCTCGTCGGAGCCGGCTGGACCACCTGGGCCATGACCCACGGCCCCCTCACCTGGGCCGCCCTCGGCTCCCTGGCCACCATCGGCGTCGGCATCGGCGCCGCCGCCCGCTCCGCCGCCCTGTACGAGGAGGCGCGCGAGGAAGAAGCGCTCGCCGCCGAACAGCGAGCGATCGCGCTGGAGTTGTCGGCAGAGCGGCGGGCGATCGCCGAGCAGTGGGTGGAGCGGATCCAAAGGATCTGCTCGATCTCCGTGCGCGTCCTCGCGGTCGAGATGTGGCCCACCGCAACCGGCTACTCCCTCGACCTGGAGCCGCAGGGCGGGATCACCTACGACCGCATCGCCCAGCACTCCGTGGCCCTGTCCGCCGACGCCAAGCTCCCCCACGGCTGCACCGCCGCCGCATCCCCCGGCATCCACCAGGGCCGCACCATCCTGGACGTCACCACCGTCAACGTCCTCAAGGAAGACTGCCCCTACCCCGACGACTACGGGCCCCTGTCCGTGCTCACCGGCCTGCCGTGGGGGGTGCGCACCAACGGCGAGACCGTCTCCGCCTACTTGCGCGAACAGTGCGCGCTGGTCGTGGGGCC
>NZ_JAHHIT010000168.1 GCF_024539675.1 Streptomyces hilarionis | reverse complement strand
CCGTCGCGCTCCAGCGGGCGGTGGCGGACGGGGGCGTGGCGGCCGGGACGCCGTCCGCCGTAGGGGAGACGGGGAGCGCGGGCTCGGCGCTGTCCCGCACGGCCGGGTGCGCGGACGCGGGCGCCGGCGGGGGCGGGAACGAGGGCGAGGCCGTGGCGGAAGGCGAAGGTGTGGCGGAAGGCGAAGGCGTCGAGGGGGACGAGGGTGTGGAAGGGCGCGGGGTCGCGGGCGTCGCCGCCCGCTGGATCGCCGTCACCGGAGCACCGGCCGCCGTCGCCGCGGGCGTGGCGCCCGCGACGGTGTCCGCTCGCGGCCCGGGCGCCGGTTCCTCGGCGGTCGCCCGACCTGCGCCGTCGGCGCCCGCGTCCCGGCCCTGGGGCCGTGCGCCGCCCGGCGCGGCGGACGGCGTGGCGGAGGCCGGCCTGGCGGGCAGCGTCCGTCGCTGGACCGGCGAGGACGACGACCTCGTCAACGGGGCCGGCCTGCTCGCCGGGACCGGAGCGGTCGGGGACACGCGGATGCCCCGCGCCGGGGAGGCGGGAGCGGGCCGGGACGTCTGCGCCGGGCGTGCGGCGACCACCGGGACGTCGGCGGGGGCGGCCCTCGACGCGGACGGGCGCGCGGACGCGCTGGACGCGGCGGGGCCCTGCGCGCCCGACGTCCCGGAACGGTCCCCGGCCGGTGCCGAGGCCCGGGCCGGGGCACGAGTCGCAGCCGGGGCCCCGGCCGGTGCGGAAGCCGGCGGCAGCGCCGCAGCCGGGGACGGCGTGGGCAGGGGAGCGGGCGTCGGCGTCTGCGACGCCGGGAGTGCGCGTTGCAGCGGCGTCGCCCTGGGCGGTGCGGGCGCGCGTTCGGGCTCCGCCTCCGCGGCCCGTGGAGCCGCCCGCAGACTGCTCATCAGGCCGCCGGGCGCCGCGTCCAGCACCGCGTGGGGGCGGACGTCCAGGAAGGAGGGGTTCTGCCAGGTGGCCAGCCGGCCGCCGAACCCGGCGTCGGCGACGCCCGATCGGCCCGCGGCCGCCGCCCGCTGGATGGGCGGGAGCGAGGGCCAGGCGGCCGAAACGACACGCCCAGCCGCACCGCCGTCCCCGGCCGGACCGGCGCCCGGGCCGTGGGGCGCCGACGCCGGCGCATCCGAGGCCCCGCCGTGGAGCGCGTCGTCACCGCGGACCGTGCCGCCCGTGGCCCCGCGACCGTCAGGCTGTCCGCCTCCGCCGCGCCCCCCGCGTCCACCGCGCAGTCGTTCCAGGAACCCCATGACTCAGCCCTCCGCCCCGCCCCGGGTCACCAGGGACGCGATCTGGTCGGCGTAACGGCGCCGGTCGTGGTGTTCCAGGTCCAGGATGTCGTCCTGGCTCCAGTGGAAGTGGTAGGCGACGTACGCGATCTCCTCGTGCAGCCGGTCGGTCGCGTACGTCACGATTCCCCCAGGCGGCTCCCGCCGAGTTCCACCTCGAAGGGCTCCGAGCAGTGGGGGCAGCGCACCGAGGCGCGGGTGTGCCCCTCGGCGTTGACCTGGCGGTAGAAGTCCTGGAGGAACGCCAGGTCGGAGGCGAACATGTTCTCCACGATCCCGTCGTGGACGAGCGGCAGCGTGCCGAGGCGGGTGATGACCCGGCCGAGCAGGACCACCGACAGGTACGCCGGGTTCTCCTGGACGCGGATGTCGCGCAGCGGGACCAGTTCGTCCCGCGCCGTCGCCAGCCGCATCACGCCGTCGCGGTGGACCGTTCCCGCCTCGTCGACGTAACCGCGCGGCAGTTCGAAGGGGAACTCCGTCTGCAACCGGTACGCCGCCGGGGCGGGGGCCGCGGCGGGGACCGCGGCCGGTGCGGACTCGGGCACGGCGGCGGCCGGGAGCGCCTCCTGCGGCTCCCCGCCCGCCGCCGCCCGGACAGCCGTGCGCCGCATTACTCGATGACCAGTTCTTCGAACGTGATCGTCACGGTCTCGGTCAGCGCGGACGCCTCGCCCGCCTTGACGGTGCTGGTGTCGATCTTGCTGCACCAGGCGTTGCGCATGTTGTACCGCTTGACCGGGTTGTTCATGTAGTCCATCACCATGATCGTGGCGTTCTTGCGGGCGGTGCCCATCACGCCGTTGATCGACTCGGTGATCCACTGGTTGAACGCGGCGGACTGGGTCATGCCGCGCACGACCGTGCAGGTGCCGGCCTTCTTCACGCCCGGCAGCTTCTTGGTGACCGGCTTGCCCTGCGCCGAGACCTGCTGGTACTCGATGACGTCCTGCTCGATGCTGAGGCCGCTGACCTCGGCGAGGTACTCGACCATGACGCCGTCGATCTGGAGGCCGAAATTGTGCGAAGTGAGGGCGTCACCCGGCTGGAGACTCATCTGGCTTTCCTTCTACGGGAGTTGACTGCGGAGCGGTACGGGCGGAAGCGGCGGGGCGGCCCGGGCCGCTACTCCTCCAGCTCCCCGCTGCCGCTCTGGAACTGGGCCAGGCGGAAGATCACGAACTCGGCGGGCTTGACGGGCGCGATGCCGATCTCGCACACCACCCGGCCGAGGTCCACCGACTCCGGCGGGTTGGACTCCTCGTCGCACTTGACGTAGAACGCCTCCTCGGGGCGGGCGCCGAACAGCGCGCCCGCGCGCCACTCGTTCACCAGGAACGCCGAGACGTTGCGCCGGATCCGGGCCCACAGGGCGTGGTCGTTCGGCTCGAACACCACCCACTGGGTGCCGATCAGGATCGACTCCTCCAGGTAGTTGAAGTACCGGCGGACGTTGAGGTAGCGCCAGGCCGGGTCCGAGGAGAGGGTGCGGGCGCCCCAGATGCGGATGCCGCGGCCGGGGAAGGCGCGGATGCAGTTGACGCCGATCGGGTTGAGCAGGTCCTGCTCACCGCGCGTGATCTGGATCTCCAGGTCCACCGCGCCGCGCACGACCTCGTTGGCGGGGGCCTTGTGGACGCCGCGCTCGGAGTCGTTGCGGGCCCACACGCCGGCCACGTGACCGCTCGGCGGGATCAGCCGGGCCTGGCCCGCGGACGGGTCGAAGGACTTGATCCAGGGGTAGTACAGCGCCGCGTACTTCGAGTCGTAGCCGGCCGTCTCCTGGCGCCAGACGCGGATCTGACGCGCGTTGAGGCCGGGGGGCGGGTCGATGATCGCGACGCGGTCGCCCATCAGCTCGCAGTGCGCGATCAGGCCGAGCTGGACTGCCTTGACCGACTCCAGGTCGATCGCGCCGCGCTGGTAGGCGGCCATCAGGTCGGGGACCGCGACCATGGACACCTCGTCGACGGCCTCCAGGCCGCCGAAGCCGGTGCGGTCGGAGCTGTCGCCCAGGTACTGCGCGGGGCCGACGGGAGCGCTCTCCGCCGTCGGCACGGCGGGAGCGGCGGAGGGCGCGGCCGGCAGGGCGACCGTCTGGTTCTCGGGCCGGGCCAGCTGGGCGGCGGGCGCCGCCTCGGCCACGGTGATCAGCTTCGAGCGCTCCTTGACCTGCGTGACGACGTAGGAGCGGTTGCCCTTCTTGGCGCTGACGTCGAAGGTCTCGACGGGCTTCTCGCCGTCCTTGACGATCAGCTTGAAGCGCTCGGCGGGGCCCTCGCCCTCGGCGTCGGCGACCTCGACGCTGAGCGGGCCGCCGTTCTCGCCCGACGCCAGCGCCGTCACCGTGAAGGTGCCGAGCTGCTTCGGCTCGCCGGCCGGCAGCGCGGCGGGCGCGGCGCTCGAACCGGCCAGCGCGGACGGGGACTTGGCGTCGCCGGCGGCGCCCGCCGGGGAACCGCCCACGCGGACCACGTAGGCCGCCGAGCCGCCGTTGTTGAAGAACCCGTAGACGGAGTGCGCCAGGTAGTAGCCGTCGGTGAAGTCACCGAAAGCCGCCACGTACTGGGTCCAGTTGGTCACCAGGGTCGGCTCGTTGAGCGGGCCGGTCGGGGCGAGCCCGACGAAGGCCGCCACCGAGGTGCCCACCCCCTCGATCGGGCGGGAGCCGCTGGCCACCTCCTCGACGTATACGCCGGGCGACAGGTAGGACGGCATGCTGTGCTCTCCTCGGGGTACGCGTCAGGACGTCTTTCACCGTCACGCGCGAAGCGCGTAGTCCGAAACGGCCCCCGGTGCACACCCCGGGGCACTCCGCGTGCCCCCACGGGCAGCCGCGGCCGCTGTCGTCCCTGCGCGAACACGCCTGGATCCCTCCGCGAGCGCGGCGGCGGCCGTCCGTGAGCCCGGCCCCGCCCCGTCGCGGCCGTGAGCGCCCGCTCGTGAGCCCCGTCCGACGCGGCCCCCCTCGCCCTCGGCGGGCCGGACCGGGGGCTCGGTGGTCCCGGGGGGCACTTGTGGGCAGTCGGGCGGGGTCCGCAGGGCAGGGGGCCTGCCCTGCGGCCTCTGACGCGGGACGCGGCCGCCCCGTAGCGTCGGCGCGTGAGCCTGTGGACTTCCCTGGAACCCTCTTCCGTCACCGTCGACCCCGGCAGCCGGGCGACCGTGCGGCTGCGTGTGCGCAACACCGGCGACGTGGTCGACGAGTACCGCTTCGAGCCGGTCGGGGACGTGGCCCCGTGGACGACGGTGGAGCCGCAGACGCTGCGGTTGTACCCGGGCACGACCGGGACGGTGGAGCTGACGTTCGCCCCGCCGCGGACCCCGGACGCGACGGCCGGTCCCAACCCCTACGCCGTGCGGATCACGCCGACGGAGCATCCCGACGCGGTGACGGTGCCCGAGGGGAACCTGACGGTCACGCCGTTCACGGAGGTGCGGGCCGAACTGGTGCCGCCGACCGTGAAGGGGCGGTTCCGGGGACGGCCGCGGCTCGCCGTCGACAACCTCGGCAACACCAAGGTCACCGCCTCGCTGAGCGGCAGCGACACCGGGGACCGCCTCTCGTACGACCTCAAGCCGGGCAGCGTCCAGATCGAGCCCGGGCGCGCGGTGTTCGTCGACACGACGCTGCGCCCCCGCCGGATCATCTGGTTCGGTTCGAAGGAGGAGCAGCCCTACACGCTGAACGTGCAGCGGTCGGGGGCGGCGCCGCTGCCGGTGGACGGCACGTTCGTGCAGCGCGGGTTCCTGCCGCGCTGGCTGGCCACGGCGCTCAGCCTCACCGTGGCCCTGGCCATCGCGTTCGTCATGATCTGGCTGACGTACAAGCCGCAGGTGCGCAGCCTGGCGTCGGAGAAGGTCGCGCAGGCGGCCGTCAACACCCTGGCGCCCAGCCCCTCGGCCACCCCCAGCGCCCCGGCCCTCGTGCCCACCCCGACGGCCGCCGCGGTGCCCGAGGCCCCGGCGAGCAGCGCCGCGGCCGACGGCGGCGGAGGCGGGGGCGGAGGCGGCGGCGCGTCGAAGCCGCCCGCGAAGCCCAAGCAGGAGACCGCGGCCGTGGCGGTGAACAAGCTGGCGGCGCGCAGCGACGGGCGGCACATCTGCTACCGCGCCTACGTGGAGGACAAGGGCTGGCAGGACCCGGTCTGCGACGGCGCGATCGCGGGCACGACCGGCAAGGACCTGGCCGTCAAGGCCCTCAACATCGCGACGGCCCGCACGGGCGGCGTCACGGGCAACGCCGCGCACGTCGACGGGGGCTGGCTGACCGGGGACAAGTGGTCGAAGGCGTCCGACGGCGTCGACATGTACATGGGTTCCAGCAAGCCGGCGGTGTCCGTGATGGAGGGCTTCACCATCAAGACGATGGAGGGCTCCGTCTGCCAGAACCCGCACATCAAGGACCGGGGCTGGCTGGGCAACGGCTGCACCAAGCCGGGCGACTGGATCTACGGCGGCAGCCCGATGCAGGACCGGCTCCAGCTGGAGGCCGTCCGCTTCACGGTCTGAGCCGTGTCGGCGGTCCGGGCGGTGAGCGCCGTCCGGACCGTGTGCGCGGTGCGGACCGGCCCGCCGCGGTGTGCGGGGGCACGGCCGGCCGTCCCTTTCGGGCAGCGGTCGTGCCCGATGGCTTCCTGACCGGCCCCCGTCCGGCGTCGTAGCGTCGGCGGGTGACTCTGTGGACTTCTCTGGAACCGGCCGCGGCGACCGTGGATCCCGGCGGCTCCACGACCGTGCGGCTGCGTGTGCGCAACACCGGCGACGTGGTCGACGAGTACCGCTTCGAGCCGGTCGGGGACGTGGCCCCGTGGACGACGGTGGAGCCGCAGACGCTGCGGTTGTACCCGGGCACGACGGGGACGGTGGAGCTGACGTTCGCGCCGCCGCGGACCCCGGACGCGACGGCGGGCCCCCACCCGTACGCGGTGCGGATCACGCCGACGGAGCATCCGGACGCGGTGACGGTGCCGGAGGGGAACCTGACGGTCACGCCGTTCACGGAGGTGCGGGCCGAACTGGTGCCGCCGACCGTGAAGGGGCGGTTCCGGGGACGGCCGCGGCTCGCCGTCGACAACCTCGGCAACACCAAGGTCACGGCGTCCGTCACGGGCGGCGACATGGGCGACCACCTGGGATACGAGTTCCGGCCGGGCAGCGTCCAGATCGAGCCCGGGCGCGCGGTGTTCGTCGACACGACGCTGCGGCCCCGGCAGATCATCTGGTTCGGTTCGAAGGAGCAGCGGCCGTACACGCTGAACGTGCAGCGGTCGGGCGTGGCGCCGCTGCCGGTGGACGGCACGTTCGTGCAGCGCGGGTTCCTGCCGCGCTGGCTGGCCACGGCGCTCAGCCTCGGCCTGGCCCTCGGGATCGCGTTCGTCATGATCTGGCTGACGTACAAGCCGCAGGTGGGCAGCGGGGCCAGGGAGAAACTGGTGGAGGCCGGCAGCACCGCGCTGCCCGGCCCGGCCGTGTCCGCGCCGTCCGCGCCGAAGGCGGACGCCTCCGCCGCCCCGCTGCCCGAGCCGCCGGCCCCCTCCGCGCCCGCCCCGCAGGGCGACGGCGGCGCGGCCGCGTCGGGCGGCTCGTCGACGTCGGGCGGTGGCGGCACGAGCGGCGGCGGGGGCGGCTCCGGCGGTCCGAGCGCGCCCAAGCCGGCCGCCCCGGTGCCCGGCGCCCTCATCATCGGCAAGGCCTCCGGCCGGTGCGTCGACATCACCGACGCGCAGAACGGCAAGGGCAAGGACGGCACCCCGCTGCAACTGTGGGACTGCGCCGGGTCGGCGAACCAGAAATGGGTGTTCAAGAGCGACGGCACCGTGCGCGCGCTCGGCCTGTGCATGGACGTCGCCTGGGGGTCCAAGGACGACGGCGCGGTCATCCAGGTGGCCAACTGCTCCGGCAACCCGGCCCAGCAGTGGGTGCTCAGCGAGTACGGCGACCTCGTGAACCCGCAGGCGAACAAGTGCATCGACGCCAAGGACAACGGCACCGGCAACGGCACGAAGCTCCAGCTGTGGACCTGCTCGGGCACGCCCAACCAGAAGTGGCGCGCCCAGTAGCCACGGCGCCCGGTCCGCGCGGGGCCACCGCCCGGCGGTCCCGCACGAAGACCCCGGCTCGGCAACCCTTGCGCAAGGGCTACCAGTTGGCCTCGCCGGGCACCAGGCGGCCCGCCTTGCGGTACTCGCGGCGGGCCCCCTCCAGCAGGTCGTCCTCGCCGACGGGCTCGTCGCGTCCGGCGGCGAGATAGGCGGCGGTGACGACCGCGCTGCGGATCGAGCCGCCGGCCAGCTCGAAGTCCCCGGCCAGCGGCGACGGGTCGACGCCCGCGACGCACGGCACGTGGGCCAGCCCGTGCCGCCACAGCGCGAGCCGCTGGCCTGCGTCGGGGAACGGGAAGTCGACCACGAGGTCGAGGCGACGGGTGAACGCCTCGTCGATGTTGGCCCGCAGGTTGGTGGTGAGCAGCGCGATGCCGTCGAAGGACTCCAGCCGCTGCAACAGGTAGGCGCTCTCCATGTTGGCGTACTTGTCGTGCGCGTCCTTGACCTCCGAGCGCTTGCCGAAGACCGCGTCGGCCTCGTCGAAGAGCAGCACGGCGTCGGTGCGGTCGGCCTCGGTGAAGATGCGTTCCAGGTTCTTCTCGGTCTCGCCGACGTACTTGTCGACGACCGAGGACAGCTGGACGACGTAGAGGTCGAGTCCGAGCTCGGCCGCCACCACCTCGGCGGACAGTGTCTTGCCGGTGCCGGACTCGCCCGCGAACAGACCGAGCACGCCCCGGCCGCGGCCGCCTCCCGCGCTGAGCCGCCAGTCGCCGAGGACGCGGTCGCGGTGCCGGGCGCGCAGGGCCAGCTCGTGCAGCTGGGTCAACGGCCGTTCGGGCAGGACGAGGTCCGCCCAGCCGACGTCGGGCCGGATCCGGCGCGCGTGCTGTTCCAGCCCGGAGGCCGACTGCTGCCGGGCGGCCAGCCGCACGTGACCGGCGTCGAGCGGGCCGCCCTCGAACGCGGCCAGCGCGGCGGCGGCCCGCGCGGCGCGCGCGATCCGCTCGCCGCCGAGCCGGTAGGGGGCGACGGTGGCGGCGAGGTCGAGGCCGGGCGCGAGCACGGCGCCCGCCGCGTCGAGCGCCGCCGCCCAGGCCGCCGTCCCGGCCGCCCGGCGGCGGGGCGCCTCCAGCACGAGCGGGTCGCGGGCGGTCCAGTGCGGGTCGTAGGGGCGTGGATCGGTGAGCAGGACGGTGACGTCGGGCGCGTCCGCCAGCGCGCCGAGCAGGGCTTCCGGCCGGTCCGGCAGTCCGGACACGACGACCGCCAGGCCGCCGAGGCGCGCCTCGCGCAGCAGCTCGGGGACGCGGTCCTCGGGGCCGGTGAAACGCAGGGCGTCGACGTCCGCCGTGCGCAGCGCGGAGGCGATCGCGGCGAGGCCGTCGCCCTCGCGGTGTTCGCGCAGGTAGGCGGTGAACGGCCGGCCCGTGCGCAGCCGGTGCGCCAGCCGGCCGGCGAGGCCCTCGGCGTCGGGCAGCGGCGGGGGGAGGGGGTGCAGCCGGCCGTGCAGGGCGGCGTCCGGGGTGTCGTCGCCGAGCAGATGGGCGAGCAGTCGGTCGGGCACGCGCAACGAGCGGGACAGGAACGGCCGTTCGTTCTCCTCGACGTCCAGCAGTCCGTAGGCGCGCAGGGGCGCCGAGGCGTGGAACCGGGCCCGGGCGGGGGCCAGGTGCGAGGGCGCGCCGCACAGGTCGAGGGCCAGTCCCACGGTCGCGCGCCGTCGGCTCACGTCGTCGTTGAGGTAGCCGTAGAGCGGCTCGAAGGAGCGGTCGAGGTCGGGCGCGAGCGCGACGAGGAGGATCGCGGCGTCCAGGTCGCTCAGCCGGAGCCGGACGGCGAGGCCGCTCAGGGCGTCGTGGCCGGCGGGCGCGCCGGGGCCGTCCGGGGCGAGGGCGTCGGCGGGCGCGGCCGGTCCGCCCGCGAGGTGGTGGCGTACGGCCTCCTCGGACAGGTACAGGCCGCGCAGCGGGTCGGCCGCGGTGGGGTCGGCGCCGGCGCGGTCGTCGACCAGGGCGGCCACCCGGTCCCGCAGCAGCGCGAGCCGGGCGAGCAGCGCCAGGGTCGCGTCCGGCGCCCCGACGCTGTGGCGCGGGGCCCGGGAGCCGCCGGCGGGGGCCGGCGCGTCGTGCGGGGGGCGCGGGGCCTCGTGCGCGGTGGCCGGAGCGTCGTGCGGGTCGTGCGCGGTGGCAGGGGTGTCGTCCGGCGTGGGCGGGACGTGGGGGGCCACCGGGGCGTCGATGTCGGCCTGCTCCGGGTACGCCCCGCTCACCGCTGGTCCGGACGGCGGGACGCGGCCTCGCGGGCGGTGCGGGCGGCCGCCACCTGGTGGGGGCGGTGGGTGCGTTCGCCCGACTCCGGCGGGTCGCCGTCGATGCCGCGCAGGCGGACCGCGGCGCCCTCGGTGACCGGCGGCCCGGCGTCGTACTCGGGGTAGGCCGGGAACGGCGCGGTGACCACCAGGTCCAGGGACGGCTTGAGTTCGCCGCCCAGCGCGGACCAGATCTCGGCGAGGGAACGGGACTCGGTCTGGATGCCGGCCACCGTCACCGGCACGGCCAGGCCCAGCGCGCGCAGGGAGCCCGGGAGTTCGTCGGCGGCGATCAGCTCACGGGGCAGCAGGGTCGCCAACGCGGCGGACAGCAGCCGGTGTTCGTCCTGCGGGGTCCGCGTCCACGCGGTCACCAGGTACGACAGCCGGAACCAGCGCGGCGGTTGACGCCGCTTGACGACGATGTCCCGCTCGTCACGGATCGCCAGGTGACCGCGCTGCCGTCGGGAGACGTCCTCGCGGATGTCGTACAAGTAGGTGTTGATCACCGGGGCGTTGCGTCGGGCGGCCCAGTCACGGGTCGGCGCCTCGAACGACACGTCGATGCCGGAGCCGGCCAACGCGCCGCCCTCCAGCAGGCCTTTGAGGACCTCGTCCACCTCGTGGATCACCGTCGCGCTCCTCAACTGCCTTGCTCGTGTGCCCTGCCCGCCCCGCACCGATCGTGCCCCGGACCGCCCGGGTTCCGAGAGGCGCGCCGGGGTCGGCGGCCGGGCAGGGCGGCTGCCCGCGTGTCCGCCTTCGATTGCCCGTTCGGTCAGATGTAGCCTTCCCGGAGGGCATATGCCACAGCGTGCGCCCGGTTGCGCAGATGCAACCGCGTCGTGAGTCCGTGCATGACGTTCTTGACGGTTCGTTCGGAGTAGGACAGCTTGCTGGCGATCTCTCCGGTGTCCAGGCCCTCGGCGACCAGCCGCAGGACGTCCACCTCCCGGGGCGCGAGTCCCAGGGAGGGGGCGCCGGGCCGGCCCGCCGCACCGCGGTGCAGCGTGCCCACCTGGCTGATGAGCCGGCCGAGCAGGTCGGCGGGCAGGTCGCCGTCGCCGCGCTGCGCGGCCACCACCGCCTGCACCAGCCGGTGGGCGGTGGCCTCCCGGCGCCACACGATGGCCCCGACCCCGCACTCGATGACGTCCAGCAGCTCGGTCTCGCGGATCGTGCCCACGACGAGCACCGCGCGGGCCCCCTCGCTGCGCACGACCCGCCGCAGCCGGGCGAGCGCCGCCTCGTCCAGGGTGTCCTCGACGAGCAGCGCCACCGTGCCGGCGGCGGCCGAGAGCTCCTCGCGGATCTCGACCTCCGGCCGGCTCCGCAACTGGCTGACGGCGCCCTCGCGGGAGATCGGGTCGGACGCCTGGACGGCCACGGGAATCCGCCGCCGGGCGCCGGTCTCTGGTGTCCGGGGTGAGCTGAGCAACCGTTTCCCCCAAGTTCACGGATCCGCGGGCCGGCGGGGACCGGTGGCGGGTGGGCATGGTCCAGACTTCTTCGCAACCCCTCGCCCGGGCAATCGTGGAGCACCACGAGGCCGACCACGAGAGCAAGCCCCCGAGCACCACGGTCCGATGGTGTCTTCGCAGGTCAGCGGCGTGATTCCGGGTGTCGTGGGGGGTTTCGTGAGCCTCGCCACAACGACCCCGGGGACCCGGCCCGAACCGCACGCCCTCTTCCCGTGCAAATCCGACGTATCCGATGTACCCGACGCACCCGACCGCAGGAGGCAGGCATGACCGCACCGTTGCGGGAACGCGACGACGCCCACGCACTGCTCGCCGCGGAGGTCGAGCGGACCCGTGCCGGCGCCGGTCGGCTCGTGCTGCTGCGCGGGGCCACCGGCACCGGCCGGTCCGCCGCGCTGGAGGAGGCCACCGCGCACGCGAACCGGGCAGGCCTGCGCGTCCTGCGCGCCCGCTGCTCCCCCGAGGACACCGCGCTGCCGTTCTCCTCGGTCCTGCATCTCCTCGGCCCGGTACCGGAGTTCGCCGACGTCGCCCCCGGCGGCGAGGACCGCGGGAGCGCGGCACGGCTGTGGCGGCTGCTGCGCTCGTACGCGGACCGCGGGCCGCTCATGATGGCCGTGGACGACGTCCACCTCGCCGACGAGGCCTCGCGCCGCTGGTTCGTGGAGGCGGCCCGCCGCATCGAACGATTACCGGTCCTGCTGGTGGCCACCGAGCGCAGTCAGTACGACATCGCGCCGCGCCCCGCCGGCCTCGCCCACGCCCTCTCACCGTCCCTGGTTCGCACCCACGCGCTGGCCCCGCTCACCGACGAGGCCTCGGCCGGCCTGGTCCGGGCGGCCTTCCCGACCGCCCCCGACCGGTGGACGGCGGACTGCGTGCGGGCCGGTGCGGGCATTCCCCTGCTCCTGCACGCCCTCCTCGACGACCTCGACGGCGCCCCGCCGCCGACCGCCGTGCCGACGACGTGCGCCGCGCTGTACCCGGGGTCCTATCCGGCGGCCGTCTCCTGGTGGCTGGACAGCGCGGGACCGGCCACGGCCGAGGTGGCGCGCACCCTCGCGGCGGTGGAACAGGCGGAACAGGCGGAGCAGGCGGAACGGGTGACACGTGCGGCCCGGGCCGACCGTGCCGCACGGGCGTCCTGGGCCTGGACGCCGGACGGCCCGGGGCGCGCGGCCCGTCCGGCACGGGCGGCGACCGCCGCGCACCTCGCCCCCGCCCTGTACTCCGCATCCACCGCCCACGCCGACCGCGCCGACCGCTGCACCGGAGAGGGCGGGTGCGCCGCACCCGTCGTCGTGCCCGGCCTGCCGGGCGCCGCACCCGGTGAACGACCCCCCGACCACCTCACGGAACACCCCACCGCACAGCGCGCCGAGGACACCGCGCACGCCACGTACGCCGCCGACGGCGTGAGCGCCGTCCCGACGGCCCCGGGGAACGCCCTCGCGGCCCTCGTCGCCGAAGCCTGCGGCGCGGACCCCGCCCGCGTCACCGGCTGGTTCACCGCGATGACGCGGCTCGGAGTGCTGCGCACCGACGCGTCCGGCCGCCCCCGGTACGCGCATGCCCTCCTGCGCGACGCCGTGCTCGGCGGCTGGTCCACCGCCCGGCGTCAGGAGGCGCACCGCGCGGTCGCCCAGGCGATGCTGCGCCGCGGCGACCATGTCGACGCGGTGGCCCGGCAGTTGCTCGGCAGTGCGCCGGCCGGCCTGCCCTGGGCGCTGCGCGTGCTGCGCGACGCCGGGGCCGTCGCCGCCCGCGAGGCCCGCCCCGACGACGCCGTCCGCTATCTGCGCCGGGCGCTGCGGGAGCCGCTGCCCGACGACCTGCGCCAGCGTCTGCTCACGGAACTCGGGTCGCTGGAGTACGCGAGCGCCGACGCCCCGGCCGGCATCCCGCGGCTGTCCGAGGCGCTGGACCTGCCCGCCGACCCGCGCGACCAGGTCCGCACGGCGATCGCCCTGGGCACCGCCCTCGCCGGGCGCGGGGAGGTCCGCACGGCGGTCGCGGCGCTGCGCCGGCTGGAGTCGCGGCTGGCGGACGGGCACGCCGACCTGGCCCACACGTTGCAGACCGCGTCCGCCCTGCTGTCCGACCAGGACCAGACGGTCCGCGGCGAGGCCTACCGCTGGGTCACCGAGACCGCGCGACGCTCCCCGGAGCTCGTCGGCGCCTCCGGCCGGGCCCTGCTCGTGCGGTACGCGGCCACCGCCGGGGACATCACGGCCCGGGAGGCGATGCGACGCCTGCGCTCCCTGCTCACCGAGCCCGCCGACCCCCTGGCCGAGCCGTTCCTGCTGGGCACGGCCGCGGCGGTGGCCCAGTGGGCCGACGAACTCGACGAGGCGGACCGGCTCGTGGAACGCGGCCTGGCCGGACAGCACCCCTCCCTGCTGCACCCGATGGCCCAGGCCCTGCTGGACACCAGGTGGGACACGGCGGCGGCACGCGGCGCGTACGACGTCCTGCTCGCGACGCACTGCGCGGCCCGGGCCCGGCACGTCGGCGCGGGCCCGGCCAACGCGGACGCGCACGTCCTGCTGGCCCTGGTGGAGACGGGCCGGATGCGGGAGGCGCGCCGCCTGGCGGACGCCTTCGACCTCCGTGACACCCCCGACTCCTGGGAGCTGAACCGCTTCCTGTACGCGCGGGGCGTGCTGCGGTTCACCGAGGGGGACGTCCCCGGCGCGCTGCACGACTTCCTGGAGTGCGGTCGCCGCCAGTCCGCCCGCGCCGTCCTCAGCCCCGTCGTCACACCGTGGCGGACGGCGGCCGCGGAGTGCCGGCTGGCGCTCGGCAACGCCCAGGACGCGCTGACCCTGGCGACGGAGGAACTGCGGCTGGCCCGCGCGTGGGGCACCCCGCGCACCCTGGGCCGGGCGTTGCGCGTGCTGGGCCGGGCGACCCGCGGCCGGCGGGGCCTGGAGCTGGGCGCGGAGGCGGTGGCCGTGCTGCGCGACTCCCCGGCCGAGGCGGAGCTGGTGGCCTCGCTGCTCGCCCACGGCCGCCAGCTGACCGACGCGGGAGACCGGGGCAGGGGCCGCGAGCATCTGCGCGAGGGCGCCGAGCGCGCCGAACGGCTGGGCAACGTCCGGCTCCTGACCTACGCAGAGCAGGCCCTGCGCACCGCGGGCGCCCGCCGCACCTCCCCGGCGCACACCGGCTCGGCGGCCCTCACCGGTAGCGAACGCCGGATCGCCGAACTCGCGGCGGAGGGCCGCACCAACACGGAGATAGCGCATGCGCTGCATCTGGCGCGCCGGACCGTGGAGACCCATCTGACCAGCACCTACAAGAAGTTGGGGATCCGCCGCCGGGGCGAACTGCGCGAGGCGCTGAAGCGGTGAGCACCGGGGGACGGGCAGGGAGCGGCGGGAAGCGCGGCGGGGGACCGGCAGGGTGAAGCGGCGGCCGCGGGCGGGTGAGCGGTGACAGGGCCGTGACCGGGGCAGTGGCCCGCGTCACAGCCCGTGGGGCGGCGGACTGGTGGGATGACCTGATGCGCACCACGCTCACCGCCCTGCGCGGCGTCCTGCCCGCGCTCGCGGTGCACCTGCTGATCGGTCTCCCGACGGCCGTCGCCGTGCTGTGCGCGCGCTGGTACCTGGCCCACGGCCACTGCGACACGGGCGACCTGCGCCGCTTTGACCTCGACCTGTGCACGTACGACCAGATCGAGAACAGCGGCTTCGTCCTGGCCGCGCTCGTGGTGTCCACGGCGTTCGTCGTCCTGCTGCTCGTCCTCTTCGACGGCCTCGGGCCGCGGCGCGCCGGCCGCCCGTGCGGACCCCGGCTCCTGACCCTCCCGGCGATCCTGCTGCCCTACGCGCTCTACACCGCGCTCGGCGGCTGACGCCCCGGCGGGCCGTCCCACCTCATGTGGCGCGCGTCACGCCGCCGGACCGATCACTGACGGGCTCCGCACGGGTCGTCAAGGGGACGGACGACGGACAAGGGCCGGCACGGGCCCGGGTGAAGGGACAGGAACGAGATGAGCGCACCGGTGAAGGGCCCCGCGAGCTACTTCCCGTCGATCGAGAGGAAGTACGGCCGCCCGATCGAGGCATGGAAGGCACTGATCCGCTCCTCGCCGCTCACCCGGCACATGGAGCTCGTCGCCTGGCTGAAGGCCGAGCACGGTCTGGGCCACGGCCACGCCAACGCCCTCGTGGCGCACACCCTGGCGGAGGCCGCCGGCCGCTGAGCGGGGCCGCGCACCGGGAACGGGCAGACGCGCGGCAGCCGCCCCGACGCGGAACGCCCGACGCACGGCGGCCGAAAGCCGCCGCCCGCGTCGGGCGCTGTCACAGGCCGGGCGTCGCCGCCGGGCGGGTCGCCTCAGCGGCCGCCGGCGCCGCTGCCGCCCGCGGCCGGGCGCCGACGGCCCTGAGCGGGGCGGGCGCGCCGGGGGCGGGGTGCGGAGCCGTTGTGCTCGCCGCCGCCGTTGCCCCGCGTGCCGCCGCCGTTGCCGCCGGTCCGCGCGCCGCCGTCGCGGCCGGAGCCGGAGCCCTTGCGCGCCCCGCCGCTGCGCGCGGGACGGCTCTCGACGGGGACCGGGGGAGCCAGGACGACGGGCACGCCCGAGGGGGCCTGCGCGCCGGTGATGCGGCTCAGCTCGACGCCGCCCGAACGGACCCGGGTGGTCTGCGGGGTGATGCCGGCGTCGGCCATCAGCCGCGTCATCTCCCGGCGCTGGTGCGGCAGGACCAGCGTGACGACGGTGCCGGACTCGCCCGCGCGCGCCGTGCGGCCGCCGCGGTGCAGGTAGTCCTTGTGGTCGCCCGGCGGGTCGACGTTGACGACGAGGTCGAGGTTGTCGACGTGGATGCCGCGCGCGGCGACGTTGGTCGCCACCAGCACGCTGACGTGACCGTCCTTGAACTGCGCGAGGGTCCGGTTGCGCTGGGACTGCGACTTGCCGCCGTGCAGGGAGGCCGCGCGCACGCCGACCGCCAGCAGCTTCTTGGCGAGGCGGTCCGCCGCGTGCTTGGTGTCCAGGAACATGATCACGCGCCCGTCGCGGGCGGCGATCTCCGTCGTCGTGGCGTGCTTGTCCTCGTCCTCCACGTGCAGCAGGTGGTGCTCCATCGTGGTGACGGCGCCCGCCGACGGGTCGACCGAGTGGACGACCGGGTCGCTCAGGTAGGTGCGCACCAGGCGGTCGACGTTGCGGTCCAGGGTGGCCGAGAACAGCAGGCGCTGGCCGTCGGGGCGCACCTGGTCGAGCAGCTGCGTCACCTGGGGCATGAAGCCCATGTCGGCCATCTGGTCGGCCTCGTCCAGGACGGTGACGGCGACCCGGTCGAGCCGGCAGTCGTCCCGGTCGATGAGGTCCTTGAGCCGCCCGGGCGTGGCCACGACGACCTCGGCCCCGCCGCGCAGGGCGCTCGCCTGCCGGCCGATCGACAGGCCGCCGACCACGGTGGCGATCCGCAGCCGCAGCGAGCGGGCGTAGGGGGTGAGGGCGTCGGTGACCTGCTGGGCCAGCTCCCGGGTGGGGACGAGGACCAGGGCCAGCGGCTGACGGGGCTCGGCCCGCTGCCCGGCGGTACGGGCCAGCAGGGCCAGTCCGAAGGCGAGGGTCTTGCCGGAGCCCGTCCGGCCGCGGCCCAGGACGTCCCGGCCGGCCAGCGAGTTCGGCAGCGTGGCGGCCTGGATGGGGAACGGCGTGGTCACGCCCTCGGCGCCGAGGGCGGTCAGCAGCTGCTCGGGCATGTCGAGTTCGCTGAACGACTCGACGGCCGGCAGCCCCGGAGTGAGGGTGACGGGCACGGCGAACTCGCCACCGGACGCGGCGGGACTGCTCCCGCGTCCGTTCCGCCCGGCCTTGGCCGAACGGGACGGGGCGCTCTGGCGCCGGTCCGTACGGGAGCGGACGGAGCTGTTGCGGTTCATCCGTGACCTTCCTCGAAAGGGCGACACACCATGAACCGGGGCCCGCACTCGAGAGTGCGGGCCCCGGCCGTGTCGTCCGCTTGAAACAGACGTCAGACGATTCAGGCGGGGAGGATGTTCTCCGCCTGCGGGCCCTTCTGGCCCTGCGTCACGTCGAAGGTAACCTTCTGGCCTTCCTGAAGCTCACGGAAGCCGGACGTGGCGATGTTCGAGTAGTGGGCGAAGACGTCCGGGCCGCCACCCTCCTGCTCGATGAAGCCGAAGCCCTTTTCCGAGTTGAACCACTTCACGGTGCCAGATGCCATGCTGTATCTCCTTTGGGGCAATGCCCGGAGTCCACACCTTGCGGACCCGGCGTCGCAGGATCAGGAAAGCCCCAAAAACAAAAAGAGTGCCCGTCGACGTATGGTCGAAGAGCACTCAAAAGCCTCTGGTAACCGAAACTGCCACTTTTATCACGGTAGCACACGTCGGCCGGAAGGGCTCGTGTGACGTGAGGCATGTCTCCTCGCGGGTTCCGGTTGAGTACGCGTACTCAGGAGGATCGGCCCGCGGTTGGGCAGGCTTGAGGACCCGAGCAGTCCAGCCGTCCGGCCGAGCAGAGGAGCCGTCATGCGCGTGACCAGGAGCAGAACGGGCGCGCTGCGCGCCGCGACGGCGGTGGCCGCCGCCGTGCTCGCGGCCGTGCCCGCCCTGGGCGGCTGCTCCCTTCGGATCGAGGAGGCCGTCTGCGGCGGCGGTTCCTATCCGGTGCTCGCGGTGAACAGCGGCGGCGGCGACTGCGTGCCCGACGACGAGGAACCGGCGGCGGGCTGGGCCCGCTATCCGAAGGGCAAGGAGCCCGAGAAGGTCGGCGACGAGTGGGACGTCTACTGGAGCACCCGCACGCTCGACGAGAAGGGCCGGATCATCGAACTCCCCGAGGGTGAATAGGGCGAACAGGGCGCGGCGGGGCGGCTGTTCCGGGCCGGGCGCCCGCAGTGCGCCGGTATGCCGCCGCGTCCGTTGTATAAACGGATCATGATTTATCACGTCGTACCGCTCGACGACTGGAGCGCCGACCCCGGCCGCCCGTATGCGCCGGCCTCTCTCGCGCGGGACGGGTTCGTGCACTGCTCGCCCGACGAGGAGACCACGCTCGCGGTCGTCGACGCCTTCTACCGCACGGCCCCGCGGCCGCTGCTGGCGCTGGTCGTCGACGAGGCGCGGCTCACCGCGCGGTGCGCGTGGGAGGCGGCCGCCCCGGCGCCGCCGCCCGGCGTCGGGTCCGAGACCCTCTTCCCCCACGTGTTCGGCCCGCTCGACCGGGAGGCCGTCGTCCGCGTCCTGGAGGTCCGCTGGGACGAGCACGACCGCCCGGCCGGCCTGACGGCCGCAGGCTGACAGCGGCCGTCAGGCCGCATCCGGTCCACCGCATCCTGTCCACCGCACCCGGCCGACCGCCGGGGCGGACCGGAGCCCGTCCCGGCGACGGACCGGGGGACGGTGGCCGGTGGACGCGACCGTCGGGCGTCGAAGCGCGCGCCGGCGCGGACCGTCAGAGGTCGAACTCGTGCGGCGGCAGGTCGAGCGTGAAGCACGCCTCGCGGACCACGGCCTGCTCGGTCTTGTCGAAGTCGCCGTCGGCGCCGCCGATCACGATGCCGATCTGGATCACGGCACGCGCCTCGGCCGGCTTCTTCTTCGCCTTGGCGACCTCCTGGAGCACGCTCACCTTGCCGAAGTCGAAATCGGCGGTCAGCTTGTTCAGGTTGTCGTCGAAACGCCGCTGGAGGTCCGTGGCGTCGAAGTTCTGCAACACCTCGTTGGTGGCGATCAGCTGGGCCACGCGACGGCGCTCGGCGGGGTCGACGGTGCCGTCCGCCGCGGCGACGAGAGCGCACATCGCCATGCTCGCGTCGCGGAAGGCGCCGCTCTTGAGGTCGTTCTTCTTCGCCATGAGCTGGGTCTGCATCGTGGACGCGGACTCCTTGAAGCGGTCCCACAGGGCCATGAGAACTCCATACGGTCGGTTCGGTTCGGTAGCCGCACCACCAGGTGCGCAATATCTACAGCAACGTAGAAACTACCGGCCGACCCGATAAGTTCCGGCGGGTTCGCGGGACATGGCCGAGCCCGCGGGGGCGGGGCATGCGGGCTCGGCGACGGCGGGCTCAGCTCAGGCAGAGCAGGCCCAGCAGGCAGACCTCCGACGGGGAGGTCGCCGCCGGAGCGGGGTTCGCGGCGGAGGAGGTCCCCGAGCCGGAGGCCGTGCCCGAGCCGCCGGCCGGGGCCGAGGACGAGTCCGACGACGGGTTCGACGCGCCCGTGCCGCCGTCGGACTCGGACCCGGTGGAACCGGACGTCCCGGACGACGTCGACGACTGCTGTCCGGCCGAGCCGCCGGGCGCGGTGACCGCGGCGCCGTGGCGGGAGCCCGCGCCCTGCCCCGGCACGGACTGCCTCGCCGTGCGGGTCGCGGAGCCGGAGGCCGCGGTGTCCGGCCGGGCGGCCGAGGGCGTGGGCCGCTCGCCGCCGAGCTCGGTCGCCGGCGACTGCGACGCGGCGGCGGAGGGGGTGGGCCGGTG
>NZ_JAHHIT010000167.1 GCF_024539675.1 Streptomyces hilarionis | reverse complement strand
CCGCACCCCCCGCCGCCGACCTCCCCGCCACCGGAGCCGGATGCGGCGGACCCGGACACGGCCGACTCCGACACGGCCGACTCCGACACGGCTGACCCGGACGCCGGGCGACCGGAAACCACGGGCCCGGACGTCCCCGGACCGTCCGCCCCGTGCCCGGCCGCCGCAGCGCAGGACGCTCGGGCGCCGGACGCGGCGGCGCCTGACGCCCGGAGGCCGGCCGCCGAGGGCCCGGCCGTCGCGCGGCCCCACGCCCGGCGACGGGACGAGACGGGCTCGGGCGCGCCGGGAACGGCCCTCCGGGGATCCGGTGCGGCCCAGCCGCCCTTCGCGGAGCCGGACGAAGCGGGCCGGAGTCCCGTCGACGCGGGTGCGGGGACTGTCGCCGAGGAGGACGGGTCCTCGTCGCGGGACGCGGCCGACGGAGTCTTCACCGTCCGGCTGGCCAACTTCGAGGGGCCCTTCGACCTGCTCCTCCAGCTGATCTCCAAGCACAAGCTGGACGTCACCGAGGTCGCGCTGTCGAAGGTCACCGACGAGTTCATGGCCCACATCCGGGCCATGGGCTCCGACTGGGACCTCGACCAGACGACCGAGTTCCTGGTCGTGGCCGCCACGCTGCTCGACCTGAAGGCGGCCCGGCTGCTGCCCGCCGCCGAGGTCGAGGACGAGGCCGACCTCGCGCTGCTGGAGGCCCGCGACCTGCTCTTCGCCCGTCTGCTCCAGTACCGGGCCTACAAGCGGATCGCCGACATCTTCACGGACCGCCTGGAGAGCGAGGGCCGCCGCTACCCCCGCACCGTCGGCCTGGAGGCGCACCACGCCGAGCTGCTGCCCGAGGTGGTCATCAGCATCGGTGCGGAGGGCTTCGCCAGGCTCGCGGTCAAGGCGATGCAGCCGCGGGCCAAGCCGCAGGTGTACGTCGACCACATCCACGCCCCGCTGGTGAGCGTGCAGGAGCAGGCCGGGATCGTCGTCGCCCGGCTGCGGGAGCTCGGCGAGGCCAGCTTCCGGGCGCTGGTCGAGGACACCGACGACACCCTGACCGTCGTCGCCCGTTTCCTGGCGCTGCTGGAGCTGTACCGCGAGAAGGCCGTCGCCCTGGACCAGGAGACCGCGCTGGGCGAGCTCGTGGTCCGCTGGACCGGCGGGGACGGGAACGCGGGGCCGAGAGTCACCGACGAGTTCGACCGGCCGCCGGAGGATGCCGGGAAGGAGACACGCACGTGAGCGAGGACACCGTCGCCGCGCTGGACCTGAAGCCGGCCCTGGAGGCCGTCCTGATGGTCGTCGACGAGCCCGCGACCGAGGAGCATCTCGCGAAGATCCTCCAGCGGCCGCGGCGCCAGGTCGCCGACGCGCTGCGCGAGCTGGCCGACGAGTACACCGTGCAGGGGCGCGGCTTCGAGCTCAGGCTCGTCGCGGGCGGCTGGCGGTTCTACACCCGCCCCGAGTACGCGGCGGCCGTCGAGGGCTTCGTGCTGGACGGCCAGCAGGCCCGGCTCACCCAGGCGGCGCTGGAGACCCTGGCGGTCGTGGCCTACCGCCAGCCGGTCAGCCGCAGCAGGGTCTCCGCGGTCCGCGGAGTGAACTGCGACGGTGTGATGCGCACCCTGCTCCAGCGGGGTCTGGTGGAGGAGGCGGGCGCGGAACCCGAAACAGGTGCGATCCTGTACGTGACGACGAACTACTTTCTGGAGCGGATGGGCCTGCGCGGCCTGGACGAGCTCCCGGAGCTCGCGCCCTTCCTCCCGGAGGCGGCGGCGATCGAGGCCGAGACCCAGGAGGGCGTGCCGTCGTTCGATCCGGACGCTCCGGATTCCGAGGACGCAGACGACAAGACGGAACTTTGATGCGAAGCAGCAGCGGCAGGAACAGCAGCGGAAACAACGGCGGGAGCCGTGGTGGCAACAGCGGCGGCCGCGGCGGGAACGGCGGCGGTCGCGGCGGGAACAGTGGCGGCCGCGGTGACTACCGCGGATCCGGCAACTCCCGCGACGACCGGCAGGGCGGCCGCCCGAAGAACCCGCGCCCGGAGGAGCGCCGGTACGACGTGGGCCCCGGCGGCACCCACGAGGGTCCGAAGTCGGGGCGGGGCAGCTCCGCGCGGGGCGGCGCCAAGGGCGGGCCCAAGCAGGGCCAGGGCACCGGGCGTGGCCGCTGGGTCCCGGCGACCTCGCGGGAGTACGAGGCGCGGGCCGAGGAGCGCAACCGCGAACGGTACGCGGGCAAGAAGGACGTCAAGCTGCCCAAGACCTTCCCCGGCGCCGAGCAGGAGGGCGAGCGGCTGCAGAAGATCCTCGCGCGGGCGGGCTACGGTTCCCGGCGGGCCTGCGAGGAGCTGATCGAGCAGGCGCGCGTCGAGGTCAACGGCGAGATCGTCCTGGAGCAGGGCAAGCGGGTCGACCCGGAGAAGGACGAGGTCAAGGTCGACGGCCTGACGGTCGCGACGCAGTCGTACCAGTTCTTCTCGCTGAACAAGCCGGCCGGTGTCGTCTCCACGATGGAGGACAACGAGGGCCGTCAGTGCCTCGGCGACTACGTGACCAACCGCGAGACGCGGCTGTTCCACGTGGGCCGGCTCGACACCGAGACCGAGGGCGTGATCCTGCTCACCAACCACGGCGAGCTCGCGCACCGGCTGACGCACCCCAAGTACGGCGTGAAGAAGGTCTACCTCGCGCACATCGTCGGCCCGATCCCGCGCGACCTGGGCAAGCAGCTCAAGGACGGCATCCAGCTGGACGACGGCTACGCGAAGGCGGACCACTTCCGCGTCGTCGAGCAGACCGGCAAGAACTACCTGGTCGAGGTGACCCTGCACGAGGGCCGCAAGCACATCGTGCGCCGGATGCTGGCCGAGGCCGGCTTCCCGGTCGACAAGCTGGTGCGCGTCGCCTTCGGCCCGATCACGCTGGGCGACCAGAAGTCGGGCTGGCTGCGCCGTCTGTCCAACACCGAGGTCGGCATGCTGATGAAGGAAGTCGACCTCTAGGAAGTCCCGGGCCCCCGGGGCTTGTGCGAGCACACACCCCCTTTTTATAGTCGTGGTGACTATTAAAAGGGGGTGTTCGTCATGCGGGACCGCGACCAGCACGCCCGCGACCAGCACGCCCACGACGGGCACGCGTACGACAAGTACGCCTACGAGCCCTTCGCCGTCACCGTCGACCTCGCCGTCCTCACGCTGCGCGCGGGCGCCCTGCACGTCCTGCTCGTCGAGCGCGGCCGGGAGCCCTACGCTGGCCGCTGGGCGCTGCCCGGCGGCTTCGTGCTGCCGGACGAGTCCGCGGAGACCGCCGCCCGGCGCGAACTCGCCGAGGAGACCGGCCTGAAGGACGTCTCGGGCCTGCATCTGGAGCAGGTGCGCACCTACAGCGAGCCCGGCCGGGACCCCCGCATGCGGGTCGTCTCCGTCGCCTTCGCCGCCCTGCTGCCCGACGCCCCCGAGCCCGCCGGCGGCGGCGACGCCCTCCAGGCCCGCTGGCAGCCGTACGACGACGTCGGGCCGCTCGCCTTCGACCACGACCGGATCCTGGCCGACGCCCACGACCGGGTCGGCGCCAAGTTCGAGTACACCTGCCTCGCGACCGCCTTCTGCCCGCCCGAGTTCACCCTCGGCGAGCTCCAGCAGGTCTACGAGACCGTGTGGGGGACCGGCCTCGACCGGCCCAACTTCCGCCGCAAGGTGCTCGCCACCCCGGGCTTCGTCGAGCCCGTGCCCGGCGGCGCGCGCCTGACCGGCGGCCGGGGCAAGCCCGCCGCCCTCTACCGCGCGGGCGCCGCCACCGCACTCCATCCGCCCCTGCTGCGACCGCCCCGGGAAGGACGTTCCGCATGACCACCTCGACCACCGTCAGGAAACGCGCCACCGGGTCCCTGCTGGGCCTCGCGCTGGGGGACGCGCTCGGGTTCCCGACCGAGTTCGACGACGTCCCCTCGATCCTCGCCAAGTGCGGGCCCTGGCGGGAGATGGACCTGCCCGGGCGCGCCTTCGTCTCCGACGACACGCAGATGACCCTCGCGGTGGGGCACGCCCTGCGGTCCGCCATGGACCGCGGGCTCCTCGTGCCGTCCTCCCTGGCGCCGGAGCTGCGCAAGGAGTTCGTGGCCTGGAACCGGTCGCCGGACAACAACCGCGCGCCGGGGCGGACCTGCCTGACCGCCTGCGACCTCCTGGAGGACGACGGACGGCTGTGGCAGGACGCCGCGCAGATCGGCTCCAAGGGGTGCGGGGCCAACATGCGCGTCGCCCCGGTCGGCCTCGTCCCCGGCCTCAGCGACGAGCAGCGGGCCGGGGCGGCCCAGCTCCAGGCCGCCCTGACCCACGGACACCCCACGGCGCTCGCCGCCTCCGACCTCACCGCCCACGCCGTACGCCTCCTCGTCCAGGGCGCCGACCCGGCCGCCCTGGTCGGGCTGCTGCGTTCGTACGCCCTCGACAACCGCTCCCGCTACCACGAGCGCTGGCTCGGCGATCTGTGGACCCGCGGCCAGGACCCCGGCGCGGAGCACTTCATCGCGCGCGGCTGGGACGAGTGCCTGGCCGTGCTCGAACGCCTCCAGGAGACGCTGCGCCGTCCGTCGCCCGAGACGGACCCCTGCCTCGCGGCCGGCGAGGGGTGGATCGCCGAGGAGGCCCTGGCCGCCGGCCTGCTGTGCTTCCTGCTCTTCCCCGACGAGCCGCTCACCGTGCTGCGCCGGGCCGCCTGCTCGTCCGGGGACTCCGACTCCATCGCCTGTCTCGCGGGCGCCTTCGCGGGCGCGTACGCCGGGGCCGACGCCTGGCCGACGCCGTGGGCGGACCGGATCGAGTACCAGGGGGAGCTGGTGACGCTCGGAGCGCTGTGGGACCAGTGAGCCGGAGGTGACCCGGCGGGCGCTCAGGCCAGGCTGATCGAGCCGCGCGCGACCGTGATCTTCTCGGCAGGGAGCGGGCTGGACGCCGGACCGCGGGCCACCGAGCCGTCCGCGACCCGGAACTCGCTGCCGTGACAGGGGCAGTGGATGGTGCCGTCGGCGACGCTGGAGACCGTGCAGCCCTGATGGGTGCAGATGGCGGAGAACGCCTTGAAGTCGTCCTTCGTCGGCTGGGTGACGACGACCTTCTCGTCGGCGAAGATCTTGCCGCCGCCGACGGGGATGTCGGCCGTCCGCGCCAGTTCCCGGCCGGCGGCGGTGTTCGAGGACTTGTCGGACGACGACGAGCCGTTGTCGCCGTACTTGGCGCAGGCCGCCGTGAGGGCCGCTGCCGCGCCGCCCGTCGCCAGGAGAACCGTGCGTCGTGTCGCGGGGAGGGTCATGTCGTCACTCCGAAGGTGCGGAAGAACCAGAGGGCGGAGGTGAGCCAGACCACCGTCAGAACGGCGAAGACGAGTCCGCCGACGAGCGGCAGCAGCCATCCCGGGAGTCGCTCCCAGCGCAGCAGCAGCATCTTGGCACTGAATGCGCCGAAGAAGAAGCAACCCAGGACGGAGTGCCACATCACGCGTGTTTCGTACGTCTGATACCCAAGCGCGTACAGGCAGTGCACCGCAACCGGGACCGCGATCAGGAAGGCGGCGCGGCCCGACCAGCGGTGCAGCGCGCCGGACCAGGCGGGGCCCGGCAGCTTCCCGTACAGCATGAGCGCCGAGGCGAGCTGGACCAGGGCGAAGAACATCGCGGCCGACGCGAGCCACGCCTTCACCGCTCCCGTGCTGCTGAAGCCGGCCAGGTCGAAGGCCGTGCCGGTCGGGTCGTGCGTCTTGCCGTACACGCCCAGGCCGACCGCCACCGCCCCGGCGACCAGCGCCGGGACCAGATAGCGGGCCGGGTGCGGGCCGCGCCCCGCGGGCCCGGGGAATCCGCGCGTGGCGGCGTTCGGATCGACGGTCATGGAGGCTCCCTGCTCGGTCGGGGGTCAGGGGAGGGCGGGGCGGGCCGTCAGACGCCGTCCGTCGACCGTCACCGCACCGGTGCGCGGGTCGAGGCGCGGAGCGGGGGAGGGCACGCCGTCACGGGTGAGGACGCCGACCTGGCTGCCGTCCCGCAGGACGATCCACCCGCCGTCGACCTTCGCGGAGCGCACGGCGGCCGTCGCCCGCCACAGCCCGGACATCTTCCTCGCCCGGACCGCGGTGAACGCGCGGGGCTCGCCCCCGACGCCGACCGTGCCCTCGATCCGCGCGCCGTCCTCGAGCCGTCCCGTGAGCTCCGCGCCGTGCCGGCCGGTGAGCCGCACGGCGCCGTCGGCGCGCACCTCGCCCCTGAGCCAGGACTCCCGGGTGCGGCCGTCGCAGAAGTACGCGATCGCCCTGCCGGCGCGGACGGAGACGGCGACCGCCGCCGTGTCGTCGTCGGTGCGCCCGGCGTAGTCGCCGTCCGGCGCGCGGGAGGGCGTCGCCGCCGGGGCGGGCGCGGGGGAGGCGGGGGAGACCGTGCCCGGGGTCGGGGCCGGACTCGGCGACCGCTCCCGGTAGGGGGAGGTGGGGGCCTTCGTGCCCGTCGTCGTGTCGAGCGTCAGCAGGGACAGGCCGAGGAGCAGTCCCGCGAGGAGGGTGAGCAGGGGTCCTGGACGCTTCATGCCGGGCCTTCCCCGATGCCGGTGTCCTGCCGTCAGAGTGCCATGACAGCGCGGGCCGCACCCTTCGTAAAGGGCGTACCGGGGCATCGCCGTCTCGGCACGCGGGCTGCGCGCACCACGGCGGCGCGGGCTGACTACGCTGGACGTCTCATGTGCCGCAGCCCGGTACATCAGCGCGTCAACGCATCAGCACACTTCAGCGAGGAGCAGCGCCGTGGCGGTACGAGCGGTCCGGGGAGCCGTCCAACTCGAACGGGACGAGGCCGGCCACATGGACGAGCAGGTGGGGGCCCTGCTCACCGCCGTCCTGGAGCGCAACGCGCTCGGCGCCGACGACCTGATCAGCATCTGGTTCACGGCCACGCCCGACCTGCACAGCGACTTCCCGGCGGCCGCGGCCCGCAAGCTCGGCATCGTCGACGTGCCGCTGATCTGCGCCCAGGAACTGGACGTCGAGGGCGCCATGCCCCGGGTCGTGCGCATCCTCGCGCACGTCGAGTCCGACCGGCCGCGCGCCGAGATCAGCCACGTCTACCTCGGCGCCGCGGCCGCCCTGCGCAAGGACATCGCCCAGTGAGGACCGCGCTCGTCATCGGCACCGGGCTGATCGGCACGTCCGCCGCCCTGGCCCTGGTCCAGCGGGGCGTCGTCGTCCACCTCGCCGACCACGACCGCGAGCAGGCCCGCACGGCGGCCGCGCTGGGCGCCGGCGCCGACGAGGAGCCCGAGGGCCCGGTCGACCTGGCGATCGTCGCCGCCCCGCCCGCCCACGTGGCCGGCGTGCTCGCCGACGCGATGCGCCGGGGGGTGGCCCGCGGGTACCTCGACGTGGCCAGCGTCAAGGGCGGACCGCGCCGCGAACTGGAGGCGCTCGGCCTCGACCTGTCGGCCTACATCGGCACGCACCCCATGTCGGGCCGGGAGAAGTCGGGGCCGCTCGCCGCGACCGGCGACCTCTTCGAGGGCCGCCCCTGGGTGCTGACGCCGACCCGGGACACCGACACCGAGGTGCTGAACCTCGCCCTGGAGCTGGTCTCGCACTGCCGGGCCGTCCCGGTGGTCATGGACGCCGACGCCCACGACCGCGCGGTGGCGCTCGTCTCCCACATGCCGCACCTGGTCTCCAGCCTCGTCGCGGCACGCCTGGAGCACGCCGAGGAGGCCGCCGTACGGCTGTGCGGACAGGGCATCCGGGACGTCACCCGGATCGCCGCCTCCGACCCCCGGATGTGGATCGACATCCTGTCCGCGAACCCCGGGCCGGTCGCCGACCTGCTCACCGAGGTCGCCGCCGACCTGGCGGAGACCGTGCAGGCCCTGCGCGCCCTGCAATCCGGCGACGACGCGAAGCGGCGCGACGGCGCCGGCGGCGTCGAGGACGTCCTGCGCCGCGGCAACGCGGGGCAGGTCCGCGTCCCCGGCAAGCACGGAGCGGCCCCGCGGGCGTACGAGGTCGTCGCGGTGCTCATCGACGACCAGCCCGGCCAGCTGGCCCGCATCTTCGCCGACGCCGGGCAGGCGGGCGTCAACATCGAGGACGTCCGCATCGAGCACGCGACGGGACAGCAGGCGGGCCTGGTGCAGCTCATGGTCGAGCCGAAGTCGGCGCAGGTCCTCGCGACGGCGCTGCGGGAGCGGGGCTGGGCCATCCGCCAGTAGCCGGCGGCGGCCGGCGTCGGCGTGGCCGGGGACGGACGTGCGGCCGCCCGCCGCGGGTCGCCGGCCGGGGCCGACGAAGGGCCGGGGCCGGCCGGACGGACCCCGTGCGGCCGGACGAGTGATGCGCGGCCGGTAACCTGGTACGGGGCACAGTCGCGCCCCGTACCTCCACCGCCTCGCACCAGGAAGGTGTCCCCCCGTGGAAAACGGCGCCGCCCAGCCCGTGATCGTCGCCATCGACGGTCCGTCCGGCACCGGCAAGTCGAGCACGTCCAAGGCCGTGGCCGGCCGGCTCGGACTGAGCTACCTGGACACCGGCGCCCAGTACCGGGCGATCACCTGGTGGATGGTGAACAACGGGATCGACATCGAGGACCCCTCCGCGATCGCGGCCGTCGCCGGCAAGCCCGAGATCCTCTCCGGCACCGACCCGGCCCACCCGACGATCACGGTCGACGGCGTCGACGTGGCCGGGCCGATCCGCACCCAGGAGGTCACCTCCAAGGTCAGCGCCGTGAGCGCCGTGCCGGAGGTCCGGGCCCGGATCACCGAGTTGCAGCGCTCGCTGGCCGCCGCCGCGGAGCGGGGCATCGTCGTCGAGGGACGGGACATCGGCACCACCGTCCTGCCCGACGCCGACCTGAAGATCTTCCTGACGGCCTCCCCCGAGGCCCGCGCCGCCCGCCGCAGCGGCGAGCTGAAGGGCGCCGACGTGCACAGCACCCGTGAGGCGCTGATCCGGCGGGACGCCGCGGACTCCTCCCGCAAGACCTCCCCGCTCGCCAAGGCGGACGACGCCGTCGAGGTGGACACCACCGCCCTGACGCTGACCCAGGTCATCGAGTGCGTCGTCACCCTCGTCGAGGAGAAGCGGGACGCGCGGTGACGTCGACGACGGCCGTGCCCTCGCAGCGGGGCGCCGAGGTCGGACGGCGCATCGGCGTCGGTCTGATGTACGGGCTGTTCAGGCCCCGGGTGCTGGGCGCCTGGAAGGTGCCGGCGAGCGGCCCGCTGATCTTCGCCATCAACCACTCGCACAACCTCGACGGCCCGATGGTGATGGGCGTGGCCCCCCGGCCGACCCACTTCCTGATCAAGAAGGAAGCGTTCGTCGGCCCGCTCGACCCCTTCCTGACCGGCATCGGCCAGCTCAAGGTCGACCGGGACACCACCGACCGCACCGCGATCACCCGCGCGCTGGGCGTGCTGGACAACGGCGGGGTCCTCGGGATCTTCCCGGAGGGCACCCGCGGCGAGGGCGACTTCGCCGCCCTGCGCGCCGGGCTCGCCTACTTCGCCGTGCGCGGCGGAGCGCCGATCGTGCCCGTCGCCGTGCTGGGAAGCACGCAGCGCCGCGGACGGTTGATAAAGGCGCTGCCCCCGCTGCGCTCCCGCGTCGACGTCGTCTTCGGAGACGCGTTCGAAGCGGGCGACGGCAGCGGACGGCGCACCCGCAAGGCGCTGGACGAGGCCACCGAACGCATCCAGAAGCAGCTCGCCGCGCACCTGGAAAACGCCAGGCGCCTGACGGGACGCTGAGCGACACTGAATACCGAGTAGTGGATCAACCCGGACAGAACGGGTGGTCCACCGATCACCACGAATGAACGACGAGGTACGGACTTCATGAACGACCACATCCAGCCCGACGGCTCGGACTCCTTCGAGCACGACCACGGGGCGCTCGGCGACGCCGAGTACGCGGAGTTCATGGAGCTCGCCGCGGTCGAGGGCTTCGACATCGAGGACGTCGAGGGCGCCATCGAGGAGGCCGGTCACGGACCGCTTCCCGTGCTCGCCGTCGTCGGCCGCCCCAATGTCGGCAAGTCGACCCTGGTGAACCGGATCATCGGCCGCCGCGAGGCCGTCGTCGAGGACAAGCCGGGCGTGACCCGCGACCGCGTGACCTACGAGGCGGAGTGGTCGGGCCGCCGCTTCAAGCTCGTCGACACCGGCGGCTGGGAGCAGGACGTCCTCGGCATCGACGCCTCCGTGGCCGCCCAGGCCGAGTACGCCATCGAGGCGGCCGACGCCGTCGTCTTCGTCGTCGACGCCAAGGTCGGCGCGACCGACACCGACGAGGCGGTCGTCCGGCTGCTGCGCAAGGCGGGCAAGCCCGTCGTGCTGGCCGCCAACAAGGTCGACGGCCCGAGCGCGGAGGCCGACGCGGCCTACCTGTGGTCGCTCGGCCTCGGCGAGCCGCACCCGATCTCCGCCCTGCACGGCCGCGGCACCGGCGACATGCTGGACGCCGTCCTGGAGGCCCTGCCGGAGGCCCCCGCGCAGACCTTCGGCGCCGCGGTCGGCGGTCCGCGGCGCATCGCGCTGATCGGCCGCCCCAACGTCGGCAAGTCCTCGCTGCTGAACAAGGTGGCGAACGAGGAGCGCGTCGTCGTCAACGAGATCGCCGGCACCACCCGCGACCCGGTCGACGAGCTGATCGAACTCGGCGGCGTCACCTGGAAGTTCGTCGACACGGCGGGCATCCGCAAGCGCGTCCACCTCCAGCAGGGCGCCGACTACTACGCCTCGCTGCGCACCGCCGCGGCCGTGGAGAAGGCCGAGGTGGCGGTCATCCTGATCGACGCCTCCGAGTCGATCTCGGTCCAGGACCAGCGCATCGTGACGATGGCCGTGGACGCCGGACGCGCCCTGGTCATCGCCTACAACAAGTGGGACACCCTCGACGAGGAGCGCCGCTACTACCTGGAGCGGGAGATCGAGACCGAGTTCGCGCAGGTGGCGTGGGCCCCCCGGGTGAACGTCTCGGCGCGCACCGGGCGGCACATGGAGAAGCTGGTCCCGGCCATCGAGGCCGCCCTGGCCGGCTGGGAGACCCGCGTTCCCACCGGCCGTCTGAACGCCTTCCTCGGTGAGCTGGTCGCGGCCCACCCGCACCCCGTCCGGGGCGGCAAGCAGCCGCGCATCCTCTTCGGCACCCAGGCCGGCACCAAGCCCCCGCGGTTCGTGTTCTTCGCGTCCGGGTTCATCGAGGCGGGTTACCGGCGCTTCATCGAGCGCCGGCTGCGCGAGGAGTTCGGCTTCGAGGGCACGCCGATCCACATCTCGGTCCGGGTGCGCGAGAAGCGCGGCGGCAACAAGAAGAAGTGACGACACGGCAGGAGGGCGGCGCCCCGCACGGGGCGCCGCCCTCCTGCCGTCCGCGGGTCCTGCCGCTCGCGGGTCCGACCGCCCGAGGACCTCGCCGTCCGCAGGCGGATCCGCGGGTCCGCGGGTCCGGGAGTCCGGGTTTCCGTCCGCGGGTCCCGGCTCCCGACGATTCCCGAGCCGCTCAGAAGGTCCTGCGGGGCGCCGGCGGAAGCGCCGCGGGGACGTGATGCATCGCGGTCGGCGTCGGCTGCTGCTGGCCGATCTGCCCGACCCGCTGCCACTGGGACTGCTGCCCGATCCCGTGCCGCGCGCTCTGCGCTCCCGCGCTGTAGGCGCTGTACGAACTGCTGAACGACCCCGGGCGCGGCGCCGGGTACGAGCCCGCGGGGTACGGGATGTTCCCGAAGGCGGTGAAGCCCAGGTCGTCCTCGCCGCTGCGGTCGCCCGGCAGGGAGCGGAACGTCTTGACGTACTCCGCGTAGAGCGCGTCGTAGATCGGCGTGGCGGAGGGGCCGCCCTGGGAGTCCTGGGCCGGTCGCGCGGACGGGATCGACTGGTAGGAGGGGCGGCGGGGAACGTCGTAGGTGTGCACGTATGTCCAAACGACGCGGCGCGCGAAGAGATGCGGCACGGCGGGCGTCCGCCGCGGACGCCCGCCGTGCCGCCGTCCGTGACGCAGGCGGGGCGGGGGCCGTGGGCGGCCGCGCCGCGTCGTGCGGAACGGAGCCGGCCGCCGCTCGCCGAGGGGGCTCAGGTCCCCGCGAGAGGGAGGGCCGCGCCGACCAGGTGCCCGTTCGCGGCGGCCTTGTCCAGCGCGTCCCGCAGGAGGTCCTCGCGGGGCTGGCGTCCGATGGAGCCCACGGGCGAGGCGAACATCAGCACCTGCTGGTGCTTGTTGGCGGCGGCCCGCCACCCCTCCGTCACCTGAAGCGGCTGGTGCGCCTGCCACCAGGCGACCGGCTGACCGCCGTGGGACGACGGCTGAAGGACGGCGTGCAGCTGCCCCATCGCCAGCAGCACCGACCAGCCGTGCTGCACGGGCGGCACCTCGGTCAGTTCGCTCAGCGGCATGAAGCCCTGCTCGATGAGCAGCGGCAGGAAGTCGTCGCCGGCGCCGGTCGTGCCGGGCCGCACGATGGGCGCGGTCGGCTCGACGACCAGGGCGGGGTGCAACTCCCCGGCGATCAGGACGAGTCCGCTCGTCACACCGAGCACCGCCTGCTCGGGCACGACCTTGTCGGGGTCCAGGTCGACGGTGTCGCCGCTGATGGAGCGCACCGCGCCCTGCAACTGCTCCTCGGTCACCTGGACGACCTGGGACGGCAGGCAGGTGGCGTGGGCGAAGGCGAGGACGGCGGTCTCGTCCCCGATGAACAGGACGGTGCTGGTGTGCTCGTTCTCGGAGTCGCCCGGGGTGCGGCAGGACGTGCAGTCGTAACTGCCCGGGGCGTTGTCTCCGGCGAGCAGCCGGTCGGCTTCTTCGTCGCCGATCTCGGCGCGTACCTCGTCGCTGACGTCGAGCATGCGCGGCACGGGTGGCTCCCTCGGATGCGGTGCGTGGGCGAGGCCGGGTGACTCCGGCTCGTGGTCCGGGTGGGCCCCGGCTCATGAAGATGACAACGGGCGAGCTGTGGCGGGAGTCACGCTGTAGAGCGAACGGAATCGAACCGTCCTGCGCCGCCGCTCACTCTGTGTGCGGAATCGCACACTCCCTGTCAAGTAACGGGGAGGTCACGGCAGTTGGGTCGGTGAGCTGGCTCACAGAGGGAAGGGAGGCGGGGCTGACAAATCATGAAAAGAACGAACGAACTGGGTGTCCGGAATTCGCCGCTACCTAAGGTAACGGTCAACTGGCCTGCATCGATGGCGCATTGATTGATAACAGGGCGTCAGGTTCCCTAGATTGCTCCGCCGTGTGCAACGAGCACCGCTCGGGAACGTCCGCCGGCCGCGCAGAGCCAGACAGCGCGCAGCACCACCGCCGGCGGACGGGGCCGAGCGCGCCGACCGCGTCCCTGCGCGGCCGACGCGCTCCGGTCAGGGGGAGCCCGGGTGCGTAGAGAGGGATCTACATGTCCGAATGTGCCGATCACTACACCCGCAGGTCGTCGCGCAGGACGGCGGTCCTCGCCGGGGCGGTTCTCCTCGCCCCCCTCGGACTGCTCAGCGCCACCCATGACGCGATGGCGGCCGACAGCGGGGTGTGGGACCGCATCGCCCAGTGCGAGAGCGGCGGCAACTGGCACATCAACACCGGCAACGGCTACTACGGCGGACTGCAGTTCTCCGCCGGTACCTGGCGCGCGTACGGCGGAGCCGCCTACGCGTCGACCGCCGACAAGGCCAGCAAGGCACAGCAGATCTCCGTGGCCACCAGGGTGCAGAACTCCCAGGGATGGGGCGCGTGGCCGACCTGCTCGGCGCGCGCGGGGGCGGCCGGCAGCGCACCGGGGGCCGACCGGCCCTCCTCCGCCCGGTCGGACTCGTCCGGCTCCGGCTCCTCGAAGTACGGTGAGGGCGCGAAGACCACGAAGAGCACGAGGACCACGAAGTCGGCGAGGCCGGCGGAGGCCACCGGCTCCGGCTCGGGTTCCGGCGCCGAGTCCTCGGGGACGCGCTCGTCCGCGACGCCGGAGCGCGCCTCCGGCCAGACCTCGCGCGGCTCCTCTCGCGGCGACTACACCGTCCGCCGGGGCGACACCCTGAGCACCATCGCGGCCCGCAACGGGATGACCTGGCAGCGCGTCTACGCCGGCAACCGGGCCGTCATCGGCGGCGACCCCGACCTGATCGTCCCCGGGCAGCGCCTCACGCTCTGACCCCTTCCCCGCTCCGTGACGCGGCGGCCCCGACCGGTGTGAGACGACCGGTCCGGGCCGCCGCGTCCGCGCGGAGGGGGGTGGGGGACATGTGCAGGAGCCGTGTTCTTTCCTATGGGCCGTCAGATGCCGGGGAGCGGACGAAAGCGAAATGAAACGGTCTTCCCACGCGCTTTTCCGACCCTTTCCGGCGGGTTATGCGAGGCTCTCGGACGGCCGCCGACAATTGCGTTCGAATACGCGGGGAAGGCCTCGGAAACCGCTCGTCCGTGTGACGGTCCGCTGTGCACGGATGGCGCAACGTCGCTCGAAACGCGTGTCGGGATCCTGTGACAGAAGTGTGACCGCGGGGTTCCACATCCCGGGTTCGGCGTTCGCGGGAGGCGTCGGGCCCTAGCGTGGAGGTATGGCACCGAATACCGCTCCGCAGGCGGAACCCCAGGACAGTCCGGACGGTTATGTCGGCCTGGAGGCCGAGGAGGCCGAACGGCTCGCGCGCGAACGGGGATGGTCCACGGTGCGCTCGCTGGCGCCCGGGACGATCGTCACCATGGAGTACCGCTTCGGGCGGCTGAACCTCGAGGTGCGGGACGGCCGCGTCGCCCGCGCCTGGAAGGGCTGAGCCCGCCGCCGACGGTCGCCTCGCCCGGGCTGCGCCGCCACGGCCTCGGCCCGGGCACGGCGAAGGCCCCGGTTCCTCGAGGAGGAACCGGGGCCTTCGCCGTGCCCGGCCGGGGGTGCGTACCGCCGGGCCCGCCGTCGTACGGCGGCGTTCGCCGGGCCTAGCCGCCGGCGAGGGGGCGGGCCCCCGAGGTCGCGGCGCCGCGCGGGAGGCGGTCGGCGTGCGGCGGGCGGCGGCTGCCGACCGGGGTGACCGGCGTGCGCTCCGAGCGGGTCGTGTGCGGGCCCGGGGCCAGGTAGGCCGGCGCGCGGGGCGCGCGGGCCGGGGCCGGGGAGGCCGGTTCGCGGACCGTGGCGGCCTCGTCCTGCGCCGTCGGCAGCGGGGTGAGCGGCACGGACACGGCGACGGGGGCGGCCGGGGCCGGGGCGGCGACCGCGCGGCGGCCACGCTCGCGCAGACGGTCGCGCAGCGCGAAGATCGCGACCTCGGCGCGGGCGATCAGCGGCTCGCACCAGGGCAGCGCCAGCAGGATCAGCAGCCCTGCGGCCCACCCGAGCACCACGTCGCTCAGCCAGTGCGTACCGAGGTAGACGGTGGTCAGGCCTACGCCGAGGGAGACGACGGCGGACACGGCGGACAGCCAGCGGCGCGCCCTCGGCGTGGAGGCCAGATACGCCAGGATTCCCCAGGTCACGACCGCGTTGGCGGTGTGGCCGCTGGGGAATATATCGCCGCCCAGGCCCATCTCGTTCGAGCCGATGGTGGTCGCGTAGTGCGGTCCCAGCCGGCCCATCCCGAGCTTCGCCGCGCCGACCGTGATGTTCAGCAGCAGCAGCGAGGCGCCCAGCGTGAGCAGCGGGCGCAGGGTGTGCTGGCGCCAGGATCTCCAGCCGAGCCAGGCGGCGACCATCACGGCGGTCGGGCCGCGCTGGCCGAGGACCACGTAGTAGTCGAGGAAGGCGTGGATCTCCGGCCACTGCTGATACGGCCGGAAGAACATGACCTGCCAGTCGAGGCGGACCAGCCACGAGGTGATCACCACGAGCCATACGATCGCCAGATAGAAGGCCAGGGTCGCCAGCAGGAGGGCGACCCGGTGCCGGCTCATCTTCGGCACATCGATGTGGGCCGGCCGTTCCGGCTCACGGTCGAGCCTGGCGAACACCCGGTCCAGACGGGTGAGGTTTCGTTCGGTACGCACCTAAACGACGTTACAGCGAGTGAGCTCGAGACCCGGCCGAATCCGCGGGTTTGTGATGACGATGTGATGTGGGATTGCTCTCAGAACGCTGTTTATGCCCATGGAATCGCTAATCGTCGAACGCCGCTCCCTTCAATTCCTTTGATCATTCCTAGGGATAGTTTTAGGTAACCGATGAAAGGCTTCACCGAAAAGCGGGACTTCCTCACGGAGGGCCGGAACCGTTCAGCCACCACGCCCCGTACACGGCCGAGGCCGTGGCCACGCACCCCACCACGAGCGCCGCCCGGCCCGTGCGCAGCCGGGACAGGGCCACGGCGGGCGGGAGCAGCAGCGGGAACGCCGGCAGCAGCAGCCGCGGCTTCGAGCCGAAGTAACTGGACGCGCACAGGGCGAGCGCGAGGACGACGCCGCCGTACACCAGCAGCGGCAGCGGCTGGCCCTGTCGTACGCAGACCGCGTACAGCCACAGCAGCAGGGCGACGCCGACGACCAGCCCGAGGCCGGCGAGGGCGGCGGGGAACGACGTGAACTTGTCGGCGACGAAGCGGGCGAAGGCGTAGCCGCCGTCGAAGCCGTTGCGCCAGCCCGCCTGGACGTCGAGGTAGCCGAGGGGGCCGCGGCCGGTGCGGTGTCCCACCCACAGGACGTATCCGGCGGCGCCGAGGGGCGCGAGGAGAAGGGCGAGGGCGCGCGGGGCGAAGCCGGGCCGCGCGGCGATCGCTTCACGCCCCGCGGGGGTGTCCGCGGACGGGCGGAGGGCGTGAACGGGGGAGTGCGCGCCGGACGCGGGCGCTGTGCTGCGGGTTCCCGCGATAGAGACCTCCGGGGTGACCGCGCGCTCCCGCAGGAGGGACGCCGCGCCGGCCGCCCACACCGCCGCGACCACCGCGAGCCCCACCGGGCGGGTCAGACCGGACAACGACGCCAGGACCCCCGCGGTCACCCAGCGCCCCGTGAGGACGGCGTACAGCGACCAGGCGGCCAGCGCCGTGAACAGCGACTCGCTGTACGCCATCGACTGCACGATCCCGACGGGCAGGACGGCCCACACCAGCACCGCGCACACCCCCGCCCGCCGTCCGTACACGTGGTCGGCGACGGCGAAGATCCCCCAGGCCGCCGCGAACGAGGCGACCAGGGCCACGACGAACCCGGCGTCCGCGTACGACAGCGGGGCCACCGCGTGCAGCAGCCGCTCCAACCACGGCAGCAGCGGGAAGAAGGCCAGGTCGGCGTGCACGTCACCGTTCGGCAGCCGGATCTCGTAGCCGTATCCCCGCTCGGCGACCCTGCTGTACCAGAGGGAGTCCCAGCGGGCCGTGAGCAGGGTGTACGCGCTCTTGTCGCGGGCAGCGCTCCACAGGGCGAGGGCGAGCAGGCCCAGGGCGCGCACGGCGGCGTACCCCAGGAGGGCGGGGGCCGCCCGGCGCGGGGACGCGGAGCCGGGGAGCCTCACGCGGGTCTGGAGATCGGTCACGGGCTCGATTATCGACGGGCGCCCGGAGCGCGCGGCCGCCGAGCACCGCGCGCGGGGCCCGGCGGGGCGACCGGCGGGCCCTCCGTGCCGGGCGCGCAGTGGCGTACGCCACATGGGTCGCTCCGGAACGGTGAGATGTCCGCCACGTGGCCCTGGCGCGAACTCGCGTACGCTGCGTGTCACTCGTGTTCGTTTGCGCGGGCCGGAGATCACCGCTCCTCTCCGGCCGAGTCGCGGGGAGTCCCCACCCCGCGAGCCCGCCGGACCGGGGGATCACCTGGGAGGTACGTACATGTCCGGGACGACCACGGCCGCCGCTGGGCTGCGCCGGAGGGCGGCCGGGGCCGGTGCCAACCGCTGGGTCGTCCTGGTGGTGTTGTGCGTCAGCCTGCTCCTGGTCGCCGTCGACGCGACCGTCCTGCACGTGGCGGTGCCCGCCGTCACCGAGGACCTGCGGCCCGACGGCATCGAGCTGCTCTGGATCGTCGACACCTATCCGCTGGTCTGCGCCTCGATGCTGATCCTTTTCGGCACGCTCGGCGACAAGGTCGGCCGCAGACGGATCCTGCTGCTCGGCTACGCCCTGTTCGGCGTCGCCTCCGCGCTGGCGGCGTTCGCCGGGAGCGCGCAGACGCTGATCGTGGCGCGGGCGCTGCTGGGCGTGGGCGGCGCGATGATCATGCCCGCGACGCTGTCGATCCTGCGGCAGGTGTTCCCGGACCGGCGTGAGCGGGCGCTGGCGATAGGCATCTGGAGCGCGGTGGCGGCGGTGGGCGCGGCGATCGGGCCGCTGCTCGGCGGCTTCCTCCTCGAACACTTCTGGTGGGGTTCGGTCTTCCTCGTCAACATTCCGTTGATGCTCGTCAGTCTGCCGGTGGGACGGCTCCTGCTGCCCGAGTCGCGCGGCGCCGGGAACGGCCCCTGGGACGTGGTCGGCGCGCTGACGGCGGCGGCGGGGCTGTTCGGCGTCGTGCTGGGCGTGAAGCGGCTGGGCGGCGGCGAGCTGGGGCCGCTCACCGTGGTGCCGCTGGCCGTGGGCGCGGTGCTGATCGTCCTCTTCGTACGACGTCAGCGGCGGCGCACGCATCCCCTGGTGGACCTGGCGATGTTCGCGCGGCCGGCGTTCAGCACCTCGGTGGGGTGCATCGTGCTGGCCATGCTGGCGCTGGTCGGCCTCGAACTGATCGCGGCGCAGTACCTTCAGCTCGTGCTGGGCCTGTCCCCGCTGGAGACGGGGCTGCGGCTGCTGCCGCTCACGTTCGCCGCGATGGCGGCGGGCCTTGCGGGCGCCCGGCTGCTGCGTGGGTTCGGGCCGCGGCGGATGGTGTGCGGGGGCTTCGTGCTCACGGCGGCGGCCGTGCTGGTGCTGACCGCGATGGGCGGGTCGGACAACCCGGGGCTGCTGCTGTCCGGGTTCCTGCTGCTCGGGTTCGGGCTGGAGACGACGCTGTTCGCGGCGTACGAGTCGATGCTGAGCGAGGCTCCGCCGGAGCAGGCCGGCGGGGCGGCGGCGATCGGCGAGACGTCGTACCAGCTCGGGGCGGGGATCGGGATAGCGCTCCTCGGGACGGTGATGAACGCCGCGTACGCCCCCGGGCTGTCCTCCGTGCCCGGGGTGCCGGCGTCGGCGTCGGCTGCCGCGGGGCATTCGCTGGGCGAGGCCTACGAGGTGGCCGGGCAGCTGGGCGGGCCGGCCGGGGCGGCGCTGCGGCGGGTCGCGAAGGACAGCTTCGTGCACGGGCTGCATGTCACGTTGCTGGTGAGTGCGGGGCTGTTGCTGCTGGGGGCGGTCATGGCGTTGCGGCTGCCGCGGGTCATGCAGTGCGAGGCGCCTCCGGCGGGGGTGGGGCTTCCCGCGCCTCGGGAAGTCGTGGACTCCCGCGTCTCTGCCTGACCGGCGGCCTGCGGCCGGCCGGAGTCTCCCACCCGCGCACCGCCCGTGACGGTGGGTGGAGGGGTGGGCGTCGCCCGTGGGGGTGCTGCGCCGTCGGCGGCCGCTGCTTGTGCCTGCGGCCCGGCGGCCTGCGGCCTGCGGGCGGGTGACCTGCGGTCGGGTGACCCTCGGTCGGGTGACCTGCGGTCTCCGGCCCGTCGGCCTCCCAGAGCCCTACGTCCCCCTCCGTCCCGGCCACCAGGCCGTCCGAGCCGCCAGGCCCCCGGGCCCCCGGCCCCCGGG
>NZ_JAHHIT010000166.1 GCF_024539675.1 Streptomyces hilarionis | reverse complement strand
GCGTCGTGCGGGGGCGCGGGGGCGGGCGGGCCGTTTTGGAACGTCACGCGCAGCCGGGGCGGCTCGGACAGCTCGGCGAGCGGGCCGGGCAGCCAGCGCAGGGCGGCGGCGAGGACCGGCAGGAGGTAGGCGTCCGGCCGGATCTCCACGAGATAGCCGCTTCCGCGCACCCGGATCTCGTACTGCTGGGGCGTCAGAGCCCCGCGGGCGAGGACCTCGTGGACGGCGAGTTCGAGGGTGATGCGGGCCTCGGGGCGGGCGGCGAGATCGGCGTCGGTCTCGAAGAGCAGCACCGGCCGGGCGACCGGCGCGGGCGCCCCGGTGTCCGGGCCGGTGTTCCCGCCCAGGCGGTGGACCGTCCGGGCGGACACCGTCGCGAAGGCCGGGGCCGTGGACTCGGCCTGCGGGCCGGCGGTGGCGTCGGGGCCCGCCGGCTCGGCGCGGAACTCGCCGCTCGCGCGGCCCGCGCGTTCGTCGATCAGGCCGCCGACGCGGTCCAGGAGCTCGCGGGCGCGGCCGCGCGTCGTGCGCGGCAGCGTGCGCACCAGCAGCTCGCGCACGCCGGGGCGGAAGTCGTACGAGCCGGGCGGGCCGGGGACGGCGGTCAGCATGCCGCTGAGGATGACCTCGGCGAGGTGCTGCGGACGCGGGTCGCGGTCCACGGCGCGTTGGACGAGCCGCATGACCGGTACGGACGGCACGGCGAGGGCCAGATGGCCGGCCAGCCGGAACGCCTGCGGGGAGGCGGTGGCGCGAAACCGCAGGACCAGGTCCTCGGCGGGCAGCGCGGCCGGGTCGGGGGCCTCGGGTTCGGCGGACGGGACGGGAGCCGCCGTCAGCCAGGCCGCCGCGCCGGGCGTGCGGGCGCCGCCGGGCGAGGCCACCAGCGTCGCCCAGTTGGCCAGCCAGGGCGCGCCCGGTTCCAGGACGGGAAGGGGGAGGGCCGTCGCGGGCGGCGGTCCTGCCTCGGCGTCGTACGGGGTGAACCGGAGGGCGGTCGACGGGGCCGCCGCGCCGGCGGAGGCCAGCAGGCCGGGCCGGGCCGGCAGCGCCGTCGTGGGCCACAGCCGTTCGGGCAGCGGCTGGACGACGGCCAGCGGCGTCCTGGCCGCCCAGTGCCGCAGGGTCGCGTGCCAGCGTTCGCCCGCCGGGCCGGGCCGCCACTGCGGGCCCATGCAGTCGCTGACGACGAGGGTGACCGTGCGCCCGTCCGCCGTGTCGGGCACGTGCCGGGCCCGCCCGTCGGGGGTCGCCGGGTGCACGGTCACCGTGCGGAAGAGGCCCGACTGGGCCAGCACGGTGTGCAGTTCACGCACGAGGGGCCGCCAGACCGGCATCGTCGGGCCCGTGTCGTGGACCAGGGCGAGGCGCAGCCAGCGCTCGCGCGCGGGGCGCAGAACGGGCAGCCACACGTCCGGGTGGGCGCCCAGCCGGGCGATGCGGTCGGCGCTGGCCCGCTCGTCGAGGCGCAGGGCACGCGCCGAGGGGACCGTCCGCTTCAGGGGGCGCAGGGCACGCTGCAATGCGAGCGGGTGGGGCAGCATCGGCGGCGCGGGGGCGAGCAGCGGCCGGCCGCCGGCGGCGCCCCGCCCGCCGGGCGCGCGGGAGGCGGGGGTGGGGAGCCGGAGGGGGATCCGGACGTCCGGGACGGGCGGCGGGTTCGGCGGACCGTGGGCGCCGGCAGACGGCGCGGACGGCCCCCGCGGCGGCGGTCCGGCCGTCGGATCCTTCGCGACGGGCCGCGCGGGCGCTGGGGTGGGCGGTGCCGGTGTGCCCGGGCCGTCGCGGCGGTCCGGGCCGTCCGGGCCGTCCGGATCGGGTAACTGGCGTGCCAGCCACAGGAGTTCGGCGAGCTCGCGCGGGGTGGGCTCGGTGTCCGCAGCCGCCGTCAGCAGGCGCGTCAGCCGTTCGAGGGCGGACCGGTCGCCCCCCGCCGCCTCAGAAGCCATCGCCGTCCGCCGTGGCGCCGAGATAGGGCATCAACTGCTCGGCCAGCGCGTCCCGGGAGGCGGCGTCCAGTCCGGTGACGCCGGTGAGGTAGAGGGCGTTCAGCAACTGGTCGGTGGCGAGCTCGCCGTCGGCGGCGCGGGCCAGGAAGCGGTCGATGAGGCGTTCCGCCTCGCCGGGCGGGGTGTCCAGATGGGCCCGGACGATGTCGGTGAGCTGCTCGCGGTCGGGACGGCGCAGCCTCAGCCGGACGCAGCGGCGCAGGAAGGCCGGCGGGAACTCGCGCTCGCCGTTGCTGGTCAGGACGACGAACGGGAAGGCGCGGCAGCGGACCCGGCCGCGGGCCACGGTGACCGGGACGTCCGAGCCGTCGGCCAGCACCTCGGCGGTGGCGTCCGCGGGGGACAGCCGTGCCGCGCGCATCAGCTCGGGGATCTCGTACTGCCCCTCCTCCAGCACGTTCAGCAGGTCGTTCGGCAGATCCAGGTCGCTCTTGTCGATCTCGTCGACGAGCAGGGCGCGGGGCCGGGCGTGGGGAAGCAGGGCGGTGCCCAGGGGGCCGAGCCGCAGATGGTCCTCGACCCCGCCGCGGGCGGCCTCCGCGCGCTCGCGCCACGCCGCCTGCCGGGCCGCGTACAGCCGGGAGAGCGGGTCGTACTGGTAGAGGCCGTCGGCCAGCGTGGAGCGGCTGGTGATGTTCCAGCGCAGCACCGGGCCCAGTCCCAGCTCGCGGGCCACCGCGTAGGCCAGGGAGGACTTGCCCGTGCCGGGCGGCCCGGTGACCAGCAGCGGACGGCGCAGCACCAGGGCGGCGTTGACGAGCTGGACGCTCTCCGGGGTGGCGACGTACGCGCGGGCGCGGTGGACGCGGTCGGGCGACACGGCCGTCTCGTCGTCGGCGTCCCGGGGCGACGGCACGAGGGGCGCGCCGTCGAACGCCCGCCAGGGCGGCGGCTCGGGCAGCCGGTCGATGCCGTCGTGCGGTGCGCTGTTCCCGGTGTAGACGGACCAGTGGGGCATGGTTCTCCGAAACTCGGCGTGACTCGATGGGGCGGCTCAGGCCACGGGGGAGTGGGTGTGGGCGGGCGGGTCGCCGTGCGGGTCGGTGAAGACGCGCGGGTCGTCCCACAGCAGCTGGATGTCGTGCGCCCAGTGGCCGTCCTCCGCGTCGGCCTCCTCCCGCAACGCGAGGATCAGGCGCGGGAGTTCGGCGGGCGGGATCTGTGACACGCAGGCGTCCAGCTCGTCCAGGAACGCCTTGCCCGCACAGCCGTCGCCGCCCGCGCAGAGCTCGTCGGGCCCGGCGCCGCAGCCCTCGCGGGACCAGACGACCACCGGGGCGGGCGCGTTGACCGTGGTGTCGAAGTGGGGGCGGGTGCGCGACGCGGCCGGCGCGGAGCCGAACCCGGCCAGACAGGCGTCGTCGCGTCGCAGCCGCATCCGCAGCCGGCGGGGCTCCTCGGGGCCGCCGCACTCGACCCGGTGCACCCGTGCGCCGGGCGCGGAGTCGAGCCGCTTCCACGCCCGGGCGAGCTGGTGGCGCATGCCCGCCCGTCGGCGGGCCTGGTCGGTGACGACGAGCGGGTAGACGCAGCCGAGCGGCGTGTCGTCGTCGGGGGCGCTCGCCCAGCGGTCCACGGGCAGGTCGATCCACTCGCGGGGCAGCGCGAAGGCGATCAACTCGTCGCAGCCGGGCGTCAGATGACGGAAGGCGGCCTCGATGCGGTCCTGCACGTAGGCGCGCACCCCGGCCTGCGGGACGGTGTCGGAGCCGACCGGATGCCGGCGCCCGCCGGCGTAGGCGCTCACCTCGACCAGGACACGGCCGTCGCCCGCGCCGCTGCGCCGCAGATCCACGAGGATGGGCGACCAGACGGGCGCGGCGGCCGTCACGGCGGGGGCCGCGAAGAGGGACTCCACGTGGGCGGTGAAGCGGGCGACGGTGGCGGCCGCGTCGGCGCCGTCGACCTCGCACAGCACGAACAGGGCCGCCGAGCGCAGGGAGTCGAAGCCCTCCTCGGGGGCGTCCGGGTCCCACGGCCCCCTGGCGGCCTCGTAGAGCCGCACCCGTCGGCCCGGATCGTCGTCCAGGCCCTCGCGGACCGCGCGCTCCACCAGCTCGCGCAGCCGGGCACGGTCGGCGCTGCGGTGGTCGGAGGTGGGCACCAGCCCCTCCAGCGGCGGCCAGTGGCGGGCCATGACCTCGGTGGGCATCATCCGCCCGTTGTGCACGCCCCGGTCGCCGGCGGCCGCCGTGACCATGCCGACGACCTCGCCGGTGTCCGCGAGGGTGACCGCCGCGCCGCTGAACCCCGGGGCGAGCGGCTGCCCGCCGGGCTGCCACGCCTCCAGCTGGATCCACTCGCCGTTCAGCAACTGCCGTGCGGTGATCCGGTATTCGGCGAGGGTGCCCTCGTCGAAGCCGACCGGGAAGCCGTAGACGACGAGCTTGCGGGGCCGGTCCGGGCGGGGGCCGTCGGCCGCGTCCACCGGGGCCAGCGCGGCCGGGGCGACCGCGACCTCGCGGGCCAGCTCCAGGACGGCCAGGTCGCCGAGGTCGGTCGGCGCGCCGCCCCAGCCGCCGTCGGCGACCACCCTGGCCGCCACCGTGGGGAAGCCGGGCAGCTCGGTGAAGGTCACCGTCAGGGCGTCGGCGGCCGCGCCGTGCACGACGTGCGCGCAGGTCAGGACCGTGTTGGGGGTGACGAGGAAACCCGCCCCCGCCACCTCGCCGCCGTTCTCGATCCGGGCGTGCCACGCGGCGCTGTTCATGAGCCGGCTGACGGCGACCAGGTCAGCTTCACGACGAGATGCCCCTCCGCCGTGCCCTTGGCGATGATCGCGCCCGTCTCGGCAGACAGCTTCACCCCGAACTCGATCTCGACGCCGTCGGGTCGCAGCGTCCCGTCCCGGAACACCCGCAGCGCGGACTCGGCGGCCGCCCGCACGCCCTCCAGCGCGCCCTCGAAGGTCCGGGCCGCCTGGACCGTCCCGTCGCGGGCGACGAGCCGGGAACCGGGCCGCGCCTGCGCGACCGCCTCGACGGCCACCACGCTCCCGTCGTCGGTCTTGAACTCCACCAGTCCGTCCACGGTGTCCCCCGTCGCCCCTTCCCGTCTCCTGCGGCGCTGTGCGCACCCATTGTCACGGACGGTGCTCGCACTTGTCCCGCGTTCACGGCGCGTTCGTGGCCCGGATCACCCCCAGCTCGACCAAGTCCTGCGGCCGAAGACGCAGTTGGTCGGCCGTCGCCTCGGTCTGCGCGGGCGGCCGCTTGAGGATTGCGGCGGCGGCCTCCGGCGCGATGACGGAGAAGTAGCTGTCCGGCGTGGCCCAGGTCCGGCCGGGCGCCGCCAGGGCCAGCGCGCCGCCCGAGCCGCCCTCGCCGATCACCAGCGTGGTGATCGGCGTGCGCGCGGCGGCGACCACGCCGAACAGCTCCGCGATGGCCGCGCCCGCCCCCTGGCGTTCCGCCTCGGCGTCGTTGGCCGCGCCCGGCGTGTCCACCAGGGTGAGCACGGGGATGCCGAGCCGTTCGGCGAGCCGGATCAGCCGGACGGCGGTGCGGTATCCGGCGGGCCGGGTCGCCGCGCCCGTCTGCGCGGCGTACGCGACCGTGCGGCCCTCGTGGACGCCGAAGCCGCACAGCATCCCGTCGGGGTCGACGCCGCCGCACCGGTCGCCGGAGATCGCGAGCCGCCGGGTGAAGTAGGCGTCCAGATAGGCGCCCGCGCGCGGCCGCTCCCGCGAGCGGGCCCGCCGCACGGCGTCCCACCCGGAGACGGGCAACCCGCCCTCCCCGAGAGCCCTCGGCGCCGGCGCCGCCTCGACGACGCCCCCGCGGCCGGCCCCCGAGCCGCGGGAAGCCGCCGAGCTCCGGTCGGCCGTGTCGCCGCCCCCGGCCGTCGGACCGGTCCCGCTCCCCGAACGGCCGTCGGCCGTCGAGCCGTTCCCGGGGGCCGAGGCGTTCCGGTCACGCCGGTCGCGCTGGTCCTCGGCGCCGGTCCGGGCCGTCGGCGGCGGCGCAGGCGTGGATGGGGCGGGGATGTCGGGCGCGGGGCCCGCGGGAGGGGCGCCGTCGGTCAGGAGGCGCAGCCACAGGCCGAGCACCTCGCGCAGCCGCGCCGCGGGCACCACCGCGTCCGCCGCGCCCGCGGCGACCTGCGCCTCCGCCGTGTAGGCGGCCGGATCCGCGTCCGGCGGACGGACCCGTGAGCCGGCGAAGCCGACCTGGGCCCCCGGCAGCGCCAGCACCACGTCGGCGCCCGCGCCGAGAGTGGCCCAGCCGCCGCCGGTCGTGGGGTCGCGCAGGACCGCCACCTGCGGCAGGCCCGCCTCCCGGGTGAGCGCCGACTGCCTTGCCACGCGCTGGAGTTGGGTGAGCGCGAGCATGCCCTCCTGCATGCGGCTGCCACCGGTGGCCACCAACGGCACGACGGGGAGCCGGTGTTCACGGGCGTAGACGTACGCCCCGACCAGCCGGTCGCCGGTGCGCTCGCCGAGCGAGCCGCCCAGGAAGCCGAACTCGAAGGCGATCAGGACCGCCCGGACGCCCTCCACGGTCGCGGCGCCGCACACGACGGACTCCGACTCGCCGGTGCGCTCGGCCGCACGGGCGCGGGCGTCGTCGTAGCCGGGCCAGCCCAGGGGGCCGTCGGGAGCGGACGGCCGTTCCTCGTGCGGGAGCGGGACGAAGTCGTCGGCGACGAGGGCGATCACCTCGCGTGCGCTCACACGTCCCGTCGTCATGCGGGCAGCGCCCGCTTCATGATCTTGCCCATGTCGTTGCGGGGCAGCGCGTCGAGGTAGCGCACCACGCGGGGCCGCTTGTGCGGCGCGAGCCGCCCGGCCACGTGGTCGGCCAACTCGCCCTCGGCCGGGGGCGACTGGGGATCGGCGGGCACGACCCACGCGACGACGCGTTCCCCGAGGTCGGGGTCCGGCTCGCCGGTGACGGCGGCCTCGCGCACCCCCGGATGCTCCAGCAGCGCGTTCTCGATCTCCCCGGCCCCGATCTTGTACCCGCCGCTCTTGATCAGATCGGTGGCCTTGCGCCCCACGATGCGGACGTAGCCGTCGGGATCGCGCACGGCCACGTCGCCGGTGCGGAACCAGCCGTCGGCGGTGAAGGCGGCGGCGGTCGCGTCCGGCCGGTTGAGGTACTCCGTGAACAGGTTCGGACCGCGCACCTGGATCTCCCCGACGCTCTCCCCGTCGAGGGCGCCGACGACCGACCCGTCGTCCTCCACCAGCCGCAGCTCCACACCCGGCAGCGGCGGTCCCACGGTCCCGGCCCGGGCCTCGCCGTCCGCCCGCACGGCGGTGTTCATCAGCGTCTCCGTCATGCCGTACCGCTCGACGACCCGCCGTCCGGTCGCCGCCGCGATCCGCTCGTGGTCGTGCACGGGCAGCGCGGCCGATCCCGAGACCAGCAGACGGGCCCCGGCGAGCGCCTCGGCCAGCGCGGGCTCGGCGGGCAGTGCCTCGGCGATGCGGTGGTACATCGTCGGCACGCCGAACAGCATGGTCGCGCCCTCGCTCAGCTCCCGGGTCACGCCCTGGGTGTCGAACCGCCCGAGGTGCCGCACGGAGCCGCCCCGGCGCAGCGGCCCGAGGACGCCCAGGACCAGGCCGTGGACGTGGAACAGCGGCAGTCCGTGCACGAGGACGTCCTCCTCGGTCCACTGCCAGGCGTCCGCGAGCGCGTCCAGGGTGGCGGCGATCGCCCGGCGCGGGATGACCGCGCCCTTGGGCGGCCCGGTGGTGCCGGAGGTGTAGACGACGAGGGCGGGCTCCTCCTCGCCGACGGCCGCGCGGGCCGACGGCGCGCCCGTCCCCCCGGCGTCCGCGTCGCCTTCCGTGTCCCGGGCCGCGGACGTGTTCGTGTCCGTGTCCGGGTCCGGGTCCGTGTCGAGGGTGACGTCGATGCGACGCAGCGCCCGCAACGGGGCGGGCAGCTCCGTGCCCGGCGCCGCCAGGACCAGGGCGGGCGCGCTGTCGGACAGGATGTGCCCGAGCTCCTTGTCGCCCGACTTCGGATTCAGCGGCACCGCGGCGACGCCGGCGAGCAGCGCGCCGACCACCGCGACCGCGGTCTCCGGCGACGGGGTGGCCCACACCGCGACCCGGCCCGCCCCGCGCACCCGCCCGGCGACGGCGCCGGCCGCCGCCGCGAGCTCCGCGTACGTCAGGGAACGCGCGCCGAACCGCAGGGCGGGGCGGGAGGACGGATCGTCCGACAGGGCCGGGAAGAGAGGGGTCACGCGAGAACTCCTTGCGGGCGGCGGATCGAGCACGACAGGACCTTCCTACCCCGCGGCGCGCGCGATCGGGCCGGGCGGGGGTTTGATCCGGATCACTGTGCGACCCGTCTTGTTAGCCTTCCGGTGATCGGACAGCCGTACGAAGAAGGAGCCCGTCGTGGCCCGTGTCGCGCTCGCCACCTACGACCCCCGGCCGCAGGCCGGCAAGGACGTCGACCTCCCGGTGCTGGTGGAGGCGTTGCGTCAGGCCGGTGCGCGGGCGGACGCCGTCTTCTGGGACGACGCCGACGTGGACTGGGCCTCCTACGACCTCGTCGTCATCCGTTCCACCTGGGACTACAGCTGGCGGGCGGACGAGTTCACCGCCTGGGCCCGGAAGGTCGCCGCCGTCACCCGGCTGGCCAACCCGGTGGCGGTGGTGCGCTGGAACACCGACAAGCGCTACCTCGGGGAGCTGGCGGCGGCCGGGGTGCCGACCGTGCCGACGCGCTACCTCGCGCCCGGCGAGCCGGCCGGGCTGCCCGAGGAAGGCGAGTACGTGATCAAGCCCGCGTCGGGCGCCGGCGCCCGCTACGCCGCCCGCTACACCCCCGACGGCCGTGAGCGGGCCCTGGCCCATCTCGCCCGGATGCACGCCGAGGGGCTGACGGCGATGGTGCAGCCGTATCTGCGCGCCATCGACACCGGTGGCGAGCGCGCCCTTCAGTTCTTCGGCGGACGCCTGCTGCACGCCAGCCGCAAGCGGGCCGTGCTGGCCCCGGAGACCGCCTTCGACGCCGAGAAGGTCGCCCATCCCGGACTGGAGCCCTGGACGCCGACCCCGGCCGAACTCGCCGTCGCCGAACGCGCCCTGGCCGCCGTGCCCGACGCGCCGGAGCTGCTCTACGCCCGCGTCGACCTCGTGGACGGCGACGACGGGCGGCCGCGGGTGATGGAGCTGGAACTGGTCGAGCCGAACCTCTTCCTGTTCCTGCACCCGGAGTCGACCCGGAAGGTCGTCACGGCGATCCTCGCGGCCGCCGCCCGCTGACGGGTCCCGCGGTCAGTCCCTGGTCGCCGTGCGCTGGAGCAGACCCCAGGTGAACTCGGCGACGACCTCGCGGCGCACGCCCTGTCCGTCCGGGGCGGTGAAGGCCAGGCCCCACCGGTTGGGGGCCGTGCCCTCCAGGGGGCGTGCCGGGGCGAAGGCGAGGGCGGCCTCGTCGACCGTGCAGGACCAGGGCGCGAGATCGTCGAGGGTCTCCAGGGACGGCGGCCGCACGCCCGGCGCGCGCACCAGCCACTCGTTCCAGACGGCGCCGGTCGGGGCGAGCAGCACCTCGAAACGCAGCCCGGGCCAGAGGGAGACCGGCCACAGCCAGGCCTCGCAGTCGAGGTCTGCGACCCGGCGGGCCGTTCTGGACTCGGGTTCGCCGAGGACCGAGCGGTAGCGGGCGAGCGCTCCTCTGGTGTGCGGGGAGTGGACCATCGCCTGCCACCGTTTGTTGGCCTCCCTCATCTGCGTCAGGGAGACGCCCAGGTCATGGCGGGCGTCCTCCACCAGATCCGGGTTGTGGTCGGCCATGCGGCGCAGCAGGACCAACTGGAAATCGAGGGCCGTGAACGAGCCGGCGAGGCGTTTCTGGGTCGGCATGCGTCCCATCCTGGCCCACCGCGGGCGCCCTCCGGGGCCACCGTGCGATTCCCGGCCATTGCCCGGCGCAACGGCGTATGACAGCCTGTGTTCGTCATGCCGATCGCCTGTTGATATCTCGAACACAGGCGCCGATCACAGATCAAGGGAGGGGGCCGGTCGTGGGACGCCTCGTACCTGCCGTGACCCGAGCTCTCGACATCCTCGAGCTCTTCCTCGACGGGGACGGTTCGCTCTCCGCCCCCGACATCGTGCGCAAGCTCCAGCTTCCGCGCACCACCGTGCACGAACTGGTGACCACGCTCTCCGCGCGGTCGTACATCGTGCCCGTCCCCGGACAACCCGGACGGTACCGCCTCGGAGTGCGTCCGTACCAGCTCGGCAGCCGCTACGCCGAGCAGCTCGACCTCGCCGCGGAGGGTCAGCAGGTCGCCCGCACGGTCGCCGAAACGTGTGACGAGACGGTCCACGTGGCGATCCTGGAGGGCACGGACGTCATCTACATCGCCAAGGTCGACTCCACGCACGCGGTCCGGATGGTGTCGGCCGCGGGCCGGCGTCTCCCGGCGCACTGCACCTCCGTCGGCAAGATGCTGCTGGCCTCGCTGCCCGAGTCCGAGCTCACCGCCCGCATCCCCGACGACGCCGATCTCGTGCGGATGACCCCGAACAGCATCACCGAGCCGGCCGCGCTGCGCGAGGCGCTCACCGAGATCCGGGAGCGGGGCGTCGCGGTCGAGAGCCGCGAGTCCAACCCGGACGTCAGCTGCGTGGCGGCGCCGGTGCGCGACCGCACGGGCCAGGTGGTCGCCGCGCTGTCCATCTCCGTCCCCATGATCCGCTGGAGCGACGAGCGCCGCGTGGAGCTGGAGCAGCTCGCCGCGAAGGGCGCGGCCGAACTGTCCGAACTGCTGGGATACCGGAGCGTGGCATGACGACGTCGTACGAGGTGGCCGTGCGGGCCGAGGCGACCCTCGGCGAGGGGCCGACCTGGGACCCGGCCACCGGCAGGCTGCTGTGGATCGACATACTCGGCTCCCGCCTGCACACCTACGACCCCGCCACCGGCGCCCGCACGGTCCGCGCCACGCACCAGCACGTGGGCGCGGCCAAGCCCCGGGCGGGCGGCGGGCTGGTCCTCAACCTCCGTGACGGGGTGGGCCTGCTCGATCCCGACGGCGGCTTCCGCTGGCTGCGCCACGAGCCGGTGCCGGGCCGTCGCGCCAACGACGCCGCGGTGGCGCCCGACGGCTCCCTCTGGGCCGGCACCATGCGCTATGACGAGGCGCCCGGCGGCGGCACGCTGTCCCGGCTCGCCGGCGACGGCTCGGCCGAGCTGGTCCTCGACGACGTGGCCGTGAGCAACGGCACGGGCTGGAGCCCGGACGGCACGCTGATGTACTACATCGACTCGCCGACGCGCCGGATCGACATCTTCGACTGCTCGGCGGACGGGCGGGTGAGCGGCCGCCGCCCGTTCGTCTCCGTCGAGGACGGCGCCGGATTCCCCGACGGCCTCACCGTCGACGCCGACGGCTGCGTGTGGGTGGCGCTGTGGGACGGGGGAGCGGTACGCCGGTACACCCCGGACGGCGAGCTGGACCGCGTGATCACCCTGCCCACCCCGAGGGTCACCGCGTGCGCCTTCGGCGGCGCCGGCCTGAGCGACCTGTACGTCACCACGGCCCGCGTGGGCCTGACGGCCCCGCACCCGGTGGCCGGTTCACTCCTGGTGGTCCCGAACGCCGGCAAGGGCCTCCCGCAACCCGCCTTCACCGGCTGACACCGCCGCCGACGGGCGGGCGCGCGAGCCGGCCGCCACGGGCCGACACGGGCCCGCCCGTCGAACCGCTACCGCAGGCCCGCCCGTTCGCGTTCGGACGGCGTCAGGGGCGGGCCGGTCAGGGGGCGCTTGAGGGGGCCGGCGGTGGCGGCCAGCAGGACCGTCGGGGTCAGCAGGACCTGCGGGCCCCGCTCCAGCGACGTCACGTCCGTCACCCGGCGGGCGATGCGGCCGCTGCCGGTGGCGGTGAGCATCAGACGCCCCACGTAGGCGGCCAGGATCCGGTCGCGCAGCGTGGGGCCGGTCTCCGTCGCACCCGGGTAGAACACGTCCTGGCCGACCGCGAGGTCCCAGGCGGCGCCGGCCGGGCGGGCCACCGCCCGCTGGACGCGACGCGACAGCCCGGCCGAGCCCCAGCCGTGCCGCCGGACGGCGTCCCGCAGCGCCACCGCGCTCTGGGCGGCGACCGCGAGGCCGTGGCCGTAGAGCGGGTTGTACGCGGCCAGCGCGTCGCCGACGACGGCGAAGCCCTCCGGCCAGGCCGCCATCCGCTCGTAGAAGCTGCGGCGGTTGACGGTGGCCCGGGTGAGGGACACGTCCGACAGCGGCTCGGCCCGTTCCAGCAGCTCCCCGATGACCGGGTGGCGCAGCTCCTCGCGGGCGAAGCGCACGAAGTCGTCGTTGTCGGCGGTGGGTTCGCCGCCCCGGGTGCCGTTCAGGGTGACGATCCAGCGCCCGTCCTCGATGGGCAGCAGGAACCCCGCCCGCCCCGGACGGCCGTCCCGCGGGTCGGGCTGCACGTTGACGATCGGGTACCCCGACCGGGCCCGCTCGGGAGCCAGGTAGAGCCGGCTCGCATAGGCCAGCCCCGAGTCCACCTCGCGTCGCTCCACCTCCGGCAGGCCCAGGGCTTGTAGCCACCCGCCCGCCCGCGAACCGCGCCCCGTCGCGTCGACGACCAGGGCGGCGGAGACGGTCCGCTCCACGCCGGCCGCCGTGTCCTCGCGCCCGTCCGCCGCGCCCCGGGTCCGTACCCGCACTCCCGTGACGGCTCCGGCGTCCCCCACCAGACCCGTCGCCTCGGTCCCGGCGAGCAGTTCGATCCGCTCGTCGGCGAGGACCAGGTCGCGGACCGTCGCGTCGAGCAGATCGCGTCCGGCCAGGATCACGTGGTGGGACTCGGGCCAGCGGCGGAACCAGCCGCGCGGGCCCAGGACGACCATGTCCGTCGTCACCGGCGAGCGGCGCGCCCCGGCGTCGAGCAGGGCCTCGGTGACGCCCGGCAGCAGCTCCTCCACCGCCCGCACCCCGCCCGACCACAGCATGTGGGCGTGGCGCGCCTGGGGCAGACCCCGGCGCGGTGCGGGTCCGTCGGGAAGGGCGTCCCGCTCGATCACGACGACCCGGTCGGCGAAGCCGCTCAGCGCGCGTGCGACGAGCATCCCGGCGTGGGATCCCCCCAGCACTACGGCGGTTCTGGCGGGGTTGGCGGGCTCACTCATGCGTGGACATGCTCTCTGCCGGGGCGGTCGCGCGGGCGCGGACCGCCTGGAGGTCGACGGGATGGCGAAGGACGCGGGACACGGCCTGGATCTCCCGCAGGAGATAGGTGGTGTCCGGCCCGGAGGAGGACGGCGCGCGGGACGCGGGGGGAGCGGTGGTGGAGGCCGTGGGGGAGGCCGTGGCGGGTGACGTCGTGGTGGGGGCGGCGGTCCGGGCTTCGGCCCGCGAGGACTCCGGAACGTGCCGCGTCCCCGATTCGGCCGGCGCCGGTTCCGCCCTCGCGGGGCGCGGCGCCACCGACTCCGCCGTCCCGGACTCCGGCGTCTCCGGCCCCCGTTGCGACCGCTTCCTCGCCTCCACGGCGTCCAGCAGCGCGACGCCCGCGGCCAGGGCCTGCGCCCGGCCGCGCTCGAAGCCGAGGGCGACGGCGGCGTCGTAGGACCGGGCGCGCAGACCGTCGTCCAGATGACGGGCCAGTTGCAGCAGCGCGTCGCGGATGAACGTCTCACGGCGGATCAGCCGCAGCTCGGGGGCGGCGCGCAGGTCGAACGGCTCGCGGCCGCCGGTGACGGTCCGCATCAGCCTGGACAGCGGCTTGAGGCTCCGGTGCCGGCGGCGCACCCGCCAGCGCTCCTGCAAGTACTGGCCGGCGTGCGGCACGATGAAGCCGATCGCGACCAGCGTGGCGGCGATGCAGGCCGCCGACGGCGCGATGTTCGTGTTCAGCCAGTCCAGGTCGTGACCGGTCCAACGCGCCGCGACGGCCGACAGCTTGGCCGCGCTGAACACCAGGTTGGTCACGTAGCCGGCCCCGAGGAAGCGCAGCCCCCAGCGCAGCCAGGCGTCGAGGCCCTCGGTGCGGCTCCAGTTCCACACCAGCCGGGCGGTCACCGAGCAGGCCACCGTGTGCGCGAGCAGGTAGAGGAGGATCTCCTCGCGCATGTACGGCGTGTTGGCGTAGTAGGTGTCGAGGTCCCGGATCCGCTCCACGGGCACGTCGGCCAGCGCGAAGAGCACCCACAGGGCGACCACCACGCCCGCGTAGACCGAGACCACCCAGCGCGTGGCGCGCCGGGTCTGGGCAGACCGCTCGGTGCGGCCGTTGCGCCAGGCGATGATCAGCAGCAGCCAGGACGCGGACAGCGCGGTGAGCAGGGAGTACACCCAGGGCGCGGCGATGTTCGGCACCCCGGTGACGCGGTTGGTCCAGGCGATGGTCTTCGGGGCCGCGAAGACGAACACGGCGCAGGCGAACACCAGCAGCCCGCCGACGGCGCGCAGCAGCGGGTCCCGCCAGAGTTTGAGGATGCTGGGCAGCTTGATGGCGAGGGCCGCGCCGAGGACGACGGTGGGCAGCCAGAAGGAGATGTACAGCCCGTGGTTCACCGCGCGGTACCCCGGCGTCCCCGGTAGCCCAGCGTGCGCTGGACCGCGGACGTCTCCGCGCCCGCCCCGGCGGCCGCGCCCGGGCCGGTGGGCCCGGAGTCGGAGAGATAGCGCCGGAAGCGGGCCGCGAGACGGTGGCCGAAGTCGTCGGCCTCGGCCTCGTCGTCCTCGCGGGAGCCGTTGCGGGCGGCGACGGTCAGCGCGATGGAGTCCCAGCCGGACCGGTCGGCCAGCACGCCCGCCGCCACCGTGCCGACGCCGTGGTGGTGATGGCGGTGCCCGGCGTGCAGATGCCACAGCTCATGGCCGAGGATGACCAACTGCTGCACGTCCTCGGCCCGTTCCTCCACGATCACCAGGTCGAACTCCTGGAACTCCACCCACAGGCCGGTCACCTCGATCTCGTCGGGGAACCGCTCGAACCGCACCTCGACGGGCCGGCCGCCGCGCCGTGCGGACATCTCCTCGCACAGCGCACGGCACACGTCCCGCACCCCGGACGGGCGGCAGGGGCGCGCCCGCAGCGCGGCGGAGAGAGCGCCGGTCAGCTCGCGCATGGCCGGTCCGGTCCGCGTGCGCCGCAGCGCCGAGGCGATCCGGGCCGCCCTTCCGCGCGCGCCCGCGATGTCCATCCGCTCCCCCTTCTCCACCGCCCGGCGGCAACCCGTTCGAGCCTACGCGGCCGGTTGTGCTCACGTCACGAAAAGCGGGACGGGGGCGGCGAGGGAAAGCGCTGTCGGAGATCGCGTCGAAACCATTGACGGGCGGGCGCGGCGGCTTTTACGGTCCCGTTCGAGGACGCGAGCGCAATCCGAAATACCGAACCTCGCTCACGGACCGGCAGGAGCACGCGGCCCCGCGGAGGACCCGCGGCGGAAACGAGACCGGAGCGACCGAGACCGCAGTGACCGAGACCGGAAGGGCCACGATGAGCACCGCCCGTTTCACCCTCGACCCCGCCTTCACCGTAGGCGAGGTGAATCCCCGTGTCTTCGGCTCGTTCGTCGAACACCTCGGCCGCTGCGTCTACACGGGCGTCTTCGAGCCCGGCCATCCCGCGGCCGACGCCGAGGGCGTGCGCACCGACGTCCTGGACCTCGTACGGGAACTCGGCGTCACGGCCGTGCGCTACCCGGGCGGCAACTTCGTCTCCGGCTACCGGTGGGAGGACTCGGTGGGCCCGGTGGCGGAGCGGCCGAGCCGCCTCGACCTGGCCTGGCACTCCACGGAGACGAACCGCTTCGGCCTCTCCGAGTTCATCGGCTTCCTCAGGAAGATCGGCCCGCACGCGGAGCCCATGATGGCCGTCAACCTGGGCACGCGCGGCGTCGCCGAGGCCCTCGCGCTCCAGGAGTACGCCAACCACGCCGAGGGCACCGCGCTCTCCGACCTGCGGGTGAGCCACGGCGACAAGGACCCCTTCGGCATCGCGCTGTGGTGCCTGGGCAACGAGATGGACGGCCCCTGGCAGACCGGCCACAAGACGGCGCAGGAGTACGGCCGGCTCGCCGCCGAGACCGCGCGCGCCATGCGCCAGCTCGACCCCGGCGTGGAACTCGTCGTCTGCGGTTCCTCCAGCCAGTCCATGCCGACGTTCGCCGAGTGGGAGGCGACGGTCCTCCAGGAGACCTACGACCTCGTCGACCACATCTCGCTGCACGCCTACTACTGGCCGGAGGACGGCGACGTCGACTCCTTCCTCGCCTCCGCCGTCGACATGGAGTCGTTCATCGAGAACGTGGTGGCGACCGCCGACCACGTCGGCGCGCGGCTGAAGTCGAAGAAGCGGATCAACCTGTCCTTCGACGAGTGGAACGTCTGGTACCTGCCCGAGTGGGAGGAGTACTCCAAGGGCATCGACCGGACCGACTGGCCGCAGGCCCCGCGCCTGCTGGAGGACAGCTACAGCGTCACCGACGCCGTCGTCTTCGGCTCCCTGATCGTCGCGCTGCTGCGGCACGCCGACCGGGTCGCCGTGGCCTGTCTCGCTCAGCTCGTCAACGTCATCGCGCCGATCATGACCGAGCCGGGCGGCCCTGCCTGGCGGCAGACGACGTTCTTCCCCTTCGCGCAGGCCGCGCGGTACGGCCGCGGTCAGGTCCTCGACGTCCGGGTGGACTCGCCGACGTACCCGACGCGCAAGTACGGCGAGGCGGACCTGCTGCACGCGACGGCGGTCCGCGCCGAGGACGGGTCGGTCACCGTCTTCGCCGTCAACCGCGGCCGCACCGAGGCGCTTCCGCTCCAGGTCCGGCTGAACGACCTCGGCGTGACGTCGGTCGTGGAGCACAGCGTGCTCGCGGACGCCGACCCGGACGCCCGCAACACCCTGGCCGACCCCGAGCGGGTCGCCCCGCACGCGGCCGAGGGCACGACGCTGACGGACGGCATGCTGACGGCCACGCTGGAACCGCTGTCCTGGAACGTGATCAGGCTGGCCTAGGGGCGCCCGTCGGACACTCCCGGAGGTGTCCGCCGCCCGGCATGCGGCGGGGCCGCCCGTGCGCCGACCGCGTGACGCCGACCGCACAATGGGGCCATGAGGATCTCGGCCAGGGCGGACTACGCGGTGCGGGCGGTGCTGGAACTCGCCGTGCGGCAGGGCGGCGGCGACCCCGTGAAGGCGGAGTCGATCGCCGCCGTGCAGGACATCCCGCACAAGTTCCTGGAGGGGATCCTGGGCGACCTGCGGCGCGGTGGGATCGTCGACAGCCGGCGCGGCGGCGGGGGCGGTTACCGACTGGCCCGCGACCCCGCCGCGATCACGGTCGCGGACGTGATCAGGGCGGTGGACGGCCCGATCGTCTCGGTGCGCGGCGAGCGCCCGACGGGGCTGACGTACACGGGCTCGGCGCAGCCCCTGCTGCCGTTGTGGATCGCGCTGCGGGCCAACGTGCGCCGGATCCTGGAGGGCGTCACGATCGCCGACATCGCGGCGGACGCGCTGCCGGCGCCCGTGCGGGAGCTGTCGGAGGAGCCCGCGGCCTGGGAGAACCCGTGACGGTGGGTCAGGACGCGGCGTGGGCGCAGCATCACGGGGTGTGAACGCGCCGGGGTGAATGGCCGGAGTTCCACCTGGGCGCGCCCCAGCGGTCTCCCTACGATGCGATCGCCCCGGTCCTTCACAGCAGCTTCATTGATCCTTCACATGATTGCTGTGCGGAGCCGGCGCATCCACCCCCCACCGATCCCATGAAGGGGAGAGACCATGGCCAGTGGGCTGCTCCTGGGCGGCGCGGTCGCCGCTCTCGTGACCGCCGCCATACCCGCGCACAACCCGTCCTCGGGGTTCGTCGACCCGCCCCCGGACAAGATCGTCATCAACGTGGCCACGGTCAACGGGTCGGGCTGCCGCCCGGGCTCGGCCGCGGTCGCCGTCTCCGAGGACAACACCGCTTTCACCGTGACCTACAGCGAGTACCTCGCGCAGGTCGGCGGCAACTCCGACCCGACCGCGTTCCGCAAGAACTGCCAGCTGAGCCTGATCGTCCACGTCCCCTCGGGCTTCACCTACGCCATCGCCAGCGCGGACTACCGCGGCTTCGCCTCGCTCCAGTCCGGCTCCAGCGGCGTGCAGCGGGCCTCGTACTACTTCCAGGGCTCGTCGCAGACGGTGTTCAAGAACCACACCTTCAACGGCGCGCTCAACGACAACTGGCAGGCGACGGACACCACCGACTGGGCCAACCTCGTCTACGCGCCCTGCGGGGTCCAGCGCAACTTCAACATCAACACCGAGCTGCGCGTCAACGCGGGCTCGTCGTCCGCCTCCAAGGTCAGCTTCATGACGATGGACTCGACCGACGGCGACATCAACACCGTCTACCACATGGCGTGGAAGGCGTGTCCGGCCAAGTGACCCGGGCGCGGGTCTGAGGCCGCCCGGTCCCTCCGGCGCACCGGAGGGACCGGGCGAAGCCGTGTGCGCGAAATCAGCGCTCGACGCCGAGCGTCAGCGTGCCCGTGTACCCGGACGAGGCCGAACCGCCCAGCGCCGTCAGGCTCAGGAGGCCGGACGAGGCGCCCGCGTCGTCGTAGATCGAGTCCTGGGCGAGGGTGGTGCGGGTGACCCTGTTGGCCGCGTAGGGGGAGACCCTCGCGACGGCGGCGGTGACCGTCTCGCTGAAGAAGAGCTGGCCGGTGTGGAGTTCCCGTCCGCCGGTGAAGTGGCCGTCGGCGGTGACGGTGACGCCGGTGTGCACCTTGACGTGGACGTGGACGCAGCGGCCCCGGTACCAGCCCGGGTAGATCGTGGTGATCGACGCGACGCCGCCGGAGTCGGTGAGCACGGCGCCGCGCAGGAAGGTGCCGTCGTCCGGCTCGCTGTGGCCGTTGGCCCCGACGAAGCCGGAGTACTCGCCGAGGGCGTCCGCGTGCCAGATCTCGACCAGTGCGTTGCCGATCGGCGCGCAGGTGTCGTCGTCGACGACCGTGAGGGTCAGTTTCAGCGGGACGCCCGGCTTGCCCTCGGTGACATCGGCGCGGACGTACTGTCCGTCGAGGTGATAGGGGCCCTCGGTCATCTCCTTGGTGAGGGTGCAGACGGCCGCGGCCGCGCCGGGGGCGGCGCCGGCCGCCGCTGCGGCGGGAGCCGCGGGCGGGGCGGCGGCGCCCACGGTGAGGGCCGCCGCGGTCGCGCCGGTGGCGAGGAGTACGGCCCGGCGTCCGATGGGGGCGGGGGCGGGGGTACGCGCATCTGAGGTGTCTGTCATGGACACGGCACCGTAGGGGCGGTTCCTGTCCGCACCCTGTCAGTGAGGCAAAGCCCGGACCCGTCAAGTCCCTTGCCGGTCGCATCGCGAGGACGGCGGCCCTGCCCTCGACCACCGCCCCGCCAGGGCCGCTGGGGCGAACCCGGCGGCGCGGTCGGGGCAGGGCCCGGGATCGCGTCCGTGCCCCACGGGCCGTGGACGCCGTACGCGCCCGGGCCGGCCGGATCCGTCGACCCGGGCGGGGTCCGGCCGACGCCCGGCCGGGAGCAGGGGCCCGGGGAGCGGGGAGGAGCGGGTCGGGCGGCTCCTAGCCGGCCTGGCCCATTCCCGCCGCGTTCGGCCAGCTCTGGGCGTTGGGCCAGCCGGTGGCCGGCGCGGGGGAGAGACCGTTGGTGCCCCGGACCTGGGCGGCGGTGAGGCCGCCGCGGGCCGGGACGCCGGGCGGGGTGGGACCCATCGGCGGAGCGGGCGCCGGGGCCGGGGCCATGGGGGGAGCCATGACGGGCGCCATCGGAGGAGCCATGGCAGGAGCCATGGCGGGCGACATGGACGCGGGCGACATGGACGCGGGCGACATGGCGGCCGGGGCCATCGCGGCGGGCGACATGGCGGCCGGGGCCATCGCCGCCGCCGGCGCCATGGGCGGGGCCGGGGCCGGAACGGGAGCCGGGGCGGGTG
>NZ_JAHHIT010000165.1 GCF_024539675.1 Streptomyces hilarionis | reverse complement strand
CTTCCCCCCCCACCCCGTACCGAAAGGGCCGCTCGTGACGACGGACCAGGTGCTGACCGGCATGGGCCTGATCCTGGTCCTGGCCGTCGGTTCGCAGATCGTGGCCGGGCGGCTGCGCATCCCCGCCCTCATCGTCCTGCTGCCCGTCGGGTTCGCCGCCGGCGCGCTGTTCGACGACGTCGCGCCCGAGCGACTCCTCGGGCCGGCGTTCTCACCGCTGGTGTCGCTGGCCGTCGCCGTGATCCTCTACGACGCCGGCCTCGGGCTGGACCTGTCCCGGCTGAAGGGTCACACCAGGCGGGTCGTCGTCCGGCTCATCTGCGTCGGCGTACCCGTCACCGGGCTGCTCGGCGCGCTGCTCGCCGTGCCGCTGCTGGGGATGTCCGCACGGGCGGCCGTCATGATCGGTGCGATCCTCGTCGTCTCGGGGCCCACGGTCGTGGGGCCGCTGCTCGGCTTCGTGCGGCCGAAGGACCGCCTCCAGCACATCCTGATCTGGGAGGGCTCCCTCATCGACCCGGTCGGCGGAGTGCTGGGAGCACTGGTCTTCCACGCGGTCCTGTCCGGCTCGCGCCACCGCTTCGGCAGCGGGATGGGGCACTTCCTCGCCAGCATGGGCATCGGCGTGGCCGGCGGGGCGGTCGGCGCGGCGTCGCTGTGGGTGCTGTTCCGGGTGCTGCGGCCGGGCGAGGTCCTCGGCACCACGGCGCAGCTGGCGGCGGTGATCGGGGTGGCGGCGCTCTGCGACGTCCTGCGCGACGACACCGGACTCATCGCCGCCGTGCTGATGGGCCTGGCCGTCGCCAACCTGCGCGGCATGGACGTGCCCGCGCGCCGTCCCTTCTTCGAGACCCTGGTCAGTCTGATCCTCGGGCTGCTCTTCGTCTCGATCTCGGCCACCGTCACTCCGCAGTCGCTGCGCCACGTGTGGCTGCCCGCGCTCGGGCTCGCCGCCTTCCTGGTGCTGGTCGTGCGGCCGCTGGTCGCGCTCGTGTCCACCCTCGGCACCGAACTGACCCGCGCCGAACGCGGCTTCGTCGGCTGGATGGCGCCGCGCGGCATCGTGGCGGCCGCCACCGCCTCGACGTTCTCGGCCGCTCTGGTGGCCGAGCACATCGACGGCGCCACGAAGATCCTTCCGGCGACGTTCGTGGTCATCGTCGCGACCGTGACGCTGTACGGGCTGACCGCCTCGCCCGTGGCCCGGCGCCTGGGCGTGGTGCGGCCCTCCCGCTCACGGCCCCTGCTGGTGGGCGGCGACCCGTGGGTGGTCGACCTGGGCGTGGCGCTGAAGGCGGCCGGGCTGGAAGTGCTGATGTGGGCGGGGGAGGAGGAGCAGCGCGAACGCATCCGGCGGGCCGGGATCGAGCCCGCGCCCGGGGAACTGCTGGGCGCCGCCACGGGCGGGGCCGCCGAGCTGGAGGGCATCACGGCCGTGTACCTCCTCACCGCCGAGGACGACTTCAACGCGCTGGCGGCGCTGCTGCTGCGGGGCAGTGTGGAGGGCACGGTCCACCGGCTCGACGCGCCGGCCGACAGTCAGGGGGCGGTGGCGCCGTTCATCGGCGGCGAGGTGCTGTTCGGGCCGGGGCTGACCTGGCCGGTGTTCGCCCGCGGGTACGCGCACGGGGCGGCCGTCCTGGGGCAGCCCGCCGACGAGGTCCCGCGGCCCGGCAGCGAACTGCTCTTCCTGGTGCGCGGCGACGGCCGCCTCGACCCGGTGACGGAAGGCGCGGCCCCGCTGCCCCGGCCGGGCGACACGGCCGTCCGGCTGGTCCCGGGCGTGCGCGGCGCCGGGCCGGAGCCGGCGTAGCGCACGCCCGGTTCTCGCGTCGGTCAGCCGTCGGACTCCGGGGACGGGAGGTAGGCGCCGGGCACGTCGGCCGGGGCGTAGATCCTGCTGTCACCGGGGTAGGGCTTCGTCCAGTTGTGGGTCTCGTACCAGGTGAGACGGTTCATCTGGACCGGGTTCGCGTAGTCGGGCACGGCGTGGGGGCCGGTCAGCCGCTGGTGCGACTCCCAGGTCTTCCACTGCGCCGCGACCTTGCGCTGCCCCGCCGGAGCCTGCGTGGCCGTCGGGACCGCGGCCGCGGCCGGGTTCTGCGGGGCGGGGGTGTCCGCGCCGCACGGGGGCGGGGTGCTCAGGCCGTCGGTCAGCGGGACCCGGTTCGCCACCGCCGTGAACGGGGTGTCGTCCGGCCTGCGGGTGAACGCGCCGGCCATCGGGGTCGCCGCGCTGTCCTTCTGGTTCATCGGGCGGATCCCGAGGATCTGCTCGACGGTGCGGATCATCGTGATCTGCGAGTAGTAGCGGTCGTCGACCGTGCCGCGCTGCGCCCAGGGGCTGATGATCTGCACGGGGGCGCGGTGGCCGTCGACGTGGTCGAGACCGGCCTGCGAGTCGTCCTCGACGACGAAGATCGCCGAGTCCTTCCAGTACCGGCTGTGCGAGATCTCGTCGACCATCCGGCCGACGGCGAGGTCGTTGTCCGCGACCTCCGCGGCCGGGCTCGCCGGGCCTCCCGTGTGGTCGTTGGAGAACCAGAACATGTTCAGGTTCGCGGGGCCGTTCTTCTCGAAGTCCTGCTTCCAGATCTGGTACTTGTACACGTCCGGGACGGAGAGGTCGAACAGCGGGAAGCCGGGCACCGACACCTTGTTCAGCGAGGGGATCGCCGAGCCCGTGCGGATGGGGTAGGCGGTCGGCTGTCCGGTCGCGGCCATGTTCCGGGCGTCGCAGTAGAGGTTCTGCCAGGTCGCGCCGGCCGGCTTGCTCTCGATCGACTGGAACTCGCCGAAGTCCTTGACGGACCGGCCGGCCGCCTGCGCGCCCGTCCACAGGAAGCCCGACCTCTGGTGGCCGAGCACGTCGTCCTCGGTGTCGTAACTGCGCGCGTACTCGCCGGCCGAGGACTCGGTGTACTCCGGGTTGTCCGACTGCATCAGCCAGTTGTGGCCCTCGGCCGAGTTGGTGCCGATGTCGTAGAAGTTGTCGTACAGCCCGAACTGCCGTGCCAGGGCGTGCTGGTTGGGCGTCACGTTCTCGCCGAACTGGGTGAGCGAGGCGTCGCCGTCGCCCTGGGGCAGGTCGCCGAAGACCTGGTCGTAGGTCCGGTTCTCCTTGACGAGCAGGAACACGTGCTTGATCGTCGAGGGGTCGCCGAGGCGCGCCGGGACCGGCACGGCCCTGGCGTGGCTCTTGCGGTCGGCCGTGCGGACCGAGCCGGGCGTCCAGCCGTTCTGCCGGAAGACGTCGGCCGTCCGGGCCCGGACGACATGGTCGTCCGGCAGGGCGAACCGCGTCAGGCTCGACGTGGTGTCGTGGGTGCCGTGGCTGCCGGTGGCGGAGGGCCGACGGGCGTCGATGCCGCGGGTGTGGGAGACGATCACGTCCCCGCCCACGGTGGCGATCTCCGAGGGGAAGTAGTCCGTGGGCAGCAGGCCGACGTAACTCACGGGCGTCTGGGCCGACGTGTAGCGGTAGACGGCGATCGCGTTCGCCCGGCCGAGCGTGACCAGCAGGCGGCCGTCGTCGGTGAGCGTCACCGCGTCGGGCTCGTAGCCGGCCTTGGCCTGCGGCCACGGCCGGGTGGCGATGGTCTGCACGACCTTGCCCTTGCGGGCGTCGATGACCGACACCTGGTCGCCGCCGGTGTCGGTGACGAACACCGCGCCCTTCCTGGCGTACACCGCGGTCGGGTGCAGACCGACGTCGATGCTGCGCACGGCCGCGGCAGGGTGCGCCGTGTCGATGACGCTGACCGTGCCGGTGGTGGCGGCGCCGGTGTCGGGGTTCGCGACCACCTGGGTGCCGTAGGAGTTGACGGTGGTGTCGCCGGGCCGCGCCGGACGCCCGCCCTCGTTGGAGACGTACAACGCGCCGCCGACCAGGGCGAGTCCGCGGGGGGCGTTGCCGACGGCCCAGCTGTGCCGGACGGCCCCGGTGGCCGCGTCGAGGGCGACCACCCTGTTCTGGCCGTTGACCGCCGCGTAGACGGTGGAGCCGTCGGCGGAGAAGACCGCGGCGCCCACGAGCGCGTGCCTGGCGCCGTCGGCCGCGACGGGGACGGCCGTCGGGTCGGCGAGGGTGCCGTCCGCCCGGACGGTGAACCTGGTGTAGCCGTCGCTCTGGCCGAGCCACAGCTGCTTGCCGTCGGGCGAGTAGGACGGGCCCTCCTGGCCCACCGACCCGCTCTTGATGCGCAGGTCGTCCGCCGCGTTGGTGCCGACCTTCTGCTCGACCTTCCCGGTCTTCGGGTCCACGACGATCAACGACGCGTCCCCGTCGGCGATCGTGGCGGCGAGCCGGCGGCCGTCCGGGCTGACGGAGGACGACATGATCTTTCCGTCGTCGATCACGGTGCGGCTGCCGTAGGGCTTGATGAACTGGTCGCTGGAGACGACCTGGCCGTCGGCGGTGGTTCGGCCGACCTGTTCGGTGCCGAACCGGTGCGTCGAGGCGATCGCGGTGCCCGTGACGCCGAGCGCGACGGCGATGCCCGCCGCGACCAGCGTGCCGCGCCGGCCGGCGCGTCTGCCGAGGAGGACGGGGAGTCGGGGGCTGTGGACCCGGCGCTGCCGTGTCACCTGCATGGGGTTCATCCCTTCGGGGCGGTGTCGAGCAGGTCGATCTGGCCGTCGAACTGCCAGAGCGGGTTCGGGGCGTCACCGGTCGGTGTGCGCACCGGGAAATAGCCGTTGACTTCCTTGGGGCCGTCGCCGTCGGCCACGAACCGTCCGTCCGAGCCGACGTCGAGCTGGTAGACGGCGGTCCCCGCGACCTGGACGCCGGGCAGGCGCCAGGTCACGACGCAGCGCCAGTCGTTGCCCGGCCCCTCCTGGGGGCCGCGGCCGGCGCTCTTGGCGCAGGCGGCCGTGGTCCGCAGCCGCGCCTCCGTGACGGGCGGACGGTGCAGCTGCGCGGTCTGTAGCCGGTAGAGGTGGGCGAACGCGGTGGCGAGGGAGCGCTGCACCTTGTCCTGCCGGATCCCGGAGCCCTCGGCCGCGGTCGCCGAGCCGACCAGTGCGGCCGTGAGCGCGATCAGCGCGACCGGCGGCAGCAGCCCGAGGGCGAGGGTGCGGCGGCCCGCGCCGTCGTAGGCCGCGTCGGTGAAGTCGCGCCGTACGAAGAGCACATACGCCGGTACGATCGCGCCCACGGCCCACACCAGGCTGACGGCGACGCCGATCAGGAGCGGCTCGGTCTGCGCGGGGGAGGCGAACAGGCCGTCCCAGGCGGTGAAGGCGTATCCCGGTAGGGCGAGGCGCACGGCGACGGGCAGCGGCAGGGTCTGGGCGACCTGCATCGTCAGCGCGGCCAGGGCCGGCAGCAGCAGCCCCGTCGGGGACCGGCCGAGCGCGACCGACCCGAGGATCCCGAGCGCGGCGAGCGCCAGGGTGGGGGCCAGCACGCAGACCCAGGCGAGCAGGACCTTCCCGCCGGCGTCGGCGGGCGTCAGCAGCCGGCCGTCGAGGGCGACGAGCGGCCGGTCGCCGACCGCGAGCAGCCCGCCGACCGTGCCGGAGCAGGCCGTCCCCGTCACGAGGAGCAGGACGACGCTGGTCGCGGCCAGCGTCTTCGCGGCGAAGATCCGCCGTGGCGAGCGGACCGCCACGAGCAGATGACGCCAGGTGCCGAGCCGGTCCTCGGCGGCGAAGACGTCGCCGGCGACGACGGGGGCCAGCAGCGGAAGCGCCCAGGCGCCCGCGAAGCCGAGGGTCACCAGCGGTCCGGCCCATCCCGTGGTGTGCATCCAGCGGCCGAACAGGGTGTCGGAGGGCAGGGTGCTCTGCCGGCTCACCCCGGCGACGAAGAGCGCCGGGACGACCCAGCAGGCCAGGACGAGCAGCCGCACGCGCCACTGGGAGAACAGCTTGACGAGCTCGAAACGGTAGCCGCGCACCACCGTGACCCGGTGGGGGGCCGGGCGGGCGTCGGGGGCGGTCGCGGTCATCCGGCGTCCTTGCGGGGTGCGGTGAGGGCGAGGAAGGCGGCCTCCAGCGGCGACACCACGGGCGTGAGCTCGCGCACCGCGACGCCCGCGCGGACGAGGCGCGTCACCAGGTCGTCGAGCGCGGGCGTCCGCGCGCGGACGACGATCGCGTCGGCGGCGCCGCGCCGCGGACCGGCGTCGCCGACGAGGCGGACGCCGGCGGTGTCGGCGGCCAGCCGGCGGGCCGCGGGTGCGTCGGAGGTGCGCAACCGGTGGTCCAGTTCACGGTCTGCGGAGGCGAGCTCGGCCAACGGCCCGCGGAACGCGACCCGGCCGGTCGCGAGGATCGTGATCTCGTCGCACAGCGCCTCCAGGTCGTCCATGCGGTGGCCGGACAGGACGACGGCCACGCCGTCGGCGGCGAGCCGGCCGAGGACGCCGTGCACATGCCGCTTGCCGGCCGGGTCGAGGCCGTTGAAGGGCTCGTCGAGCACGAGCAGCCGGGGCTCGGCGAGCAGGGCGGCGGCGAGCCCGAGCCGCTGACGCATGCCCAGGGAGAAGCCGCGGACTCGGTCGTCGGCGACGTTGGTGAGCCCGACCTCGTCGAGCACCTCGCCGATCCTGCGCGGCCGCCGGTCGCCGCGCAGGGCGGCCAGGGCGGCCAGGTTCTGCCGGGCGGTGAGCGAGGGGTAGAGCCCGGGGCCGTCCACGAAACCGGCGACCCCGTCGGGGGCGGTGAGCCCGCGCCCGACCGGCGTGCCGAGGATCTCCAGCCGGCCGCTGTCGGCGACGGCCAGCCCCAGCAGGAGCCCGAGCAGCGTCGTCTTGCCGGCGCCGTTCGGTCCGACCAGGCCGTGGACCCGGCCCGGCGGCACGTCCAGGTCGACGCCGTCGAGGGCGACGACGTCGCCGAAGCAGGTGCCGATCCCGCGAGCCCGGACCGAAAGGGGTGCGTCCATGGGTCCCTTCTCTCGAAGCCTCCAGGGACCTTAGGGAGTGCGGGGAGCGGGAGCGGGAAAGGCGAATTGAACGTTGCGGGAACGCCAGGGGCGACAGGGGCAGTTGCCACCCTGACCTGCTGAGACGCCCGGCGGCGAACGGTACTTCCGCGACCGCCCGGCGCTTTTCGGGTAAACGTTCGGTACATGTGCGTGCAGGAAACACCCAGCGGTGAACCCTCATGGGGCAAAGCCCGGACGGAGCGCCCGCATTCAGTGCGGCGGCGTCGGTTCCGTGCCGCTCCAGCGCAGGGTGACCTCGAGGTGCGTGCTGGTGCCCGCGCTCGTCAGGATCGCGCCGAGCTTGGCGTCCAGGACGACGCCGAAGGTGACCTCCACCTCGTCCGGCCGCTGGGCGGCGCTGCGGAACTGGCCGATCACCTCGGAGGCGGCGGCGGTGATCGGCGCCAGGGCCTCCCTGAGACCGGTCGCCGCGCTCTCCAGACGGGTGCCGAGGCCCACGGCGCCGGTGCCGGTGCGGGCCGGCGGGGCCACGAGGACGACGCTGCCGTCGTCGAGGGTGAACTGCACGGCGTCCGGCATGGCGGCTCCTGGAGGTGTCCGGGACGGGTGGGGGAGGGGAGAGGGTCAACGGGTGCACAGGGGTGGCGCGGACGAGGGGCGTGCGGAGCCGAGCGCCCCCTGGACCTTGTCGAGCGCCTCCAGGAGCGGGCCCTGCGCCGCGCCGTCCGCGTACTCCAGCACCGCCCGGTAGAAGGCGGCGGAGACGTCGGGGTCCATCGCGTCGGCGGCGCTGAAGCAGAGGGTGTTGGCGGGGGTGTGGAGCATCGCGGCCACCTCGCCCTGGACGTCGTCGGCGTAGTCCTCCGCCGTCACCCGGCTGTCGGCGGAGAGCGCGAAGCCGGGCTGTTTCACCCACAGCCGCTGTGCCTCGGCGCCCGCCAGGTACGCGAGGAACTCGTCGGCGCTGTCGTTGTCGGTGAACTTCCCGACGAAGTCCGCCGAGACCTGCAACGTGCTGCCGGGCGGCGGCACGTACAGGTATGCGCGCCTCTTCACCCGGGTCGCGTCGAAGTCCATCGCGGCGAGGGTTCCGTGGGCCAGGGAACACGCGGGCATCTTCTTGACGGCGGCCTTGAAGCCGGTCCGGGCGGCGCCCTTGCGGGCGCTGCCCATGAGCTGCCCCCACGCGGTCCACGCCGCGTCGACGGGGCCCTCGTCCCACGTCGCCTCTCCCGACGCCCACGCGGTGTAGGCGTCGCGGCCGTACGTGGTGAGCACGAGGTCCGCTATCCAGTCGGCCCCGGGCCAGCCGGAGGTCGGACCGGACTCCAGTCCCAGGCACCACCTGTCGTGCCGGGTCCGCAGATCCGCCCAGCTCTTCGGGGGGTCGGGGGTGGCGTCGGCGTCGTACCAGACGAGGCTCTTGACGTCGGCCTTGACGGGGACGGCGTAGACCTCGCGTGGCCCGCCGTCCCCGCCGCTCGTGCCGAGCCCCCGGAAGGGCTGCACGTAGTCGCCGGTGTCGACGTCGAGCTTCCTCAGCGCCTGCTCCTGCTGGTACTTGGCGATCGCCCCCACGCTGGGGAGCACCGCCAGGTCGGGCTCGGCGTCGGCGGCCACGGCGGCGTCGAGCTGCTCGTTCAGGGCGCGGGTGACCTCGGGCTGGATCTCGATGCCGGGGTGGTCGGCCTCGAAGGCCTCGACGACCGCGTGGAAGGCCTCGAACTCCTTGCCGGACCAGGGGACCATGATCGTCACCTGGCTCCGTCCCGGATCGCCGCACGCGACCGGCGTCAGCAGCAGCCCGAGGACCAGGGCACAGCGCACGAGGGAGGTCGGCGGTCTTCTCATGAGCGGGGGAACCTGTATTCGGCGAGGCGTGGACGGTAGGCGAGGTAGGTCAGCGCACCGGCGGCGGCCAGGACGGGCAGGGCGATCGCCGTGTCCAGCGGGCGCAGCACGCACATCAGGACGTCGACGGAGGCGGTGGCCGACAGGGCCAGGACGAGCGCCGGGCCGGGGTACCGCCGGAAGCGCCGGGCGATGACGCGTCCGGTCGCCCAGACCAGGAGCAGCATGACGGCGAGCGGCGTCATGAACAGCGGCCAGAGCAGACGGCCGTCGCGCCAGTGCGAACGGAGCTGGACCGTCCGGGCGTCGCTCTCGACGTCCCGCAGGTCCAGGAGCGACTGCTGGAGCCCGCCGGTGAACCGGACGGGATCCGCCCCCTCGGGCTGCGGCCCCTCGCGCAGGGCCAGCACGACGTCGCGGACGGCCGGGGCCCCGTCGAGCACCGCCGCGTTGGCCGACTTCACGCTCGTGGCCAACTGGCCCTGCACGAACTGGATGTGGCTCAGCCCCCGGCTCCCGGCCCCGTTGCCCTCCGTCGCCGACGTGAGGTGGGAGCTGATGCGGGCGGCGGCGTTGGCGAAGTCGGCGCCGGTCCCGGTCAGCGCGATCGACACCGGGTCCTTGATCGCGGAGAGCTGGACGAGGGCGCTCGTCGCGGTCAGGGCCTCCGCGTGCGCCGCGTCGATGTCCTCCACGGCCCGCTCCGTGCGGGCGGCGGCGGCGATCTGGTCCGCGGCGCGGTCCTCCGCCACCAGACACAGCAACGTCGTGGCGGCCAGCACGCCCCACACGCCCGCCCGGAGCCGGCGCAGCACCACCACCGGATGGGAAGGGCGCGGCCGTCCGCCCGTCACAGGGCGTCCCTCGGTCCGTCGGCCGGGCCCGGGTCGCCGAGCCGGTGCCCGCACTCCTCGCAGAACTTGGCCGTCGGCGACGCGGGCCTCGTGCGGCACCGGGGGCACGCGCGGGACGCCTGCGCTTCCCGGGGCGGCTCGGCGTCCTGGGGCGGCCGGTCGTGCTGCTCGGCCGGCCGCCTCGCGGTCTTGGTCGAGTCGAGGCCGATCCCGAGTATCCGGCCCCGGGCGACGTCCCGCCGCACGCGCGGCAGGCCGTCGGGGCCGTCGGCGGCGACCGCGCGCAGCGAGCGCAGACGCGCGGTGTCCCCGAGGTCCCGGGCGAGGTCGATCGCGAGGCGCAGTTCACGGTCGGCGCGTTCGAGGTCCCCGCGCAGATGGGCGTCCGCGCAGGCGCGCATGGCCATGCCGAGTTCGCGCTCGTTCTCCACGCGGGTCAGGTCGGGGGAGCGGGCGATGCCGAAGCCGGGCGTCGAGCGGCGGCGCACGACCAGGGCGGCGCTCTCGGCGCAGGGCCCGCGGGTCCCGTCGGGGAACTCGGCGTGCAGGGTGATGCGGGCGGCGCGCAGCGTGTCGTCCACGGGCAGGCTGTGCGGGTCGACACGCAGGGAGATCTGGTACTGACGGGTCTCCGGGGCCCACGAGCCGAGCGGGACGTGCGTCTCCTCGCCGCGCTGCTGACGCGCCGTCAACTCGGCTTCGACGGGGCGGGTCTGCCGCACGAAGGACAGCTGGAAACGGCTGTTGAGGCGCAGACCCAGGTACACCCGGGGCACGACGATGCGCTGCGCCTCGCGCATCAGCCGGGTGAAGTCCCCGGTGAGATCGGAGATGGTGACGACGGCCTCGGCGCCGCCGTGCAGGGCCTGCGTGACGCGCAGGAGTTCGGTGTAGCGCCAGTCGTCGCCCAGGCCGCGGGCGTCGCAGACGAAGCGGTCGGTGCAGGACGCGAGGACCTCGCCGAGCTGCTCGGGCGTCTCGTGCTCGTCCTTGCCGTCGGTGTACAGCACCGCGTGGCGGACCGTGCCGGGGGTGTCCACCGTGGCGAAGAGGCGGCGGGCGCGGTCCAGCCAGCGGCCGATCGCCGTGCCGCCCTCCGGGAGCTGGCCCGCCACCCGGAGCTTGGCGTCCTCCCGGGTGCGGGCGTCGACCCGGGCCAGACCGCCCGTCGCCGGGAAGATCACGTCGGCCTCGTGGTTGCCCGCGACGACGGCCAGCAGGGTCCCGTCGCGCAGGGTGTCGATGGCCGCCCACATCGCGCGCTTCGCCTCGTCCAGCTTGTGGCCCGTCATCGACAGCGAGCGGTCCATGATGAGGATCTCGGCGCTCGGAGTCTGCGCGGACGGGCCCGCCGCGGAGTCCGCCGTGACGGTGATCAGCGCGTCCGCGCGCCGCTCGTCGTAGGGCAGATCCGCGGGCGCGTCCACTTCGAGGGCGAAACCGAGCCCCAACGGCGACCTGTCCCCCACCGGCACCATCCGATCGTCTCGCCGCGCGCGTTCCTCACGGAGCGTGCACGTGTTCTCGACGGAACGTGCAACGGAGCTTAGCCTGCCGGGCGTTGCTCCGACACGGGAACGACCCGTTCGGCGCGCTTTCGGCGCCGTCCCCAAGTCAGCGCCGGACGCAACCGGTTGGCGAGATCCACCAGTGCGACGTACTCGCGCTCGGTCGGCGCGTGCGGGCCGAGCGCGCGGATCGCGTCGGACAGCCTCAACCGGTCGCGGGTGCGCAGGAACTCCGCGTACTGGATCTCGGCCCGCAGGGCCGCCGCCGCCGCGTCGTCCACGTCGAGGCCGGGCAGCGCCGCCCGGGCCCGCGCCACGTCGTCCTCGGTCGGCGCCGGGTGGCCGGGTTCCGCGACGACCATGACGCGCAGGCGGACGGCCGCCACCCGGGCCTCGCGCTCGTAGCGGAACTCCCCGGCCAGCTGTTCGGCGACCGCCACCGCCCTCGCCCGCTCACCGGCCAGCAGCAGCACGCGGGCCAGGCCGAAGCCGGCCGCACCGAGCGCGGGGGTGGTGCCGAAGACCGTCCCGTAGTGCGATCGCGCCAGCGCCCGGTCCCCGCGCAGCTCGGCGCACAGACCGAGCCCGAGGGGCGGGATCAGCTCGCCGGGAAGCGTCCTGCGCACCCGGCCGAGCACCACGGCGGCCCGGCGCGCACTGCCGTCGGCCAGCGCGATGAGGCCGCAGTACCAGTCGGACAGCCAGTGCCAGTCGGGCAGCGCCGCCGCCCGCAGATGCGCCGCCGCGGCCGTCGCGTCCTGCCCGCGCAGGGCGAGCCGGATCTCGGCCAGGGCGGCGCCCGCCGTGTCCGTGACCGCGGGCTGGTCCGGATCGGACAGCGGGGCCGGCAGGGCGGCGGCGATGTCGCCCGGATCCGGCGGCGAGAACGGCGCGGGCATGCCCAGCAGGCCGCCGCCGTCCACCCGCGCCTCCACCCAGTGCGCGAGGGGCCGTGCCGCGCCCAGCCCACCGTGCAGCGCACCGGACATCGACCCGAACAGGGCGGACGGGCGCGCCACCTGACGGTGTGCCGGCGCGGCCGCCACGACCTGCCGGACGACCCCGCTGAGCTGTTCCGCGAACTGCCGGGCCGACACGAACCGCCGCCACGGCCGGTGCGGGTCGGTGGCCCGTTCCAGCAGCAGGTGCAGCGAGTCGACGCCCGGCGCGGAGCGGTCCGTCCAGCGCGAACGGCACACCTCGCGCAGCGTCATGCCCAGCCCGTACAGGTCGAAGCCGGGGGTGGGGCGCAGATGCTCCGGGTCGGTCCTGGGCGGCGCGTAGGCCTCCGTGTAGGCGACGACCTTCCCGGTGTCCTTCGTGTGGCTGCGCACCGAGCCGAAGTCGATGAGCCGCACCCGGTCGAGCGCGCCCGCCGGGCCCTCCTCGCGGAAGCGGATGATGTTCAGCGGCTTGACGTCGCAGTGCAGCAGGCCCCGCGCGTGCAGGTAGTCGAGCGCCTGAAGGACGCGCACCCCGTGCCCGAGGAGGGTCTCCAAACGGTCGCCGTCGCGGGCCGAGAGCGGTTCGCCCGGCACGTACTCGAGGACGAGGTGCGGCCCCTCGTGCTCGTAGCCCAGGATGCGGACGATGCTGTCGTGCCGGAGCCCCACCAGGACGTCCCGCTCGTGCCGCGCGGTCTTGGCCACCGACCTGTGCAGCGCCTTGAGGACGACCCGGGTGGCGAGATTGCGGTCCCGGGCCAGATAGGCCGCGCCGTACGCCCCGGAGCCGAGGACGCGTTCGACCTCGTAGCGTCCGGCGATGACCAGGCCGGTGGGCTGGGAGAAGTCGTAGTGGTTGCCGCAGGCCGTGCAGAAGCCCTCGATCCGGCCCGGCTCGCCGTCCTGTCCGCGGCCGACCGGCAGCCCGCAGGGCGGATGGGCGCAGAACCGGTGCTCCTCGGCGACGGGGCCCGACGGGCTCGGCGGCACCTGCGGCGGCTGGTCGGGCCCGACCAGGCCGAGGCCGTACCAGGGGTCCGGCCGCACGTGCGCCACGCCGACGCCCGCGGCGGCCCGCGCCGGCGGACCGGCGTCCCGGTCCGGCCGCGGCGGCGTGGCCTCGTCGTGCGGCAGCGGGGGGCGGTCGCAGACCGGGCAGAACCCCTGGTCGTCGATTCGGCCGCGGCCGCAGTCGGGGCGGTTGCACTCGGGAGGGGTCATCCGCGGCAGTCACCTTTCCTCGGACGGTCTTTCGTCCAACCGTCGGTCGACCTCGTCGATGTAGCGCCGGACCAGCGTGCGGGCGGCCCCGAGGTCGATCGGTTCCACCTTCAGCGCGCGGAAGGCCGGGGCGTGCCGGTCGGCGAGAGGCCGGTCCTCGTCGCCGAAGTAGCGCGCGGCCCGCACACGGTGCAGCTCCAGGCGGGCGGTGAGGTCCTCGTGCGCCGAGAGCAGCCGCCGCAGGTCGTGATCGAACCGGGCCAGGACGGCGCGCGCGGCGTCGGCCCGCTCGTGGATCACGGCCAGTTCGGGGTTGGGTTCCGTCGCCCGGGCCACGGCCAGCCGGACCCGCAGCCGGGGTGCGGCGCGGGGCGGCAGCCGGGGCGCGGCGAAGAACCGCATCCCGCGTTCCTGGTGCAGGGCCGCGGCCGCGTCCTCCTCCGCCGCGAGCTGTCCGACGATCGTGTGGACCGCGGCGGCGGTCACGTTCCGGGTGGCGTCGCCGCGCAGCGGTTCGGGGTCGAGACACACGTCGTGGGCCAGACCGGCCGGCGTGACGCCCTCGAAGCCGAGGACCAGGCGGACGCCGCGCGACCGGGCCCGGCCGGCCAACCGCCCCAGCAGCTCCCCGACGAGCGCCTCCGGGTCCCGGGCGCGGTCCACGCCCCCCACCACCAGGCAGGCGGGCGGCCTGCGGCGCAGCAACTGCCGTGCCACCTCCTGGGGTTCGCCGCCGGGGAGCCCGAACCGGCGCGTGAGGTAGCCGCCGAGGTCGGCGACCGAGCGGCCGCGCGCGTCGTAGGCCGCGTCGATGGTGCCGAGCCCGAGGACCGTGTCCCCGGGCGCGCCGGTGAGCTCGGCGTCGCTGACGGTGGCCCGGGCCGCGGGATCGGCCGTGCGCACCAGACGGACGAGCCAGGAGTCGCCCACGGCGGTCGTGCCGCCCGTGCCGACGACGACGGTGCCGCTCCAGCCGCTGTCCAGCAACCGGGTCAGCTCCTGCGTCAGCGCGAGCCGCAGCGGGTCGCCGAGCACGTCACCGGGCAACTCCCCTCGTGAAGACCCGAGTTCGTCGTTGCGGTCGCCGCCGGTGAACTCCTCGATCCGGGGCAGGTAGGTCAGGATCGTCTCCGTCGGCAGCATCCAGGCCGCCTTCGCGTCCCCGTTGACGTAGTCGGCCACCACGATGCCGATGACGCGGCCGTCGAACTCGCCGCCCACCGCCATGGCGCCGGCGCCCGAGTACCCCCGCTCGATCCACGGGTCGCCCTCGCGTATCCGCTTCAGCAGGCCCCACTCGCCCTGCCGGTGGCCGGATCCCGCCAGCCGGGCGTCCGCCCCCATGCCGAAGGGCTCGTCCTGGGGGAAGCCGTACACCTGGACGGTGCCGCCGGACAGGGGGGCCTTCCACAGCGTGGTCCGGGCGCCGCAGCCGGCCGGTTCGTCGAGTTCGAGCAGCGCCACGTCCCCGCGCTGGGTGCCGTGGTCGTGCACCCACGTGCCCGGGGCGACCCGCGCGGTGCGCGTCCACTCCGGCCGGCACGCCACGCTGCTGACCCGCACCCCCGAGGCGCCGGCGGACCCGGGCGCGGCCCCGGCGTAGCGGACCACATGGGCGCAGGTCAGCACGTGCCGGTCGTCGAGCAGCACGCCCGCGCCGCAGGGCGCGCCTGCCGCGTCGTCCACCCTCACGCGCCACGGACGGTCACTGTGGTGATGCAGCGCCATGCGCCCAAGGTATGACAACCGGCCCCGCATTGCCGGGGGTTGACGAGACGGGATCGATTCCGGCCGCCGGGGCCCACGGTACGGGCGGGGCGGCGGGAGCGGGAGCGGACGACGGCGCCGGGGGGCGGGGCGCGGGGACGCCGCGGACGCGTGGGCACGGTCGGGCGCGGCGGCCCCGCGGACGCGGCCGCCCGGCTCCGGCGCGTGCCCCGGCCCGGTGGGTCAGGTCCGGCTGGGCGCCGGCGCCGGCTCGGGGTCCGGCCGCACGGCGGGGTCGTGCCGGGGAAGCAGGACGGGGGTGGCCAGCATGAGGACGCCGGCGACGCCGATCGCCGTGCGGGGGCCCAGGGCCTCGGCCAGCAGGCCCCACAGCCCCGTCATGGCCGCGACGGTCACCTTGCTGGTCACCGACCACGCCGACAGGGTGCGGGCGACGCGGTCGGCCGGCGTCCGCTCCAGCCGGTAGGCGGCGAACACCGGCGTGAACACGCCCATGCAGGCGATCAGCCCGAACTCGACCACGACGACCAGGACGAGCCCGGCCGCACCGGGCCGGACGAACGCCAGCCCGAGGGACCAGCACGCCCGCAGCGCCCCCGCGGTGAGCATGACCCGGTGCCGGCCGAACCGTGACACGAGGGGGCGGGCCAGCCGGGAGCCGAGGACGCCGCCCAGGCACGGCAGACCGAAGGCCAGACCGTACTGCCAGGGTGCGAAGCCGAGGTCGCCGAGCATGAGGACGGCCAGCAGCGGCGAGGTCGCCATGATCAGACCGCTGACCAGGACCGTGTTGAAGAACAGCGGCCGCAGCGCCGGATGGCCCAGCACGAACCGCCACCCCTCGGCCAGCTCGCCCGGGCGCAGCCGGGCCCGGGATCCGCCGGGGCGCACGGGCCGCGGCTCGCCGCCGCCGATGGCGCGGATCCCCACGGCCGACAGCAGATAGCTGACCGCGTCGGCCACGACGGTCGTCACCGGGCCGAACAGCCCCATCGCGGCCGTGCCCACCGGCGGCCCGAGCACGGTGGCCGTCCAGCTGGCGGACTCGAACCGGCCGTTCGCGACGACCAGGTCCTCCGGTCGCACGAGCGCCTTCAGATACGCGCCGCTCGCCGCGCCGAAGGCGATGTCGGCCGCCCCGACGACGACGGACACCACCAGCAGCTGGGCGAAGGTCAGCAGACCGGCCGCGTAGGCGGCGGGGACGCTCAGCAGCGCGGCGCACCGGACCAGGTCCATCGCGATCATCACCGGCCGCTTGCGGCGGAACTCCACCCACGGCCCGAGCGGCACCGCCACCGCGGCCCCCACCGCGAGCCCCGTGGCGGCGAGGGCCGACACCTCGGTCGGCCCGGCGTGCAGCACCAGGATCGCGATCAGGGGGAAGGCGTCGAACGCGAGCCGGGTGCCGAACGCGCTGACCGCGTAGGCCCCCCACAGCCACCCGAACCGCCGGCCCAGCGGCCTCCTGTGCACCATGCCCCGCGCGCTCCTCTGCGTCCCGTCCGAACGGCCGGCCCCCGGCCCGCGCCGACCGGCTCCCGCCCGGATCCGGCCCGTGGGGGAAGCTAAGCGAGCGAGGAGAGCGCAGGTCAAACAACCGCGGAGCCCTCCGGGCACAACCACGCGTTGTGAACTAGGGTGCGTCGGCGTGGATCTCGAAGCCGTACGCACCTTCGTCGCCGTCGCGGACGCGGGCCGCTTCCAGGAGGCCGCCGCCGACCTGGCGATCACCCAGCAGGCGGTCTCCAAGCGCATCGCCGCGCTGGAGAAGGACCTCGCCGTGCGGCTGTTCACCCGCACCGCACGCGGAGCCCGGCTCACCGTCGACGGCCGGGCGTTCCTGCCCCACGCCCGCGACCTCCTGCGGGCCGCGGAGCGGGCGGCCGACGCGGTGCGCCCCGGCCGCCGCGCGCTGCGCGTCGACGTGATCAACCGGCGGATCGCACCGGCGGCCCTGCTGCGCGGCTTCCACGGCGCGCATCCCGAGACGGAACTGGACGTCGTCACGCTCTTCGACGCCGACACGGCCGTCGCCGCCGTCCGGGCGGGCACGATCGACGCGTCCTTCCGGGCCGTCGCCGGGTCCTCGCGGCCGCTTCCCGACGACATCGCGAGCGCCCGTGTCCTCGACGACCCCCTCCGCCTCCTCACCGGGCCGGACCACGAGCTCGCCGGGGCGGGCGCGATCACCCTCGCCGAGCTCGCCGGGCGGCGGATCTGGATGCCCGGGAACGCCGCCGGGACCGAGTGGACCGCCTACTACGACCGGCTCGCCGCCGAGTTCGGCCTGATCATCGACGCGGTCGGTCCCAACTTCGGCTCCGACGCCCTCCTGGAGTCGATCGCCGGTTCCGCGACGCTGGCGACCTTCGTCGGCGAGCACGACCGGCTCGTCTGGCCCGCCCCCTACGACCTGCGGCGGATCGTCGTGCACGACCCGACGCCCGTCTACCCGCACTCGCTGCTCTGGCGCCACGACAATTCCCACCCCGCGCTCGCCGCCCTCCGCGCCCACCTCGACGCCGCCCGCCCCGACGCCCCCGACGGCCCGACCTGGACCCCCGACGACCCGGGCCGGACGACGGCGCCGTGAGGCCCGCGCGGGAGCCGGGGGGACGACGGTCCGCGGACCGGCGCGGTCGCCGGTCACCGGGGGCCGGGGGCTCGGCCCGGGGCGTCCCGCCCTCAGATGCGGGCGTCCCACTCCAGCAGCCCGAGGAGCTCGTCGTCGCCCGGGCGGGCCGGGGGCGGGCCGCCGGACGGGCGGGGCCCGGGGGTGTGCACGCCGCGCGAGATGTTGCCGCTGACCGTCGTGTTGTGTTCCACGCGCGGGCGGCGGAGCCCTTCGTACCGGGCGAGCGCGGACGCGAGGCCGGGGACGTCGCGCAGGCACTTCGCGAGGATCACCGCGTCCTCCAGGGCCATCGACGCGCCCTGGCCGGTCGCCGGGGACGCCGCGTGGGCGGCGTCGCCGATCAGCAGGGTGCGGCCCAAGCGCCAGGGGGTCCCGTTGGGCACCTCGGTCGCGTTGGTGACCAGGACGGGGTCCTTGGTGGCCGCGACGACGTCGGCAGCGGCCGTGCGGTCCGCGCGCAGCAGCGGAACGAGCAGGTCACGCCAGTGCCCGGGACCCGCGTGCGCGATCTCGTCGGCGGTCAGGGGCGCGTCGGCGCCGACGCGGGCGAACCAGAAGGTCTCCCCCTCGGGGGACGTCATGTGGCCGAAGGCGGCCGTGCTGCCGCGGGTCATCGTGACGCACGCCGTCTCGTCGACGTCGCTCACCGGCGCGTCGGCGGTGCAGCCGTAGAAGACGTGCTGACCCGCGTGACGGGGCCGGGCGCCGGGGGCGGTCAGCCGGCGCACGGTGGAGTTCAGGCCGTCGGCGCCCAGCAGCAGGTCGCCGGTGGCGACGCGGCCGTCCGCGAAACGCGCGGTGACCGTGCCGGGGGCGCCCGTTCCGTCCGGCTCCTGCTCGACGGAGACGAGGCGGGCGCCGTGGACGATCGTGATGCCCCGGCGGGCGGCCTCCGCCTGGAGGGTCGCGTTCAGCTCGCCGCGGCGCAGACACCGGTACCGCAGCAGCGGGTCGGCGGCCTCGCCGAGCGGCGCCCGGGCCGCCTCGGCGCCGGTCGCGTCCACCACGCGCATCGAGGTGAGCGGGAACCCGACCGAGGCCACCGCCTCGCAGGCGTCGATCTGCGCCAGCGCCCGCAGCCCGTTGCTCGCGAGGGTGAGGAACGCGCCGAGGTCCTCCGCGCGGTCCGGATGCGCCTCGTACACGGCGACCTCCAGCCCCGCCTTCCGCAGCGCCAGAGCCGCCGCCGTGCCGGCGATCCCGCCGCCGACGACCAGTACGCGCGTCATGCCTCACCCGCTCTTCCCCGTAGGACGTGTGCCGACGTGCACGGGCCCTTCCTGCCCGCGACGCCCCGCCGGTGAACGTCCGGGCGCCGGGCCGGGGTTCCGGGGCCCCGCCCTCAGCCCCTGAGCCGGGTCAGCAGGGCCGCGAGCTGGTCGAGCGGCTCGGGGCCGACGAGGCGCAGGACGACGGTGTCGGCACCGGCGTCGCGCAGGGCGCGGACGTCGTCGGCGGCCCCGGCGGCCGTGCCGGACACGGTGAACACCTCGTCCTGCGGACGGCCGAGCCACGCGCCGTGGCCCTCGGTGTGCGGGTGCAGGAGGCGGGCGACCTCGTCCGGGTCGTCGCCCACGCAGGCGAACGACAGCACGGTGAGGGTGTGTTCGGGGCCGGCGCAGCCCTTGGCGGTCAGGGCCCGGGTGGTCTCCAGGTCGCCCGGGCCGTGGCCCTCGGCGACCAGTGTGCCGTCCGCGACCCGTCCGGCCAGTTCGAGCGAGCGGGGTCGGACGACCCCAGCGACGACCGGCGGCGCCTGCGCCGGCGGGTGCACCAGCCGCACGCCGTCCAGACGCACTTCCCGCCCGTCCAGCTCGACCCGCTCCCCGCGCAGCAGCGCGCGCACGGAGGTGATCGTCTCCTCCAGCAGGGCCAGCGGCGACCGGGGGGCGACACCGGCCGACTCCATCCACTCCCGCACCCCGTGCCCGATGCCGGCCACCAGGCGGCCGGGGAACACCCGCTCCAGGGTGGCCAGTTCCATCGCGAGCAGCGCCGGGCTGCGCAGCGGGGCCGGGGCGATGCCGATGCCGACCGTGAGGCGTCGCGTGGCGCCCAGCGCCACGGCCGCCGCCGAGACCCCGCCGTTCCACCCGAGGTCCTCGACCACCCACAGGTCGTCCACCCCGAGCGCCTCGGCCCGCCGGGCGAACCCGGGCAGCCCCTCGGGAGCCCAGTCGCGGTCGTACATGACACCGATCCGTACGTTCGCCACGTTCGTCATGGGTCGGAACCTATGCGCCGGACGGCGAGGCGATCAAGCGGTCAACAGGGCTTGTGGAGGGGGGAGTTCGCGGGAGTTCCCGCGGTGGGAGCCGTCGCGGACGGCGCCTCGCGGGCATCCCGCGGACAGGTGTGCGCGTCCCGCGGCCACGTGCGCGCGGGCCCGCCGGATTCAGGGCCGGCGGACCCGCGGGCGGTGGGGTGCGGGAGGGAGCGGGGAGCG